>JACSRW010000041.1 GCA_014879565.1 Chitinophagaceae bacterium
CCGGGCTTTGCCCTTTTGCCACAGGAAGTCAACCCCTCCGGGGTTGGGCCGCGTACCGCAGCTGCCTAAGCCCGGGATGCACCCCGGATATGGAAAGTCAAGCCCTCCGGGCTTGCTGCACACTTCCTCAACCAGATGCCAGACCTGAAAAGTCATGCATAACAGGCTTGCTGCAGGTTTCTGACTTAGCAAAACAGATGATGCTTTTAAGACCGGAAAAGCCGGGGACCCGGGGAATAAAAAAAAGGGTATCCGGCAGAGAACAGTTTTTGCTGATCCGGAAAAAGAAACAGGCTGCCGTATACGGGCAGCCTGTTTCTTTTTATACTGAAGCGTCGTTATTCTCTTACGAGTTTCAGGGTTTCTTCTTTTCCGTTATACCGGATCCGGAGCAGATAAATACCCGCCGGCAGCTGACCCATATTCAGCGTAGTGAAACGGGCTGAACTGTTCTGACGGAGCACCTGTTTGCCATACATGTCCATCAGACGTAAATCCGCATTACCGTTATTCCCGGGTATACTTACGGTTACCGTACCCGAGGTAACCGGGTTGGGGAATACAGAAGGTTTCTGTACGTCTGTCATCTCCGCAGGTATTTCACGGGTGGCAGTACCCAGGGCTACACGCAGGGTATAACAACTCGTCGCATTCCAGGCACTGCTGTTATTGCCATTCACCCGGATATAGTAGGTGCCGGCAGTGTAGGTCCTTGAAATGGTCTCGGAGTTGGTACCACTTCTTGTGGATGAAGCCAGCAGCGTGGTGCCATTGCTGCTGTACAGCCGCAGGTTGTAGTTGGCCGGCAAAGTAGTAAGCGTAATCGTAGCCGTACCGCCTGTGGTAATGACAAACTTATAATAATCGTTGTCATTGCTCACATTGATCAGTCCTTTCACGTCTGTATTAAACGGAATGGTGGCGGCTCCCGAAGCGGAACCGTTTGTACTGTTATCCAGCGGACTGGCACAACTGGTAACCGTGGTTACCGTTGCGGTAAGGGTATAACAGCTGGCACTGAAGGCGCCGTTGTATCCGAATACGCGGATATAATAGGTGCCTGCAGCCTGGCTGGTCAGTGATACCGTCTCTGTAGCGGTGGAACTTGTACCGGAGCCGATCTGCGTGCCGGCACTGTTATAAATAACCAGATCATAATCCACACCCGAGGGTCCGACAAGGCTGAACGTATTGTTGGAAGTGGCAGTGGTGGTGATCCTGAAATAATCCTGGTCCGTACTGCTGCTGATAGCAGCTGTATTCGCAACACCCGCTGTAATAGCCGCCGCTGCTGCAATGGATTCATTCGGTTCAAAGGCCGTTGCACAACCCGAAGCCGCGGTAGTGAACTGTGCCTGACTATAGGCGCTGCTGCCACTGCTGCAATTTGTACGCACTCTCCAGTCGTATACAGAAGCAGCCGTGAGTCCGCTGAGATTAACGGATGTGGACGCGGTGCCGGTAGCCGCATTGGTCCAGGTGCCGGAGCTGCTGAGTTTATAATCCACATCATAGGAGTTCGCACCGCTGACAGCCGTCCAGCTGATGGTAGCCGATGAAGTGGTGACAGCGGAAGATGTAAGCCCTGCCGGCGCATTGCAGGTTACTTCAGACACCGTAGTAAACTGTGCCTGGCTATAGGCACTGCTGCCTTCGGTACAATTGGCCCGCACCCTCCAGTCATACAGCGATCCGCTGGTCAATCCGCTGAGCGCTGCTGAAAGCGAAGTGGTGCCGGTAGCCGCATTGGTCCAGGTGCCCGCGCTGTTCAGTTTGTAATCCACATCGTAGGAGTTAGCCCCGCTGACAGCCGACCAGCTGATCGTGGCGGCGGTTGTGCTGATACCGCTGCTGGTCAGTCCGGCCGGTGTACCGCAACCGCTTCCTGCAGTAATGGTGAAGTTGGTATTTGAAATATCAAAGAAGATATTGCCAACGGATTCAATTTTGATCCGGGCTGTTGTCGTGGCCGTATTCGGAATGGTTACCACTTCAGAACCATCATTCGGCGTACTGGCTACCAGCGTGGTAAACGTAGCCCCTCCATCGGTGGAAAGGGAAATTTTCACATTGGCGCAACTCACCGGGCTGGCAGTTGTGTTGGCCACATTCCAGGTGATGGTCTGGGCACTGTTACCAGCCCAGGATACAGCGGTATTAGGAGCTGTTACCGAAAAAGGTCCGGAAGTATTGGTCACTGTGATGACCACATCATCAAAATTGGTTTGTCCCACACTTACAGGTGCAGTAGAACTGTATACTGCATTATCCCTTACCGTCAGTCTGAAATTGAGTGTACGGGATACCGAGCTGAGGGCTTCAATATTGGCGCCCGCATCACCGCCGGGCAGGGGGCCGGTGATGAGACCGCCGGCCAGGATGGTTTCCATACGGGGGAAATAACGGGTGGGTGTGGTAACCGGCAGGAAGGAAATCCAGTTCGGTCCCTGGGTTTTATTGGCCCGGGCCACACTGTTGGTTCCCGTTTGTGTAGAAGGGGAATTATCATTTTGTTCCCAGCAATAAGTCAGTACATCCCCGCTGTTGGCATCGGTTGCCGAACCGGTCAGGGCAAAGGGAGTGCTGATGGGAATGGTATAATCGCTTCCGGCAGATACCGTAGGCGTGGCATTATTGCCAGCGATGCTGGTAGTAACCGGGCAGGTTTTTGTAAGCAGGTTGGCCTGAATCTGTGCAATAGAAGCCTGATGGAAAAAATCATAGGAATGAGGCGCCAGGTCCTGGCTGGTAATTCCCGCATAACCCATGATTGTGATACCGGAACCGGGTTCTTTATTCACTCCGGTGCCTTCATTGCTCATAGAGAAAGTATGGTTGGCGCCAAGCTGGTGGCCGATTTCGTGGGCGACATAATCAATATCAAAATTATCGCCATAGGGAATGCCATCAAAAGGAGAGGTATAGCCTTTTCCCTTGGAGCCATTTACGCAAACACAACCGATACAACCGGCATTACCACCACCACCGGTTGCCCCGAAGAGGTGACCGATATCATAATTGGCTTCCCCGATCACGGAAGTGAGTGTGTTTTGCAGTTCTGTATTCCAGGCGCCACCGGTACCGGTACTGGCCGGGGAATAAGGATCGGTGGAGGGATTATAATAGATCACACTGGTGGTATTCGCGATCAGGTTGAGGTGGAGCGCCAGGTCTTTTTCAAAAACCCCGTTACAACGGGTAAGGGTGGCATTGATGGCCGCGAGCACCAGGTTTACCTGGGCCGAACTGGTGGCGCCGAAATAATTGGAGTATTCCGCCGTAACCGACTGCGCCAGGCGCATGGTTTTCAGATCGCCGCCGGAGCGGCTGGTGAAGCCTCCGTTATTAACCTGTTGGTTGAGTCCGTTGGCGAGACGTTCATCCGCCGTGGTGCAGGTCCAGGGAATACTGCCCTTGTTGCGGGCGGAACGGAAGACAGCATATACACGCTGATCTGCGGAATAGGGTTCCATATATTCTGATTCATTTCCGGCACGGAATATCATGGTTTGAATACCCTGCGGGGAATAACTCAGTTTAAGAGAGGCTGAAGGATCGGTAATGCCGCGTCCGGAGAAGGCGCGGATTTCAGGGAAACGGGCCTGCAGTGCCGGTTCAAAGTTGGAGGCTTCCAGGATTTCAAAATTTTCCAATTGCCCGTCTGCATTGGGCAGACTGATAATGGCAGTTGACCGGGAAGCGCTGCCCGCAACGGTAAAAAGTTTTTGCCTGAACTGATCAGTATTCAGATCAAACAGTTTAAATGCAGCGGGAAATGAAAGCCGGTTTACTTTTTTGTCCGGAACAATGCGGTCAGCCGAACTGTGGGCGGTCCAGTAGTCCTGCTGGGCAAAAAGGGATAAGGTTCCTGTGAGGAGGAACAGGAGCAGTCCTGATTTTTTACACATAAAGTTGGGTTTGGTTTGTGGACGAAATATCCTACAATATAAAACTGTGTTCTGAACATTTGTTAGCCCCTGATAAAAATTTTTAATCTGTAAATATTAAGATTACCGGACTTTGCAGGAATATGCGGGAATATGCAGGATTGCAGAATCAAATTTACTTTCCGCAGTCGTTTGCCTGATCAAAGAGCCGGCTGATTGAGTACATTAGTCAAAAGAATCGGTATGTATAAAGTTTGGCTAGCCCTGTTTCTTCATCTTTCACTTAGCACATTAGCCCAGGAAAAGAAAACCGAATTAAGAAACGCCCTTTTTATGTCCGGAGATAACCCGGCCTGGAGTCAGCCGGACTATGATGACCGGGACTGGAAGCCGATTGATCCTAGCCGGAACTGGGACAAACAGGGGTATGCCGAGCTGGATGGTTTTGGCTGGTACCGGTTTCATTTCACGCTTTCTTCTTCCCTAAAGACCCGGAACTGGTGGCCGGATTCCTTGCGTGTTTACCTGGCCAAAATTGATGATGCCGATGAGATTTTTCTCAATGGAAAACAAATCAGCAAAACAGGCCGTTTCCCCTCCGATCCCGGGGGCTACAGCACGCGCTGGGACCGGGAACGGGTCATCCGCTTAGCGGTATCCGATCCCCTGTTGCGCTGGGACCAGGAAAATATCCTGGCCGTGCGGGTCTATGACGGGGGCGGTATCGGGGGTATTTTCGGAGCTGTTCCCTCAGTGGGTCTTCTGCAGCTGAAAGATCTGGGAAGCCTGCAGTATGAAAACGGGCAACTGAAGCTGCATCACCAGTTACCGGCCGCGATGGGCGGCAAACTGGCTATTACGGTGGTGGATCCCGCAAAAGGACTGACGGTTATACAGAAAATCAAGCATATCCGGATACCGGCCAATAGCGCATATACAGAACCGTTAGTAACCGACAAATCACAGCGGCTGGAAATAAGGGTAAGTTTTACAGAGGACAGGAGCGGGCAGAAAATATCCCTGCTCACAGTACCGCCCTATATCCTGACACCTCCCGCCTCTGCCCTGCCCCGGATTAACAATGCCCGTGTATTCGGGGTAAGACCGGGTTCGCCTTTTCTGTTTAAGATCGCCGCCACCGGCGACAAACCCCTGCACTATGCCGTTGAGCGGCTGCCGGCAGGACTGCAGCTGGATGCGGCAACCGGTATCCTCAGCGGAAAGCTTGACCAGGCGGGTGAGTATCCCTTAGCCATCCGGGTCAGTAATGCCAAAGGAAAAGCCGAACAGCTTTTCACCATCAAATGCGGAAGCCTTCTTGCCCTGACTCCCCCGATGGGCTGGAACAGCTGGAACTGCTGGGGGCTGAGCGTGAGTACGGATAAAGTGAAGGCATCGGCACAGGCCCTGATTGACAAAGGGCTGATTGATCATGGCTGGATGTATATGAATATTGATGATGGCTGGGAAGCACCGGCGCGGGGAGCGAACGGGGAGATACTGACCAATGAAAAGTTTCCCGATATGAAGGCCCTTGGTGACTGGCTGCACAGCCGCGGGCTGAAATTCGGTATCTATTCCTCTCCCGGTCCGCTTACCTGCGGCGGGTATCTCGGATCCTGGGAGCATGAACGGCAGGATGCGGATACCTATAACCGCTGGGGCGTGGATTACCTGAAATATGACTGGTGCAGTTACGGACAGATACATGGCGGTAAAGACAGCAGTACGGCATCTTATATTAAACCTTATACGGTCATGCAGGAGGCCTTACGCGCACAGCCCAGGGATATTCTTTACAGTCTCTGCCAGTATGGTATGAAAGAAGTATGGAAATGGGGCGCTGAGGTGGATGGCAACTGCTGGCGCACCACCGGCGATATTGAAGATACCTGGCAGAGTATGTACCAGATCGCCTTTAACCAGACCGCCATGCAGCCCTATGCAAAACCCGGTCGCTGGAACGACCCCGATATGCTGATTGTGGGCAATGTGGGATGGGGAGAAAACCTGCATCCTACCCGGCTCAACCCGGACGAACAATACACCCATATCAGTCTCTGGTGTCTGCTGGCATCTCCCCTGCTGATCGGCTGTGATATGGCCAGTATGGATGATTTCACCGTAAGCCTGCTCAGCAATGACGAAGTGATCGCGGTAAACCAGGATCCGGCAGGTAAACAGGCCATCCGGAAGATCAAAACCGATACCTACCAGGTCTGGGTAAAAGAACAGGAAGACGGCTCTTATGCCGCGGGAATTTTTAATGTGTCGGAAACGTATCAAAAGATACAATTCAGCTGGAAGGAGGCCGGTCTGGAAGGGAAAATGGCCATGCGGGATCTCTGGCGGCAAACAGATACCGGGGTGGCTGATCAGTTCAGCGGAAAGATTCCCCCCCATGGGGTATTGCTCCTGAAAATCCGTCCGCAGGTACCCTGATTAATCAGTAATTTTGCGCCTTCTATGGCGTATCCGCGGCACAAAATCATCATTATCGCCGCGCCTTCCGGGGCGGGCAAAACTTCTGTGGTCAGGCATTTGCTGAAGGTACTTCCGGATAAACTGGCTTTCTCCATTTCGGCCGCCACGCGTAAACCCCGGAACAATGAAATGCATGGGGTGGATTATTATTTTATCAGCGCCGCGGATTTTGAAAAAAAGATCGCCGAAGATGCTTTTGTGGAATGGGAAATGGTGTATGAAGGCAAGTATTACGGTACGCTGAAACAGGAAGTGGAACGGATCTGGGCAGCGGAAAAAGCTCCCCTGCTGGATGTGGATGTAAAAGGCGGACTGCATGTAAAAGATAAATACCCGGGACAAACGCTTTCCCTGTTCATACAACCCCCTTCTATTGAGGAACTGGAAAGAAGGTTACGCAGCCGGGGTACCGAATCCGAAGAGTCAGTGAAATCCCGGATCAGCAAGGCCGCTTATGAACTCACCTTTAAGGATCGTTTTGATTTTGTGATTCTGAACGACAAACTGGAACGGGCCTGTGCCGAAGCCGAAGCGCTGGTGCGGAAGTTTCTGAACAGCTGATTACTCGTCCCTCCCCATTTTCCTATCTTTGCCCAATGATCGCCTGGGAATCACTCGTCTTCTTTTTTCTCACCCTCCTGCTCATGGGTTTTTTTGCAGGAATTGAAATGGCTTTTTACAGCGCCAACCGGCTGAGCCTGGAGATTAAAAAAAAGCAGGGAGACCGGCATATGGAGATCCTGGCCGGCTTTATGGAATCCCCCGCCCGTTTTCTGGGCACCACCCTGCTGGGTTATCATATTTTCCTGGTTGTACTGGGTTTACAGGTAAGCATGAATGTGATGGCCCCGATCTGGACCTATCTGAGTATCGGCTCGGATACCGTACACCTGCTGGTGGAGATTATACTGGCCACATTTTTTGTATTGCTATTCGCTGAGTTTATTCCAAGAGCTTTTTTCCGGGCCCGGAGTACCTCTTTGCTGCAAAAACTGGCCGGTGTAACCAATGTCTGTTACCAGTTTCTGTTTCCCATAGCTGCTGCCTTTATTGACCTTTCGGAATGGCTGCTGAAATATGTCTTCAATATCCGGATGGATAAACACAACAAACAGGCCATTAAACGAAGTGACCTGAAACATCTTTTTCAGCCGCACAGCGATGATGAGCGGCAGGAGCGCAATACCCAGCTGATGGAAAATGCGCAGGAGTTGCCTAAAGTGAAGATCCGGCAATGCCTGGTACCCCGCAAGGAAATTGTGGGGATTGACAGCCGCGCTTCCGTGGAGGAGCTGACCCGGAAATTTGTGGAAACCAAACTCAGCAAGCTGGTGGTGTATGAAAAAAATATTGATCATATCATCGGGTACGTGCACCAGCTGGATATGTTCAAAAAACCAACCGATATCCAAAGCGTCCTGCTGCCCATACCGGCCGTTCCGGAAAGTATGAGCGCCACCGATCTGATCGGTAAATTCAGCAAAGAAAGAAAGAGTATCGCCTGGGTGGTGGATGAGTTTGGCGGCACTGCCGGTATCATTACCATGGAAGATGTACTGGAGGAGCTGTTCGGGGAAATACAGGATGAATATGACACGGAAGAATTCGTGGAAAAGCAACTGGCCGAACACGAGTATATTTTTTCCGGTCGCCTGGAACTGGACTACCTGGAGGACAAATACGGTTTCGAATTTCACTCGGAAGAGGCGGAAACCCTGTCCGGATTTATTATCAACCATCACGAAACCATTCCCCGGCAGAAAGAACGGATCATCATAGACGATTATGAATTCGACATCCTGCACGTAACAGAAACGAGGATTGAGACGGTGAAGATGAAGAAGCTGAAGTAGATTAGCAGATTAAAGGATTGGCGGATTTGGGGATTAGAGGAGTATATTTGCGTTCCAAAAGATTACATGGCCCTTCTTGATTTTTTCAATAAACGAAAGCCCGATACTCAGGGGGAGATGACCTTCATTGACCACCTGGAGGAATTGCGCTGGCACCTGATCCGTTCCGTAATCGCGGTACTGGTCTGCGCCGTGGTCGTCCTGATTTTTTCGCGGGAAGTGGTGGAAGATATCCTGATGGCTCCCACCCGCTCCGGTTTTATTTCCGCCCGCTGGCTTTGTACTCTGGGTCATTCTATCGGCATTGGTGACACCCTCTGTTTCCCGGCCGTAAATGCCCAGTTCCTGGAAAATACCATGACGGGCCAGTTTATCTCTTATTTCACGCTGGGCTTTATCGGTGGTTTTGTACTGGCCTTCCCCTACATTTTCTGGGAGTTCTGGCGTTTTGTAAAACCGGCCCTTTCAGAAAAGGAACTCAAAAAAACAAGGGGCGTTATTTTCTGGGTATCCCTTCTCTTTTTCACCGGAGTGGCTTTCGGGTATTTTATCCTGACTCCCTTTATGGTGAACTTCTACTTTAATTTTAAACTCAGTTCCCAGATTGTCATTATGCCTTCTTTCTCCGATTACCTGGAGAACCTGATCTATACGACGGTGGGCATCGGGGTGCTTTTCCAGATGCCCCTGCTGATGATGGTACTGGCGCGTATAGGAATTGTATCCGCCCGGTTTTTACGCAAATACCGGCGTCACGCCTTTGTGGTGATTGTCATCGCAGCGGCTATTATCACCCCTTCCACCGATCCGTTCAGCCTGACCATTGTCACCATTCCCCTCTACCTGCTTTTTGAAGCCAGTATCATGCTGACAGCCCGGATAAATAAACAGCAGGAGGAGAAGGCGAAGGAGTGGAGTTAGGAGGCGGGAGACGGGAGACAGGAGACGGGAGTTAGTAGAGAGTAGGCCGGAGTTTGTACCTTTGGAGAGTTAAGCTCAGATTGTCGTTCACACATATAAAAAAATCTATGCATTCTGCTTTTGATTTGCACAAACCTATTGCCATCGGCAGCGACCATGCCGGATACAAATACAAAGAGCAGCTGATCTCATTCCTCGAAGGGAAGGGGCTGGCTTTTACGGATTTTGGCACCGACGGACCGGATTCTGTGGATTATCCTGACTTCGCCCATCCCGTTGCCAGTGCGGTAGAAAAAGGAGAAGCCTCATTTGGTATCCTGATTTGCGGCAGCGCCAACGGGGTGGCCATCACCGCCAACAAACACCAGGGGGTACGCGCAGCAGTATGCTGGGGAGAAGAACTGGCGCAACTGGCCCGGGCGCATAATAACGCGAATATTATCTGTATCCCCGCCCGTTTTGTACGCGAAGGTGATGCGGAAAAAATGCTGGCCCATTTTATCACGACCGAATTTGAAGGCGGACGGCACGCCACCCGCGTGGGCAAGATTGCCTGCTCCTGATCAGCCGCCGGTCATCCATATTTTTATCCCTTCCTTTACCGGAAGGGATTATTTTTATCCGAACAATTCAAACCATGCATCATGTTAAAAAGAATTATTATTTACCTGTCGCTGTTTCTGCCCTTAGTGGCCGGTGCACAGAAAAAAGATAAAAACGCCGTGAAGGCAGCCGCAACGATTACGGTGGAGGATCTGAAAAAACACCTGTATATCATTGCCAGCAAAGAAATGGAAGGACGGGGCACCCCTTCACCCGGATTGGAAAAAGCCGCCGATTATATTGAGGCCCATTTCCGGGCACTCGGTTTACAGCCAGGTAATAAAGACAGTTACCGTCAGTATTATCCCCTTTATAAAGATTCCGTGATCAGCGCGGGTATGCAGCTCAATGGTCAGGCGCTTACGCTGAATACCGATTTTCAGCCTCAGCCCGGGAATTTTGCCGCTACCATGCGTTTTTCAGAAGTGGTTTATGCCGGTTATGGTATCAGTGACGGGGAGAACCGGGATGATTACAAGGACCTGAAAGTGGCCGGCAAACTGGTTATGATTATGGAGGGGAGTCCGGCCGGTTATAAGTCTTCCCAGACCGGTTTTGGTTCTCCTGCCGGTACCATGGGAAAAATGAATGCCGCCCTGAACAAGGGAGCGGCAGGGGTACTGACGATCAGTACCAGTTTTCCCCGCAGGGCCAGCATGGTTACCTCCGGCTGGGGAATGAGCAGCTATAAGGCAAATCAGTCACCCTTCAGCTTTTCCGTTTCCCTGGAAACAGCGGCCAGAATACTGGGAGAAGAGGCGGCCGGTTTTGCGGAGAAAATAAAAAACGGAACTCTTGCCTCCAAAGTCTATCCGGCAGACCTGGAGCTGAGTTATAATAAAATAGTCCTTACTGAAAAAGCCGGTAATGTAGTAGGTGTACTGGAAGGTACAGATCTCAAAGATGAATACGTGGTGATCACGGCCCACTATGATCACCTGGGCAAACGGGATACGGTAATTTATTACGGGGCAGACGATGATGGTTCCGGCACCACGGGTGTGATGGAAATTGCCGAAGCCTTTGTAAAAGCGAAGCAGGCTGGCCATGGTCCGCGCCGCAGCATCATTTTTATGACCGTGAGCGGCGAAGAGAAAGGACTCTGGGGTTCGGGTTATTATGGGAACAACCCGCTTTTTCCCCTGGAAAAAACCACGGTGAATCTGAATATTGATATGATCGGTCGCAGTGATGCCAGCCGCAAGACAGGTGATTCTGCCAATTATATCTATGTTGTTGGCGATGATAAAATCAGTACCGACCTCAAACCCATCAGCGAGGGGGTGAACAAACTTTACCTGAAGATGGAGCTGGATTATAAATTCAATGACCCCAAAGACCCGAACCGGATTTATTTCCGCAGCGATCATTACAATTTTGCCCGGAAGGGAGTACCTATCATCTTCTACTATGACGGGATGCTGGGCGCGGATTATCACCGTCCCACCGATACGCCTGATAAAATAGAATACGATGTATTTGTGAAAAGAGCCCGGCTGATTTTCCATACTGCCTGGGAAATGGCCAACCGGAATGAGATGCTGAAGAGGGATCTGAAGCTGGAGATACCGGCGAGGAATTGAGGTTGAGGCTGAGGCTGATAAAAAAGTTTTAAACCTTTTGCAACTTCGGGAGTCTTTCTTCTGTCTTTCTGTTAACTACCTGCCGGAAGAATTAATCCCTACCTTCTATATAGCAAGAGCCCCGGAACAATCTGTTACGGGGCTCTTTCGCTTTTTATGCCGTATACCGGCTGATTACCAGCCCAGCACCCAGGCAAAGATCAGGGGGGCCACGATGGTGGCGTCACTCTCTACGATAAACTTGGGGGTGTTCACATCCAGTTTGCCCCAGGTAATTTTTTCATTCGGCACGGCGCCGGAATAAGAACCATAGGAAGTAGTGGAATCGCTGATCTGGCAGAAATAGCTCCAGAAGGGCACATCATGCCATTCCAGGTCCTGGTACATCATGGGTACCACACAAATCGGGAAATCGCCCGCGATACCTCCGCCGATCTGGAAAAAACCCACTCCTTTTCCGGCAGAATTGTTCCGGTACCAGTCGGCCAGCCAGGCCATGTATTCAATCCCGTTTTTCACGGTACTGGCCTTCAGTTCTCCTTTAATTACATAACTGGCGAAGATATTTCCGGTGGTACTGTCTTCCCAGCCGGGTACCACGATGGGAATATTCTTTTCAGCCGCCGCGATGATCCAGCTGTCTTTGGGATCAATCTCGTAGTATTGTTTCAGTTCGCCGCTGCGTACCACTTTGTACAGGAATTCGTGCGGGAAGTACCTTTCCCCGGCGGCTTCGGCTTCTTTCCACTGTTTCACCAGGTGTTTCTGGAGCCGGCGGAAAGCTTCTTCTTCCGGGATACAGGTATCTGTAACACGGTTATAATGATTTTCCAGAAGGTCCCATTCTTCCTGGGGGGTAAGATCCCGGTAGTTGGGAATACGTTTGTAGTGGGAGTGGGCCACGAGGTTCATCACGTCCTCTTCCAGGTTGGCGCCTGTGCAGCTGATAATATCGACTTTACCCTGCCGGATCATTTCGGCCAGGGAGATACCCAGTTCGCCTGTGCTCATGGCACCGGCCAGGGTGATCATCATTTTTCCGCCTTCCAGCAGGTGCTGTTCATAGCCTTTAGCGGCATCCACCAGGGCAGCTGCATTAAAGTGGCGGTAATGATGCTGAATAAATTGAGAAACCGGACCTTTGTTCATCGCAAAAATAATTTTGGATCCGCCTTCAGATCACAATATGGTGAGACATTGCGGTGTGCAAAAGTACAGGTTTCACCGGTTTTGCGGCAGCGATCCTGCAAAAACAAAACCCCGGCCGCCGGAGCAGACCAGGGTTGTTTTTACCACACACCAAAACAGGTTTATCAGGCTTTTTTCTGTTTTTCGTACACAGTCCAGGGCTGTTCCGCTGTTGCTTTCAGTACGAGGCGGGTATCGGCATCTTCCAGGGTGATATACCAGAAAGTGCCTTCTTCCCGGGCGGCTTCAAACAAGTCGCTGATCCAGTACTGGTCATAATTTTTCTTCAGACAGGTCTGAAGTTTCAGCGGCAGTTCCGATACGGTGATATTCCGGGTCAGTCCCAGGAGACGGCCCTCTTCAGAATAAAAGGCGTACACATATTTTTCATTATAGAGAAAAACGGCCTTGTAAAAACCGCTGCCGGTTGTCCATTCCACCTGTGTGGCGGAGGAAAAATCTTTTTTGAAGGCATTCAGCACTTTTTCATTTACACCTGCATCACCGGCCATGGCTGCCAGGGAGAAGAGAAGTGCCGTCGCGGCCACGATTGTCTTTTTCATATTGGTTTCTTTAAAGGTTTATGGTTATTTGTCTGTTCTCTGTATCTGTGACGGAATAAAGGTACCGCGGGTTACAGGGGAAGGCAAGCCAATTATGATCAATGGAGTGCCCTGTTAAGGCTTGTTAACAGGTGTTACGGATTATTAACCATTCAGCCGCAGGCGAAACCGGTTATCCCGGAATTGAAACAGTAACAGAAAGTAATTGGAAATGTCAAAAGTTATTTAGATATTTGTCTAAATGTTTAAATAGTTGTATGAATACGGCATTCAAGGCCCTGAATGATCCGACCCGGCGGGAGATCCTGGAACTATTGCAGCAGCGTGACATGACTGCCGGGGAAATTGTGGAACACTTCAGTTTATCCGGTCCGAGTATTTCGCATCACCTCGATCTGCTGAAGCAGGCCGGGCTGGTTAGCGCGGAAAAACAGGGCCAGTACATTCTCTATTCGCTGAATACCACTGTAGTGGATGAGATCATGAAGTGGTTCCTGCAATTCCGTTCTAAAAAGAAGTGATATGAATAAACTGATGCAGCCGCTGATCTGGCTGATTTCGCTGGTACCGGGCATTTACCTGGCGGTAATCTGGAATAAACTTCCGGCCGAAGTCGCCATGCATTTTGATATCAACGGAAAACCCGACCGCTACGGGAGTAAGAATGAATTACTGCTGATGGCAGCGATTTTATTTTTCCTCAGCATCGGGCTTTATTACCTGATGGCCAATATACACCGGATAGATCCGAAGCGTTATGCGGATGAGAACCGGTCCCGTTTCAAAAAAATCGGCTTCGCCGTATCCCTGTTCCTGTCTGCGCTGACCGTATTTATCATTTACTCCAGTTCCAATGGCGGATCACGGATGGATGTTAATATTATACTGACTGCTGTGGCCCTTTTAATGGCTGTTATTGGCAATTATATGCCTAACCTGAAGCCGAATTATTTTGCGGGGATGCGTTTACCCTGGACCCTGGAAAATCCGGACAACTGGCGGGCTACCCATTTACTGGCGGGAAAAATCTGGTTCTGGGGCGGGCTCGCACTGGCTGTGTTCTGTTTTATCCTGCCCCCGGCAATTGCCACCATAATTTTTATTGCAGGAATATTCGCAATGGTGCTGATACCGGCGATTTTTTCCTGGCGTTTTTACCAGCAGCAGAAGCGCAGCGGACCGGTTTCGTAAATTTGCACCAAACCGTTACGCATCAATTACCTGGCACACGCATATCTTTCCTTTAATGAGCCCGGCATCCTCGTCGGCAATATGATCAGTGATTTTGTAAAGGGGCGCCGCAAACTGGACTACCCGGAAGCGGTACAGCGGGGTATTACCCTGCACCGGGCTATTGATGAATTCACCGACCGGCACGAAGCCAGCCGCGAAGCCAAACTGGTATTCCGGCCGGCCTATCGCCTTTATGCCGGGGCTATTGTGGACGTGATCTATGATCATTTTCTGGCGGCCGATGAGCAGGAATTCACCGAAAGTTCACTTCATGGTTTCTCGGGCGGGGTATACCAGACGCTTCACCAGCATCTTGACCTGCTGCCCGAGCGTTTTGCCCGCATGTATCCCTATATGAAGGAACAAAACTGGCTTTTTCATTACCGGAGCCGCTGGGGAACGGAAAAAAGCCTGGGCGGACTGGTACGCCGTTCACGTTATCTGACAGAAAGTGATACCGCTTTCCGGCTTTTTGAAGAGCACTACCAACTTCTGGGCGATTGTTATCGTCATTTCTGGGCGGAGATAAAGCCGTTTGCGGCTGCTTACCTGGCCGGACTTACGGATCCGGAAAAAAAGCCATGATGAATGGTAACAAGCCGGTAAACAATTCGTTATACTTTTGTTCATCACACATTAAAGCAGGAACCCATGAAAAAAATTGCAGGTATCGTTCTTTTCTTCCAGCTTGTTTTTTGCAGCCTGATGGCCCAGACCTTGCCCCCGGTTGACAAATCCCCGATGGATGTAAGTTATTATCCGGCCAATTACCCCGTGCTGAAGATCCAGGATAAAGTGACGGAAAGTCCGGTTGCCCGGGTCATTTATTCCCGGCCCCAGAAAGCGGGTCGTGTAATTTTCGGCGGACTGGTAAAATACGGGGAAGTGTGGCGCCTGGGTGCCAATGAAGCCACCGAGATAGAATTTTTCAAACATGTAAAAATTGACGGGAAAAGGGTACCCAAGGGCCGTTATACCCTGTTTGCCATTGTCAACGAAGGCAACTGGACTTTTATTCTGAATAAAGACACCGATACCTGGGGTTCTTTTAAATATGACAGTAAAAAGGATCTGCTCCACGCTACTGTTCCTTCGCAAAAAACCGATACCCCGCTGGAATCGCTGGCGATGGGATTTGAAAAAACCGCCAGCGGCTGCAGCCTGCAGGTTGCCTGGGATAACCTGAAAGTGGCTTTGCCAATAAGTTTTTAACTTGCCGCATGCACCCCAGACTCAACCTCAACCTCAGCCTCAGCCTCTGCCTCAGCCTCTGCCTCCTCCTGTTATCCTGCAGCGATGAAAGCAGCAAACAGGCTGGCCGTAATGACAGCAGCGGTATCCGTGACAGTGCCCCGGCCGCCCGGCTGGAAAGACCGGCTCTGAATCCTTATGCCGGGGTGGATGTTTCTCCCCTGGATATGGTTTATTACCCGGTGGATTATCCCAAGCTGAAGATGACGGGTGCTGTCAGCAGCGCGCCCCTGGCACGGGTGATTTATTCCCGTCCGCACCTGCAGGGTCGGCATATTTTTCATGAGGTGCTGAAGTACGAAGAACCCTGGCGACTGGGAGCCAATGAAGCCACTGAACTGGAATTATACAGGGATGCAATGGCCGGAGATAAAAAAGTAAAAGCCGGCCGGTATTCGCTTTACTGCATACCCCACCCCGAAAACTGGACCATCGCTATAAATGCCAATACAGATATCTGGGGCCTGAAACCCGATACCCTGAAAGATGTGGCCCGTTTTACCGTACCGGTAACAAAAACACAGCAAAGCCTGGAATACTTCACCATGGTTTTTGAAGAAAAAGAAAACCAGGTTTTCCTGCTGATGGCCTGGGATGATGTGGAAGTGCGGCTGCCTTTCTCCTTCGGTAAATAATCCGCCTGCCAAACAGCCTCCCCCGGCTGCTATTTATTCCTCATCTTTGCAGGAATAAATCAATCAGTATGAAATCTGCCACTAAATACATTCACGCCGGTTCACACCCGGACCCGTCCACCGGCGCGATCATGACCCCCGTATACCAGACCTCTACCTATGTGCAGGAGGCGCCCGGGGTTAATAAAGGTTATGAATATGCCCGCAGCCAGAATCCGACCCGTACTGCGCTGGAAGAAGCCCTGGCGGTGATTGAAAACGGAAAGTTCGGACTGGCTTTCAGCAGCGGAGTGGCCGCAACCGATGCCGTTATTAAACTGCTGAACCCAGGTGATGAAGTGATTTGCGCCAATGATATGTACGGAGGCACCTATCGCCTGTTCACCAAGGTATTTGAACGTTTTGGCATCGTATTCCGCTATGTGGATACAACATCAGCCGCCAATGTGGAAGCAGCTGTTACCCCGAAAACCAAACTGATCTGGCTGGAAACACCCACCAACCCGCTGATGAATATTACGGATATCGCCTCCGTAGCCGCCATCAGCAAGGCGCATAAACTGATCCTGGTGGTGGACAACACTTTTGCCTCACCCGCTTTGCAGAATCCGCTGGATCTCGGCGCTGATATCGTGATGCACTCGGCCACCAAGTACCTCGGCGGACACAGTGATGTGATCCAGGGCGCCCTGGTGATGAATGATGTTGAACTGCGTGACAAACTCTATTTTATCCAGAAAAGCTGCGGGGCCGTCCCCGGTCCTATGGATTGTTTCCTGGTATTACGCGGGATTAAAACCCTGGGTGTACGCATGAAAGCCCATTGCGAGAACGGAAAACGGATTGCGCACTGGCTGAAAGATCATCCGAAAGTGAGCAAAGTGTACTGGCCCGGTTTTGAAGACCACGCCGGTTACGCGGTAGCCAGCAAACAGATGAAGGGTTTTGGCGGCATGATTTCCTTTGAATTGAAGAACGACAGTGTGGAAGAAGCCAAACGCGTTTTATCCTCCACGCATTTGTTTTCCCTGGCGGAAAGCCTGGGGGGCGTGGAATCCCTGATCAATCACCCGGCCAGTATGACCCATGCCTCCATTCCCCGGGAAGAGCGGATAAAAAACGGGTTGTCCGATTCCCTGATCCGGCTGAGTGTGGGCATTGAAGATGCGGATGACCTGGTGGAAGACCTGGCAAAGGCCATTGGCTGATGAAGAAAGATAATTTCATAGATTTTCTGAATGAAAAAGTAAGGCTGTACAACCAGCCTTCTTTTATTGCCGGTGACCCTGTTTCGGTGCCGCACCATTTCCATAAAAAACAGGATATTGAAATCGCGGCCTTCTTCGCAGCGGTATTCGCCTGGGGCAAACGCAGCACCATCATCAATAAGGCAAATGAACTGATGCGGCTGATGGATGATGCGCCTTTTGCCTTCTGTACAGGCCATACGGATAATGATCTGAAAAAACTGCTTTCCTTCAAACACCGCACCTTCAATACTACCGACCTGCTCTATTTCATTGAATTCTTCAAATGGCATTACAGTAAACACAAAAGTCTGGAAACTGCTTTTACCATGCATGGGACAACGATCGAAGAGATGCTGACCGGTTTCCCTCATTATTTCTTTTCACTGGAAGATGCCCCGCCCCGTACCCGCAAGCATATTGCCAGTCCGGAAAAAGGTTCCACCTGTAAACGCCTGAATATGTTTTTACGCTGGATGGTCCGGCGGGATAAACAGGGCGTGGATTTCGGCATCTGGAAAAAAATTTCCCCGGCACAGCTGATCTGCCCGGTTGACCTCCATGTGGCGCGGGTGGCAGACCGTTTCGGGCTGATTGACATAAAAGACCGGCAAAACCCGGTGGTAAACTGGAAAACGGCTGTGACACTAACGGATTACTTACGAACTTTAGATCCGGATGATCCCGTGAAATATGATTTTGCCTTATTTGGTCTGGGGGTCATGGAAAAATACTAAGCATATGACATTGATTCCCCAGGAACTGGTACCGGCCATCAATCAATCCATGGAGCTAACACTGCCGGCCACCGGTACCTATGAACAGTTAAGGAATAAACTGGCAGCGGTCATCAATGAAATGATCCATCATGATTTTGAAAAGCTGGTATTCCATCTGTACCGGATTGATGTGGATGAGGCCCGGATGCGGGCGCTGCTGGCTGACCGGTCGGAAGAAAATGCGGGCGGATTAATAGCGGAACTGATCATTGAACGGCAGTTGCAGAAGCTGAAGTCAAAAGCGGCATTCAGACAGGATGCGAAGCCCGCTGAAGGTGAAGAATGGTAAGTTCAGCCATTTTAAGCGCATTATATTACATTCACGCAAATTGCACCAGATGAGAAATCAGTTACTGACTGCGGGATTTTTTTTACTTCTTTCTTCTGTGTATTCATCCGTCTCTGCTCAGCACGAAAAATACCAGGCGCCATCCGACACGTTAGTGCAGCAGAAATTAACCCAATGGCAGAACCTAAAGTTCGGTTTGCTGATGCACTGGGGACCCTACAGTCAATGGGGGGTGGTGGAGAGCTGGTCCATTTGCCCGGAAGACGAGGGCTGGACACAACGCACCGGTCCGTATGCCAAAACCTATACCGGGTATGTGAAAGCCTATGAAGACCTGCAGAAAAGTTTCAACCCGGTTTTGTTCAACCCGGAAAAATGGGCCAAAGCAGCAAAAGAAGCCGGGATGAAATATGTGGTCTTTACCACCAAACACCACGATGGATTCTGCATGTTTGACAGTAAAGAAACAGATTATAAAATAACCGGCTCCGCGTCCCCCTTTGCCACTCACCCGAAAAGTAATGTCACCAAAGAGATTTTCACTGCTTTCCGCAAGCAGGGCTTCTGGACCGGCGCTTATTTTTCCAAACCCGACTGGCACCATGAAAATTACTGGTGGCCCTATTTCCCGCCAAAGGACCGGAACGTGAATTATGACCCCGTGAAATACCCGGAGAAATGGCAAGCCTATAAAAAGTTTACCTATAACCAGCTGCAGGAACTGATGCGCGATTACGGGAAAATGGATATTCTCTGGCTGGATGGCGGCTGGGTGCGGCCGCTTTCTACGGTGGATACCAGTGTGGATTGGCAGCGGGGCATTAAACAGGATCAGGATATTGATATGCCCGGAATAGCGGCCATGGCGCGTTCATACCAGCCCGGTTTACTCATTGTTGACCGTACGGTAACCGGGGAATATGAAAATTATACCACCCCCGAACAGCAGGTACCCGACAAACCCCTTCCCTTTCCCTGGGAAACCTGTATGACGATGGGGGGCTCCTGGAGTTATGTACCCAACGACCGGTATAAATCTGCCGGAGAACTGATTCAGCTGCTGATAAAAATCGTATCCAGGGGCGGTAATTTCCTGCTCAATATCGGGCCGGGCCCTGACGGGGAGTGGGCAACGGATGCTTATGACCGGCTCCGGGAAATTGGACAGTGGATGCAACTGAACGGGGAAGGAATTTACAACAGCAGACCCCTGGCGCCTTACAGCAGCGGCAACCTTTATTTCACCGCCGCCCAAAACGATCAAGCCAGCTATGTATTTTGTCTGCCCGACAGCAATGGAAAATGGCCGGAGCAAATAACCCTTCCGGCCAACCTTGCAAAAAAGGGTGCCCTTGTCCGCATAGCCGGGGAAAAAAATAAACTGACAACAAAAAGAGAAGGCGAAGAGCTGCAGGTAAGGTTGCCGGAAAGGGTAAACGAAAAGTACCGGCACGCGCTTTTATTAAAAATCACTCACTGATTGCCGGTTGGTAAAGTTGTAAACTGAAACAGTTGCAAACCGCTCATAAACATTTTGGCGCAAGGCGGGGCTTTATTGTAGTTTTGCGGCATGTTCGTTACGGAGGTACAAGACGGTCAGGCAGAAAAGGAGTTTATCCGGCTCCCTGCAAAACTGTATAAAAATGATCCCAACTGGATTGCCCCGCTTGACAAGGATATCCGGGCCGTTTTTGATCCCGCCCTCAATAATTTCTTCGTGCACGGTGAATGTACCCGCTGGTTATTAAAGAACGATAAAGGCGAAACAACCGGAAGGATTGCCGCATTTTACGACACCCATAAAAACCAGGCACAGGCCGAACCCGCCGGCGGAATCGGATTTTTTGAGTGTATCAATGACCGGGAGAGCGCTTTTCTGCTTTTTGATACCGCCAAAACATGGCTGAAGGCTAAAGGAATGAAGCGTATACTCGGTCCGATTAATTTCGGGGAGAATGATAAATACTGGGGGCTGCTCGTGGAAGGTTTCAAACCACCGGGAATGGGTATGAATTATAATCCGCCCTATTACCAGGCACTTTTTGAAGCATACGGTTTCACCAAAGAATACGATCAGCTGACCAATTTCCTGGATGTGACGGTGCCGTTTCCTGAACGTTTTGTCAAAATTGCGGAATGGGTGATGAAAAAACCGGAATACCAGTTCCGGCATTTCAGCAAGAAAGAGTTTTCAAAATTCGCAGCTGATTTCCGGGAAATCTATAATGACGCCTGGAGTGAGTTCCCCGCCTTCACCGCCATTGAAATGGAAACCATTGAGGAACAGTTCAGGCAAATGAAACCGGTGGTGGATGAAAAAATCATCTGGTTTGCCTATCATAATAATGAGCCGATTTCTTTTATACTCTGTATGCCCGATATCAACCAGGTATTAAAACACCTGAACGGCAAACTGAACTGGTGGGGTAAACTGAAATTTCTCTGGTATAAAAATACACTCACCATTGACCGGATCCGGATCATTGTAATGGGCTGTAAGAAGAAATACCAGAACCACGGCATAGAATCCGCACTGATACGCAAACTGCAACTGGAGGTTATTCCCCGAAATACCATTAAAGGCGTAGAACTGGCCTGGGTGGGAGATTTCAATCAGAAAATGCGGGCTATTCATGAAGCCACCGGCGCGGTGAAAGATAAAGTACACCGGACTTACACCTACCGGATTGAATAATGCAGCGGTATACCCACTCACCACCTGCCTGCCGGCAGGCAAGCTCACTAGTCACTATTCCCCTTCTTCTCAAACATCAGCTCCTTCACTTTCTCCTTATCTTCTTTCTCTCCTTTCAGATCGAACATAGTACCAAATACATGATCCCAGAGGGTGGAACTCACGCCGAAACCCTGGTGTTCATTTTTATAGTGATGCAGGTGGTGATTGCGCCAGAGTCCCTTCATCCATTTAAAAGGCGGGTTCCAGGCATGAATGGCATAGTGCATCGAACCATAAAGAAGGTAACCAATCATGAAGCCCGGGAAAAACATGAGGGCATGTGATCCTATTGCCAGCCAGGTCAGTCCGAAAAGGGAGGAGGAGATTATCAGGCTGGGTACCGGCGGCATAAAGAGCCGTTGCCTGTCGCGCGGGTAATGATGATGGTTTCCATGAAGGGTGTAAACGATTTTACGGGCAGTGCTTCCTTCGGGCACCCAGTGAAAAATAAAGCGGTGGGCGATATATTCAAAGAATGTCCAGAAGAACATCCCCGCAAAAAAAAGCAGCAGGATCCTTCCGGTACTGTAGCCGTACCGGTCTGCGGCCAGATAAATAATGTACGAGAGGATGGGGATATACATGCCCCAGATCACCAATGGATTTGCCTTGGTAAGCGCTTCCAAAAAATCGTTCCTGAACAAACGCGCCTGCCCTTTATTGTGGATTTTTTCGAAATGCATACCACAAAGATAAAAAGGGTTCAAAATAAATTTCCAAGAGGAAAGTGAAAATTATCTCTCCCCAAAACAGCCTTTCCTGGTTACCCGGCCAGCTGATCAACCGTTAAAAACCGGTAACCTTTTGCCTTTAAATATTTTATTAATTCCGGGAGCCGGTAAAAAAACTTGTCGGTTCGATGAGGGCCGGCCCCGGCATGCAGCAGCAGCAGAAAGCCGTTGAGTCCGGCGGGTTTTGTTTTTTCATAGGAGAGCACTGATTGCAGAATAGCGGCTGAAGACTGGAAGTTTTTGGCCGAATCGGTCGTATAATCCGCATGACTGCGGGTGCCGGGGGTATAACTGATCAGCTGAAAGCCCAGGGCTTTTGTCCAGGCGGCAATACTGTCGTTATACCATTCATAGGGAGGCAGGAACCAGCGGGCTTTGTGTACCTCAATACCCAGTTGCGCCATGGCGGTATAATTATCCGCCAGATCAAAATTGAATTGATCACGGCTTATCAGCAGACTGTCCCGTTTTACCCAGTCACAATACAGCAAGTGACAGTCGGAATGGGCGCCGAGGTAATGTCCTTGCTGATTCAGTTTTCTGACCAGACGCTGAAAAGCAGGGTTGCGGTAGAATTCGCCGGTAAAAAAAAAGGAGGCCCGGATTTTTTCCCGGGCAAGCAGACTGTCAATATAATACCCGCCCTCCGCGAATTCATGTCCGGTGAAAACAAGGGCGATTTCCTTCCGGCTGCTGTCGCCCCGGATCAGGGCTCCCTGGTTATACCTAAAGTTTTTTTTTACTGCAACAGACTTTCTGTTTTTACCAGTTTCCGCTTCTTTGGCGGCTAACAGGTAGATCAGGGAAGCGGTACCATCCATCGTAGGTTCATTGGTACTATAATCGCCGTAGTCGTCATGGTATACGGCCAGCCGGCTCTGGAATTCCGCGTATTCATCGGCGTCTTTTAACTGGATACCGATCAGTCCGTTGAAAATACTGCCATACACGGGGCCGTCCACCAGTCCCCCGTCAATCGGATAGTTTTTTATATGGGTAAAAGCGGAATGGGGATCCACCGGGGTATCTCCCCATTCGGGAAGTCCGTATACCATTGAGGTACCCCAGGGGTTACAACCAAATAACCAGTCAAAATTGGCCTGTTCCAGTTCCAGGAATTGCTGATCCCCGGTCAGTTCCCGGTACCAGTAACACTGAATAGCAAAGGAAGTAGTCAGATTATTACTGCACCAGATAAAGGGGATTCCCCGGTAAAAGGCATTTTGCCTGGCTTTGGCCATTACTTTTTCAATGCCCTGTTTATAATACCCGGTAAGCGTGGTTCTGGCACTGCCGGTTAAGGTTTTGGCCAGTTCATAATGACCCGGATTGATAAAGGGATACCACTGGTAATGGGCTGCGGTATCCGCGCCAAGCCAGGGCGTGATCTTTTCTATGGCGGCATACGCGAACGCTTCGGCCTGATAGTCCGGTTTATGGGTTAGCCGGTACAATTGCGCAGCGGCCAGTTCCATATCATCCGTCCAGTTCATTTCCGCGTAGATATAGGGAGAACGCACCGAGGCGGTTTGGGTAAAACCGGGTTTTAATTTTCCGTACTGATAAGCCGATAAGGCTTTTTTAAACAGGATACCGGCATAAGCAGGATCGGCGTTTTGGAAAGCTGCCTGGCCCAGGGCAAAGGCGGTGGCAAATTTACCGGCGGTGGAACTGGTGCCGGTGGTGACATTCATGAATTTGCCTCTTTGCTGGGGTTCACCACTTACAAAATAAACCGGACGTTCCAGTCCTCTGCCATAATAATTGGTGTCCTGTCCCGGCATGCGCATACCCATATGATCCCGGTCGTCGCCGATCTGGTTGAACATCCTGTCTTCCTGCGGATGCATTTTTAACAACCAGTCAAGGCCCCAGCGGGCCTCGTCCAGTACATCGGGTCTTCCGTTGCTGCCATCCAGTCCGCTGGCTTGTTTTTCATCTCCGAATACAGCCGGAAAATCGCGGTAGGCCATCAGGAGATGGGAGGTGGCATTGGCTGAAGTAGTACTATACTGCAGGTAGTCGGAGGCATCGTGCCATCCGCCGGTTACATCGGCGTAACTGCTGTCTTTGATGCCGGCTTTTTCCCCGTATAACACATAGCCGTCATGGGTATGGCAACTGTCATTCAGATAGGGATTAAAGCCGGTACGCTGCTGGCGCATATACCGCAGGCAGAAATCCGCCGTGCCCTGGTAGATATCCTCCCCGATCCGGAAATCGGGCGACTCTGTCTTGCCGGCGCGGAGATAATAGGTGCCCGGCTTTTTGTAAGCGGAGAAATTCAGTCGGCTGGAACGCGTAAAAGGTCCCCATGCCCCGAAGTCACGGCCGGCTTTTCCTTTCATGACGATATTACCGGTGCTGCGTTCCACAAGTTCCCAGGCGCTGATACCCTGGTTTCCTTTGGTACACCATACGGCGACTTTACTGCCCGCAGGTGTGTATCCCAGCTGATTGATGCGGATCCAGCTGTCCTGGCTGCACACGGCCAGGGGAACAAACAGGAAAAAAAGTTTTTTCAGAAACATAAGGCAATTTACTGAGAAGCGGCTGACTTCCCTTCCTTGCTGACCACCTTTTGTTAACTTAGCGCACACAAAACCGGAATATGAAACTGATTACTTATCTGAAAGAAGGAAGGGAGCAGCTGGCTGTGCTCATCAGCGATATGGCCTATGATATGGAAGTGTTGCACCCCGACCTGCCCAATAGCATGAATCTTTTTTTAAACTACTGGGAGGATTATTATCCGGTGGCACAGGCCGGTGAACTTTTGCTGAAAGAGGGAACCCGGACCAGTAACCGGGGCATACCGGTTTCGCAACTGGAATTGCTATCGCCGGTTCCCTTTCCCACTTCCTGCCGCGACGGATATGCATTCCGGCAGCATGTGGCAGCGGCCAGGCGCAACCGGAAGGCGGAGATGATTCCGGAATTTGATCAGTACCCGATTTTCTATTTCACCAATCACCACAGTATCCAGGGACCGGGAGAAATCCTTTGTATGCCCGATCATTTTGAGAAGCTGGATTTTGAACTGGAAGTGGCCATTGTAATCGGCAAACACGGAAGAAACATCAAAGCGGCGGAAGCCGATGAATATATTGCCGGGCTGATGATCATGAATGATATGAGCGCCCGCCGTTTGCAGATGGAGGAAATGCTGCTGAATCTCGGTCCGGCCAAGGGTAAGGATTTTTCCACGGTACTCGGCCCCTGGCTGGTAACACCGGATGAACTCACGGCTTATGAAATTCCGGCAAAGGAAAATCATACCGGCAAAAACTGGAACCTGCGGATGAAGTGTTTTGTGAACGGGGTGCAGGTCAGTGACGGTAATTCCGGGGATATGGACTGGACCTTCGCGGAGATCATAGAACGGGCATCCTATGGGGTAAGTCTTTATCCGGGGGATGTGATCGGAAGCGGTACCGTAGGTACCGGCTGTTTCCTGGAGCTCAACGGTACCGGCAAACTAAATGACCCCAATTATACAGAGCAGTGGCTGCAGCCCGGCGACCTGGTGGAAATGGAAGTGGACGGACTCGGCCGGCTCAGCAATACGATTGTGGCCGAGGATACCGACTGGAGTATCCTGCAGCAGAAAAAATAAGCGCCAATCAGGGTCTGCGCATGGAAGCCAGGCCCTTTTCCTGTACGAGCATTTTATAATTAACCGCGCGGTATTTCGGATCCTTCAGCAGGGCAGCGAATTCAGGGGACAAGAGAGCGTCTCTTTCCGCCAGCCGGTGACGGCTCATCTCTTTCGGCCCAAAAGGATTGAGATCTTCCATGGCGGAGAGTTCGGCGTCATTCTCCCCCACATGAAATACCAGTAGCCGTACGGCGCCCGGCTGCAGTTCCTTCATCCGGGTCAGCAGGGTGTCTTTTTTAGAGGTGACCGGGGCTGCATACACGCCATTTACATCGGTTTCCCCGAAGTAGCGGGAAATTCCCAGCTTAAATTCCGTTGCCAGTTTTTCAACGATCATTCTTGTTTCCAGGGTTTGCATGGCTGCCCCCATATGATAGTCGAGGTAGTCAATTTTCAGCCCTGCCTTTATTGCTTTTTCAATCTGGGCCCTGAGTTCTTTTTCAATATCCGCCAGGGAGGGATTATTGGCAAAGAGGGCCGCCCTTGAGGGGAAGAAATAGCCCAAAGAATCCACCAGGCTGGGTACAGCTTCCGCGCCGGCTACCTGCCCCCATCGGTATTGTTTCCATTCTGCATTCAGGGTGAGGTGTATGCCCACTGAAACGTTCGGATATTTTTTCAGCATGGCAGCTCCTTCGGGAAACCAGCTGCAGGGGACCATGACCGACATGGATACAGGCATCCCGCTCATGGCAATTTTTTCGGCGGCCAGGTTAACAGAATGGCTCATGCCGATATCATCACAGCGAATCAGTACCGGTACCTTTTGCGTATCGGTCTGGGCCTTCAGCTGTAAAGCTGTTGCCAGCGCCCCAACCAGGAATATTTTTTTCATAGCCGCTTTTCCTAAAAATACTGCATCCGGCGGGTTCGTAAAAATCCGGAAAATGATCTTTCTTTCTAGCAATTATTACGTAAATCCGGAATTCTTCACAGCAGGTTAATCCGTCCTGCTTGCAAAAATCATTTTCTGCGGTTAATTTAGACCTCCCAAAGGTTAAGGCTATGCAGGCATTTTTTCCCCCGGTGCGTATCACCAGGGAGGTATACGACTATCTCTTTATTGATGTTCCTTCCGGTAATACCCGGGGTTTGGAATATTCCATTCACTCTCCGGAAGGCGAAATGCTCCGGAAAGGCTGTTTCCGGGGACTGAGTACTCAGTTGCGCCTTACCCATCTTCCCGAAGGACAGTATTTTCTCAAGCTGGAATCCGGTCCCGAGGCATACGAGGAATATCAGTTTGTGAAAAGAAATCCGGAACAAAAGAGGTAAGATTTCCCGTTAGGGAAAATATTCCGTCATTTGCAGGAAACAAACCTGTATGCGTTCACCTCTTATCCTGATGGCCCTGCTGCTGGCCGGCCTGTCTGCCCCTGCACAAATCCTTATCAAAAATGTGCTGATTCCCGATACGGAGCAGAAAAAACTTCTTACAGGCTATTCCGTCCTGGTGCAGGATGGAATAATTCAGCGGGTGGATAAGGATAAAAATTTCAAAGCGCTTCCTCCCGGTACAACGGTACTGGATGCCGGTGGCAACTACCTGGTACCGGGTTTTACTGACGCCCATGTGCATTTTTTCCAGAGCGGGGGCCTGTATGCCCGGCCGGATGCCATTGATTTACGAAAATACCGGCCTTATGCGGAAGAAATCAGCTGGACCCAGTCCCATATGGCGAACCTGCTGCGTCGTTATCTGTCGGCGGGTATCACATCGGTAATTGATGTAGGGGCTTCGGAAAATTTCCTGAAATTAAAAGACAGTCTTTCCCGCAAAAGCGGTTTACCGCTGGTGAGGATGACCGGTCCGCTCCTGACTACCTGGGTGCCGGCGCCCTTTAAAAATCTGGGGGCAAACAGTCCCTTTACCGAGATGCTAACGGAAGAGGATACCCGAAAATCGGTACGGGATCAGCTGGCGCTTCATACCGATTTTATCAAAATCTGGTATATCGTTACCGGGAATGATATAGAAGCCGGTGCCCGTAAAAACCTGCCGCTTGTAAAAGCCGCCATTGAGGAAGCCCATAAAAACAATAAACGGGTGGCCGTACATGCCACAGAGCGGATCACAGCTCAGCTGGCCGTGGAAGCGGGAGCCGATTTCCTGGTGCACAGTGTGGATGATGAAGTGCTGTCTGACTCCTTTGTTCAGTTACTGAAGAGCCGGAAGACCGTGCTTTGTCCTACCCTGGTGGTAGCGGGTAATTATGGAAAAGTGCTGGGGGATACCTATCATTTCAATACCCATGAGCTGAACCTGGCACACCCGGCCACCATCGGTTCCATTATTGATTATCCCTGGCCGGATACCGCCCTTGCCCGGATGTATAAAGCCAGTTTATCCTCCCCTTTGCAGAAAGCCCGGCAAAAGGGCACGGATTCCATAATGGCCCTCAACCTGATGAAACTGGTTAATGGCGGAGTGATTATTGCCACCGGCACCGACGCAGGGAATACGGGTACCCAACATGCAAGTTCTTATTTCAGTGAACTGGAAGCCATGCAGGCCGCCGGTATGAATCTCTGGCAACTCCTCGAGTCCAGCACAATCAACGGAGCCAGGGCGCTGGGACAGGAAGCGGAATGGGGCAGTATTGCCAAAAATAAAAAAGCCAACCTGCTGCTGCTGGAGGCCAATCCGCTGGACAGCCTGGCCAACTGGAGAAAAATTCACCGGGTTATGCTGAACGGGGAGTTGCTTGATCCCGATACCCTGCTGCAGCCTGGTCCGGAAGAACTCGTACAACAGCAGCTTAATGCGTACAATGCCCATAATCTGGAAGCCTTTTTGGAGCCTTATGCAGCGGATGTGGAGCTGTATGAATTTCCCGGTAAACTACTGATGAAGGGAAAAGAAAATATGCGGAAGGATTATCTCTTTATTACCCGGATTCCTGCGCTGTATTGTAAACTGCAAAACCGGCTGGTACAGGGCAATATGGTTATTGATCATGAGGAGGTTTGGGGATTTGGACCCAAACCTGTATATGCGGTCGCCATCTATATTATTGAAAAAGGGAAAATCAGTAAAGTCTATTTCCACCAATAAGTATCAGGAGCCATCCTGATTTTCGTCGTCTTTACAGGCTGTTGTCTTATCTCTCCGCTTGATTAAAAACAGGCGAGGGGGCCGGGACTGTCAGGCTGCCGGCCCGAAAGGAAAAATAGTTTTGCAGGAACTGCTGGTAAAACCAGTCCTCATGAAAAGCAAAACCATTCTTATTCTCGGCGGATACGGACAGGTCGGCACCGAAGCGGCCCGGCTGCTCCTGTTGGAAAGCGGGGCAGACCTCCTCATTGCGGGCCGGAACAGGCAAAAAGCGGAGCAGACGGCGACGGCCCTGAACCGGCAGTTTCCGGGTGAGCGGGTAAAAGGGGCCTGTTGTGATGCTGCGGACAGGAAAAGCCTGGAACCCCTGTTCAGGGAAGCCCGCCTGGTGCTGGTTTGTTCCAGTACGGCAAAACATACCCATCTCATAGCGGAAACAGCCATTTCCTGCGGCACAGATTATATGGATATCCATTTTGGTGCAGCTGTTTTTAATGAGCTGAAAAAAATGGAACCTGCCATTAAAAAAGCCGGGCGCTGCTTTATAACCGGCGGGGGTTTTCATCCCGGCTTACCTGCGCTGCTGATCCGCTACGCGGCGGGTTTTTTTGATGAAATTTTAAGTGCCCGGGTGGCGGGACTGATGAATATTGATTTCAGTTCTTACAGGGCCGGGGAGTCCACGCAGGAGGAATTTGTGGATGAGCTCGCGGATTACCAGGGCCGTTATTATAAAAAAGGGCGCTGGAAAAAAATGAATATGCTGACCGGCCAGGGTATAATTAAAGCCGGGTTTGGCAAGGGTTATGGCAATAAATACTGTGCGCCTTTCTTCCTTGAAGAACTGAGAAGTCTGCCGCAATTGTATCCGCAACTGAAGGATTGCGGATTTTTTATTGCGGGCTTTAACCGGGTGACAGACTATTTTATCATGCCGCTGGTTATGCTGGGCCATAAGATTTTACCGGTATTTCTGCGGCCTTCCCTGTCGCGTTTGCTCACCGGGAGTATGAAAAAATACAGCCGGCCGCCTTATGGTTATGTACTCACCTGTGATGCGGAGGGCCGGAAATACGGGCAGCAAAAAAAATGGTCACTCCGGATGGAGCACCAGGATCCTTCTTTTATAACAGCGGTGCCGGTGGTGGCTTTTCTGAAACAGTATCTGAGCGGCGAAACGGATCAGCCCGGGCTCTGGCTGCAGGCTATGGCGGCAGAACCCCGCCGGATGATACAGGACATGGGGCGGATGGGGCTAAAGATGATTATTAAGGAATCCGGAAAATAAAAAGAGGCTGTTCCCGTGTTCAGTTACAGCCTCCGGTCCGGTTTAATGGTATAATCAGGTTGTTTTCTTTTTCCGGGTCAGGATGGTTTTCAGTTTTTCCCCTGCTTTTTCTATTCCTGCCTGCAGGCTGCTGTCAATTTTTGCCCCTGCATAGCCCGTCAGTTTTTTACTGAGGTAGGCGGTACCGGCATTGACCAATCCGCTGACCAGTCCTTCTTCTCCCGGTTTTTCCCGGGTATATTCGGCCAGTTTGTTACGCAACAGTTTACCGGGACGTAAATCTTCTTTCAGCTCCAGCCAGCTTTCGCGCAGGGCTTTTTCCTGCTCCAGCTGCTGAACCCGCAGACGCAGTTTTTCCCTTTCAATATCCCGGCTATTTCTGATCTTCCTCATGTTCTTCGTCTTTATCAAACAGTGCTTCTATCAACGCATTCATAATCGGTATACGGATCAGCCTGTCCTTTGCCAGCCAGATAATCAGTCCGGTCAGCAGTACGAATCCGGCCACAATCAGGAATCCCAGCCAGAGGCTGTTCAGCCATTGGCCAACCAGAAGGGCGGCAGCCACAGCAAGCAGCACGAAAAATAAGAAGAACACCAGGGCCGACAACAGCATTGCGATCATCGTGGCGGCCAGTTTGGAGATCTTTTCCGCCATGGACAGCTTTGCCTGCGATACCCTGGTGTTTACGTACGCTCTGAGCTGTTCGGCCAGCGACTCGAATTTTCTGAACTCTTCTGACATGGTGAGATGATTAGAGGCTAAGGACCGTCAGATTACTTCTTCGAGTTCGCCATTTACCCGGCTGAGTTTTTCTTCCATTTTCTCTTTGCCGGCTTTAAACTTGCTTTTCAGCTGATCAGCAAGTTTTTTTCCATTCTCTGCAATTTTGTGGCGGGTGTTTACGCCTTTATCAGGGGCGAACAACACACCCAGGAGGCCACCAATGGCCAAACCTGCTCCCAGCGCAATCAGCACTTTAGATGTGTTTTTCATTTGTTTATGTTTAGGCAATTAATAATCCGGTCCTTTCGTACCTAATTTAACTCCCCGACCCCTGTAAAAACAATGAGCGAATTCACTCCCGGCAATGACACGCATCATCCGGAAGGCCTGGGTGGAAGGTGGAAATTGTCAGTTTGTTGAGGGGTTGAGGGGTTGAGGGGTTGAGGGGTTGAGAGGTTGAGAGGTTGAGAGGTTGAGAGGTTGAGGGGTTGAGAGGTTGAGAGGTTGAGAGGTTCCCGCAACCATAATTTTGATAGAACTACTACTAACTTCTAACTCCTATCTGCATACTCCCGTCTCCTATCTCCCGTCTCCCGTCTCCCGTCTCCCGCCTCCCGTCTCCCGCCTCCTATCTCCCTCCTCCCGTCTCTTCTGCCATTCTGTCAACCCCCTCCCCTTTGGCCCAATCTTGGTATTTTCGCCGGCACGTTTAACTCTGTCAAATCAATCAATTATGGTACAGGAAAAAGGCACGATTTCGATCAACACGGAAAACATTTTTCCGATCATTAAAAAATTCCTCTATTCTGATCATGAGATCTTTCTCCGCGAGCTGGTCAGCAATGCCGTAGATGCCACCCAAAAGATCAAAAGGCTGGGTTCGCTCGGGCATTATAACCAGGAACTGGGCGAACTGAAGATCCGGGTGGCCGTGGATCCGGAAGCCAAAACCCTCATCATCTCCGACAGTGGCATTGGCATGACTGCCGAAGAGATTAAAAAATATATCAACCAGGTGGCTTTTTCCGGGGCCACTGAATTCATGGAAAAATTTAAGGAAGCCAGTGATGCCAATGAAATCATCGGGCGGTTCGGATTAGGTTTTTATTCTGCCTTTATGGTGGCGGAAAAAGTGGAAATCCAGACACTTTCCTACCAGGACGGAGCTGAGCCGGCCCGCTGGAGCTGTGATGGCAGTACAGAATTTGAAATCACCGAAGGAAGCCGTAAGGAAAGGGGGACCGATGTAATTCTTTACCTGAATGAAGAATCCACCGAGTTCCTGGAAAAGACCCGTATCCAGGGCATATTGGATAAATACGCCAAATTCCTTCCCGTACCTGTGCAGTTTGGTACCCGCAGCAGTTCCGAACCCGATGGCGAGGATGAAAAAGGAAACCCGAAGTATAAGACGGTGGAAGTGGATAATATCATCAATAATACCACTCCCATATGGACCAAGGCGCCGGCCGACCTCAAAGATGAAGACTACCTGGAGTTCTACCGGGAACTGTATCCCTTCCAGGATGATCCGCTGTTCTGGATCCACCTGAATGTGGACTATCCCTTTAACCTCACCGGTGTGCTGTACTTCCCCAAACTGAAAAATGATTTTGAAGTTCAGAAAAATAAGATCAAACTTTTCAGCCGCCAGGTATTTATTACGGATGAAGTAAAAGATATTGTTCCTGAATTTTTGCTGCTCCTGCACGGGGTGATTGATTCTCCGGATATTCCGCTGAATGTAAGCCGCTCCTTCCTGCAGAGTGACAGCAATGTGAAAAAGATCAACAGTTATATCAGCCGCAAGGTGGCGGAGAAACTGGCGGAGCTTTTCAAAAAAGACAGGAAGGCCTACGAAGAAAAATGGAGTGATATCGGCATTTTTGTTAAATACGGCGGGCTGAGTGATGAAAAATTCTGGGAAAAGGCCAAGGAGTTTCTGCTGCTCACCAATACCAAAAAGGAAAATTACACACTGGAAGAATACCAGGCCAAAGTGAAAGATTTCCAGACCGATAAAAACGGGCAGCTGGTTTATCTCTACAGCGCTGACGCGGATTACCAGCACAGTTATATTGCGGCCGCGGAGAAGAAAAACTATGATGTGCTGCTGATGAATACGCCGATCGACACCCATTTTATCCATCACCTGGAAATGAAACTGGAAAAAACATCGCTGAAGCGGGTGGATGCCGATGTAACGGATAAACTGATAGAAAAAGACGATACGGAAAAACACAAACTGACAGAAGAGGAAACCGGGAAACTCAAAGCCATCTTTGAAAAAGCAATCGGTAACCCCGCAATGAAAGTGGAAGTGGAAAGCCTGCAGGCGGAAAGTTTTCCTGTCACCATTACCATGGAAGAGTGGATGCGCCGGATGAAGGACATGAGCCGGCTGGGTGGTGGTATGAATTTCTATGGCAATCTGCCCGACAGTTACAAAGTCGCCATAAACGGTAATCACCCGCTGATTCCTAAAATTCTGAGTGCCGGTGAAGAAGAGCAGACCCTGCTCGCCAAACAGGCATTCGATCTGGCCCTGCTGGCCCAGGGGATGCTGAAGGGCGCCGACCTGACCGCCTTTGTGGAGAGAAGTGTGAAGGTGCTTTGAGGGGCAGTGGGCAGTAGGCAATGGGGAATGGCTGTTCCCCTCTTCAAATATTTATACTCCCTGGTATGTAATTCCTCTTTCGCCCGCATCCGTTAAAAAAGAGTGAATCTTCTGACCAAAACCAGGGAGTATGAAACCATTACTGCTGGCAGGATGCCTGCTGCCTGTACTTTGCGCGGCCCAGACCAGGGGACCGGTGATTGCTGAAGACTACCTGCGGCTCATCCGCAAAGACAGCAATCAGATCCGATGGTCCGACAGTACCAATAACTTAAAAACAGCCTGGCTCAGGGGAGAGCCCTTCAATCTTTACAATTATCAGTCGGTAAGGAAAATCATCACGGGAAAAAACAACCGCCTGCGCATTATTCCCGGTTTTGAAAAAACGCTTTATACCGGGGGCAGTTACAGCCAGACGATTGAATGGCAGCAGCGAAACCGGATACCCGCTCTGCAGCGGGAATTTTCCCAGGGCCGGCCGGGCGGGGGACAATATCAATGGCGGGGACCCGAAACCCATGAACTGTTCAGTTATGGCCCCGCATTATCCGGACTGGTATATGACGGGACTGCCTATGCCTGGGATGTAAACGGCAGGCTGGTTACTGCCGGCAGCAATAACAGCCGCAGGGCCAATTCCTACACAAACTCCGTTTTCCGCAACGGGATACAGTTCAACAATAACATTAATGTATATGCGAAGTTAAAGAGTGCTCATAATAAATTCATGAACCTTACCCTCTCCGCAGGGCAGGTAAGCAACAAAACCATATTGAGGAAAAATTCCGTTTTTTCGGATCAGCTCAGCTTTTTATTCAACGGGCAAAATAAGCGTTTCATTTTTTCATCTTCCTGGAGCCGGCGGGAAGAGCAGGATGATTACAGTAACCGGGATGGTTTTCTGCAGCGGGTATACCTGTACAGTTTGCTCAGCCCGGTCAGTTTTTCTGCTGAACAGGGCCTCCGGTTACCTGGCGGCCAGCGTAGTTACAGTGCGGAGGCCGACAATCCCTTTTTCCTGCTTGACAATCCTGCAAGGGGTCTGCGACGGGTTCAGGAAACCCGCTCTTTGGGTGTTGAGTTTACACCCGGACGTTTCCGGGTCAGACTTAACCAGTCCTGGGAGCAGGATACAGAAAAAAGTCAGGAATACAGGGAAGCCGGCACCGCGGGTTTTCCGGCGGGTTTACAGGCAGAGAGAAATTTCAGCTACCGGGTTTATTCACTCAACAGTCAGCTGAATTTCTCCGTTCCCTTCACGGATTATAAGTTCCGCGCTGATGCTGTGCTGAATTATATACTGACTGACAGCCGCAGCCGGATAGCATACCCCTTTCAGCAGTTATTTTATGCTTACCATCGTTTAAGCCAGGAAGCCAGGATAAGTTTCCATCCATCAGTCCGGCTGAATACATTTGAAGCGGGACTGGAACTGGCCGGAAAATTCCGGCATTCGGGTACCAGTACAACAAACCTGAACCTGATGCCTTCCGTATCCCTTTACAACTGGATATACAATCCGTTTGACTGGAGCTGGATGGATATAAAAATAACGGGATCGTATAACCGCTTTGACAGTGAAATATCACTTGACCAGTCCTTTGCGGGCACGGCACTCCTGCTGACCGATCCGGATCAGTTCAATACATACCTGCCCCTTCAGGAAGCCGGCAGTTTTGCCGGGCTGAAGCCATTGCAGCACCGCGAATACCAGGCCTCTGCAGCATGGTATCTTTTCCGGAGAGTGGTTCAATTATCTTACTCCTGGTACCGGCGTTCGGTAAAGGAGGATATATTTCCCCTCCGGCAGGGAGGCGAATGGCAGCTGGTCAATCTCGCCAGCCATGTCACCCGGGGCACCGAAATCATGCTGGAGCTGTATCCCTGGCAATATAAACGGCAGCAACTAAAGCCCGGACTCATCGCCAGTTTTTTCCGTTATCGCAGTAAAGTCACCGGTATAAAAGAAGGATACAATCATCTTCCTCTTGCCGGCTTCCGCGGTATCCACAAAGCACTGGTAAAGGGAGAAGCGCCCGGTGTCATCCGGGGCAGCGGCTGGCTGCGCAATACTGCGGGGAATGTCATTATTGGTCAGGACGGTTTTCCGCTTGCAGATACCGCTTTGAAAACAATCGGGAACCCCCTACCTGACTTTGTCATTAAGTTTTCCCCCCGGCTTCAGTTCCGCTCGTTTGATTTTTCCATGGACTGGGAATGGAAAAAGGGCGGACAGATCTGGAATGGTACGGCTGCTGTTTTGAATTACTACGGCAGATCTGCAGAAACAGCCAGACAGCGATCCTATACGGGGTACCTGTTCAACGGAGTGCTTTCCGACGGAACGCATAATACCCTTCCTGTATCATTCAGTGACCCTTCCCGGCCAATAGAAGAAAACCGATGGGTCCGTTATGGACTTTCAGGTGTGGCAGAAGAATATATTCAGCCTGCCGATATTCTCTCTATACGCCAGGTCAGTCTTACCTGGAAGCATGCCTTCAAAAAAACGCTGAAACAATTTACTGCAGGCATCTATGCCGCCAATCTGCTGGTTTGGACCCCCTATAAGGGAGCCGATCCCGGTCAGCTCCTGCTGGATAAACCCGGAACCGAAGGTCTTGATTTCTTTAACCTGCCCTCTGCCCGGTCGGCCGGCTTCACCCTAACGCTTCAATTCTGATATATGAAAAGAAATTTCCTGCTCCTTATTCTTCTATTTGTACTGGCCTGTTCCCTGTTTGCCCAGGATTATGCCGCATCCAAAGAAAAAATATACCTGCATACCAATCACCATTTCTTTAAACCGGGTGAAACCTTGTTTTTTAAAGCCTACCTGGTAAAGGGAGAAGACAATACCCCGGGTGATATCAGCAGTGTCATGCAGGCTGAGCTGATCAGTCCTTCAGGTACCGTTGTGCAGAAATCCCGTTTCCCTGTAAAAGACGGGTATGCGGAAGGCAGTTTTGATTTCCCGGAAGAGGCTCCCGGAGGTCTATATAAAATCAGGGCCCGGACCAGCTGGATGCAGAACGAAAAGGAGGATCAGTTTTTTGTAAAGGAGATCATTCTGCAGAAAGTTATTGCCCCCAGGATCCTGCTGAAACTGGATATTCCCGGAAAAGGGTTCGGACCGGGTGATGAAGTGACTGCTTCGTTTTCCATGCGCAGTCTCAGTGATCAGCCCATTGCCGGGCAGGATGCTTCCTTCACTGTTTTTATTGGCGGTAAATCCGTTCAGCAAACTGTTTTCACGACCACCCGGGAAGGGAAAGCCAGCATCCGCTTTCATTTACCGGCCAGTCTGTCCGTGAATGATGGCCTGTTGAGTGTAACCGTAAAATATGATGGATTTACAGAGTCGGTTTCCCGCAGCATTCCCATACTGCTCAACCAGGTAGCCATACAATTTATGCCGGAAGGAGGCAGTTTTGTACAGGGTCTTCCCAACCGGGTGGCGTTTAAAGCGCTGAATGAGTTCGGAAAAGCTGCCGATATCAGCGGAGAGATTGTAAACCAGGCGGGAATTAAAGTCGCGGAATTCCGTTCCTTTCATTTTGGTATGGGTCTGTTTAGCATCCGGCCGCTGCCGGGAGAAACCTATTCGGCCCGTATTCTCTCTCCCGCCGGAATCAACCGGTTGTATCCCCTTCCTGCAGCCGCCGGAAGCGGTTTGCTGCTGCAGGCTGACAGAAACGGGGAAAAAATACAAGTACGGTTATACAGTACTGTTAGTATGAAGGTAAAAATCCGGGGTACTGCCAAAAACACAGAATACTATTCGGAAACGATCCGTCTCGAAAACGGGGAAAAATCCGTTTATATCAGGGAAAAGGATTTCCCGGCCGGTATTATCCGGTTTACCGTTTTCAGTGAAACGGATCTGCCCCTGGCCGAAAGGCTTGTCTTTCTGAACCGCGACCGGCAGCTGCAGGTACAACTGGCATTTGATAAGAAACGGTATCAGCCCCGGGAGAAAGTGACCCTTCGTATCCGCACAACAGATCAAACCGGCTCACCGGTTCCCTCCAACCTCTCTCTTTCTGTGGTGGATGATAAATTGTGGACGATGGCTGATGATAAACAGGACCATATCCTTTCATGGCTCCTGCTGGGCAGCGAACTGAAAGGAAAAGTGGAAGAGCCGCCGTTCTATTTTAAACAAGATGAGCCAAAATCTCTTCCTGCGCTGGATCTGCTCATGCTTACACATGGCTACCGTTATTTTGATTTTACCGAGTATGTGGTGAAGGAAGGCCGGCTGCAATTCCTGCCGGAACAGGAGCATATAGTAAGCGGGGTGGTGCAAAACCTTTCCGGAGAGCCGGTACAGGCAAAAATGTTTATCCTTCAAAACAAACCAGACGGCCGGGCGCTGGAATTTATTACCGGGGAAGACGGGCAGTTCTTTTTTTCAGGCCTGGAGCCCAATAGTCAGTATTATCTTTTTGCCCAGTCACTTAATCAAAAAGGAAAACTGCAGATCCGTATCCTGCAGAACGGAATCGGTTATAACCCGATGAAGACAGGAACATTCAGTTTGCTGGGTTCGCGGCCAATGTCATTTGACGGAGTGAAAGAAACAATCATTCAGCAACGAAAGCAAACCATGGAGCCGGGACAGCTACCTGGTTTTCGTGACGCTAATGCCCTGCAGGAGGTGGTGGTAACAGGTTCTGGTTCCGCCCGGAAAAAAGACATAGTTGGCTCGGTTATGTTTATCCGGCAGGAAGATATTCTTCTGCAGACGAATCTGCAAAATCAACTGGCCGGTAAAGTGGCCGGTTTGCAGGTCCGTTTCAAGGCCAATAACCCGGATGGCAACCAGATTCGGATCAGGGGACTGGCTTCCATCAATGGGAACAATGAACCCCTCTATGTTATTAACGGTGTACCGCTTGACCGGTTTCGTTTGAATACACTCAACCAGCACGATATTGAATCCATTACCATTCTTAAAGACGGAGCCGCCACTGCGCTCTACGGGCAAAGGGCGGCCTGGGGGGCTATTATAATTGAGACCAAAAAATTCAGGCAGGAAAGAATGGCCCTTAAATTCGGTAACCGGTACACCTATACCACACAGTACTTCACTACAAACGGCACAGCCTATACCCCCGTCAGAAAGTTTTATGCCCCTTCGTATAGTTCCGTTTTCACGGAGGAACGGACCGATTTCAGGGAAACGATTTACTGGAACCCGGTAATCCAGACCAATAAGGAGGGTACCGCAGTTGTGGAATTCTATAACTCCGATGCCAGCACCACTTTCCGGGCTGTTACTGAAGGAATCGGATTTAATGGTATGCCAGGCCGTACAGAACAAACTTATGCCGCCCGGACACTACTGCAGGCAGACTGCAAAATACCACCCTATCTTACCACCGGGGATGAGGCCTTGCTGCCACTTGTTATAAAAAACAATGGTGAAAAGCCGGGAATTTTTTCGGTCCTGGTCAGCGCGCCTGAACATTTTAAAACGGGCGCTTATAGCCGCTCTGTCACCATTGCTGCGGACAGTACCCTGCGGGTATCCATTCCGCTGGAAGCAGTTGCTGCATCCGCCGGAAGCCTGCGGATTGAGATCAGCGGAGAAAATGAAAAAGAAACACTAATTCTTCCGGTTCAGGCTGTTGATAAAGGTTTTCCAGTCCGGCTGGTTATGTCGGGTAACCGGAACCAGACCCACCGGTTTCCGGTGAGCCAGATGATTCCCGGCACCATGCAATCGGAACTCCGGCTGATCCGTAACCTTGAGGGGCAATTACTGGATGGTATCCAATCCATGTTAAGAGAGCCACATGGTTGTTTTGAACAGACTTCTTCCGCCACCTACCCGAATATTTTCATCCTCAAATACCTGAAAGAAACAGGGAAATCAAACCCGGAGACAGAAAAAACCGCAATGGATTACCTGCAACAGGGATACAAACGACTGATCAGTTATGAAACCAGGGAAAACGGTTTTGAATGGTTTGGCAATACCCCGGCACATGAAGCCCTCACGGCGTACGGATTAATGGAGTTCACGGATATGAAAGCCTTTCTCCCGGTAGATGAGCGTATGCTGGAAAGAACCAAAAAATTCCTGCTCAGCAGGCGTGATGGCAAAGGTTCATTTGAAATCAGGAAAAGAGGATATGACCAGTTTGCTTCTGTACCTGAAAATATTGCCGGTCTTTATATCGTATATGCCCTGACAGAAGCCGGTGCGGGAAATGAAATTCAATCCGAATACCGTTTTGCCGCGGCAAAAGCCCTTTTATCCGGAGACGCCTACCAGCTTTCCCTGATGGCCCTTGCAGCTGCCAATATGAAAGACCGTAACACTTACCTGCAGCTTATGGAAGCTGTTCACCGTCTGCCTGAAAAAACAAAAGCGGTCACCACGGTAGTGAATTCCAGGGAAGCATCTCTTCGGGTGGAAACAAAAGCTTTGCTGGCGATGGCATACCTGCGTGCCGAAAAACCCGAACTCGGACCGGCAGCTGAATTACTCGGTCAGATACTGACAGAAAAAAGTTATTATGGCTATGGTTCGACTCAGGCAACTGTACTGGCGCTAAAAGCCATTACTGAATACAGCCGACTGGCCGGAAAGGTCGCTGAAAACACCGTAGTACAATTCACGCTGAATGAGGAAACCGTCGGCAACTATGCCGGGACCAACAGCCTCTTGCAAACCGGACAGAATACATTTACCGTGCAGTATGGAGACAGTACCAAAACCCTTCCTTATAATCTCAGTATAAATTACAGCACCTATACGCCTCCGACCCATGATAAAGCGGAACTGGAACTGCAAACGCGCTTAACCGGCAGTCAGATCCGTACGGGAGAGATTGTCCGGATGGACATTACAGTTCACAACAAAGCAAACCGGTTACAGCCGATGGCGGTTGCCAAGATCGGCATACCGGCTGGTTTGTCATGGCAGCCCTGGCAACTGAAAGAACTGGTGGAAAAAAACAAAGTAGCCTATTATGAAATTTTTGATAATTACCTCGTGTTTTACTGGATGGGTTTTGCTCCCGGCGAAACCAAAACCATCGGCCTCGACCTGAAAGCTGAAATTCCGGGCCGTTACAAAGCCAAAGCCGGAACCGTTTACCTGTATTATATGCCGGAATTTAAATTTTGGGCCGAGGGATTGGAGGCGGTGGTTGATTTGTAGATAATGGGGAGTGGAAAGTGGGAAGACTGTACATACCCACTTTCCATTTTCCACTTTCCATTTTCCACTCTCCATTTTCCACTCTCCATTTTCCACTCTCCATTTTCCACTCTCCACTCTCCAACCCGCATTGCCTACCTTTGCCCCATGCCCCTTCATCTCTGTTCCCTTAACTCTGGCAGCAACGCGAACTGTTATTATATCGGCACCCCGGAAGAGGCGGTGCTAGTGGATACGGGGCTGAGTCTGCGGGAAACGGAAAGAAGAATGAAACAGCGGGGACTGGAGATGGAAAAAATAAAAGCCATTTTCATTTCCCATGAACATTCGGACCATATTACCGGTATGTCCGGGATCTCCCGCAAATACCGGATACCGGTTTATATCACCCCTGCTACCTTTGCCGGCTCCCGGATGCCGCTGGATGAGGAGCTGAAAAAAAATTTCCGGCACGGAAAAGCGGTCACCATCGGTGAACTCCGGGTGATGCCTTTTAAAAAATCGCATGACGCGGCCGATCCGCACAGCTTTCTGATCAGCGCAGGGGGCATAACGGTGGGAGTGATAACCGATATCGGTTATGCCTGTAAACGGGTTTTAAAATACTTCAGTCAATGTCATGCTGTTTTCCTGGAATCCAATTATTGTGAAGAGATGCTGCTGAACGGCTCCTACCCGTGGCCGCTGAAAAAAAGAATACATGGTGATGAAGGACATTTATCCAACCGGCAGGCCCTGGAACTGTTTCAGCATTACCGCTCTCCCGAACTGGAATTACTGATCCTCTCCCATCTTTCTAAAAACAATAATACACCCGAAACCGTGGCTAATCTTTTTGCCCCGCATGCCGCCGGTGTAAACATAGTCATCGCCTCCCGCTACGAAGCCGGGGAAATTTTCACCTTAGAAAATAAAGAAGTAACAAAAGAAATAATGAAGACGAAGAAGAAGGGGTTGAAGAATGAGAACCAATTGACCCTATTCCAGTAATAGGGTTAAAGAAGAAAGTACGGGATACGCAGTATGAAAACCTACCGTAAAACGGGGATCTGCCGTTTATTTTAGATTCAACCTGCTAAGAAGAGGCTGTTGACCGGCATCTGGCAACTGACAAGTAATATAAACACAAGTTTCCTCCTTCGTCGTGCTTATTACCATTGTCCCTGTGAGAAGTTTCCTCCTTCGTCGGAATAACAGGGCCCCTGAAGTGAAGAAGGGGAAAACAAGATTTCTCGCTGCGCTCGAAATAGCAGCACCCGTTTTTTGCTATTGTAAAATTTTCTCAGAAGGGGCTGTTGACTCCCGACTACAAACTACTAACTACCGACTAACTTAAGGAGCCAGTCTCTCCCGCTTCCACCCTTCTCCATCCGGCGTATATAAGATCCGGTCGTGCATGCGGCTTGGCCGGCCCTGCCAGAATTCAATCCGTTCGGGGATCACGCGGTAACCGCCCCAGTGAGGAGGTTTGGGAATTTTCCCGTGTTTGAACCTTTCGGCGTAATAGTCAAAAGTTTCTTTGAGCCAGGCTTTTCCGGCCACCACCATACTCTGGGGAGAAGCCCAGGCTCCGAGTTTGCTGCCATCGGGGCGGCTGTCAAAATATTCTATGCTTTCCCTGGTGGAAATTTTTTCAGCGCGGCCATTGATCCGTACCTGTCTTTCCAGTTCCTTCCAGAAAAAGAGGAGACAGCAGTTGGCGTTAAATTCCAGTTGTTTACTCTTGGCGCTGTTGTAATTGGTAAAAAAGACAAATCCCCGCTCATCAAATGCTTTCAGCAATACGGTCCGGGCTTCCGGCATACCGTCGTGTCCTGTGCTGGCAAGTGTCATGGCGTTATACTCAAGGATATCCGAGCGCTCCGCCTCTTCCCACCATTTTTCAAATTGTTTTAACGGGGAGGGATCCACCTCATCCTCATTGAGGGCCAGCAGGCTGTAATCCTTGCGGATCCGGGCAATTTCTTCGGGTTTCATCAGGCAAAGGTAAACTTGTTTGGGGAGGTTAAAAACTACCTGAATACCCAATAAAAAAACCGGAGCCATCCCCGGTTTGGTATATAAGCAGCAGGCAGTAATCTATACGGGTTGTGTTTTCATTTCCCTTGCCAGGGCTTCACCGAGTTCAAGCGCCTGCCGGTTTATGGGCAGCAGGTGATGATATTTTTCCGGCAGCACTTTGGCGAGGGCTTCCAGGATAGAATCATTCTGTACCACGGGTTTTAACTGCAGGTATGCCCCCAGCATGATCATATTCATGGTTTTGGCATTCTTCATTTTCAGGGCTTCGGTGGTGGCGGGAATACCAATGATATCAATATCTTCCCGGGTGCTGGGTTTGAAAATATTCCCGGATTCATAGAGCAGCAGCCCACCCGGTTTCAGCCGCGGGGCAAACTTATCCATGGAAGGCTGATTAAGCACAATTGCCGAATCAAACTGGGAAAGAATCGGGGAACTGATCTTATTTTCAGATAAAATAACGATACAGTTGGCCGTACCCCCGCGCATTTCCGGTCCGTATGAAGGCATCCAGGAGATTTCTTTATTCTCCACCATACCTGCATAAGCGAGGGTCATTCCCAGGGAGAGTACCCCCTGACCACCAAATCCCGCCACAATCAGTTCTTCCAGTTGCCGGCAATCATTCAGGCTGTTCATGCTTTTGTATTTTTCAGTTCCGTTAAAATATTTTCAGGTCTTCCGCAGCGGGGATTTTAATATCTCCCAGCGGGAAGGTCTTCACCATTTCCTCATCAATAAATTTCGCGGCTTCCACCGGTGTCATTTTCCAGTTGGAGGGACAATTGCCGATGATCTCCACAATACAGGTACCCTTATGCAGTTGCTGGTATTTAAACGCATTCAGCAGGGCTTTTTTTGTCCGGCGTACGGCATTGGGATTATTTACTGCCTGGCGGGTTACAAAGAAAGCACCGGGGAGATTGGCCATCAGTTCGGAAACTTTGATAGGAGCTCCGTAAAAACTCACATCGCGGCCATCGGGACTGGTGGTGGTATGCATACCGGGTAAGGTGGTGGGGGCCATCTGTCCGCTGGTCATGCCATACACCGCGTTGTTCATAAACACGATCAGGATATTTTCCCCGCGGTTGATCGCGTGCAGGGTTTCGGCGATTCCAATCGCGGCCAGGTCACCATCGCCCTGGTAGGTGAACACATATTTTTCCGGCATCAGTCGTTTGATCCCCGTGGCCACGGCACAGGCCCGGCCATGCGCGGCTTCCGACATATCAATATCCATGTAATCGTAGGCGAATACGGAACAACCCACCGGGGCCACGCCGACGGTTTTATCCTGTATATCCAGCTCTTCCACGACTTCCATAATCAGTTTATGCACGAGGCTGTGGGCGCAGCCGGGGCAATAGTGCATGGCAGTATCCACCATGGTGGCGGGCTTATGATATACCACTTCGTATTCGTCTTCCTGTTTGCCGCAAACCAGGGCGGGTTCAACATTGGTTACCGGTAATTCGTGCAGATCAGTTGACATGGTGATACTGTATTAAAGTTTCAAGGTGATGAACGATTTCTTCGGGAGTGGGCATCATGCCTCCCATACGGCCGTAAAATTCCACGGGCCTTTTGCCATTTACTGCCAGCCGCACATCTTCCACCATCTGCCCGCTGTTGAGTTCCACACTCAGCAGCATCTTAACCTGTGAGGCCAGTTCATTCAGCCGCTGGTAGGGATAAGGATAAAGTGTAATAGGACGCAGCAGGCCGGCTTTTATTCCTTTCTGCCGGGCAATATCCATCGCTTTCTGGCAGATACGGGCACTGAGTCCGTAAGCTACAAACAGGTAATCCGCATCCGACGTATTGATTTCCTCAAAGCGCACTTCATTCTCCCGGATCTTCCTGAATTTCTCTTCCAGGTGTTTGTTATGCTCTTCCATTTTTTCCGGCTGGATATGGAGCGAGGTAATATAATTCCGGCCGCGTGTTTTGGGTTTTCCCGTTGTGGCCCAGGAAGATTTATCTGTCTGTGGCCGGGTATAGGGTTTAAACTTCACTTTTTCCATCATCTGCCCGATAGCGCCGTCTGACAGAATCAATACCGGATTGCGGTACTGGTCGGCGAGGTCAAAACCGAGAAACACAAAGTCAGCCATCTCCTGTACCGAAGCCGGCGCCAGTACAATCATGCGGTAATCACCGTGGCCTCCGCCCTTGGTGGACTGGAAATAATCTCCCTGGCCGGGCTGAATGGTACCGAGACCCGGACCCGCGCGGTTAACATTCACCAGCAGACAGGGCAATTCCGCGCCGGCGATATAAGAGATCCCTTCCTGCATCAGGCTGATCCCCGGTGAGGAGGAACTGGTCATGGCCCGGAAACCGGCACCGGCTGCACCATACACCATATTGATAGAGGCGACTTCACTTTCAGCCTGCATCACAATCCGGTTATGTTTGGGCATTTCGCGCGCCAGGTATTCCAGTACTTCCGACTGCGGTGTGATGGGGTACCCGAAGTATGCATCGCAACCAGCGAGTATCGCGGCTTCAGCAAGCGCTTCATTCCCCTTCATGAGTTTGTATTCTGTCATAGCTGTTTTATTTGGAAGGAACGATGAGTGTCCGGATCTGTTCCCGGATATCCGTTGGGGTTATATCCACCGGTTTCTTTTTGGGTTGGGTGCGGTAAACCGTGATCACGGCATCCGGACAAACTAGGGCACAATTAACGCAACCGGTACAGAGATCGTTATTGGCGATGACATACCGGTAACCTTTGATATTAATGGTATCGGAGAGACGGAGTACCTGCTCTTTGCAGGCCGTTGTACAGAGTTCGCAACCTTTGCAGCGCTGAATATCAATTTCCACCTTCCCCTTCACTTTCCTTTCCTTTCCCGCATTGGTTTTTGTACTGTTGCTTTCCATTTTCAGAGGTTTTAGAAGGTATTATTTCAAATGAACATTTGTTAGTTTTGATGCTTATCAAATCTCCAAAAAAAGGCTGTTTTAATAGAACCGGCAGGTCATAAGCAGGTATGATATTAATCAGTTCCGGGCCACCGTATCACTTTCCTCAACAGTGAGACTCAGCACTTTAAGTTCCTTTCCCTGTTGTATACTGGCCAGGTAACTGCCACAGGCGGGACAGGGTATGCCAAAGGCATTCATATGAAAGACTGTCCCGCAGTCTGAACAGACGGCTTCTCCCTTTATCATGTCAATCTGGAGTTCGGCCCTTTCCAGTACGGTACCCCCTTTTATAGCCGAAAAAGCGAAAAGAAGCGCTTCTGTTTCAATACTGCTCAGTTCACCCACACGGATATTCACGGCAGATATAAAACCCTCCGTACCCGGAGGAAAAGATCGTTCTGCAATGGAAAGTATGGAATGGGCAATCGAGAGTTCGTGCATAATCGGTACAAATTATCCCGCTGATGTTTCGTTATTAGTTCCTGCCTGTTCTTCAGCAGCTTTTTTGGCGGCAGCGGCTGCTTTATCCGCTGCTGCTTTTTCGGCAGCCTTTCTTTTTTTCTCCGCCGCAAATTTTTCCCGGCTATCTAAGGCCTCGTCAAAGAGCTGATTCCAGCCATTATTGATATTCTCCTCCTTCAGTGCGCAGGGAGCCGGCTCCGCCGTCTGGAAAAGAGCGCCTTCTTTGGGACAAGCCCGTACACATTCCCCGCAATAAATACAAACCGCCCGGTTATAGTGATAGGTTTGTTTGCCTTCCATATCCTGGGAGAAAACAATCGCCCCCGGGGGACAAGCCAGTTCACAGCGGCGGCACCAGATACAAAGACTTTCCTCAAAGCCGATCAGTCCGCGGTAATCATCCGGTTTGTAGGTAGGTTCAAACGGATACTTTGTGGTTACCGGTTCTTTGAAAAGGTTGCCAATGGCGGAAAAAAATGTGTTCATTATGCAGGTCTTTTAGTATGAATAATGAGTAATCAGTAATGAGGGCCACCTTAAGCAGGAAACGTTCTTTCTTTCAGCCACTCCTCAACCTATTCCTCATTGTTTCATATTTATTATTATTTCAATTATAAAAATGCCCGGGTTCATTATGACAATACAGTCTGTTACTCATTACTCATCATTCCCTCATCTCGCCGTACACGACAAACAAGGATCATACGAGGCGATGATCGCCGGAGCTGATGCATACTCATTATTGGTAAACGCGTGTACCATACCGGCCACATTGGAAAAAGTCGGGGCCTTGATTTTCAGCCTTTCCAGTACCTGGGTTTTATTTCCTTTGGCATAGTAAAACAGTTCGCCCCGGGGCGCTTCCAGTCTTACTGTTGCTTCTCCTTCCGGAAAGGCCTTGGTTTCCGTTACCAGATCCGATTCCGGCAAACCGGCAATCACATTCCGGATAATACGGATTGACACTTCAATTTCCCGCAGGCGCACCATATTCCGTGCATGCACATCGCCTGCTGTATCGGTGATCATCTCATATCCCACTTCTTTCCAGGGCAGCAGGTCCTCGGTTTCATTGCGCACATCCACGGCCAGACCGGCCGCACGGGCAAAGGGGCCCACCACATTCAGCCGCATGGCATCTTCTTTACTGATACGTCCCACCCCCTTATTCTTCAGCGAAAGGGTCCAGTTGTTTTTATAAATTCCGATCAGTTCTTCCAGCTGGGGCATAAAATGATCCAGTCTTTTGAGGATCATATCCGCCACTTCCGGTTTCAGATCGCGGGTTACGCCGCCCACGATAGAAAAGTCATACTGGATCCTGTTGCCGCATACCGCTTCCAGTAATTCCATAGAGAATTCACGGTATTGCATGGTCTTCATAAAGAGCGCTTCAAAACCGGAGTTTTCCGCCACATGGCTCAGGCAAAGCAGGTGCGAGTGAATACGGTCAAGTTCAATCACCAGCATCCGCAGGTATTTGGCGCGGCGCGGGATCTCAATCTTCAGCAGTTTCTCCGCTACCTGTGAATAGGCGGTGGTATGTGAAATGGAGCAGAGCCCGCAAACCCGTCCCACCACAAAACTCACCTGGCGGAATTTGAATTTGGAGCAACAGGCCTGTTCAATACCCCGGTGCACATAAAACACATTGGCATCGGTTTTAACGATCTTTTCGTTCTCGGTGGTAAACCTGAAGTGCAGCGGTTCCAGCAGGGAAATATGCTGCGCGCCTACAGGTATTTCATATTGTTTGCCCATATTATTTTTTCTTTAAGAGGGGTCCGCTTTCAAAGTCCGGTTCCAGCACAAATCCTTTGGCGGTATTTTCCACGTTAATATTCATCAGGTCCACCAGTTCGGCCTCGGCCACCCAGGCAGAATCCACTATGTCTTTTATACTCGGCACTTCTTCGCCCCTTTCAATCAGCGTAAAAAAGCAGGTGGTTTCGCAGGGATGAGCATAATCACAAAAAAACCATTGCACTTCCATTTTTTCGCCCATCTCCACGGCATTCATCACCATAAAATGGTGTTCGGCCGGGTTGTAAAAACTGGCCAGGTCATTCTTCAGCGTGGCCAGACTGGTTTCTATCTTCTTCATGTCAGAGCGGGTTTGATTTCGCCGGCTACATGACGGCGGTTAATTTGTTCTCCTTCCTTGAGGGCTTCTTTTTTCAGCCGTACAGATTCTTCCATGGCCCTGGTTTTCTTTTCCAGGATGCCCAGCGCCTGTACCACCCCGTCTATGATCTGTTCCGGCCGGGTACCACAGCCACATACATAAACATCAACCGGGATAAACTGATCCACGCCGCCTTCACAATTGTACATGCCGCGGAAAACGCCGCCCGTACAGGCACAGGCACCGCAGCTGATCACCACTTTGGGTTCGGGCATCTGGGCATAAATCTCAACCAGTCTTTCCCGGGTGCGTTTGGTGACGGGTCCGGTGATCAGCAATACATCCGATTGTTTGGGATTACCCGTATTGATCATACCGAAACGCTCAATATCGTATTTCGGTCCCAGGCAGGCGAGAATTTCAATATCACATCCGTTGCAGCCGCCTGCATTAAAGTGCAGGATCCAGGGTGATTTTTTCCGGTAAGGTGCCAGTTTCATGTGAGACTATTGATTAATAAATTAATAAAGGCAAGGGTGAACGCGATACCCAGCGAGAAACGCAGCATCTGTTTGTAATTGACCCTTGCAGTTGAATTATCCAGGGCGTTCAGGTATAAGAACGTGCCGGCCACCAGTCCGATACCAAGCAGGATATTACTCCCGGCAAAAAGGAAGACCAGGGTGTAGCAGAAAATATAATCCAGCCATTTGGCGGTATACACTGCTTCAAAAAAAAGTCCGGAAAATTCAAGCTCCACACCGCCGGTAATCTCCTGGTGTGCTTCGGCCACATCAAAAGGTGATTTCTTCAGTTTGATGGGCAGCACAAGCAGCAGCGCCACAAAGGCCAGCGGCATTTTAAATAAAAGCGGTTCTTCACTGGTAAAGGCGGCAGCAGCATCGAAGCTGCCGGTATTGATAAAGAGAGAGACGGCAATAATAATCAGTACCGGTTCATAGGCCAGTATACTGAGCGCGGTACGGTTGGCTCCCAGGTGACTGAAGATGGACCGCGTGCTGAAACCGGCCATTATCAGCAGGGCGGATGACAGTAAATGCAGAAAGATCACGAGAATCAGGTCGGCTCCCAACAGCAGAAGGGCCAGCGCAAACCACAGCGATACAAAATGCATGATACCCAGAAAAGCATGGGCGGAATGCACAATCATCTGCCTCTTGTCAGCCAGTTTCAGAAAATCATAAAATGGCTGAAGCAGGGGGGGGCCAATCCTCCTTTGCATCCGGGCTTTTACAATGCGTTCAAATCCGTATACCAGTCCACCGATAAAGGGAGCGAGGATAATCAGCAGTACAGGAAGGAGATAACCGTTCATACCTAATCAGTTTAAAGCAGCGCTGCCAGCAGCAGTGCAATGAAAAACAGGATACCGGCGGCTGAGAAATACGGAACCGCCCGGTCAATAGTGAAATAGAAGGAAGAAAACGAATAATTCACTTTCTCCCCGCACATATATTCTTTGGCTCTGTCCGCATGCCGGAAACGGATAAACATGGCCGTTACCAGGGTCAGCGGCAGGAGGATAAAGGCAATCAGCATCGGAAGCATTGGTATCCGCATGGTACCCACAAAGAAATTCCAGCCATCCTGAAATACCGGCACCGCCTGACCCAGGGTGGTCGTGGCTACCGGACCGAAATAATACATCAGCAGCAGGGGCAGTCCGATAATACCCGCCATCACCAGTCCTAATAACAGATAGGTAGTGCCCGCATAATACGGACCTGTTTTTTCAAACTGTACCCGGTCTTTCTCACCACTGCGGGCAATCAGCAGTCCCATTACCTTAAAATATAGTAAGGATAGCACCGCCCCGCCCCCGGCAACGGCTACCATCACCAGGGCCCCCAGCAGTTTTTTATCTGTGGCCAGGGTTCCGATGGTTTCAATACTCAGCCATTTCCCGATAAAGGCGCCAAAAGGAGGCAGTAACAGTGACATAAAACCAATGCTGATCACCAGCGCGGTAAAGGGGCCACTTTCACCCAGTTTGTCCATATCGGATGATTGTTTCAGGTGAAAGACTCTTTCCAGTATCCCCGCATTGAGGAAGAGCATACACTTGGAAATACCATGAAATAAAACCAGCACCAGGGAAGCCACAATCGTTACGGGCGAACCAACAGCACCCATCATGATCATTAAAGCCAGCAGGGCGATAGTGGAATGAGCGAGTATCCTTTTGAAATTATCCTGTGAAAGGGCACTGATGGCAGAAGCGATGAAAACAAAACCTGTCAGCCCGATCAGCACCATGGCCACCGGGGTATCTTTTATCGCGGGCGAAAGCCGCAGGATGATAAAGGGCGCAATCTTCACCATGGTGGAAGAGTGCAGCAGGGCACTGACCGGTGTGGGGGCCACCATCGCTCCCAGCAGCCATTTGCTGAAGGGCAGCTGGGCTCCTTTGATCAGGGCGGCCATACTCAGCAGGGCCAGGGGCAGCAGCACTCCTTCTGCAGTGGAGTGGGCCAGCAGGTTGGTAAAGGTGATTTCGCCATAGCCGTTATAGGCAATAAAGAAAATAGCAGCCAGGATGGTCAGTCCGCCGATCTGGTTCATCCAGAGAGCCGTCAGCGCATTTTTGACTGACACTTCGTCTTTCCGGAATCCGATGAACAGGAAAGAAGCCAGGGTGGTCAGTTCAAAGAAGAAAAAGAAGAATTCGAGGTTATCGGAAATCACCACCATATTCATCGCGGCGATAAACCAGAATAAAACCGAAAGGAAGAATTTTTTCCGGAATGCTGAGCAATCCTCTTCGTCTATATACCGCAGGGAAAAAACGGCGATAATACCGCTGATTACATTGATCAGCAGTAACATGAATGTACTGAGTTTATCCACCAGCAGCTGCGGCGCTTCCGAAGCCGGTAAAGTCCGGAGCAGGTAAAGCAGGCCGCCGAGTTGCAATACGGAAAGCAAGCCCACCAGCACACTCTTCCGGCGAATGGCTACCCAGCCGAAATACAACAGCATCAGGATATCGGCCACCACAATTCCCTCATTTACGGCATGGGGGAGCGTAATACGCAACGGCTCATCCACCTGTATATACAGGAGCAGGGCGAGCGCGGATAAAACCAGGGAACTGAGGATAACAAGGCCTTTGGAAATTTTCGGCGGCAGTATTAGTAGGAGCGCACTTACCAATAATGGAAGCAGGATCACCCCTGTGAGATATAAATTCATATAGCCATGAATTTTACAGATCTTAGAGGATGCTATATTAGGCCGAAAAAAAAGGGTGGGATATGACAGTCATCACCGGCAAAGATGATATGCCTTATGCAGTAAACTAACCTGTATTATATTAAAGGCGAATAAGTTATGACTTACCCGTGACCGTCCCTTCCTGTTGAAGATTCCCCTTCAGCCATTCCGACTTGAAATAGCGGAAGGCTTTGGCCAGGTTATCCTCCGCCTCCCGGCTGAGTTTGGTACCCAGTCCCCAGTTTTTTCCGCTGATAGCCAGCACCCAGGCCTCGGGTTCCTGATGGTAAAGCTCCCGGGCGAGATAGAGAATGGTTTCGGGACTCTGCATGTGAGAGGAATAATAATAATGCGGTGCAGCCCGGCAGGGTCTGAGTACAAAGCCCTCCCTGAGCTCTTCATGTGTCGCGTCTACAAAGAGAATTTTCTTATGCCGGCACACCGGAAGCACATCCTCCACTTGTAACTGGTACCGGTATTCGCAATCCAGTCCGGGATCCCTTAACCCGGTAGCCATATCCGTGAACCGCCAGCCCAGTCCGTCATCCCTTCTTCCATTATTGCCGATACCCAGCAGGAGCAGGGCACCGGTTTTATCAGTTTTTACGTTTTTCATCGATCAGCACTCCTTTATAATCATACAATTCCAGTTGCAGGGGCATCTTACCCATGGCCTGTGTGGCACAACTGAGGCAGGGATCATAGGCCCGGATTGCCACTTCTACCTGGTTGAGCATCCCGTCGGTAATGGTACCCTTGCGGCTGATAACATTATTAGCCACCCATTTCACCGCCTGGTTCATGGCATCATTATTATGGGTGGTGGAAACGATCAGGTTGCAGCGGGTGATCATACCCTTTTCATCCACTTCATAGTGGTGGGTGAGGGTGCCGCGGGGGGCTTCAATAATCCCGATCCCTTTCAGCCGGGGGCTGCCCTTGCGGACCAGGTCATCACTCATCAGTTCCGGATCGTGCAGCAGAACTTTTATTTCTTCCGCGCAGTGCAGGATTTCAATCAGTCTGGCCCAGTGCGAATACATGGTACTGTTGTTCACTTTTTTCCCGGTAAAAGCCACAAAGTCTTTCCGGGCCTGCTCGGCCAGCGGGGTAGGAATGGAATCACATACATTGATTCTTGCCAGGGGGCCCACCCGGTTCCATCCCTTATCCCTTCCCACTTTTTTCAGGTAGGGAAATTTCATATAGGACCACTGGGCCACTGCTTCTGTAAAATACTCCTGGTAGAGATCGGTATCTATATCATCCAGGGTAATATCGCCTTCGTCATCAATGGCCCGCAGTTTTCCGTCATACAGATCCATGGCGCCCCATTCGTTAACCATACCCAGGTGTCCGGAAGGAAAAGCGGCAAAATCATCGAGAAATTTCCGGTTCTTTTCATGATAGTCCTTCATAAAATCCACCATCGCTTTTGACCACTCTATCATGGTATCAATATTCTCTATCTCCTTTCCATTGAGAAAGTAGTCTCTTTCCGCTTCGGTAAGCGACTGGTGAATCCCTCCGGGTACTGCCAGGATGCCGTGAATTTTTTTCCCGGCCACTGCTTTGATAATCTCCTGTCCGAATTTGCGCATAGTGATCCCCTTCAGGGCCAGTTCGCGGTTTTCAGCGGCTACCGCCACCACATTTCTTTTTTCTGCCGGTGCATCCACCCCAAAAAGAAGATCCGGGGAAGCGAGGTAGAAAAAATGCAGGGCATGCGACTGAAAGACCTGGCCATAGTGCATCAGCCTTCTGAGTTTGGTAGCGGCCGGCGACAAATCTTCCGGGTCAATGCCCACCAGCTGATCGATGGCTTTGGCCGCTGCCAGGTGGTGACTGACCGGACAGATCCCGCACAAACGCTGCACCAGCACCGGGGCTTCCCAGTAGGGATGTCCCTGGATAAACCGTTCAAAGCCCCTGAACTCCACGATATGAAAGAAGGAGTCCTTAACCTGGCCGTACTCATCCAGGTGTATGGTCACCCGGCCATGGCCTTCCACGCGGGTTACGGGATCAATAGTGATCTTTCTGTTCATAAAAGGCTTTTTAATCGTACTTGAACTCGGAATACAAAATCGAATACTCTTCTCCCCAGAGAATATTTCTGACCGCTTTCCAGATATGGTTGGCATCCGGCGGGCAACCGGGTATATAATAATCAATCTTCACAATCTCATTACAGGCATATACCCGGTCCAGTATCTTGGGCAGGTCTTCGTGATAGGGTATAATATTGGCGCCGGGTTCACTGGTAGCCGAATTGAGATAGGCTTCTTCCAGGCATTCGCTCAGCGGAATGGAGTTGCGCATGGTAGGCAAACCGCCCCAAACCGAACACTCTCCCAGAGACACCAGGATATCACACTGTTCGCGGAACCGGCGCAGGGTTTCCACATTTTCAGAATTGCAGACGCCTCCCTCAATGATACCGATATGACAGCGGGACGTGAAGTTTTTGAAATCCGTCAGGGGTGATTTATCAAAGGATACCAGCTCCACCAGGTCCAGCAACTCCTCATCCACATCGAGCAGGGACATATGACAGCCAAAACAACCGGCCAGGGAAACAGTGGCCACGATTTTTTTACTCATCATCGGGGGCCGGGGTATATTCTTTTTTCTTTCATTGTAGGATGGCTGTACCGATTCCATATCAAATTTTCTTTCCCCGAAGGGTTCGGCGAGACTTACCCCTCTTACAATAATGGCACCGGTGGGACAGATCCGCATGGCATTGGCCGCTTCTTCTTCCGACAGCCTGGCTTCCTGTTCGTAATCAATCCCGACAAAGGTTTCATTGCCCCGGTTCTGGTAGGTAAAAACTTTTTTGCCGTCCCTGGTTTTTACATCCACCACACAGCGGAGACACTTGATACAGCGGTTATGCTCCATAACCATCCGGCGGGGATTAAAGTCAATCAGGCGGTCTTTAAACAGGTGAGGAAAGCGGGTGGCTGAGATACCAAGCTCATATCCCATGTGCTGCAGGTCGCAATGACCGCTTTTTTCACAGGCGGGACAGACGTGGTTCCCTTCGGAAAACATCATTTCCACCAGGGCTTTGCGGGTATCATTCAGTTCGGGGGTATTCACTTCCACCTGCAGTCCTTCGCTGACTTTTTCCGTACAGGCGGGACTGTATTTGCCGTTGATCCGGCAGGTGCATACCCGGCAGGTGCCCAGCGGGGGTTCAATATGTTCATAAAAACAGAGGGAAGGTATAAAGATGCCGTTTTCACGCGCTACGGCCATCAGGTTTCTTCCTTCTTCGGCTGTAATGGTTTTGCCGTCAATGCTGATGGTAACGTTCTTTGACATACCGGTCAGTTTTTATATTTCTCGTAATCACGGGTGGCGGCCTCCATATCAAAACGAAGGTTGAGCCCGTTGAATTCCTTGTCGAGTTTGCCTGCGAAATAGTCATGGAATTTGTCCATGGCATAAATCAGGGAGTTGGTGGCGGTTTTACCGAGTCCGCAGCGACTGGTATTTTTCATGATGGTTCCCCAGTTTTTCAGGTCTTCCAGGTCTTTTTCGGTGGCCAGTCCGTTATCCAGTCTTTCCAGTTTGCGTTGTATGATAAAATTACCGGCGCGGCAGGGTGTGCAGATTCCGCAGGATTCCGACTTGAAGAATTCGGTAAAATTGAGCAATACTTTCACCAGGTCACGCTGCCTGCTAAAAATCATAAAGGAACCCCCGCAACGGATATCTTTCCGGGCCAGCAGGTCAAGCATGGAGATGCGGCGGAATTTTTCTTTGATGGATATACATTCGCCGGAGGGACCGCTCACCTGTATATAATAAGGATCTTCCGCTTCGCAGAGTTCCAGCAATTCAGCCACGGTCATCCCCCATTCTATTTCATAAATACCGGGCAGGCGGCAATCACCGGACACACTCAGCAGTTTCACCCCGGGTGAACCGGGGATACCGAGCTGTATATATGCATCGGCGGTCATTTCAATAATCCGGGCTGCCGCGCAGAAGGTCTCCACATTATTTATTACAGTCGGCTGCTGCAGGTAGCCTTTTTCCACCGGGAAATACCATTTGGTACGGGGCTCTCCTCTCTTGCCTTCCAGGGATTCCAGTAAGGCCGTTTCTTCGCCGCAGACATAAGAGCCGGCGCCCATCTGTACATGGATATCGAAACGGAATCCGTTCAGTTTCGGATTGGGCGCTCCCAGCAAACCGGCTTTTTCATACTCCTGAATCGCTTCTTCCAGTTTGTGCTTCAGCCAGCGGTATTCTCCCCGCAGATAGATTATCCCTTCCGCGGCTCCCACGGCATAGCCGCAGAGCATCATTCCTTCAATCAGGGAGGCTGACTGGGTATTGATCAGCACCCGGTCTTTAAACGTGCCCGGCTCTCCCTCATCCGCATTACAGATAATATACTTGGGACCCGCGGGTTGTGATTTTGCAGCCAGCCATTTTTTCCAGGTGGGGTAATAGGCCCCGCCACGGCCGGCGAGCTCGGCTTTTTTCAATTCATCCAGAATACCCTCAGGACCGATCAGGGCTGCCCTTTCCAGGGTACAGCCTGCTTTAAAGGATTTGAAAAAAACGGTTTTATTGCCGGCCGGCATATATCGGATATTATCCGCCGGCTGATCGCATATACTTTCGGGTGATACCCCCTTCTTCAGCATCCCGATAATATCCTTCACCTTAATCGCATTGAGATTGGTGAACGGATAAAAATTAATCAGGGCTGAAGGCTCCTGGTCGCTGAGCCCGATACAGGGGGTAAGAAAGAGGCCGAAAGTGCCCGTGCGGTCCACGGTTCCCACCGTGGCCCCGGTTTCCCTTTCAAAGGTTTCCCGGATCCGCCGGAAACCCTTGAGATCAGCTACTATACTATTATTAAGGTAGATCACATATTTACCGGTCGGTTTGCGGTGAAAGAAATGGTAAAAACTTACCACGCCTTCCACTTCCACATCCGAAAGACCGAAACGGATAGCCAGATCTTTAATATCCTGGTCATTGATATACCCGTTTTTTAACTGTAAATCCCAGAGCTGGTTCAGCAGCAGGGTTTGCCGGGGAGCTTCCATGTGCCGTTTTTTTAGGTGAGCTACTCCAAATTAGACCGGGGATACACCGGATTCAAACGGATGGCGTCAGGTGCGGATATGATTATTGTCACTTTCTGACCCCAAAAAGGAACCGGACGGCTGTCTTTTTTTGAATTGCTTATAAACAGGATCAGCCCTGACTTTTGTCATGTACCACCCATCCGGCCCTTTATAGTTTCGTCCTGTTTCAAAAAGCACAACCTGTGCAAACTGTATGACACCGCTTGCCATTGACTTTTTCCGGCGTTTCCGGCGCCTTCCATTCACACAACCGGAATCAGCATTTTATCTCTGCGCCGGAAAAATATTTTTCACATCAAAATACCAGCACGTCTATGAAAAGTGATACGGCTGTACCCGTTAAGGAAGTGTCCAAAACAGATCCGCGGATCAAACTGATAGCCGCGCGGATTAAAAAGGAGAATTATAAACCCGATGCGCTGATTGAGATCCTGCATACGGCCCAGGGGGCTTATGGGTACCTGCCCAAAGAAGTACTGGTCTATATCGCCAAAGCCCTGAAGCTGCCGCCTTCCCGGGTATTCTCCACCGTTACCTTTTATCATTTCTTCTCCCTGAAATCAAAAGGCGACCATACCTGTATTGTATGTACCGGTACCGCCTGTTATGTTAAAGGAGCCCAGGCCATTCTGAATAAACTGGAAAAAGAATTCGGTCTGAAACCCGGACAGGTAACCACGGATAATAAACTGGGTGTGGCCGTGGCCCGCTGTATCGGTGCCTGCGGACTGGCTCCCGCCGTGGTAATTGATAACGATGTACAGGGTAAGGTAAGTGCCGATGCCATTATTGAAACCATTAACGAGAAAACCGGAATTGTATGATCCGTCATGAACTACAGGCCCTGACCGGAAAAGTCAGAGAAAAACAACAACAGTATAAACACCGCATCTGTGTCTGCTGCGGCGCGAGCTGTATTTCATCCGGATCAGAAGAAGTGCTGAATAAACTGAACGAGGAAATCAAAGCGCGCGGACTGGAAGAAACCGTGGAAGTCATTCCTACCGGCTGTATGGGTCCCTGCAACCAGGGGCCGCTGGTTAAATACCTGCCGGAAAACACGATCTACCAGAAAGTGGATTGCGAAAACCTGCAGCGGGTGGTGCAGAGCCAGCTCATTGATAAAAAACCGCTGGAAGATCTGCTGCTCTTTGCCGACTCACGCGAAAAACCTTTTGTGGATGCGGCAGAAGATCCCTTCTTTAAAAGACAACAGAAAATTGCGCTGAAAGACTGCGGCGATATCAACCCGGACAGTATTGAAGATTACCTGGCCGTGGGCGGTTACCAGGCACTGGACAAAGCCATCTTTCTCATGAGTCCGGAAGAAGTGATTTCGGAAGTAAAACAAAGCCGGATCCGTGGCCGCGGCGGCGCCGGTTATCCCACCGGATTGAAATGGGAAACCGTCTATAAATATGTAAGCGACCAGAAATACGTCATCTGCAACGGGGATGAAGGCGACCCGGGCGCTTTTATGGACCGCAGTGTACTGGAAGGCAATCCGCACCGGGTGCTGGAGAGTATGGCCATTGCCGGTTATGCGATCGGGGCAAGTAAAGGGTATGCCTATATCCGGGGTGAATACCCGCTGGCGATCAAACGGTTTGAACAGGCTATTAAACAGGCCGGCAAACTGGGTCTGCTGGGAAAAAATATTTTAGGCAGCAACTTCAGTTTTGATGTGGAAGTGCGGATCGGTGCCGGCGCTTTTGTGTGCGGGGAAGAAACCGCCCTGATCGCCTCCATTGAAGGCAAACGCGGTACCCCCAAACCCCGTCCTCCCTTCCCGGCCGAATCGGGCCTCTGGGGCAAACCCACTCTTATTAATAATGTAGAAACCTTTGCCGCCATCGCGCCCATCATCCTAAATGGCGGGGAATGGTACAGCGAAACCGGTACCGCGAAAAGCGCTGGTACCAAGGTATTCGCCCTCGCCGGAAAAATCAACTATTCGGGACTGATAGAAGTGCCCATGGGTACCAGCCTCCGTGAGATTGTATTTGATATCGGCGGCGGAATTCAGCATGGCGCGGAATTCAAGGCAGCCCAGACCGGTGGCCCTTCGGGTGGCTGTATTCCGGCCGAACACCTGGATGTGAAAATGGACTACGAATCGCTGATGAGTCTTGGTTCCATTATGGGTTCCGGCGGTCTGATTGTGATGGACAAGAGTTCAGATATGGTGGATGTGGCCCGCTACTTTATGGAATTCTGTATGGATGAAAGCTGCGGGAAATGTATCCCCTGCCGGGTAGGCACCAAAATGATGCATGACCTTATCCAGAAAATCGGGGAGCGGAAAGCCACCCGGATTGACCTGGACCGGCTGGAAGAACTGGCCGTTTATGTTAAGGAAACCAGTCTTTGCGGACTGGGTGCATCCGCCCCGAATCCCCTGCTCAGTACCCTTCGTCATTTCCGGGAAGAATATGAAAGTAAAATCCAGCAGGAAGGATAAATTTTTCAGGACCCAATGCCGATAATATGAATAAGATAACCGTCATAATAAACGAAAAGAAATTCGAAGTTGATCCGCATAAAACCATCCTGGAAGTATGCCGGGAAAACGAGGTAGAGATCCTGACCATGTGTCATCTGAAGGGCATCGTGGATATCGGGGCCTGCCGGCTTTGTCTCGTGGAAATCGAAGGCATGAATAAACTGATCCCGGCCTGCACCACGAAAGTGGCCGCCAATATGGTGATCCGGACCGATACGGAAAAACTGAAAAAATACCAGCGTATCACGACCGAACTCTTTTATGCCGAACGCAACCACGTCTGCGCCGTCTGTGTATCCAACGGAAAATGTGAACTGCAGAACCTCGGGTACAAGGTCGGGGTGGACAATATCCGCTACCCGCACCTGTTTCCGCAATGTGAGGTGGACACTTCCCATCCCTGGTATGTAATGGATCATAACCGCTGTATCATGTGCACCCGTTGTGTACGGGTATGTAATGAAGTGGAAGGCGCCCATAACTGGGATGTGATGAACCGCGGACACCAGGTACGGATTATTTCCGACTTTAATACCCCCTGGGGAGAATCCACTACCTGTACAAGCTGCGGCAAATGCCTGCATGCCTGCCCCACCGGCGCCATCTGGCCCAAGGCCATTGTACAGGGACAACTGGAGAAAAACCCGGTGATGATAACGGAACTGATTGAAAGGAGGAAGATGAAATTGTAACGAAGGAATAATGAGTAATGAATAATGCAGAAAAGTCATTAAAGAACCAGACTGTTTACAATAAGAAGAAAGCCCGGCTTTTAGGGCTGGCTTACTCATTACTGATTGCTCATTACTGATTACTCATTACTTACATAATATACGCCGCAAACAAAATAAACACTTATGCCCAAAAAGAAACTCGCCACCATCTGGCTCGGAGGCTGCTCCGGATGTCATATGTCGCTGCTGGATATTGATGAACGTATCCTGGATGTGGTGAAACTGGCCGACATTGTGAAGAGTCCCGTGGTGGATGGCAAAGAATTACCCGATGTGGATATCGCCCTTGTGGAAGGTTCCATCACCAGCGATGAACACCACCGGGAAATTCTGCATATCCGCAAAAAAGCCAAAACCCTGATTGCTTTCGGCGACTGCGCGGTGATGACCAATGTAACCGGCATGCGCAATTATTTTAACCTGGAAGAAGTGGTGAACACTTCTTACCTGAATGCGGTGAGTAATGATGGCCAGGGAGAAATGCCTTCGCATCCCTGCCTGCTGAAACTGAACGATAAAGTCGTGCCCCTGCAGGAAGTGGTCAAGGTGGACTTTGTGATCCCCGGCTGCCCCCCCGATGCCGACACGATTTTTTATGTACTGTTTGAATTCCTGAACGACCGCCTGCCCGATCTGAGCAAGGCCAAAAAACTGAAATATGGATAAGCGAAAAATATTTATCTCACCGGTTACCCGGATAGAAGGACATGCCAATATCACCATTGAAATGAATGATGACGGCACTGTGCATGATGCCCTATTTCATGTGAATGAATTCAGGGGATTTGAAAAATTCTGTGAGGGCCGCATGTACACCGAAATGCCGACCATCACTCCCCGGATCTGCGGAATCTGTCCCACCAGCCATACCCTGGCCAGTGTGAAAGCCTGCGAAAAAATTCAGGGGATACAGCCTACCTATACCGCCAACCTGTTGCGGAGGCTGATGCATATCGGACAGAATCTGTCTTCCCATGCCCTTTCCTTCTTCCATCTCTCCGCTCCCGATTTTCTGCTGGGGTATGACAGTGATCCGGCCAAAAGGAATATCATCGGTATCGCGGAGCAGTATCCCGATATCGCCCTGCGGGGTATCCGTCTCCGTAAGTTCGGCCAGGAAATCAGTGAACGTATCACCGGTAAAAAAATCCATATCATGGGGATTGTTCCCGGAGGGATGGCTTTCCCGCTCACCGAAGAAAACCGTAAAGCCCTGCTGGCCTGGATACCGGAAGCGATTGAAACGGTACAACTGGGTATCAACATCATCAAAAAATTCCATGAAGAAAACGGGGACATGGTGGAATCCTTTGCCAACTCCCCCACCCTTTATCTTGGCACCGTGGGACCGGGCGGTGAACATGAACTCTATGACGGCAAACTCCGCTTTATGGATGGCGATGGTATCATCCTGCAGGATCAGCTGGACCCTTCCCGCTACCTGGATTATATCGCGGAACGTTCGGTAAACTGGTCTTACCTGAAATATCCTTATTATAAACCATACGGATTTGACAAAGGCTTTTACCGGGTGGGCCCGCTGGCCCGTCTTAATGTGTGCAGCCGGATGAAGACCCCCCTCGCACAGGCGGAATTTGAAAAATTCAGGCTGATGAGCGGAGGACGACCCGTTCATGGCACTTTCTACTATCATTATACCCGCCTTATTGAAGCCCTCAGTGATGTGGAAGACGCGGAAAGAATCCTGAAAGATCCGGAAGTGACCTCCCTGCATATTCAGCACAATGGCCGCTGGAATTATGAAGAAGGTATCGGCAGTTCTGAAGCGCCGCGCGGTACCCTGTTCCACCATTACAAAACGGATAAAACAGGTAAACTGGTTAAAGTAAACCTGCTGATCGCTACCGGTCAGAACAATCCGTCCATGAACCGTTCCGTGCTGGAAGTGGCCCGGCAATATGTAAAGGGCAATGATGTGAAAGAAGGAATGCTGAACAGAGTGGAATCCACGATCCGTTGTTATGATCCCTGTCTTTCCTGCTCCACCCATGCCCTGGGGCAAATGCCGATGATTATTACTTTACAGGACCGGCAGGGTAACCTTATCCGCACTATAGAACGGAACTGATTTTTACAGTCCATTAATCCATTCCAGTAAAATGCTGACCGCCTGGCCGGCATTTTTTTTTGCCTCCGGGGATAAAGGAGCACCCAGCTCAAACTGTACGGCACCCAGGGCACAGATATGAAGGGAGAGTTTTTTCCCGTAAATCAGTTTTGCCATCTGGAAGAGTTGCTCCGCACTGGCATGATGGGAAGAAGATACTCCCGGAAGGTTTTCTTCCAGTACCGGCCGGAATTCCACCCCGGTCACGCTTACAGCAGCATCCGCGAGTACGGTAAAATCTGCCCGCATCATTTCTTCCAGCAGGTCAGGAGTAAGTTGCTGCACGGTCAGGGTTTGTAAGCCGGTTATGCGCAATGCTTCCATTTTTTCGCAGAGAAAAGCCCCGATACCATCATCACCACGGAGGGGATTGCCAATACCGATCAGGAGAATATGCATTTCCGTTTTACGCATTGTATAAAATGTCTTCCGGCCACTTATAACCGGAATTTATTCGTTTATCCTGCAAATGTCCATTTTATCCGCTGTCTGAAAGCGAATTTTATTTTTTCCGTTACCTTCGTGCTTCTTTTATATTTCGTTTATGAAAATCTGCTAAGGTTCGCCCCCATTATCCGCCCTTGCGGAGAGAACCTGCCCTTCCGGATCAATTTTGCAGCAGGGACTGAAGTCCGGCTGTATCCCTTATTACTTAAACGCATCAAGCATATAACCATGTTGAAACAAACAACCGGCAATCGTTTTGCCTATTTTATTTCTCTTATCCGTCAATCGCTGAAAGGCGGGGAACACGATTATACCCAGGGCTCTATCCGCGGGGCCATCGTGCTGCTGGCCATTCCCATGATCCTGGAGCTCATGCTGGAATCCGTCTTCGCCGTGGTGGATATGTATTTTGTGAGTCACCTGCCCGACAGTGAAGCCGCGATTGCCACGGTGGGGCTGACTGAATCCGTCATCACTATTATATATACCATCGGTATGGGACTGGGTATTGCCGCCACTGCCGTTGTGGCCCGGCGTACAGGGGAAAAACATCCCGATGCGGCGGCCCATGCCGGGGCGCAGGCCATCCTGATTGCCATCATGGCTTCAGTTATCCTGAGTGTGGCCGGCTTTATCTATGCACCCGATATCCTGCGGCTGATGAAAGCCGAACCAAGGGTTGTGGAAGAAGGAACCATTTTCACCCGTATCATGCTGGGAGGAAATATCGTTATCATCCTGCTCTTTATGATCAATGGTATCTTCCGCGGCGCCGGGGATGCGGCCATTGCCATGCGTTCCCTCTGGCTGGCCAGCCTGATTAATATTATCCTTTGCCCCACGCTGATCAACGGCTACGGACCCTTTCCCGAACTCGGACTCAAAGGCGCGGCTGTGGCCACTGTGATCGGCAGAGGAATCGGGGTGATTTACCAGTGTTATCATCTCTTCCACAGCAAAGGCAATATCCGGATGCGGTGGGCGCATTTCCGGTTTGACTTTCCCGTTATCCGTCACCTGCTTGATGTGGCCTGGCCGGCTACTTTCCAGTTCTTTATACAAAGCGGGAGCTGGATCGTACTCGCCTGGCTGGTATCCGACACCGGGGGCACCCATGCCACGGCGGGTTACCAGGTGGCTATCCGGAATGTGGTCTTCTTTATATTACCGGCCTGGGGACTGAGTAATGCGGCGGCCACCCTCGTAGGACAAAACCTGGGAGCGAACCAGCCCGACAGAGCGGAAAAAAGTGTCTGGCTGGCCACCCGGTTTAATGCCCTTTTTATGGGGATCGTCATGCTGCTCTTTATTTTCTTTGCCTCGCCCATCATCAGCATATTCACCGATATTCCGGAAGTACACGCATTCGGGGTGCTTTCCATGCAGATCATCGGGGCCGGTTATATCTTTTACGGAATTGGAATGGTGATGGTGCAGGCGCTCAACGGAGCCGGTGATACCCGCACACCCACCTGGATCAATATTGCCGGGTTCTGGGGTTGCCAGATACCACTGGCTTTTATTCTGGCCAAATGGGCAGGCATGGGGCCCCTTGGTGCCTTTATCGCTATCCCGGTGGCCGAAACCTTTGTGGCCCTGCTGGCCTGGTACTTTTTCAGAAAAGGAAACTGGAAGAAAGTGGAAGTGTAGCGGAGAAAGGAGACGGGAGTTAGGAGTTAGGAGTCAATACAGTCAATAGAATGATTGCCTGAGGCACTCAACCCCTCAACCTCTCAACCCCTCAACCTCTCAACTCCTCAACCTCTCAACCTCTCAACTCCTCAACCACAGCATTATTCAATCAAACCGCCCTAAATTTAGCGTATGAATAATAACGTAATTGATCAGAACCGGGTAAGGCAGGTATTTTTCATTATCCTTATTCTGCTCACCGGTATAGTACTCAGCTGGCAGCTCTATAGTTTTATACCGGCCCTGCTGGGGGCTATTACCCTTTATGTGCTTTTGCATAAAGCAATGTTATATCTCACCGAAAAGAAGAAATGGAATAAGAACGGAACGGCTGCCCTGCTCATGTTTCTTTCCTTTATTGTTATACTGCTGCCCGTAGGACTGCTGGTGAATATGCTTTCCTCCCAGGTCAGTTATGCCATTCAGCATTCCAACGAACTGGCCGATGCACTCAGAAAACTGGTGGCTGATACGGAGAGCCGTTTTGGCTTTGCCATTGCCAGTGATGAGAATATCACCAAACTGGGAAATTTCCTGGCCGGCAGTCTGCCCGGAATCCTGGGTGCGACTTTCAATACGCTGACCACGATCTTCTTCATGTACTTCATTCTCTATTTTATGCTGGTGAATGCCCGCAGTATGGAAGATGCCCTCTATGAATATATACCCCTGAAGGATGAAAACGTGGCGAAGCTGGGAAAAGAGGTGAACAGTATGGTTGCCTCCAATGCCATCGGCATACCCCTGATCGCTTTTGCTCAGGGTTTGGTAGGTTTAGTGGGTTACCTGATCCTGGGTGTGGACCAGCCCCTTTTCTGGTTTGGCGTTACCTCCATTGCTGCCATGATTCCAGTGGTGGGTGCGGCCCTTGCCTATGTGCCGCTGGCCATCATCTTCTTTGCCAACGGACAGAACTGGCAGGGTATCACCATGCTCATTTTCGGCTTTGGTATTATTGGTACTATAGATAATGTGCTTCGTTTTTCTCTTTTGAAAAAACTGGGCAATGTGCACCCGCTTACTACGGTATTCGGGGTGATTGTCGGTCTGAATCTCTTTGGATTTATCGGACTGATCTTCGGCCCCCTGCTGATTTCGCTTTTCATGTTATTATTAAGAATCTATTCCAGCGAGTTTGTGACCAAACAAAGAGAAGCAAGCCGGATTATGGAGAACTGACTGCTAAGTAGATTACTACAAGTCTATTGTGGCGCAAAAACTACGCTTCGGATTTTATCACGTAAAATTCCTGTACCCTCTTGTTATCACAATACGTACTTCTCCTTAATCCGCTAAAAAACAGTCTTTTATTTAATAAAAAAACAAGGATGCGATAATAATTTCGCATCCGCATCCGTTTGAAAGACTGAAAACCGTACCCGATTTGAAAAACCTGATCTTCCCCATTTTCCTGGGATTACTGTGCAGCTCATTTGCTGTCATTCCCGCCGCTGAAAACGCGGAAAGGATCCCTGAGCCGAAGGTTGATTTTTCTCCCCGTAAGGAATTTTCAATAGAAGCTGCCGCCGCTGTATCGGTTTATAATGAAACCTGTTTAGCGGATTATGGCTTGTCTTTGGACGCTTTTTCACATGCCTGGAAAGGGTATGAAACCCTGCTCCGGCAACAGCGCATCCGGCGTACAGGCACCCTGACGATCTGTGATTTCAGTCAGTCATCCCTGAAAAAAAGGATGTATATCATTGATGTGGAAAGCCGCCGGTTGCTGAAAAATACCTGGGTGGCACACGGGCAAAACTCGGGACTGGAATATGCCACGCGTTTTTCCAATAAACCCGAATCGTTGCAAAGCAGTCTGGGTTTTTATGTCACCAGCGGCACGTATTTGGGCAAACACGGACTGTCGCTGCGTATGGAAGGAATGGAACCCGGCTTCAACGACAAGGCTATGAACCGTGCGATTGTGTTACACGGAGCCGCCTATGTGAATGCAGCCCGGGCCCTGAGCGGCACATATATGGGACGCAGCTGGGGTTGTCCCGCGGTGCCCGACAAAGAAGCAAAACAGATCATCGAAACAATAAAAAACGGAACATGTCTGTTTATCTACCATCCTGATCGGCGTTATCTGCAAGGATCAAAAATACTCAACGACTGATTGGACACACAACAAGGATGGATGATTCAAAAAAAGCTCAACGTACCCTATGGTTGGGCTTTTTTGTTTTTACTCCCCCGGCAAGTCATTAATTAAAGATGCCCGCTATACTCATATACCCCATTATCAGTACTACCAACCAGCCGGCGAGCTGAAGTAAAACCGGATGTTTGTAACCGGCTGCCAGTCCTTTTTTATATACAACCATCAGCATCAGTCCCAGTGCAACCGGCAGGATTACTCCGTTTACCGCGCCGGCCAGCACCAGCAATTTCACCGGCTTGCCTGCAAACAGAAATACCAGGGTGGAAAAGCTGATGAATACTGTTATCACCCATTTTTCATTGCGCTGAATAAAGGGCGAAATCGTTTTCCAGAATGAAACTGATGTGTAGGAAGCGCCCACTACAGAAGTGATCGCTGCACACCACATCACCATTCCAAAAAAACGTAAACCCGGCTCACCGGCGGCCGATTGAAAAACAGTAGCGGCCGGATTTGTTGCAGATAGTTTTACACCCTGCCAGACTACACCCAGGGCAGCCAGGAAGAGGATATAGCGCATGATTGAGGTAATTAAAATCCCGGTTACCGAACTGCGGGTTACCTGCGGCAGGTTTTCTTTTCCGCTGATGCCGGCATCCAGTAACCGGTGCGCCCCGGCAAAAGAAATATATCCGCCCACGGTACCCCCGACCAGGGTTACAATGGTCATTAAATCCGTTTTTTCCGGCCAGAAAGTATGGAGCAATGCTTTATCCAGCGGAGGCGCTGATACAAAAGCAATATACAGGGTCAGCCCGATCATGACCAGTCCCAGTCCTTTGACAAAAAAATCAAGCCGGCGGCCCGCCTCTTTAAACCAGAATAAACTCAGGGCAATAACCGCGCTGATCAGCGCCCCTGCTTTAACATCAAGACCTGTCAGTGCCTGTAACCCCAGTCCGGTACCCGCAATATTGCCAATATTAAATACCAGTCCGCCAAAAGCAACCAGGGAGGCGAGAAATATACCCATTCCGGGCAGCACCTGGCTGGCCAGATCCTGTGCGCGTTTATTGCTTACCGTTATAATCCGCCAGATATTCAGCTGCGCACCGATATCCAGTAAAACTGAAATGAGTATTACGAAACCAAAACTGGTCATCAGTTCCGCGGTAAATAAACTCGTCTGTGTAAGAAAGCCGGGACCGATAGCCGATGTGGCCATCAGAAAGGCCGCACCCGTCAGTGCAGCGGCGGGGCGATCAGGACCGGGGCGCGCGGATGGCAATACCGTTTTGTTTTAATGTGGCAGAAACAGTTTCGGCAAAAGCGATGGCATTGGGACCATCTCCGTGCAGGCAAACCGATTCGGCCACAATCGGTACCCTCACCCCGTTCAGGGAGCTGACCATTCCGGTTTTCACCATCTCCAGCACCTGTGCCGCGCCGGCAGCCGGATCAGTAATGAGGGCGCCGGGCTGATTACGGGGCGTGAGTGAACCATCATCCTGGTAGCTGCGGTCCGCATATACTTCACTGATCGTGGAAAGTCCCAGTTCAATCGCCTGCCCGATAGAGCAACTGCCGCTCAGTCCCACCAGCAGAAGTGAACTGTCAAATCCCCTGACTGCTTTGGCAATCACCTGCGCCACCAGCGGATCGCGGGCGGATAAATTATATAATGCCCCATGTGGTTTTACATGGGTGAGCCGCACCCCGGCCACTTCCGCCATTTCCTGCATGATGAGCAGCTGTTGTACCACCAGTTCATACAATTCGGTAACCGGCAAATCCCTTTCCACCCGGCCGAAATTCATCCGGTCCCGGAAAGAAGGATGCGCACCGGCAGCTACCCCGTATTCCCGGCATAATTCAAGGGTATGCAGAATAGTTTCTGTATCTCCTGCATGATACCCGCAGGCGATATTGGCGGATGAAACAAAGGGCATAAGACTGGCTTCATTGCCGATCCCTTCTCCCATATCACAATTGATGTCTATATAGTCAGCCATATTTTGCCCAGTTTGTTAAACACTCCTGTTGAAGTCTTCGGAGGGCTTGCTCCTGAAGATAAAGTAATTCCTCTGCAAAGGTCATTTCTGTTAACCTGAAATAAAGCTTTTCGCCAGGTTGCTTTTGCGCCAGTTTACCATGGTCCGCTGTGATCACATGCCCCGGTCGCGGGTAACCACCGGTTGTCTGGTGATCGGCCATCAGCACAATCAGTTTTCCATCCGGTAATAACTGGATGGTTCCGAAACTCACGGCCGAAGACAACAGCTCATCTGCCGGGATGCTGGCAAGCGCTTCTCCTTCCAGTCTGTAGCCCATCCGGTCCGCCTGGCGGCTGATAGTAAATTCCTGCTCCCGGAAGCGGGTCTTTCCTTCTGTAGTCAGCCTGTCCCACTCATGACCCTTCAGCACATGTATTTCGCTGCTTGTAAGTCCCTCTTTATCCGGCGCCTTCCAGGGCAATACGGTGAATGAGTCTTCTTGCACCAGGGCACCATAATCTCTTTTCGTGTTCAGGGGCAGCAGATCACCCTTTTGCAGCCGGCGTCCGTGATACCCACCGGCCGAAGCCCGGAGATGGGTACTCATACTGCCCAGCCATTTTTCCAGTCCGAACCCGTCTTTTACGGAAAGATAAGCCCTGGCTCCCTTATTCAGACGGCTGAAATGCAGAACATCTCCCTCATTTACAACTATACATTGACGTAAAGGCACAGGGGTATCGTTGATCCGGGGACCAAAGTCTGCACCGGTCAGGGCCAGTACCAGCGGTTGTGTAAACCGGATGACGGAAGCCGGGAAATGCAGCTCAATTCCTGCTTCCCCGGGATCATTGCCCAGTAATACGTTGGCCTCCTGTAACGCGTAACGGTCCATGGCACCGGAGGGATTAATACCGCGTTCCTGGTAACCATAACGGCCCCCGTCCTGGATGCTGTCCAGTATCCCTGCTTTAATAATGTGCAAACTCATATTTATCAATCGGGAAAAACTGTACGCTGTCACCGGCCGAGAGGAGGCAGGGGTCTTTCCGGTTTTTGTCAAATAATCTCACAGGGGTAAGACCGATAATATTCCAGCCCCCGGGTGAAGCCAGGGGATAAATACCGGTTTGTATCCCGGCAATGCCCACACTGCCGGCTGCTGCGGGAACCGGTTGTTTTTTTCGGGGCATCCTGATTCGTTCATCCACTTCTCCCATATATGCAAAGCCAGGCAGGAAACCCATCATATACACCCGGTACGTTCTTTCTGTATGCCATTGTATCAGTTCTTCTGTACGCACACCTGTATACGTAAGCAGATGTTCCTGGTCGGGTACCAGTTGCGGATCATAACAGACCGGTATGCGGATCAGGCGGGAAGAGGCTGTTGTGATTTGCACGGGCTGGTTCAGTATTCTCTTCACCTGTTCACAGACATACGTATAGGCGGTTTTTGCCGGAGCCAGATGCTGCCGGATATACAGGGGGTCATAATATATGGTAAGGCTGGTATAAGCCGGCACCAGTTCCCGCATACCGGGAAAAGGAGCCTGGTTGAAACGGGCAACGCCTTTCCCCACTTCCCTGTTTGCCGCATCGGAAAGACGGTTACCCCAGCAGACAGTCAGCGCCTGGTCGCCCAGCGGGAATATTTCATATGATTCATCCTCCTGCATACACTCTCCCTGAAATTAACGAATTTTACCCCGATGAGCCGCATAAACCGACGAGACAGCCTCAACCTTTTGTCCAAACTTACTGTTGCCCGTGTATGGAACGGGGTGAAGGTGCTTTCCAGTTATTATATCAGCAAATGGACAAAAAAGCCGGTTCAGTGGGGCTATCCCGTTTCCATTTCCTTTGAACCTACCACATCCTGTAACCTGCGCTGCCCGGAATGTCCGAGTGGTTTACGGGCCTTTACCCGTCCTACCGGTATGCTGCAGAAAGATTTTTTCCGGGAGACCATTGATCAGCTGCACCGCGAATTACTTTACCTGGTTTTTTATTTCCAGGGAGAGCCCTACCTCAATCCGGATTTTCTCGACATGGTGAAATATGCCGCCTCTAAAAGGATTTATACCGCTACTTCCACCAATGCCCATTACCTGAATGAGGAAAATGCCCGTCGTACCGTGGAAAGCGGACTGGACCGGCTGATTATTTCTATTGACGGTACCACGCAGGAAGTTTACCAGCAGTACCGGGTGGGCGGACAACTCAGCAAGGTACTGGAAGGGGCAAGGAATATTGTCAAATGGAAAAAAGCCCTGAACAGCACTAAACCCTTTGTGGTTTTTCAGTTCTTAGTGGTGAAACCCAACGAGCACCAGATTGAAGAGGTAAAAAAACTGGGGCGAGAGACCGGCGTGGATGATGTGTGGCTGAAAACGGCGCAGGTATATGACTATGAAAAAGACCCCAACCAGCTGATTCCTGAAAACGGGAAATACAGCCGCTACCGGAAAACAGAAAGCGGTTATGCCTTCAAGGGAAAACTCGCCAATCATTGCTGGCGGCTCTGGCACGACCCGGTGATTACCTGGGACGGACTGGTGGCTCCCTGCTGTTTTGATAAAGATGCGCAGCACCGGCTGGGGGATCTGAAGAAAAAACCCTTTAAAGAGATCTGGAAAAACGGGGAATACAGTAAATTCAGGGAACAGATACTGAAAGGAAGAAAAAATATAGATATCTGTTCGAATTGCAGCGAAGGCACCCGTGTGTGGGAGTCATGACTCCAAACCAAACCACAAACCGCAAACTACAAACCTTTCCCATGCAGCTACCCTCCCATATTTCCACCCGTTTGCAGTACCAGCATAAAACCCTGGTGGATATTATTGACGGTTTATCCGAAGAACAGGTGCGCAGGCACATCATTGCTGGCAAATGGTCAATCTTCGAACAGATTGTCCACCTGCAAACCTACCAGCACCGGTTTATAGAAAGAGTCAAAAAAATTCTGGAGGGAGAAAATCCTGTCTTTGCCCGTTACCAGGCGGAATCCGACCCCGAGTTTCTGGATAATTGCGAAAAGACCTTCCGCGAAATCATGCAGGATATGATCACAACCCGCAAGGAAATGGCGGCAGAAATTATGCGCTTCCAGGAAAGTGATTTTGAAAAAAAGGGGCGGCATCCGCTGTTCGGTGAACTCACCCTGACCCAATGGATCAGTTTTTTCCTGCTGCACGAGGGCCATCATTTATTTGCCATCCTGAAACTGACGGGGGAACTGAAAAGGGAGGCGCAATCTCTGTAAGGGTTCCGGCCCGGCCTCAGCAATCCCTGCGGTTAACAGAAAAAGGAAAGGCTGCCGGGCTTCAGCCGCAGGTGCTTTGCGCTTACACTTTACGAAACTCTTCAAAAATACTGGTGTAAAAGGAGGTGAAACCCTCCAGGAAGGAACGGATGGATTCGGACAGGAGCTTCATGTAAGAACAGTTTAATGGTTGATGGTTCGTGATCCGGGAATAAAACAACGACAAATCTTTCAATCTCCCAATACCACAAAGAGGGTATTTTCCGGGCTTTCGCTGCTTCTCCCCTGTTAAGAAATGTTAAACCTGAACTTTCCGGATAAAAAATTTGTTTTTTCAATGTTGCAACATTAATTTTGTGCTTTCATTAAAAACTTCAAAAAAAAATACATTATGAGTGATCTGAAAACAAACGTGGATCAGCTGAACCAGATGATCCTGGAAGGAAAAATCCTGGAAGCTTTTGACAAATTTTATGCGGACGATGTGGTGATGCAGGACAATAACTATCCTGCCCGGGAAGGAAAGGAACTGAACCGCCAGTATGAAGAAGCTTTTGTAAACGGGCTGACCGAATTCCGTGGCGCCCAGGTGAAAAATGTGCTGTACAGCGATGACCTCGCCGTGGTGGAATGGTGGTTTGACTATACCCACAAGGACTACGGGGTACGGAACTATGTCCAACTGGCCGTTCAGCGCTGGAAAAACGGGAAAATCGTGGAAGAGAAGTTCTATTACAACAACTAATATATTGCGTACTATCAATAAGTTTTGGGCCGGGGCACCTGCTTCGCCCAAAACTTTTTACTTTTATGGCTGCAAGCACTACCATGGGAATTGAAAAAGACATACAGCAGTCCCGTTTCCGCAATGCCCACCAGAAAGCCGGTATCAACCTGATTTATACCCTGGCCTGGATGAAAGAAAGGACAAAGGCCATTTTTGATGCGGAAGACATCACTTCCCAGCAGTTTAATATCCTGCGTATTCTGCGCGGAAGTTATCCCACGCCCCTGTCCACTTTGCAGATCCGGGAACGGATGCTGGAAAAGATGAGCGATACCAGCCGGATTGTGGACCGGCTCATCCTGAAAGGACTGGTAAAAAAAGTGATCTGCAAAAATGACCGCCGGCTGGTAGATGTCATCATTACCGATAAAGGCAAAAAACTGCTGGAGCGGCTGGATCTTCGCCAGGATGAAATTGATGGGGTTCTGGGCAATCTTTCTGAAAAAGATGCTAATATTCTCAGCGATCTGCTCGATAAGATCCGGGATGGAGGGGAATAATGTAATTTCGCCCGATCATTCATTCCGAATCTGCATACACCATGAAACAAAACCGGGCCGGGTCCCTTTTTCTCCTTTTCTTTCTTGTAACCAATTCCGTTTTCGCGCAGCCTAAATACGAATTCCGCGGGGTCTGGATCGCCACGGTAAATAATATTGACTGGCCCAAAGCCGGAAACTACAATCCCGAACTGCAAAAAGCGGATTATATCCGTCTGCTTGACCTGCACCAGCGCAATGGGATGAACGCGATGATTGTACAGGTGCGTCCCGCTGCCGATGCCTTTTACCCCTCCCTGCTGGAACCCTGGAGTGAATGGCTCACCGGCAAACAGGGAAAAAATCCGGAACCCTGGTGGGACCCCCTGGCCTTTATGATTGAGGAAACGCATAAACGCGGCATGGAGTTTCATGCCTGGCTGAATCCTTACCGGGCCGTGCACAATACCGCTTCTTCATCCATCGCCCCCAACCATATCACCCGTCTGCACCCGGAATGGTTCCTGAAATACGGGGATAAAAAATATTTTGATCCGGGTAACCGGGAAGCACAACAGTTTGTGGTGAATGTGGTGCGGGATATCGTAAAACGGTATGATGTGGATGCCATCCATATGGATGATTATTTTTATCCGTACCGCATACCCGGAAAGGAATTCCCCGACGCGGCTTCCTACAAACGCTCCGGCAGCAAACTGGCCAAAGACGACTGGCGCCGCAGTAATGTGGACTCCATCATCGTAGCCATCGGAAAGGCTATCAGGGAAGAGAAAAAATCCTGCCGCTTCGGTATTTCTCCCTTCAGCGTATGGCGCAATAAAGATAAAGACCCCAACGGAAGCGACAGCCGTGCCGGTCAGACCAACTATGATGATCTTTACGCCGATATCCTGCTCTGGCTGCGCGAGGGCTGGATTGACTATGTAACTCCTCAGCTCTACCTGGAAATCGGGCATGATAAAATTGCCTACGAAAAACTGCTGGAATGGTGGAGCCGCAACAGTTATGGACGGCATATCTATATTGGTCATGGTATTTACCGGACTTCCGAAAACGCCCCCAAATGGCGGGTGCCTTCCGAATTACCCAACCAGATCAAAATGTTGCGCGAATACGACAATGTACAGGGCAGTATTTATTTCAGCAGCAAATCCTTTGAACGTAATCCCAATGGCTGGAACGACAGCCTGCAGAACAATTATTACCGCTATCCCGCCCTCGTTCCTCCCATGCCCTGGATGGATAACAGCCGGCCGCTTGCCCCCCGCGTATCACAGGAAAAAGAAAAAGATAACCAGGTACGGTTCACGGTAAAACCCAACAGTCAGAATAAAGTGCCGGTTAAATATTATGTGGTCTATGCCCTCAACGGTAAAAAGGAACCCGGCGCCGCCGATATCCAACGTATTGAAACCAGTCCGGAAGGATTTACGTTCACTGCCCGGCCCGGCCTCCGGTATCTGTTCTCTGTTGTAGGGCGGAATAATGTGGAAAGCCCCTTTACGGAAGTAACCCTGTAAAGAGGTGTGGGATTTGATTCCCCACTCTCCTCTCCCCACTCTCCACTTTCCATTTCCCTAACTTTGCACCCCGGGCGGGCCCCAACTCCTTGCCCCCGACCTAATCCAAACTCAAACCCCAAACAACAAACCTATTCATATGCCTGGCTACGAACTCTGGAGCGATCATGAAAGAAAAGAAGTTAACGAGGTACTGGAAACCGGTATCCTGATGCGGTACGGATTTGACGGTCCCCGGAAAGGAATCTGGAAATCTAAAGAACTGGAAGCGGCTATCAATCAGCGTTTTGGCTGTCAGTATTCCCAATTGGTTTCCAGTGGTACCGCCGCGCTGACCACTGCAATGAGTGCCCTCGGCATCGGGTACGGAGATGAAGTAATCACCCCGGCTTTTACGTTCGTGGCCTCTTTTGAAGCCATCCTGAGTGTGGGCGCTGAACCGGTACTGGTGGATGTTGACGAAACCCTTACGCTTAATCCGGAAGCTGTACGAAAAGCCATTACACCCAGAACAAAAGCCATCATGCCCGTACACATGTGCGGCAGTATGGCTGATATGGATGCCCTCCAGGCCCTTTGTAAAGAACATCATCTGCTACTGCTGGAAGATGCCTGTCAGAGTATCGGCGGTACTTACAAAGGCCGTTCACTCGGCACCATCGGTGATGCCGGAACTTTCTCCTTCGACTTTGTAAAAACCATGACCTGCGCGGAAGGCGGGGTGGTTATGACCAATAACGCGGATGTATATACGAAGTGTGACGGTTATTCCGATCACGGGCATGATCACCTGGGTGCGGACAGGGGCGCGGATCTGCATCCTTTTATCGGGTACAATTTCCGGATCTCCGAACTGCATTCCGCTGTGGGACTGGCCCAGATAAAACGCCTGGATGAATTTCTGTCCATCCAGAAAAAGAACCACGGATTGCTGAAATCATACCTGCAACAGGTACCGGAAATCAGTTTCCGCCGTATTCCTGATCCGGCCGGTGACAGCTGCAGTTTTCTTTGCTGGTTTTTGCCGGATGAAAACAAGACCCGGGCGGTAGTGAACGAACTGAAGGCTCAGGGTATTCTCGCCGGCAATTTCTACTGGTTTGATAATAACTGGCATTATATCCGCAAATGGGATCACCTCAAACAGGCCATCACCCTCAATGCGCTCAGTCCCGAATTAAAAGCGCGGGTAACCGAACAGGCCAATAAAGAATTCGCCGCCAGTGATGCGATCATGAGCCGTTGTATTTGCACCTCCATCAGTTTGCTCTGGACCGAAGAGCAGATCCGGGAGAAGGGCGAAAAGCTGGTGGAGGTAATCCGTAAGGTACTGGGTGCCTGATTCAGTCAGGGAAAAAGCAGAAGCTATTTTCCTTCCATCCTGTCCACATATTCTTTTGATCCCAGGCGAAAGCGAATGGGCAAGGCGATCCGTTTATCAAGTTCGAGTTCTTTCCGGCAGAAAAATCCCAGTTGCTGTACATAATTTTTTCCCGTGGGCATGTGCAGGAGCTGAAACCGGGGTTCTTCCATACAATCCTGCGCCCGGATAAACCGGTACAACGAGAAACGGGGAACAAAAGCCCTCTGCGATTGCCGGAATGATCGTTTTTTCAGGCCCGGAACCGGGTAACCAACCGGGGGTAATTCCTGGCCGGCAAGCGGCAGGAGAAAAAGGATTTGACCGATCAGGAATAATAACCCGGTTCGTTTCAGCATAAACATTTTTCGAGGAGCTAAATATAATGCCTGGCCGATAACCTTCGGCATCTTGTTCATCATTCCGGCCCTTTCAGCATTACCCACATTCCACCACCTACGGGGTGGGCCGAAACATTTCGATCCATTCGGGGCTACCCACATTCCACCCCTACAGGGTGGGAAAAACTTCCGCTTCATTCATGGCTACCCACATTCCACCCCGATGGGGTGGGGCGCATTGTAATTTTGACCCGGTAGAATACGATCAAGGCACCCTGTAGGGGTGCATTGTCGGTAGCATGGTATAAACGTTGACATCATTACCA
>JACSRW010000036.1 GCA_014879565.1 Chitinophagaceae bacterium
TGTAAGGGCGCCAGCCCGGGCAATTTCATTTGGTTTAGGCCCCCATCCGGGATCACTGCAAGTAATCCCCTAATCTTATCGTTAAACTTATTTCTATTGTTGGTAAACAACTTAGCTGCCAGCATCAGAGGAATCAGAATTTGATACAGCACCTGCCCGGTATAATTTAGTCAACGCTGGATTTTACAGCAAAGAGAAGCTGATGAATGGTATAGTAAAAAAAATCCGTTCAGTTTGTAGATTTTATTCGATTTTTTATAAAAATCAACGCTGTAAAGAAAACATGTTTCATATCAAATTGGAGAGGAAATAACAGGTAAAACTCCTCAAATAATTTGCTTATAACAAATGCTTTTAATAGATTTGAGACGCAGTAAATGTTAATTTTCAGGACAGACAGGTTAAGGATTTTTTCACCATTTTCCACACTATCGTAGATAACAGACTGCAATCACGAGATGCCATTACAGTCTTTCTGTAAGGTAAGATGAATGCCCGGGACTTATTCCCGGAGTAGAGGCACATTTTTATCCGGAAAACCAATACAGGTCCATATCCTTCGCTGCGTAAGCAGGAACCGACAACCGTAAAAAAACAGTTGCCCTGGTAACAGGCTTCTATTTGTATAAACACAACACCAAACTCGCTGAAATGAGAAACATCATTGTAACCGGTTTTATGCGGTATTCATTGATTACCCTTCTTCTTGTTGTTCTTGCCCGGCAATCAGCCTATGCCCAGATTGATATCGGTATTGGCACTGGTACAACGGGAAATACCACCACCACCTATCCCTGTCCGCTGCAGGACTACTACGAAGGAAACCGGTCCCAGTACCTGTACCTGGCTTCGGAACTTACCGCGGCCGGGATGGCTCCCGGACTGATTACCGCTGTGAAATTTAATGTGGTATCGCTGGGAACAGCCGGGTTGATTGAAAATTATCAGCTGAGTATCGGTCACACAACAGTTAGTACCCTTTCCACTTCCGCCTGGGATGCATTTTCCGGCACACCGGTTACCACGCCCGCAATCAATTATCAGCCGGTGGCCGGTATCAACAGCATAACACTGCCGGTGCCATTTAACTGGAACGGCACGGATAATATCCTCATTGAAGTTTGTAACGGAGAACCCGGAAATGCCACCGGTACCTGGTTTTCGTCCAACCCGGTGGTTCCCTGGACCACAGGACTTGCCTTTAACGGATCCCATAACTACCGGGCGGATAACCTCGGCAATCTCTGCGGAAGTGCGACCACTACCAATACGGGTACCCAGACCACCCGTCCGAATATTGTTTTCTCCTGGACCCCCGCCACCGCCTGTACCGGCACACCGGATGGAGGAACCGCTTCAGCCAATCCTTCCACTGTTTGTTCCGGCGAAAATTTTACCCTCAGTATTTCCGGGTTTACCATTGCAGGCGGAATCAGCTTCCAGTGGCAGTCTTCCCCGGATAATACAAACTGGACCAATATTACCGGGGCCACCGGCGCTTCCTATACAACCAGCCAGACAGCCAGTAACTGGTACCGTTGTGTGGTAACCTGTTCCAACAGCGGTGTGTCTGCCAACTCAACAGCGGTACAGGTACTTTCTCCAGCGCTGGTTTCGGGTACATTTACCATCAATAATGCCCTGCCTACAGGCGGTACCAACTTTGCCTCTTTTGCAGATGCCTATAATTATATACGTTGCGGCATCGGCGGACCGGTGATCTTTAATGTTGATCCGGCCTCCGGTCCTTATACGGAACAACTGATTATCACTCCTGTTTTTGGCGCATCCGCGACCAACACAGTCACCTTCAACGGGAATGGCCGTGTGCTTCAGTTCACGTCCACCAACACAAATGAAAGGGCGGTTATTAAACTGAACGGGGCGGATCATTTTATATTCGACAGCCTGACCATCAATGCAGGCGGTACTACCACTACAGAATACGGATTTGGTGTTCAGTTACTGAATGGCGCCGATTCCAATATTATCCGGAAATGCGCTATCAATATTAATACCAGCTCCACGTCCACCAACTACGCCGGTATTGTCATCAGTGCCTCTGCCACATCTGCCACCACAACAGGCAGTGCGGATTGTGACGGGAATGAATTTTCCGATAACCAGATTACCGGTGGTTACTATAGTGTCACCAATGTGGGTAGCAGTACACTCGCCAACCAGCGAAACCGTTTTCTCCGGAACATTATCCGGGATTTTTACTTCTATGGAATTTATACAAACGGGACCTTCCAGTCGCTCATAGAGGGCAACGATATCAGCCGGCCTGCCCGCTCCACCAGCGGAACAACAGCATATGGGGTCTATTTCACCGGTCTGAGCACCTCCGCCCTGGTGAATGCCAACCGCATTCATGGGTTGTACGATGGTATGCCCACAACCACCAATGATGCCTATGCCATCACCTTTACCGGTACAGATGCGCTGGCCGGTCTGGAGAACAGGGTTACCAACAATGTTATTTATGACATGAAGAGCAACGGCTCGCTCTGGGGCCTGTACAACAGCAGTTCGGATAATGTATTTTTCTATCATAATACTGTTTCTTTTGAGGATGCGGCCAGCACAGCATCCGGTACCGAAACCACCCGCGGTTTCTACCAGGTAACCGCCGCTGCAGGTATCGAACTGAAGAATAACCTGATTACCCTGGGCAGGGGAGGTTCCAGTGTGACAACCGGTATTCATTTCGGTACCACGACCTCCACCATTGTTTCCAATAATAACGACGTTTATTTTGTACCGGCAGCCAATATTAATTATGGCTTTTATACCACTGCCCAGGCTACACTGGCCAACTGGCAGGCTGCTTCAGGACAGGATGCAAATTCAGTCTATGTCAGTCCTGCATATGTCAATCTTTCACTGGGCAATCTGCAACCCACCGCTGCAGGTTTGAATGATCTGGGTTCTCCGGTCGGAGTCAGTACGGATATTATCGGGGCTTCCCGCAGTGCCACTACACCGGATATCGGCGCCTGGGAATTTACCGTCGGTGGTTGTACCGCACCTCCTGTGGCCGGTGATGCCACATCCAGTATTTCCGTGCCGGTTTGCCCCAATGAACCGGTTACCCTCGGTTTGCTGAATAACTCATTTGGTATCGGCCAGACGTATCAGTGGCAATCGGCTACCGATCTGGCAGGTCCCTGGACCAACCTGGGGGCAGTATTAAACAACCCGACGCTGAATATTAACCCTGTCAGCACCTTCTATTACCGCTGTGCGGTTACCTGCAGCGGCTCCACTACTTATTCCACACCCGTGCTGGTAGTGGTGAATGCCCTTTTCCCGGCGGGAACTTATACTATTAATAATGCCTTGCCGACCGGTGGTACAAACTTCAACAGTTATACGGACGCGGTTTTCGCCCTGCGATGCGGCATTGCCGGTCCCATTGTCTTTAATGTAGCGCCCGGCTCCGGTCCCTACAATGAACAGGTGATTATCGGTGAGATTCAGGGGGCTTCTGCCACCAATACAGTGACCTTTAACGGCAACGGAACCACGATCACAAATTTGTCCACCAACACCAATGAAAGAGCCGTGATCAAACTGAACGGCACCGATCATTTTATATTTGACAGCCTGACCGTGGTACCCCAGGGTTCCTCCACAACGGAATATGGTTTTGGTTTCCACCTGCTCAATAGTGCCGATTCAAATATTATCCGCAATTGTGCCATCAATCTCAGTACCAGTACCACCAGCTCCAATTTTGCCGGAATTGTTTCCAGCATAGGCACTGCTGCCACCACCACCGGTACCAATGAATCGGATTATAACCTGTTTGAAAATAATGAGATCAGCGGGGGATATTATGGTATTACCTCTGTTGGCAGTACAACCTCTTCGGTGGCCAATAACAGGATTATCAATAACCGCGTGAAGGATTTCTACTTCTACGGCATTTACCTGAGTGGAAACTTCAATACCCTGGTGGAAGGAAATGATATTTCGCGGCCGGTCAGAACCGCGCTCTCTACTTTCTATGGTATCTATGTTACTTCACTTAATACCTCTGTACATATTTCTAAAAACCGGATCCACAACGGATTTGACGGCAACCCGCTTTCCACCAGCACTTTTGCCGGGATCTATTTCACCGGGGTGGATGCCCTGGCAGGTCTTGAAAACAAAGTGACGAACAACGCGGTCTACAATACAAACGGAAGCGGCATTCAGTACGGGCTGTACAACAGCAGTTCCGATAATACACTGTATTATCACAATACCGTTAACCTGGATGGCGCAACAGCAACCACCAGTGATGCGTACGGATTTTATCAGGTTACCACTGCCACCGGTATTGAATTAAAAGATAACCTCTTTACCATCAGCAGGGGAGGCACAGGTGATAAATTCGGCATCTATCTCTCCACCAGTACCTCCACAGTAATCTCCGACTATAACGGATTTTACCTGAATGCAACGAATGCCCATATTGGTTACAATGGAGCGAACAGGACCAGCCTGGCCGATTGGCAGACGGCCAGCAGCCAGGATGCCAGTTCAGTGGTTTCAAATCCCTATTATACCAGTCCGGCCACCGGCAATCTGGAACCCCGTTCTCCCGCATTGGATAATAAAGGAACCCCGGTGACCGGTATTACCACCGATATCCGCAACCTGGCACGGAGTGCCACTACGCCGGATGTGGGTGCCTGGGAGTTTACCGTTCCTGCCTGTACCGCGCCACCGGCCGCCGGTACTGCCACGGCGGTGCCGAATACAGGAATTTGTCTGGGTACACCAATACAACTGGATCTCACCGGTTATTCCATCGGGGCCGGCCAGAGTTTCCAATGGCAGGTAGCCACCGCTGCTGCCGGTCCTTATAGCAATCTCGGAGATCCCAAACTGTTTCCGGATACCGTAATCCAGGCCAGTGGCACCTTCTGGTACCGTTGTGTGGTAACCTGTTCTTCCCAGTCAACGAATTCTGTTGCCGTTCAGGTGAACATGAATCCGCCATTCCCTTCGGGTGTTTATACCATTGATAATACACAGCCTACCACCTATCCCGGAGGCTCCAACTTCAACAGTTTTGTAGAAGCCGTGGCGGTGATGGATTGCGGTATTGACGGTCCTGTTACTTTCAATATTGCCCCGGGTACCTACAATGAGCAGGTACGGATGCACCGGATTACCGGCGCTTCCGGCAGCAGCCGCGTTACCTTCCAGAGCGCCAACGGAAATCCGGCCTCTGTTATATTACAATATGATGCCACGGTGGCCGGTTCGAACTATGTGCTGCAACTGGACAGTGCCAGTTATATTACCTACCGCAATATCACGATCAATGCCCTGAACAGCACCAATGGCCGGGCCGTGGATATGGCGAATACGGCTTCGTATGACAGCCTGCTGAATAATATCATCACGGTGCCGGCTGCCACAGGTACAACACAAACTGTAGCCGGTATTCATGCAGCCAACCTGGCCGGCGGCAGCAATGTGATAAAGGGGAATACCATTACCGGCGGGATCAGTGGTATCTATTATGTGGCTGCTACTGCAATTGCTTCCGAATATAATGTGATTGACAGCAACACGGTCTCCGGCAGTTATTATTATAATATTTATACAGCCAATACCCGTTTTGTGTCGGTAAGTAAAAATGTGGTGACCCTGACAGCCCCCAGAAATACGTCCGCTTATGGAATCTATCTGTCCAATTCTGATTCAGCCTACCAGGTGAATCAAAACAGGGTTTCCATCAGCGGCATCACCGGCACTACCTATGGGATCTATCTGACCGGTTGCGCGGCTGATGCCTATTCCGGTTCTGTATCCGCCAACCGGATTACAGCCCTCAGCAGCAATACCGGCTCCCTGTATGGATTGTATCAGAGCAGTTCAGTGAGCAATTACACGAAGAATAATGTCATCAATATTAATACATCGGCCACCACGGCATACGGCATGTATACTACAGGGGGCAATGGCATTAAGTATTATAACAACTCCGTACAGAATGCTTCACCGGCTGCAGGTACCGCCAATACCGCTGCGTATTTCAGTCACTCCACCAGCACGGCGGGCACAGGCGATATCCGTAACAATATCTTCTCGCATACCGCCAGCGGAATAGCCGTGAACTATATAAATGTGGCGAATATTTATTCTGATTATAACATGTTCTATACAGCCGGTCCGGCCCTTATCCGTCAAAGCACCGTGAATTATGCTACGCTGCAGGAATGGAAAGACGGACAGAACTGGGATTATAATTCGATTGTTTACACGCCTGCATTCAGCAATGATGAGTTGCAACCGGATGTTGCCAACGCCGATGTGTGGGCTATGCACGGACGCGGAGTGCAGATCACAGATAATGCCAGTGATATTAACGGCAATGCCCGTCCGGTAACACTGACCACCGGCGTGCCTGACCTGGGCGCATATGAATTCCTGCCAACGGTTCAGCCACCCGTACTGCCGGCTATTCCCGCAGTACCCGCCGCCGGAACCACTCAGGTATTTATGTTCGGTACCGATACGGTGCAGAAAATTACCTGGGCACCCGCTTCAACCGTACCCGCTGATGTCAGTATCCGCCGGTACAGTGGCATCATTCCGCCGGGTCTGGCCAGCGGACAAGCTTCTATGTATTATTACACCGATGTGACGGTTACAGGAGGCCAGCCTTCTTCCTTTACGAATAAACAATATTATATCGAGCCCTGGATGCGTGATATTCCGGCCGAGCCCACTGTAAAAATGGGACGGACGAATGCAGCCGGCACCTGGCTGGTTTCATCAGCCAGTTCTGTGGATGATCTGGGTAATGTGATCACGGAAAGCGGACTCAGTTATATGGCCCGGTTTACCGGTATGACGGATGGCCAGGCCCCGCCGCCGCCGCCTCCTCCGGCTTATACACTGGATACGTCCAACCGGGGTAAACGCTTCTGGGTGGCATACGGACACCATTATGGCTTCAGTTCCAACAGCCAGGATATGGTACTCTACCTGAGCGCCCAGGATTCCGCCAACGTAACTGTAAAAGTGAACGGGACCAACTGGGTCAGGAACTATGCGATCCCTGCCAACTCGGTTCGCCTGAGCGATCTTATGCCGACATCCGGTCTTGTGGATGCGCGGATCACGGATGAAGGTCATTTTAATAAAGGGATCAGTATTGAAAGTGATGTACCCATTGTTGCGTATGCACATATTTATGACGGGGCTAACTCCGGTGCCGGATTATTGCTGCCAACGGGTACGTACGGGTATGAATACAAATCGCTGAACTCCCGCCAGTATTATCCCACCGGCGGCGCCGGGGCCTATTCCTGGATGATGGTGATTGCCGACCGCGACAGCACCCTGGTGGAGATTACTCCTTCTGTTCTTACCAAGGGCGGACGTCCTGCAGGTGTACCCTTCCAGGTGTACCTGAAACGCGGGGAAGTATACAATATCATGGGTACACAGGCAACAGGAGGAGCCGGTACAGATATCACCGGTTCCACCATCAAGTCCATACCCAATGCCAGTGGCAAATGTTACCCGATTGCCGTATTCTCCGGCAGCAGCCGTACGGCAATCTGTAATACGACCAACGGAGACAATGTAATTCAGCAGGTATTCCCCAGTACGGCATGGGGAACCAAATACCTGGCATTCGCCACGGCGAATTCTGCTTCCAATAACAGTTATTATTCCAACGGCTGGCGCATCATGGTGAAAGACCCGGCCACCGTAGTAAAACTGAACGGGGTTACCCTGGATCCCGCGACCATGATCACACCCGGTAACTATTATGAATACTTTACTACGGCAGGTACCGGAAGCAGTACAGCCAGTTATATTGAAGCGGATCAGCCGGTGATGGTGGCGCAGTATATGCTGTCTTCCGACGGTACCGGATGTTCCGGTGTGCCGGCTCCCGGTGGTGACGGCGATCCGGAAATGATCTATATCAGTCCGCTGGAACAGGGTATCAAACAGGCCCGGTTCTACAATACCGATAATTCAGCGATCAACACCAATTATGTCAATGTAATTGTTCCCACTTCGGCGCTCAGCAGCCTGCTGATTGATGGCAGCAATACCTTTACCGATGTGTTTGCCCACCCCGGTCTGCCCGGTTATACCTGTGTAAGGCAAAATCTGGGCGGTACGGCCGGTCAGCATTATATCACCTGCGATTCTGCTTTCAATGCCATAACCTACGGGCTGGGAAGTGTGGAAAGTTATGGATACAATGCCGGTACCCTGGTGAAGAACCTGAGTGCAACCCCTTCGTTTAACAACGTGTTTAATACAACCGGTAACAGTTCGTATACCTGTAAAGGCACCCCTTTCCGCCTGACCCTGCAGATTTCGGTGAAACCCACCCAGCTAATCTGGCAAATGAGCCAGGTAAACAATGTTACACCGAATTTGAATGTGACACAGGTGAATCCTCTGCCGGCAGATTCTGTTACCATCAACGGGAAGAAGTTTTATATCTATGCCCTGCCGCAACAGTATACTTTCTCCCAGACAGGTACCTACAATATTCCGATCACAGTATTCCACCCGAGTATTGAAGGTTGTGCCGGTTCAGTGGAAATCACACTCCCTGTATCTGTAATCGCAGCCCCGGTATCCGATTTCAGTATCACCTACTCAGGTTGTGTGGGAGATGTGGCACAGTTTGCTGCTTCCACTACCACGAGCAACGGAGTACCCGGCAGTCAGTGGACCTGGAATTTCGGCGATGCGGGTACCGGTGCCGGACAAACAGTCAGCCATACCTATGCGGCAGCCGGTACATATAATGTGGCGTTAAGAGGCATTGCCGCCGACGGATGTATCGGAGATACCACCAAGGCTGTAACCGTGAATCCGAGACCGACGGGAACGATCACACAGGATACGGTTTATGTATGTAATAATGCCGCGGCCAGCTTTACCGTCCAGAATCCTGTAGCCGGAGATACCTATAACTGGTACAGTGCCGCAACGGGTGGCACCCTGCTGGGTACCGGCACGACCTATGTACAGAATAATGTAACCGGGTTTGTGAATGTTTACCTGGAAGTGGTGAGGCTGGGTTGCAGCAGTACTACCCGTGACCGGGCAACCGCCGGCGTACTGCCGACCCTCGTTGTGCCTGTGGCAACGGTGGACTCAGTCAGCACCAATACGGTTGTATTCCGCTGGACGGCTGTACCCAATGCCACCGGGTATGAAGTATCCCTGAATAATGGAACTACCTGGATTGTTCCCACATCCGGATCAACCGGTCTCACGCATACCGTTAGTGGTCTTCAGCTGGGCGTAACCGTTACCCTGCAGGTACGGGCCCTTGGCGGATGTCTGCCGGCTGTATCCCAGCCGGTGAGCGGACAAACGGTAACCGACCAGGTGTATATACCCAATAGTTTCACCCCGAACGGTGACGGCCAGAATGATGTGCTGCGTGTTTACAGCAATGTTATTCGCAGCCTGCGGTTTGTGGTATTTAACCAATGGGGAGAAAAGATCAGTGAGTCAACCAGCCAGAATCTGGTTTGGGATGGTACACACAAGGGCAGGATGCAGCCAACCGGTGTGTACATCTATGTATGTGATATCATACTGCGCAACGGACAAAGGATCCAGCGTAAGGGATCCATAAACCTGGTGAGATAATTACGCTATAACGTACCATACATGATGAAACGACTGACACAACTGTTTTCTTTAACGGCTTTCCTGTTGCTCACAGGTTCCGGGAGAGGTTTTGCCCAGCAAAACCTCTCCAATAAAGGCAGGGAATTCTGGGTGGGATACGGGCACCATCAGTTCATGGAGCCCGGCCAGACCAATTCCCAGGAAATGGTATTGTATTTCAGTGCAGAACAAACGGCCAATGTAACCGTTACCGTGCGGGGCCGGACAGCCACGCAGGTAACGAATTATGTAGTGCCGGCCGGTTCGGTTATACCCTCCGCCTTTATGCCCAAAGCAGGAGCTCTTGATTGCCGCTTATACGATGTGCCGCCTTCGTTTGGCGGAAACGGAGGGGAAGGTCTTTTCAATATGTCCATTCATATCGCCAGTGATGTGCCGATAGTGGCTTATTCACATACATTCGGATCGGCTTCATCCGGTGCCACTATGCTGATGCCGGTGGAAACCTATGGATTTGCCTATTACTCGCTGAACAGCCGTCAGGTGTATGCCAATAACTGTTTCTCCTGGGCCTATGTGGTTGCCACACACGACAATACCGTAGTGGAAATTACCCCCTCCGTTCAAACCAGGTTAAATAAACCTGCCGGAGTGCCATTTACTGTAACACTAAACAGGGGACAAATCTACCAGGTGATTGGCGCCAACCCCACCAACAGTTCAACCGCACTGGAAGTATCGGGAACAAAATTCAGGTCCATTGCCAATGCAGCCGGGGAATGTTACCCCGTTGCCGTTTTTTCCGGAAGCAGCCGTACCAGCAACCCCATCAGTTGCGGAAGCGGGGGAGGAGATAATGATAACCAGCAGTGTTTCCCGACACAGGCCTGGGGTAAGCGGTACTTGACCGCGCCTACATCGCGTTCCACTGCCGCTAACCAATTTATGACCAATTCCTATAAAGTGCTGGTGAAGGATCCTTCTACGGTGGTGACAAGAAACGGAGTACCGCTGACAGGGCTGCAGCAGGGTAGTTTTTATTTCTTTGAAAGTTCCACTGCCGATCTTATTCAGGCCGATAAACCCGTCATGGTCGCCCAGTTTATGACCGGCGGCTCCTGTATGGGAGGGGGACTGGGAGATCCGGAAATGATATACCTGAGCCCGGTGGAACAGGGGATAAAACGTATCGGATTTTACAGAAATACAAGGGAATCTATTCAGGTCAATTATCTGACCCTCGTTATTCCAAGCAGCGGGGTTTCATCCCTGCGGATTGACGGCAGTGCCGCTTTCGATCACAGTTATCCGCATCCGCAGGCAGCCGGTTATACCGTGGTGGTTAAACGCTGGACATCTGCACAGGCCCAGGCCATTGCTTACAGCGATTCCGCTTTTACGGCCATTACGTACGGGTTGGGGTCTGTGGAAAGTTATGGATACAATGCGGGCACCATGATTAATAACCTGGGTGCTTTATCTTCCATTCAGAACACACTGGATCCGGCCGTCAGTGAACATCCGTTTACCTGCAAAGGCTCCCCGGTAAAACTCTCCGTACTGATGGCCTACCAGCCTACAAGGATTGACTGGCGGATCAGTCTGCTGGGCGCCAATATCAGCCCGAATACGGATGTCATTGATAATGCACCGGTTTCCGCAGGCACGATCCTGGTAAACGGGGTGCCCTATTATAAATACACCCTGCCCGGCAACTATGTATTCAATAATGCGGACACCTTCACTCTTTCAATCAATGCCTATCATCCGGGTATTGAAAACTGTTATGGAAGAGACAGTCTGGGTGTGCCGGTAATCGTAAAACCCAGACCACTGGCGGATTTCAGTTTCAGCCATTCAGGCTGTACACTTGATCCGGTTACGTTCACAGGTACGGCTTCCACCAGTAACGGGTTTTCCATCAGGGATTATAACTGGACATTCCCGGGTCCTGTAACCGGTACGGGTCAGGTGATTTCGCAAATTATTCCCCCGGGGACACATCTTATATCGCTGAATGTTGTATCCAGCGAAGGATGTGCCAGTGATACACTCAAACAAATTACTGTTTACGATAAACCCCCGGCTGAATTCCGCGCCACACCTGCAGCCCTTTGTGAAGGAAGCCCTGTTACCTTCACTGATACCTCTGCAGCAAGTATCGCGGTCAACAACTGGTACTGGGACTTTGGTAACGGGGTTACACAAACTGTAACAACTGGCCCCTCGGTACAGTATACATACCCGGCTCCCGGAATCTTTACCGTTAAACATGTAGCGAAGTCCAGTGTTTCCTGTATCAGCGACACCGTAACCCGCGTGGTTACGATCTTCGCCAAACCGGTTGTTTCCTTTACCAATGATGCAGCCGGCTGTCTGAGTCCCGCAGGCACTGTACAGTTTGCCGGTACCGCGTCCACCCCCGATGCACAGTCCATCAGTACCTGGGCCTGGAATTTTGGTGATCCGAATGCCAGCGGCGGAAATCCGAATACCTCTTCATTGCAAAACCCGTCGCATAATTATCAGCAGGGCACTTATACCATTTCCCTGAGCGCGACAACGGCCAATGGTTGTCAGGAAACTACTGTTCAAACGGTCAGTTTTAATCTGAAGCCCGCCCTTAATTTCCCCTTCATTAATGCGGTTTGCGAAAATGCCAGTCCTGTTTCAGTGGCTACCGCTGTTGTTACCAACGGGGTAACCGGTAGCGGCCTGTATACCGGACCGGGTACTGATGCGGCCGGTATGTTTAATCCGGCAACAGCGGGCTACGGTACACACACAATCTGGTATAAGTTTACCTCAGCGGCTGGATGTGTGGACTCGGTTTCACAAACCATCCTTGTGCACGCGCGACCCCGGACCCGATTTGATATCCCGGTAACCGGATGCCTTGCTTCCAGCGGGCAGGTAAATTTTACGAATACCAGTACCATACCTGACGGACAATCACTTTCCTGGTTATGGAATTTTGGCGATCCCAATGCCAGCGGATCCAATCCGAATACCTCTGTTTTACAGAATCCGTCTCATAATTTCGGAGAGGGAACCTATACCATCCGTCTGGAGGCAGTTTCCGCCAATGGTTGTGTAAAGGATACCAGTGTTACCACTGCTTTTTCAGTGACACCTGCGCTTGTTTTTCCTGCCCTGACCAATGTGTGTCAGAATCCCGGTGCAGCAGCGGCCTCTGTAGCCACGGCCACCGCTGTCAATTTCGTTACCGGCACCGGCGTATACAGTGGTACCGGGGTTACATCAGCCGGTCTGTTTGATCCCAATCTGGCCGGCCCCGGAATTCATACAATAACGTATACGTTTACCACTACAGGCGGTTGTACAGCTTCTGCCACCAGTACTATTGAAGTTTATGCAAGACCACAGGCTTCTTTCAGTACCAGCGGAAACAACAATAATACCTGCCTCGGTTCACCGGTGACTATTACCAGTAATGCCAGTATCCCTTCCGGTTCTATCAGTACCTGGAACTGGAACCTGGATAATGGAAGCCCGGTTTCTTATTCAAATGGCAATCCCTTTGATGTGAATTACAGTACAACTGGCAGTTATACCATACAACTGGTGGCAATCAGCGACCGTGGTTGTATCAGCGAAGCGGCTTCCGGAACAGTCCATATACGGCCAAATCCGGTTCCTGATTTTACCCTGCCGGCCAGTGTTTGTATGCCCGGAGGAGCCACATCGTTTACTAACCAGTCAGCCATAGCAGACAATTCCGCTTTAAGTTATAACTGGAGTTTTGGGGACGGGGCCGTATCCACAGTTGCCAATCCTTCCCATATTTATGCGGTCCCCGGTTCCTATCCCGTCATACTGCAGGTCAGTTCACCGTATGGCTGTACGGCACAGATCAGCCGGACTATGGGAGCCTTTACGGAAAAACCGCAGGCTGCTTTCACCGTCAATCCCCAGGAACTCTGTCAGGGAGCGGATAATCGTTTCTCAGATGGAAGTCTGTCACCCGGCAGTGTCCTGCAAAGCTGGTCCTGGCAATTTTCAGACGGTTCTTCTTCTGCTGTACAGCACCCGGTTAAAAGATTCAGCAGACCAGGAGTATATCCGGTACAACTGATAGTGACCAACACGGCCGGTTGCGTTTCTGATCCCTTTATACTGCCGGTGACCGTACATCTGCAACCGGTAATTGATGCAGGTTCTTCCCAGGTGGTGCCGGAAGGAACGGTGCTGACACTGAATGCTACGGCTAATTCGGCCGGACTGACTTTTGACTGGTCACCCCGCGCCGGTTTAAGTGCCGGTGATGTGCTGAATCCGACATTAACCGCGCTGAGTGATCAGACCTATACACTTACTGCTACCGGTGAATTTGGTTGTACAGCCAGTGACCAGCTGACCATCAAAATTCTGAAACAGGTAAAAGTGCCGAATATTTTCACTCCCAACGGAGATAATATTCATGATCAATGGGTGATAACAAACCTGGCGGACTATCCTGGTTGCACTGTGGAAGTGTTTAACCGGTACGGACAGCAGGTATATTATAACACAGGCTATGGCAGTCCCTGGAACGGAACATATAAAGGGAAAGAACTGCCGGCCGGTACCTATTATTACGTAATTAAGTTACAAAACGGGTTTAAACCGATGACGGGATCAGTCACCATCATCCGTTAACCCCGGATAATTTAAATGACCAAAATTCAATTGCGATGCGAATGAGCTTAAGATTTTCAATGCTTGCACTGGTGACGGGCCTGCTGGCCGGAACCGTTTCTGCCCAGGTGGATCCGCATTTCTCCCAGTATTATGTATATCCTTCCTGGCTGAATCCGGCACTAACAGGTGCTTTTGACGGTCAATACCGCGTATCGGGTGTGTACCGTAACCAGTGGGGGAATATCAGCACCCCGTTTACCACCTACGGCGCTACAGCCGAATTAACCACAGAGAAAAAACTGAACCTCGGTGTAAGTGTACTGAAACAAACCGCCGGTGACGGGGGCTACGGGTATACCACGGCGTATGGCAATGTGGCCTATACGGGTGTGCGGTTTGGGAAAAACGAGGAGCACCGGGTGGTCTTTGGTATGCAGGCGGGGATTATCCAGCGCCGGTTTGACCGTAACAAAATGACATTCGGTGATCAATGGAATCCCGTTTTCGGTTTTAATCCAGGGAACCCGTCTTCGGATGTACTCAACCGCAACAATGCGCTGGCTTTTGATATGGGAGCAGGAGTCCTGTATTTTGATGCACAACCGGGCAAAAAAGCAAATATATATGCCGGCTTTTCCGCTTCACATCTGACCAAACCGGAAGATCATTTTGCCGCTACCGGAAATGCCAGTTTCCCCCTGCGGTATACCTTCCACGGAGGGGTACGTTTCACCCTGTCGGATAAGTTCAGCCTTACCCCCAATTTTCTCTATCTCTCCCAGGGTACGGCAAGGGAAAAAATGCTGGGCGCCTACGGACAGTACAAGGTCACTTCCGAAACAAACCTGTTGCTGGGCGCTAATTACCGCTTTGAAGATGCCCTTTCGCCCTTTTTCGGATTAACCTGGAAAAATATGATGCTGGGAGCGAGTTATGATATCAATAATTCCGATCTCGGAAAACTGGTAAACGGGTCTAACAGCTTTGAGATTTCTCTTTCAATTATCGGCCGTAAATCGGTCAGGACACCGGAAGTGGAGTTTGTATGCCCGAGATTATAAGGCCGAATAACCAATTATCAACAGTGCAATCAACCAATATGAAAAGAATTACGCTGATAACCGCTTTGCTGTTTTCCTGTTACGGAATGAACGCACAGTATGTAGCCGATTACCTGAAAGCAGCCGACGGCTATTTTGAAAAAGGCGATTATGCTTCTGCTGCGGAGTATTATGAAAAATACACTGGCAAGGACAGTGCCGCCGGTAAGTCTTCTTTTAATCCCTATACGCCGCAGGCAGGTACTAAAAAAACCGCGGCCGCGCTGTCTTCCCGTGCTCAGGCTCAGTACCGGCTGGCAGAATGTTACCGCCTGCTGAATTATCCCTCCAAAGCAGAGACACAGTACCGCGAAGTAATGGAAACAGGGGCTGAAAAATATCCGCTTACGGCTTTCCATCTGGCTTCCCAGTTACGTGCGCTTGGCCGGTATGCAGAAGCGGAAAAAACCTTTAAAACTTTCCTGGAAGGGTATTCTGAAAAAGATGAGTACCGGAAGACAGCAGAAAGGGAGCTGAAGAATCTGGCTTTTATCCAGGAACAATTGAAAAGAAAAGACCTGGCCCTGTTTAGCATAAGCAAAGCGGGTGGTCAGTTGAACAGTACCGGTGCCAGTTATGCGCCGGTATGGCTGACGGATAATACGATTTTATTTACCTCCACAAGACCGCTGGATACAACGGCCAAAACCAGGGTGTATACCAACCGGCTCTATGAAGGCGGTTTCGAAAATGGGCAACCCGTATCTGTTACCCTGAGTCAGGTGCCACAGGATAAAAATTACCAGCAGGGAGTTGCGGCGATTACACCCGACGGGAACAGCCTGTATCTTACCCGCTGGGGATTTGCAGGGGGCAAAAAAACGGCCTCGCTGTATATCAGCAATAAAACGGCAGCCGGCTGGTCTGAGCCGGTGAAAATAGGCGAACCTGTCAACCGCGAAGGCAGCCTTACCCAGCAACCCTTTGTTACTCCCGACGGGAAATACCTGCTTTTCTCCAGTGACCGTTCAGGCGGACAGGGCGGTTTTGATCTCTGGTACGCCCCCCTGGAAAATGGGCTGCCGGGTAACCCGGTGAATATGGGAGCTGTAATTAACACCGGGTATGACGAACAGGCTCCTGCTTATCACCCGGCCTCGTCTTCCCTGGTTTTTTCAAGTAACGGAAGAGTGGGTATGGGTGGTTTTGATTTCTTTCTCTCAAAAGGGAAACCCGGCGGCAACTGGACAGAACCGCAAAATCCCGGTTACCCGGTGAATTCGGTGAAAGATGATATATACCTGATCAGCCGGGGACCGGCTAATAATCTCTTTGGGGATGTTATGTTATCTTCTGACAGAGATGCGGCCTGTTGCCTGGAGCTTTTTTCTTTGAAGAAAATTCGCCCGGCCCGGGAACTCAGTGGCCGTGTGGTATCCTGTGATCCTTCAAAAGCAATGGCAGGCGCGCTTGTAAAAGTGATTGATCCGGCAACCAATGCAGTACTGGTTACCCGTACCACCGGCCCGGACGGTCTTTATTCTTTTACCCTGGAAGATCACCGTGCCCTGAAAGTGGAAGCCGCTGCGGAAGGGTTTCTGGAGGGTTCGGCCAGTATGGGTACCCCGTCCAATCCGGAAGAAGTGCAGATGCGTTATCCGGATCTTTGTCTGCAGCCCGTGGCCCCCAAACCGGAAGAAGTGTATGTGCTGGAGAATGTTTATTATGATTTCAATAAAGCAACACTCAAACCTGAATCTTATCCGGCGCTGGACAGCCTGGTACAGGTGCTGAATGCCCATCCGGATATGAAAGTGGAGATTGGCTCGCATACGGATAATAAGGGAGCAGAAGAGTATAATCAGCAACTTTCTGAGGCCAGGGCACAGTCGGTCGTTGCCTACCTGCAGGAAAAGGGTATAGCCGCAGATAGACTGGTAGCGAAAGGATATGGGGAGTCAGTGCCGGTCGCCCCCAATGAACTTGATGGCAAAGACAACCCGGAAGGAAGAGCGAAAAACAGGCGTACAGAATTTAAGATCCTTAAAAACGAATAACGGGTAATTTCAATTTAATCCGGTGTGTGCATGAAAGGCAGCTTTTCAGTAAAATGGTACAGGTTATTAATACTGGTGCTGGGAACAGGTGTAATGCCTGTTTCCGCCCAGCAGAAACCACATTATACACAGTATGTACTGAACCAGTTTATCGTCAACCCGGCGGTAACCGGGATAGAAAACTATACGGATCTGAAATTCAGTCATCGTCACCAGTGGGTCGGAATTCAGGATGCCCCGGTAACCACTTATCTGTCGGTACATGGCCCCATCGGAAAAACGGATTACCGCAAAACTGCCACCTCGTTTGATTTGCGCGGAGAAAACCCACGGGGTAAACGTTACTGGGAGGAATACACGGCTCCCGATCCGCACCACGGGATCGGTCTGCAGGTTATTAATGATGTAACCGGTCCGCTCAGCAATTTTTCCCTGTATGGTACCTATGCGTATCACCTGGCACTGAGTTCCCGTACCAGCCTTTCAGCCGGATTGGGAGCAGGGTTCAACCGTTTCAGCCTTGATGCGGATAAGTTGCAGTTTGGAGATGTGGTCGCCGATCCGGCTATCTATACAGCCGGGGTACTTCGCCGTCTGCGATTTGATATGATGGCAGGGCTGTATCTCTATTCTGCCGATTTTTTTGCCGGCATATCCGCTCAACAGGTGGTACCACAGAAGATTGACTTCTCCGACGGGTATATACGACCAAGGGAAGGCCGGACCGTGCCGCATTTGTTTGCCACTGCCGGTTACCGGTTTGCTCTGGGCGATAATTTCAACCTGATACCCTCCGTAATGTTTAAATATGTGGACCCGCTCCCCCTGCAGCTGGAAACAAATCTTAAGCTGCAATACCTCGACCGTCTCTGGATCGGGGGAAGTTATCGCCATAAGGACGGATTTGCCGGGTTGCTGGGTTTAAATGTTTCCAATATTTTTCACCTGGGATACGCGTACGATTACACCTCTTCCCGTTTGAGTAATTTCAGCAAAGGCACCCACGAGATTTTGCTGGGTTTTGTGCTGGGGGGGTACCCGGATAACTGTCCGCGCAATATCTGGTAAAAACCCTCCCGGAAAAATATACCCGCTGCCGGGTATACAAATTTCAACATCAGGTTTATATATTCGTAGAAATTAACCATTATGAATAAGTATATTTTTCTCGCATTGGCAGGGCTGGTAAGCAGTACAGGGCTGATGGCCCAGCAACGCAGTATACCCCGCCCTTCCTGTACAACCATTCTTTCCGAAGCGATGTTTTCCCGTAAGGATACCGTCAAGGAAAGGGGGGTGGCCGATAATTATCATACCTGGGAGAACGGCGCAACCCTGAAAGTGAAATTCATGGGAGGCGGCGGCGGAAAAGTGCTCCGGGATAAAGTGATGATGTATGCCAAGGAGTGGGAAAAATGGGGTAATGTCAAACTGAACTTTGTGGCCGATAATGACCCCAAGACCGATATCAGGGTGAAACTCGGACAGGGCCGGGGGCATAATTCTGCCGTGGGTACCGAAGCCATCTTCCGTTCCCAGGAAGAGCAGACCATGAATTTTGATACGATCTACCTGGCCGATATTGATTATTATATTTCCAAACTGAAGCAGAAAAAGAATTACGGCCCGTACAATGTGAAACATATTGAAGAGGAAATGCGCCTCGAGCCCAACCGCTGGGCAGAAAAAGAACTCCGCCGGGTGGTTATGCATGAGTTCGGTCACGCGCTGGGTTTGCTGCATGAGCAAAGTTTCCCCGGGGCGGTGAAATGGAATAAATCCGATTCTGTCTACAATTATTATCTTGAAACACAGGGCTGGAACCGTGCCAAAGTGGATTTTAACGTATTTGAAGTGGCTGAGCAGTTCTATACCAATGGCACGGCCTACGATCCCAAATCCATTATGCATTATTCCATTGAACCCTGGCAAACCACCGACGGGTATTCTCTGCCGGACAACTATGAATTATCCGCCGGGGATAAGACGCTCTTTGCTGCATTGTATCCAAAAGGACGTAAGGAATCTGTGAACCTGGTCCCCAAAATCCAGATTTCCAATTTTACCAAACTTACCGTAACAACCAATGCCACACGGAAAGGACTGGTGATACAACCCGCCTTTGACCTGAAAACAAATTCCGTGCTCGGGGAGGTATATTTTGTGGCCCGCCTTGCAACGGAAGACGGATATTATGTGAAGTCCAACGGGCTTTTCTACAACTGGGGTGGTTCAGTAGCGGCGTATAAAAAAATGAACCTCCTGCCGAATTCCAAAGTGAGTTATAATAAACTGAAGAAGAACCTGGAGTTATTCCTGCCTTTTGAATATATCCCGGATCTGAAAGGAGAAAATGTGGTGGTGGAATTCACGGTCTACCTGAATGATTCCAAAAATAATCAGTGGAACAAACTGATGTATTTCTCGAACAGCAGCCCGATGTCGTTACCCGCCAGATAATGTTTAATTGTTGATTTTCAAAAAGGTCCTGTTCATGCAGGGCCTTTTTTGCCTCCGGATGGACGAATTGGCCTATATTTGCGCTTCCTCTGAAGGATCCTGGTGCTTCAGAACGGGAGGTAGTTCAGCCCGGTAGAATACGTGGTTTGGGACCACGGGGTCGCAGGTTCGAATCCTGTCCTCCCGACAAAACCAGCACAGCCCCCGGCTTTAGCCGGGGCTTTTTATTTTGCAGCATGCAAGCTTGCTTGCACATGCGGAGAAATAAAAAGCCCCGGAGCGTGAAAACGCTGGGGGCTGTGCTGGTTTTGTCACCTCCCCCCAAAGGATCAGCGTAGCTAATCCTTCGCAGCATGCAAGCCGCTTGCACATGCGGAGAAATAAAAAGCCCAGGAGCGTATTACCGCTGGGGCTTTTGTTTGTTTTTTTGAAGGTGGTTACCGCGTGATAATCAGTTTCCGCCTGATAACCTTCTTGCCATCCAGCAGTTCCAGAATATACATACCGGCGGGAAGCAACTCCGGCAATGCTATCTGCGTATTTTGTAAAGCAGCACGCAGCCGGCCTTCCATTACCGGCATTCCCTGCAGGTTGATCAGCCGCCATTCCTTATACCTCCTGTCCGGATTTTTAAACTGAATAAAAAGGGTGTTGCCCTGAAGGGGATTCGGAAATAGCAGCAGTTCCTTTTCTTCCGGCGGGTCACCGGGCAGGCTGGTGATAATATTGGTGGTTATGATCTTAACCACATTAGGATCTGTCACCACCGCATCATTATAGTCAAAATAAATACCTGCTCTGTTGACAATGGAATCGCCTGCCTGTAAGTTGCCGGCAGGCTTAATCCGGAAAGCGATGAATCCATGACTGCCGGGTTCATTGCTGCTGCTGTCGGGGAGATTAATATTGATAAATTTCCAGATAACGGTATTGCCTTTTATCTCTGCGGTAAAAGGATGAGATGCGGCCACCGTTTGCAGCGTGGATAACTGAAGTTTGCTGCTGATGGTATCATGGACAATGACGTCAAAGGCCGGCGCTGTTCCCAGGTTCTGAAAATGGATGATATAATCAATTTCTTTCCCGGCCCGGAGATCGTCAATATGCAATTGATTACCCTGCAGGTTCAGTTTTTCATTCGGGTCGTACGGACCGACCACCAGGTTATATAATATCAGTGTATTGTCAATCGGGGTCACGTCAGCAGTAGTGGGAAATATTCTCGCTGTATATTTAAGGGTATCACCGGCTGTCAGGGCAGGGGGTGGCGGAGTACTGACATCAATGAAAATACGGATACTGTCAAGCGGCCGCAGGCTGGAAAAATTCCAGACCATACTGTCGCCGGTAATACTGGCCGGGGGGGTGGAAAACCAGTTGACGGTAACCCGCGGGTCTTTTTTCCAGGAAAGCGAACCTGACACAACGGTATCCGTACCCAGGTTTTGTCCCAATAGTAAATAAGTGGTATGAAAGGCCGGCCGGGCCGGACCAGTAGGGGCGGTATAAACACGCAGATCACGGATACCGGGTACTGCAATTATCCGGATATCCTTATTATAAAATTGCGGATTACCGGTGAAGGTATTTGTAAATGAATCCGGGATAGAACTGTAATAGGCCGACTGATAAATTTTCGGTTTGGTGCTGTAGGTTCCGGTATCCACTTCAACGGAATAACTGCCGTCATTACTGACCGAAACACCCTGTACAAGACCCAGTTTACGGCTTTCAACCGGGATATAATTCATACGGCGGTCAATACCGGGATCAAAAATATTATTGGCGTTTCTGTCCATATAAACAGTGCCCTGTATCAGGTTGCCTTCAGCCATACGGGTAATCAGGCCGTCATAACTGCCGTGATTGCCGTTTATTCCGTAATTGGTTGACAGCGTCAGTCCGCATGTATACATTTCACCGGCAGGCGATATCACCAGGTCCTTAAACGATTCGCGGGCGGATCCGCCGATACTCCGAAGACCGTTTAAGCTGCCGGTGAGCGTATCCACTTTTAAAAACAGGGCCTGGTCATCTCCCGGATTAAAAACCGGGAAGCCGGAAAAACTGGTACTCCAGCAATTGCCCGCCAGGTAAAGACTGCCGTTGGGATGAAAACCAAAGGCAGAAATATGATCAGATGAAAAACTGCCATAAACCTGTTTCCAGATCAGGTTGCCGCTAAGGCTGTATTTACAAATGGCAACATCGCCGATACCAAAGGACTGGGGTACATCACGGCCATCGCCCATGGGCTGAAAAACCAGGTAGAGGGAAGATTTGTTTTCGCGGATGGTTGGCAGCTGATCCGCGGCATTACTACCGATCTGTTTTGACCAGACCAGGTTGCCGGTCGCGTTTAGTTTGCCAAACCAGATATCGGAAGCGCCGGTAATGGTTCCCTGGGGTACCATACCGGCCAGGTCCCCGTCAGCAGAGGCTGTTGAGACAGCAAAATAATAGCCTCCGTCAGCAGCAGGATAAACGGAGGCGTCCTGCTCGCCGAGGGAGCCGCCATAACATTGCTGCCATTGAATAGTACCGGCCGAATTCAGTTTCACCACCCACATATCCGCGGTGTTTACGCCATGGTTGGCGCCCACATCCCCGTTATTATTACTCCAGGTTGTACCAATGATAACCATTCCTCCGTCCGGGGTGGCTTTTACCTGGTCCAGGTCTTCTGCCATATTTCCGCCCAGTGTTCTGGACCAGAGCAGGGTGCCTGCCGGCTTGTATTTCCGGACTACAATATCTGTTGTGCCTGACCCGTGATTCCCGCTGATATCTCCGTCATTGGAGCGGGATGAAAAGGCAATGGCAAAATGACCGTCCGTCAGAGTGTCAATATCGGCACCGTTCACTCCGTCCCAATCACTGCCGCCGATAAGTTTTGTCCATAATAGGGTTCCGTTGGGAGTAAAAGCGGATAACAGCACATCAATGGTGCCGTGGTTACCGGTTACATCTCCGTTATTGCTTTCCGAACTGCCGAAAGCGAGGAGATTTCCGGTACGGGACATAACCAGCCCGTCAAACCGGTCTTCTCCGCTGCCCCCGGTACAACGGAGCCAGTTAACGCCCTGCTGGGCAAATAAAAATTGACAGGATAAAACAAAGGAACAGACAATCAGATAAGGTTTCAGGCGCATTTTCCGGGTCTTTGGGTGAGCTAAGATAAGCCCGGGCCCCGGCAAATCAAAACCAGATATAAGAGGAATGAATAATAGGCTCTTTATTTCTGATTGGCAGCAAGAACGCCGAAAACGAGGTTTTCCAGAAACAGAATTCTTTCCTTTGTCCCGCTGCCTTCACTGAAATCGGTCAGGGAAGGAAGATGGTTGTGATAAAACTTCTGCATATAGGCCGCTTCAATCAGGGTACTGGAAAGAGAATGGGGATACGCGTAACCGGGCCGGCATTCCAGGATGATATTCCCTATAAAATGACAGAGTTCCTTATAGGGCTTGAAAAAATTCATCCGGTTATCCTTGCCCACATGTTTGGTGAGATAGGCTTTTGCGCCCTGCTCGGCCACAATCTCATGCAGAATTCTTTCATTTACAAAACTGATAGACAGGTCGTCCCTGACCGGAGATGCCAGCATCCGGATTATCCTACGGAGCTTTTCTTCCGGTTCAGCCAGCATGCCGGTATCCCGGGCTATCCGCCAGTGCAACCAGGTCCAGTACCAGGCCACCAGGTAGGAAAGCAGCCGGTGTTTGTTTTCAAAATACCGGTACACTGTGGCTTCCGTAATTCCCGCTTTTTTGGCCAGTTTAAGAAAGGTAAACTCCTCCAGCCCGATCTTATGAATCAGCAGAATACTTTCTTTCAGTATTTTTTTGCCGGTTGCTGTCTCCTGCGGATCATGCAGGTACAGATGACTGTTCATCCGGAAATAAAGTTGTAATTCCATATAAACTGGGCTGCAATTAAATTTGAAAACGTAAGCAAAGTAAAACTTATGTAAATTATAGTATTACTATAAATAATCAGTAAACGGCCTGATTATGGTCATGTCCGGGCAACCGGATTCCGGCCAGATTTGTACTATGGCTATGCTGTTCTCCATACTGATTTTCCTGCTGTGTACCGCCGTGATTGTATTCAGCGGCACCCGGCTTTCCCGGTACGGGGATAAGATTGCAGAACTGACGGGCATGGGCCGGGCCTGGACCGGACTGATCCTGATGGCATCCGTCACGTCCCTGCCGGAGCTGATCACCGGTATCAGTTCCGTAACCATCGTCGGGGCACCGGATCTGGCAGCAGGAGATATTTTCGGGAGCTGTGTATTTAATTTGCTGATTCTTTCGGTGCTTGACTGGCAGCTGGGAAAACCGCTCTTTTCCTATGTACGTACCGGTCATCTTGTGGCAGCTGTATATGGTATTATTCTTTTTTCCATTGCGGCTATGGGTATATTTCTTTCCTACCGGGGTATCAGCCTGCTCTGGGTCAGTGGTTTTTCCCTGTTGCTGGTCATGGTTTATCTGATCGCTATCCGGTCCGTTTATCTGTACGAACAGCGGGATCATATACCTGAAGCGGCAGAAACCGCCGGGGAACCGGCGGATAGGCAATCCCTCCGGAAAGCGATAAAAGGGTATAGCATACATGCAGTGGTTGTTATTGCGGCAGCGCTCTTCCTCCCTTTTGCAGGTGAACAGATCGCGGCTGCATCAGGTCTGGGGAATTCTTTTTTCGGTACGCTTTTCCTGGCTGCTTCTACCTCTTTGCCGGAACTGGTTGTGTCCCTGGCAGCCTTGCGGATCGGGGCGGTTGATATGGCGGTTGGCAACCTGCTTGGCAGCAATGTCTTTAATATGTTTATCCTGGCGCTGGATGATATATTCTATACAAAAACCTCCCTTTTCAGCGCGATCACGCCTACGCATCTTGTCTCCGTGCTGGTTATGATCGTCATGTCGGCGGTGGTGATGCTGGGACTGCTGTTTAAACCCAGGCGAAAGGCGTTCCTGAAATTCGGGGCCGATACCCTGGTGCTGGTAGTTTTATACCTGCTGTTGATGTCTTATCTGTTTATAAAAAAATAAAGTATGAACTGGTATCGCCTGCAACTGCAAGAAGTTTTTGAACTGCTTGGTTCCGGTAAAAAAGGGCTGAGTTCGGCGGCAGCTGAAGAAAGATTATTGCAAACAGGGCCCAACGAACTGGAAGAGGGTAAAAAGAAAACCATCGCCGGTATGCTCCTGGCGCAGTTTGCCGATGTGATGATTCTTATCCTCCTGGCGGCAGCCATTATTTCCGGTATCATCGGCGATCTCACCGATACGATTGTGATACTGGTAATCGTACTGATCAATGCCGTCATTGGATTCTTCCAGGAATTCCGGGCGGAAAAAGCCATGCTGGCCCTGAAACAGATGGCCGTTACACAGGCACGTGTTATCCGGGACGACAGGGCCCTTTCGGTGCCTTCTACCGAACTGGTGCCCGGTGACCTGGTATTGCTGGAAGCGGGCAATGCGGTGCCGGCGGATATCCGCATTACAGAATCGGTGGCCCTCCGCGTAGAGGAAGCCGCCCTGACCGGCGAGTCGCATTCAGTGGATAAAAAAGTACATCCGATTGATGCGGAAGAACTCCCCCTGGGCGACAGGAATAATATGGCTTTTAAAGGCACTTTTGTCACCTATGGAAGAGGCAGCGGAGTTGTGGTGGCAACAGGTATGCAAACAGAACTAGGTCGCATTGCCCGGATGCTGCAGGAAGCCGAAACCCAGACACCGCTGCAGCAAAGAATGGCGGTATTCGGAAAAAAACTGTCCGTGCTGGTGCTCTTTCTCTGTGTACTCTTTTTTATCACCAGCTGGCTCCGCGGGGAAGACCTGGTGAAGATGGTACTGACCAGTATTTCCCTGGCTGTGGCGGCTATACCCGAAGCCCTGCCGGCTGTGATTACGATCTCCCTGGCCCTGGCAGCTAAAAGACTGGTCCGTTTCAACAGCCTGATCCGCAAATTGCCGGCCGTGGAAACCCTGGGCTCAGTATCCTATATCTGTACCGATAAAACGGGTACCCTGACTAAAAATAAAATGCAGGTGGAGGAAGTATGGGTGAATGAAACCCTGTACGATCATACCAATGCCGCTGATATCTCCGGGAGTCCCGCCGGAATACAGTTGCTTCAGGCCTTCCTGCTGAATAATGACGCGGTGGCTGAAGCCGACGGCACCCTCAAAGGTGACAGCACGGAAACCGCGTTAATGGCATTTGCACGGCAAAATGGCTTGCAGGAAGCCCCGTGGCCCCGGATAGCGGAGATAGCTTTTGATGCCGACCGGAAATTGATGACCACCTTTCACCAGACAGATAAAGGAATACTGGCCGTTACCAAAGGAGCCCCGGATATCCTGCTGGATATCTGTAAACCGGTAGCCGGCAGGGAAGATCTTTCAGTCAGGGTGAATACCATGGCCGAAAAAGGATTACGTACCCTTGGCTTTGCCTGCCGGTACTGGGACAGGGTGGAGGAAGAACCGGCCTCCGCTGAGTATGAAAAGGACCTGGATTTCCTGGGCTTTGCCGGTATTATTGATCCCCCGCGGGAAGAAGTGTTTGAAGCTGTGGAACAATGTAAATCGGCGGGTATTGTACCGGTGATGATCACCGGTGACCACCCGCTTACCGCTAAAACCATTGCCGGAAGAATCGGAATACTTTCTTCCGGAAAAGACCAGGTGATTACCGGTACGGAACTGGCTGCCCTGGAACCCGAAGCTTTTGCCGCCCGGGTGGAAAAAATAAAAGTATATGCGCGGGTATCCCCTGAACAAAAACTGCAGATTGTAAAGGCGCTGCAGGAGAAAGGCCATTATGTAGCGATGACGGGCGACGGGGTGAATGACGCGCCTTCCCTGAAAAAAGCCAATATCGGGATTGCCATGGGTATTACCGGTACCGATGTGTCAAAAGAAGCGGCCCATATGATCCTGCTGGATGATAATTTTTCTACAATCGTTAAAGCCGTACAACAGGGACGCCGGATCTATGACAATATCCTGAAGTTTATAAAGTACCTCATGACCACGAATTCCGGCGAACTCTGGACTTTGCTGCTGGGTCCGCTCGTTGGTCTGCCGGTAGCCCTGCTGCCCATTCATATTTTATGGGTTAACCTGGTCTCCGATGGCTTGCCGGCCATATCCCTCTCTTTTGAAAAAGCAGAAAAAGATATTATGAAAAGACCGCCGAGACCGCCCAAAGAAACGGTGTTTGCGCAGGGAAGAGGAATGCATATGCTCTGGGTGGGGATGCTGATGGCCGGGGTGGTGCTGGCCGCCCAGGCCTGGGCCATCAATAACGGGCTGCACTGGCAGACCATTGTATTCAATGTGCTCTGCTTACTGCAGATGGGACACGTACTGGCTATCCGGTCGGAAAAATATTCACTCTTCAGTATCGGTATATTCTCCAATAAACCTTTATTGGGTGCAGTAGCCCTGGCCATGATCCTTCAGTTTGTGATTACCTATGTCCCGTTCTTCCAGCCGATCTTTAAAACACAAGCGCTTACCCTGATGGAGTTCCTGGTAGTGGGCGCGGCTTCTTCCGTTGTATTTATCGCGGTGGAACTGGAGAAATTCATATCCCGGCGGAGAAAAGCCAGACCGGAGCCGGTTTTATAACCGGCCACCCCGGTGCAGATGACGGACCGCATAGGTCTTCTTCTGCTGCGATTCATAATAGGTACGCATATTGATATCGGCCACAATACCGATGGTGATCAGTTGTATGCCTCCGAGCAAAAGAATAAGTCCCAGGATCAGCAGCGGTTTACCGCCAATGGAATGCCCGAGCATTTTAAGGGTGAGCAGGTAGAAATTGATCAGGATGCCCAGTGTCATACTGATAAAACCAATCGTACCGAACAGGTGCATGGGCTTCTGCATATACCGGCGCTGAAAGACCATCAGGATCAGATCCGTTATTACCCGGAAGGTTCGTCCCATACCATACTTGCTTTTTCCGTGTATTCTCGGATGATGGCGCACATTCACCTGTGTCATGCGCGCCCCCTGCAATTTTGCCAGCACAGGAATAAAGCGGTGCAGTTCACCGTATAACCCCAGCTCAGCAGCTATTTCGCGCCGGAAAATTTTGAGGGTACACCCGTAATCTCGTATATACACCCCCGTTAGTTTCCGGATCAGGGCATTGGCTATCCGGCTGGGCATTTTACGCAGGAGCCAGCCGTCTTTCCGGTTCTCCCGGTTACCGGCAACCACATCCCAGTCACCCTTTATCAGTAAGTCAAGCATGGGAGGGATATCGGCCGGATCATTCTGCAGATCTCCGTCAAGCAGGGCGATATATTTTCCGCTGCTGTGGTCAATTCCGGCTGTGAGGGCTGTACTCTGGCCATAGTTTTTTCGCAGTTCAACGAGCAGACAGCGTTCATCCGCATTCTCCAGGATTTCCTGGCGGGTAGTGTCGGTGGAACCGTCATCCACAAAGATCACTTCGTAATCAAAACCCGACAGGGCCGCGCGGACCGCCCGGAGCAGGGGCGCGCAGTTCCCCGCTTCATTTTTTACGGTGATGATAACAGATAATTCAGCCATAGCAGTTCTTCCGGCCAAATGTACTGATTTAAGAAAAGCGGTTCATGTCCCCCTTTCTGCTGAAAGAAAACGGGCATAAACCGCTTTATTCCGGTTCGGGCTCAGAGTATGCCTGCCAGTTCCAGGCTTTTTTTCTTTAGCTTACGGGTTTCCACTTCTTCAATCACCGGGTCGGCAGTCAGCACCAGGGAGGTATTGTTCTCCCGCCACCAGTTATGTTTCCGGAGTTCATCATAGGCCACCACCCCGACCAGGTATTTTCTTTCCTGCTGGGCATGCCATTCCTCTATCCACTCAAACCGCTCTTTGGGTACCAGGGCGATATCATCAAAACTGATATACACACGCAGGTAATAACCGGCCGCTGCTTCCTGGGGAATATGGTGGTATAGTTTCTTGTATTCATATTTGTACTGGTAACGCAGGGCGGATATATCACTCAGTACGGCCGAAGCGGTCGGGAAACTGCCGGCCCCTTTTCCGTAGAAAAACTGTTTGTCGGAAAAACCGCTTTCGATTTCCACCCCGTTGTATTCATTTTTTACAAATGCGAGATGGTCATCGGCTTTTACAAACTGGGGCAGAACAAAGGCCGCCACTTTTCCGTTTTTAAGTTTCTGCGCCTGGGCCACGAGTTTGATGGCCTGGTTTTTTTCCCGGCCCACCACCGCATCCAGCGCATGAATGTTCTGGATACCGTTAAACAGAATATTTTCCGGGGATTCAGTGATGCCATAGGCATGTGTCAGCAATAAGGCCCATTTATTGACCGCGTCAAATCCTTCCACATCCAGTTTGGGATTGCTTTCCGCGAAGCCCAGTTGCTGGGCCTGAACCAGAGCCTGTTTAAAATCAAGTCCCTCTTCAAACATTTTGGTGAGAATATAATTCGTTGATCCGTTGACAATGGCCCGGATCGAATGCAGCAGGTCATTGTCGTAGTACTCTTCCAGGTTCCGGATGACCGGGATAGAGGCGCAGGCGGCAGCTTCATAAAGCAGGGAACGGCCGGTTTTTGCCTGCAGGGCCAGTAAGGCCGGCAGGTGTTCCGCCAGCATTTTTTTACTGGCGCTTACCACATCCTTCCCGTTTTCCAGGGCGCGGCTGACAATGGCGTAAGCCGCATCCGCATCGTCAATCACTTCCACAATTACATTGATGGCGGGATCATTCAGCAATGCCTCCCGGTCGGTGGTAAAAAGCTCCGCCGGGGCGTTTCTTTTTTTATCCGCATTCTTAATACAAACTTTTTTCAGGGTCGCTTTCAGGGAAGGGGTTTGCTGCAAAACCTTATACAGGCCTTCGCCTACCACACCAAATCCGAATAAGCCGATCGTGAGTTCCTTATGTGTTTCCATTTTTATCCGTTTACTATTTTCAGGGTTGATGAATTACTTTTTTTAATAAATGTCCGCAGCGCGTTTTCTATTCTCTCATACTCCAGCAAAAAACCGTCATGGCCGAAATCGCTGGGGATAACGAGTATTTCTGCACCGGGAATATGCTGTTGCAGGAACACCTGTTCTTCCGGCGGGTACAACAGGTCGGATTGGATACCGATCACCAGGGTGCGGGCCTGTATCCGGCCCAGGGCTTCCGTGACGGAGACCCGGTCTCTTCCCACATCATGGCTGTCCATACTCTGTGTGAGCCGGTAATAACAAACCACATTAAACCGGTTTACCAGTTTGAGTCCCTGGTACCGCTGGTAATTATCGGCAGCATACCGGGTAGTTTCACTGAGCGGTACGAATGCTTTGTCCCTGCGCTGGGTAAGTCCGTACCCGTTATAGTGCCGGTAAGAGAGCAGCGCGATGGATCGCGCCACAGCCATTCCTTTTTGTCCGCCATCCGGTCTTTTCTCCAGCCAGCTGCTGTCGGCTTCAATGGCCATACGCTGTGATGTGTTGAAGGCAATTCCCCAGGGAGATAATACTGCATTGGTGGCAATGGGAACGATATGGTCGAAAAGAGCCGGTTCCTCAATGGCCCATTCCAGCAACTGCATGCCGCCCGTACTGCCGCCCAGTGCCAGGAAGATCTTACGGATGCCCAGTTCCTCTTTCAGTAACTGGTACATGCGGATCATATCCCGGATGGTCAGTTCCGGAAACTCATGATACCAGGGCTCGCCGGTTAAAGGATTCTTACTGAGCGGAGAAATGCTGCCGTAGGGGCTTCCGGGTTTGTTGACACAGATGATAAAATATTCTGCGGGATCAAGAAACTTGCCTTCTCCGGCAAGACCGGGCCACCATTCCAGCGGATTGCTGTTGGCTGTAAGGGCATGAAAAATCCAGACGACATTATCCTTCCTCTCATTCAGCCGGCCATGTGTGGTATAAGCCAAATGGAAACCCGGCAGACTTTTACCGGACTCCAGCGCAAACAGACGGTTATAGTGAAATATACTTGTCATATCAGCTTACGGCTTCTTTGGTCAGTACCTGTTCAAATGCCTGTTCAAAATCGGCCTTGATATCATCTATATGTTCAATACCCACACTGATCCGTATCTGGTTGGGAAGCACACCGGCAGCTGCCTGTTCGGCCGCACTGAGCTGTTCGTGGGTGGTAGAGGCCGGGTGGATGGCCAGTGTTTTGGCATCTCCCACATTGGCAAGATGACTTACAAGTTGCAGGGCATCAATAAAACGGCTCGCATTTTCCTTTGTACCCCGTATACCAAAATTGAGTACACCGCCAAAACCATTTTGCAGGTATTTTTTGGCCAGAGAAAAATACGGGCTGCCCGGGAGTCCGGGGTATTGTACAAATTCAACGGCAGGATGTTTTTCCAGCCAGCCGGCCAGTGTGAGTGCGTTTGCTGTGTGCCGTTCCACCCGCAGACTCAGCGTTTCCAGTCCCTGTAAAAGCAGAAATGAGTTAAAGGGACTTTGTGAAGTGCCGAAATCCCGGAGACCTTCCACCCGGGCCCGGATGGCAAAAGCGATATTAGGTAATCCGAGCGGATTACCTTCGCCGAATACATCCCAGAACTTCAGGCCATGATAGCCTTCGGAGGGTTCCGTAAACTGCGGGAATTTTCCGTTGCCCCAGTTGTAATTGCCTCCATCGATCAGGACTCCGCCGATACTGGTGCCATGTCCGCCAATCCACTTTGTGGCGGATGCCACTACAATGTTGGCACCATGTTCCAACGGCCGGAACAGGAAACCGCCTGCGCCGAATGTATTATCCACCACCAGGGGCAGATCATATTCTCTGGCCAGGGCGGCGAATTTTTCAAAGTCGGGAATATTCAGCCGCGGATTACCGATAGTTTCCAGGTAGATGGCCTTTGTTTTTCCGTCAATATAGGGCACAAAACTTTCCGCATTGTCCCCATCCGCAAAACGGGCTTCAATGCCCAGTCGTTTAAAGGCGACTTTAAACTGGTTGAAGGTGCCGCCATAGAGATATGAGGTAGTAACAAAGTTATCGCCTGCCTGCAGAATATTGGTCAGTGCCAGGAATTGCGCAGCTTGTCCCGACCCGGTGGCTACAGCGGCTACTCCGCCTTCCAGCGCGGCTATCCGCTTTTCAAACACATCCGTGGTGGGATTCATAATCCGGGTATAAATATTACCGAATTCACGGAGACCGAAGAGATTTGCAGCATGTTCCGCATTGTTAAAACCATAAGAACTGGTCTGGTAAATCGGTACGGCGCGGGATTTAGTGGCAGGATCAATCTGCTGACCAGCGTGCAGCTGAAGGGTTTCAAAACGATGAGTAGTAGACATAATTATATTTCTTAAATGAATGATGATTTCAGACTAAAATGGCAGGCAGTAAAACAAGGGGAGTCCCCTTTTCGGGAATAGATGTATGTATGCCTTACGGCATACAACAACGGCAACAAATACTCCGGATCGCGGAGCAGATGATAATTGAATATGTTGCCTTTTGGTTCATTTTACCCGATAAAATTAGTGGACCTTTTGTATTCCGGCCAAATTTTATTCGGCCGGCGGAACCAATAAAATGTTAAGGATCCCTGATCCGAATGAATGTTTGTTGAAGTCCCCCGCCGGGACATTCGCTGTTCTCTGGTCTGCCAGTACGTTTGCGCTTTCATCTTTTTTTTGATTAAGACAGGATGAATACTTGTTACACATTGAAACACTTATCAGGAAAGCGGGGCGGGGCAGAAGGATAAGGCGGAACCTGTAATCAGTTCACGCCGGGTCGGAGGGTTTTTTTATCCCGCTGGGTTTACAGGAAATAAAAAAGCCCACCCGATAAATCAGATGAGCTTTCTATAATGAGTTGAATATATACAGCTGAATCTGGCTTATCTGCCCCGGTATTACCGGGATGGAGTTGGCACCTTTTCCCGTTTGGCGGGAGAGGTTGTCAAGGCTTCACAGGGCCATTACCCTCAGCCTTTCTTGATAAGTGAGTAAAGAACTGCTGCAAAGATACAAGTAAAACTGTTTGCTGCCAAAAACCGTGAGCCGGTTGCGAACAGCTGTTTGTGTTAACAGCTTAAACAATGCCGTTCAGCCGCATCCATTCTTCCTGGGAACGGGCACCCAGATCCGGTCCGTTTTTCGCCTCAATTTTTTCCTGGGCCCGGCGGATCGCGCTGCTGATCATAGTATGTTCAATCAGTTCGTCCTCTTTCATCCCGAGTTGCCGCATCAGGCCGATAATTTTGTCGGAACCGAAACGGGTAAACAGGGGTTCCCGGAGGGAAGAATATATGATGGCTTTTTCCAGTTGTAATGACTGAAACAAGGCGGTTTCCCGGCTGCTCAGGGGATAATGTTCCGCGAATACGGGCGCTGCGCCGCCCTTGCCCCGGCTGCTGATTTCACGGGCCAGTATGAATTCGGGACCTGTAATGCCTGCTTCGGTAAACCAGGCCATTCCTTTTTCAAGGGTTTCTTCGAACCAGCATACAATAATGGTACGGGGATTGGCGGCATATACATCGGCCAGCGCTTTCCATTTGGCGGCCTCTTCAATCACCACTCTGTCGGTAACCGGAATACCGCTGTCTTTTTTTCTGAATAATCCGAACATGACGCTAAAGTAGGAAGAAAGTTTTGTGCAGGGCTGATTCCCGGAGCTTATTTCCGGTCGTACAAACCGGCGGCCGGAGTTGGCTGAATCGTATCTTCGTTTTCCGTATGGCAAAAGCGAAGAAAACAACAACCGGTAATAGGTTATCCGGACCCGGACAGATTGAAGTCAGCGGGGCCAGGGTACATAACCTGAAGAATATAGATATTGCTATTCCCAAAAACGAACTGGTCGTTATAACAGGAATCAGCGGCAGCGGAAAATCCTCACTTGCCTTTGATACTATTTATTCTGAAGGGCAGCGCCGTTATATGGAAACATTTGGCGCCTATGCCCGTCAGTTTATCGGCGATATGGAAAGGCCGGATGTGGACCGCATAACCGGGTTGTCACCTGTCATTTCCATTGAACAGAAAACAACCAACAAAAATCCCCGGTCCACGGTGGGTACGGTGACCGAGATTTATGATTTTCTGCGTCTGCTCTATGCACGGGCCGGGGAAGCTTTTTCCTACAATACGGGAAAAAAAATGGTGAAATGGAGCGAAGATGAGATTGTGGCGAATATCCTGAAAAAATTTGCCGGAAAAAAAATCATGCTGCTGGCGCCTGTGATCCGGGGCCGGAAGGGGCATTACCGGGAACTGTTTGAAGACCTGCGGAAAAAAGGTTTCTTAAAAGTGAGGGTGGACGGTGAGGTAAAGGATCTTGTTCCCAAAATGCAGGTTGACCGCTATGTAATTCACGATATTGAGTTGGTGGTGGACCGGCTCCTGGTATCCGATGAGATGCGTTCCCGGCTAAGCCAGAGTGTGCAGCAAACACTCAAACTGGGTAAAGACCTGCTCTTTGTGGCGCCACCCCCAGCCGAAAAGGATGAAAAGAAAAAAGCGTCCCCGGTTAAAAAAAGAAACACGCTGTTTGATACAGAGGAGAACGGGACTTTTGAGGAAACCCGTTATTCCAAAATGCTGATGTGTGAGGAAACCGGGATCAGTTATGAAGAGCCTTCTCCCAACGCGTTTTCCTTTAACTCGCCTTATGGCGCCTGCCCGGCCTGCAAGGGACTGGGTACCAAACACCACATCAATATGGAAGCGGTGATTGCCGATTCCTCCCTGAGTATAAAAGAAGGAGGTATTGCACCCCTGGGAGAAGAAAGGGATGCCTGGGTGTTCCGTTCGGCAAGAGAGGTGGCCAAAAAACATAAGATTCCTCTTGATAAACCGGTGAGCAGCCTGACGGCTAAGCAGCTCAACATAATGCTCTATGGGAATGAAGAAGGACAGGTGGCCGACCAGGATTTTGAGAGCAGTAAGTTTGATCCCTATGCTCCTTTTGAGGGCGTTGTAAATATGCTGCAGCGCTGGTTCGCAAATCCTTACAGCGAAGCCATCCGGGAGTGGACAGAGGATTATATGATCGTAAAGCCCTGTGAAACCTGCCTGGGTACCCGACTGAAAAAAGAGAGTTTATGGTTTAAAGTGAACGGACGCAATATTGCTGAACTCAGTCAGATGAACCTGGAAAATCTGGCAGCCTGGTTTGATGGTATTGAGCTCATGCTCGATAATAAACAGAAAGCCATTGCCAAAGATGTGCTGAAAGAAATCCGCGAAAGACTGCAGTTTATGCTCAACGTGGGGCTTACCTACCTGACACTCGACCGTCCCACCCGCACACTCAGCGGAGGCGAATCACAGCGTATCCGGCTGGCCACCCAGATCGGTTCACAACTGCAGGGAATCACCTATATCCTGGATGAGCCTTCAATCGGATTGCATCAGCGGGATAATCACCGCCTGATAAACGCCCTGCAAAACCTGCGGGATATCGGGAACAGTGTGCTGGTGGTGGAGCATGACAAAGACATTATGCTGGCGGCGGATTACCTCATTGATATTGGTCCGCGGGCCGGTTATCACGGTGGCAAAATTGTCGCGCAGGGAAAACCTGCTGACCTGCTGAAACTGGATACCCTTACATCGGGTTACCTCAACGGTCACCGGTCTATACCGGTGCCGGCTGAAAGACGAAAGGGATCCGGGAAGTTCCTGGAAATAAAAGGGGCTGCAGGCAACAATCTCCGGAATGTGGACGTGAAATTTCCACTGGGGAAATTTATTTGTGTAACCGGTGTGAGCGGCAGCGGAAAATCCACGCTGATTAATGAGACCCTGTACCCGGTCTTGTCCAAACATGCCTACGGATCAAAAATGAATCCCTTGCCCTACAAATCGGTTAAGGGACTGGAGCATATAGATAAAGTGATCGAGATTGATCAGTCGCCCATTGGCCGCACCCCCCGAAGTAACCCGGCAACCTATTGCGGCTTCTTTACGGAGATCCGGACCCTTTTTGCCTCCCTGCCGGAAGCGAAGATCCGGGGCTATAATGCGGGACGTTTTTCCTTTAATGTGAAAAGCGGCCGCTGCGAAGTTTGTGAAGGCGGCGGTATGCGGGTGATTGAAATGAATTTCCTTCCCGATGTATATGTGCATTGTGAGAAGTGCAACGGACGCCGCTATAACCGGGAGACCCTCGAAATACGCTATAAGGGGAAATCCATTGCCGATGTACTGGACATGACCGTGGAGGAAGCGGTGGAATTTTTTCAGCCGGTGCCCTTTCTCTACCGGAAAATAAAAGTGCTGGAAGAAGTGGGACTGGGGTATATCACCCTGGGTCAGTCGGCCGTTACGCTCAGCGGGGGAGAGGCCCAGCGGGTGAAACTCGCTACGGAACTGGCAAAAAGAGATACCGGTAAAACTTTCTATATTCTTGATGAGCCCACAACCGGATTACATTTTGAAGATATCCGCCACCTGCTGGATGTATTGTATAAACTGGTTGACCGGGGTAATACGGTGCTCGTCATTGAGCACAATATGGATGTCATTAAAGTGGCGGACCATATTGTTGATATCGGACCGGAAGGCGGCGACGGAGGCGGAAGGGTTTTATTTGAAGGCACACCCGAAGAGCTGATAAAGAATAGGGAAAGTTATACCGGAGTGTACCTGAAACCGGAATTGAAATAAAAAAAGAGGCTGTCCTGATTTAAAGACAGCCTCTTTTATTTAGCTGCATATTAAATTCCCCACCTGCCGCGGGAGAGATGGGTAATACCGAAAGCGGGAGTCAGTATTTCTCTCAGCAGGAGGCCGACAAGCACAAACACAAGGATAATGGTGATAAGCGATACGACATAGTATGCCACCTTTTTATCTTCAGACGTGTTTTTTAGTTTGGGTAATCCTTCATACAGCAGGTATAAACCATAAAGACCGGCCAGTCCGCCTATGATACTGAGAGCAGGGATGATTGCCAGCAGGCCGCCAATCCATCCGGGTGTCCAGGAATAGGCGACCAGCTGGATGGAGCGCCCCATGTTTTTTTCTGATTCAAAACTGGGAGCCAGCATATCAATCACAAAAGCGCTGACAAATACGCTCAGAAAGGCACCGGCCAGTACGGTAATAGCCTGGTACATGCCCCAGTCAAATCCCTTAATCCGGAATCCAAAACCCAGGTTAACGCCGATCAGCCCGTAGCCGATAAAAGCGGCGGCGGCGGCGGCGCCGGCCAGCGGCAGCACATATCCGGTGAAGATGGCGGCCGTGTCGGGGGTTTCTCCTTTAATGACGTCCCATTCGGTTTTGGGACTGATAATAATGTTTTTGACTCTTTCAATAAGGTTCATAGTTGGTTGATTTTGGTGGGATGCCTACTCTGTTGGCTTTTCGGCATACGCCCCTGAATAAGGGTTCAGGTGCCCGCTGCTTATGCATTTCTAATATAAGATAGTTTTTTTTAATAAGGTTCAGGCAAATATGATTGAATCGTTAGCATATTCCTATCCCTTTTTCAGGGGATAAATGTGCGGATAACTGGGGCGGGGAGGGGAAAAGAAAAAAGGCAGCCTTCCGGCCGCCTCTTTCTTTGTTACTGTTTGTTATGAAAAGAAGTGAAAATTTTCCCTTTGGCAGGCCGGAAGTGATTGTAAAAATTTGCAGCGTAGGGGTTCCGGGTTTACCGGATACTGGATTCAGACAATTTTCCAACCGATTACCTGATCCAGGAATGGACCGGGTGTATGCCTTCGGGTTGTTCTTTCTGCAAGGAAAGAAAATGTTTTTTTTAAGCGCCCGGAAGGAAGGGGCAGGAAGTGATTGAAAAAATTTTCAGTGTTAGGGGTTCCGGGTTTTGCCTGGATACTGGATTTTGACAATTTTCCTGCCGGCTCATCAATCCCAGGAATGGGGCCGACTGACCTTTCGGGTTCTTAGTTATGACAATTAAAAGAGCTCAGGGTTATAGCTGCCCGTAAGTGAGGCAGGGAGTGATTAATAAAACGATTACAAATGAGAGTACCAATAGAGAACGGATTAGGCTTATTCAACCAGGGTATCAGATTTTATTAAGCTCCCCGCCACTTAACGGGACGGCATTTATTTCAGTTTTAACGAACTTCAAATTTTCCGGATACAGTCTCCTCATCTCCCCGGAATACACTGTACAGGTACTTCCCTTTTTTCAGCCCGCTGAGTTTATATTCAGCCCGCGGTTTCATTTTGTAGTGCCGTACCAGGGTTCCCTGCAGGTCAAAGACAAAGAAATCAATCTCTGCTCCTGCATTTTCTTTGGCGACCACATGCATTTCTCTTTTGATAATGGCCGGATGAATTTTTACCGACTCATTATTCATCGGGGAAAGGGTTCGCGATGCTTTTTTCTCTTTTTTTACGGGATCTTCCGGTTTGATGGCCAGGTTACTGTCCGTCAGGTTATGTGCACCTGCGGTGAAGCAACTCATAAGGCCGGCTGTCAGGGCCAGTACGGAGAATATCCGGTTTTTGCGTATTGGTTTCATAGCGGTTCGGTTTCATAGTGGTGTGCGGCGATGCCTCAGTAAAACACGGGACATTTCAGGTGTTTGGTGGCGGCATTTCCTCCCAGTCGCCAGCCCATCCGCAGAATAGTGGAGAAATAAGCATCATTCTGCTTGGGATCTCCTCTTTCGGCAAAAGTCTGATAAGGCTGCGTGGTGGGGAAACTATAAGTGCCGCGGTAATAAAGCCGGCGTGCTTTCTGTGCGTCTGCAGCAGAGAGGTATTGGTCAAAATAAATCGGATCAATGTAATAGTCGTGGCTGACATCATCCACATAGTCTGTGAATAATTTGCGGTGGAGGATCTCCAGGCCTAAGTACATGTTTTCCTTGATATAATACTTGGCGCCAAATCCTACCAGCACATTCAGCTGAGTCAGTTTATACGGCTTACTGTCAGGATATTCAGCAAATCCCTGTCCTTCGAGACGAAGCGGCGCTGTTTTTACCCAACTGCCATCCACATCCCGTACTTCGGGATTGAAATGGAATACACCGGCGCCACCGAGTACATAGGGTCTCAGTTTGCCGAGCAGTCCGTCATATTTTTCCAGGAAAAAAGTGGGATAGAATTCTACGGCGGCATACGCCTCATTAATTTTTGAACGGAAGTTCAGGTTACGTTCCCTCCGGTCCATTTCCTGCCCGCCTTTGGCCGGGGCCTGTGCATCATCCCCTTCTACGAAGCCAAGGTTACCTGCGAGACGGAAACCGATCCATTCAGCCGGGTAATAATTCAGGTAAAGACCTTTGTTGAGCTTGGTCAGCGGCAGATCAAGATCCTTTATAAAGGTCTTGCCCGCGCCGGCGCTGCCACCCAGGTCACCCAGGAAGAACATCGGGCCAATGCCGAGGCCGATTTCTACTTTACCATTACCGGTTGTGATGGATTGTGCTTTTGTGGAACTGGTGAGAAAGCTGAGGAAACAAACAAGTACGGACAGCCGCACTTTTAGTAAATGTGTTCTCATTGGTATCAGATTTCTGGTTTTTCTACTATTGGATTTCACAGCTAAGGTATAGCCGCGTGATGTCAGCAGAAGAATTTTTTAACCGCTTTTTTTGTTTTTTCGGTTAATTCAGGCGCTTCTACTTCGTGTTTTTACGAAACTAAGGGGAAGGGGGGAGCGGTTGATTTACTGTTTTCCCTAAAGATTTTCAGGGTTTATACATAGTAATATGTTCAATGCCGTCTTCAAGGTATACGTCACCGTCGGGAATAAATCCCAATGAACTGTAAAAATCCTTTAAATAGAGCTGGGCGCCGATCCGTATCTCCTGTTGCCCCATTAATGTATAGAGCTGCCGGATGGATTCTTCCATCAGCAAACGACCCAGTCCGCGCCCGCGTACCGAAGGAGAACTGACCACCCGCCCGATGGATGCCTGTTCATAGGATATCCCGGGAGCTAACAGTCTTGTATAAACGACAAGTTTGCCGTCTTCCCGTCCCATCAGGTGCCAGGCTTTCAGGTCCTTATTGTCCATATCCTGGTACACACAGTTCTGTTCCACTACAAATACTTCGGAGCGTAACTGCAGTATTTCATATAACTCATCCGGACGGAGTTCAGCAAAGGGGCGAAGGGTGAATACGGGCATGGCGCAAAGGTAAGTGGGGAATGGGCAATGGGGAATGGGCAATGGGGAATGGGCAATGGGGAATGGGAAGACCCTGAAGCGGTACATTTTGCTTGCATTTGAAAGGGGGCAGCTGTTGGCACCCTGTAGGGGTGCATTGTGGGATTAGCGGTGGTGTAGCCAGTAAACATTAAATTTGTATATTATGCCTGAAGGGGAATCAAGTAATGCGGACAAACCTGTTCTTGTCGTAAAAGACCTGCATGTCAGGGGTTCAACCGGCGTACTGATCAGGGATGTTTGTATCAAATTAAACCACGGCGAAGCTCTCGCTATCACCGGTCCCTCGGGCAGCGGCAAAACCAGCCTGGGACTGGCCCTGGCTGGCAAATCTGTTTTTTCAGGCCATATTGAATGGAACCTGCCTCCCGCCAGCCGGCTCTGCTGGGTGGAACAACAGGCGCATCACTTAACCAGGCAGCATACCTCCGATTTATATTACCAGCAGCGTTTCAATTCCTGGGATACCGAAGAAACAGAAACGGTGGCGGAAGCGCTGGGAGAACAACTAAATGAGGCCGGCCCTTTGCTGGATGAAATGAAGATCAGCTACCTGCTCAGCGAAAATCTTATTCAGCTTTCCAGCGGGGAAAATAAAAAACTGCAATTACTGCGGGCCCGGCTGGAAAAACCGGCCGTGCTGATAATGGATCAGCCCTTTACCGGACTGGACACATCCACAAGACAATGGCTGAATGAGGAGTTCTGTCGCCTGAAAAAATCAGGTATGCTGCTGCTGCTTATCTGTCCGGCTGATGAAATTCCGCCTGTGGCCGACAAAGTTCTGGTACTGGATAATGGCAAACAGGAATCCTTTCTTTCCAGGGAAACTTACCTTGAACGGATCAATGAAATGCCGGGGAACAGGCAGGAGGCCGTAAATAATCCTGAACAGGAGATAGAAACTGATCCTGCCGGAGAGACTGTGATTGAGATGAAAAATGTAACGGTTTGTTACGGACAGAAAAAAATCCTGGATGCCGTGAACTGGACAGTAAGGCAGGGTGAGTGCTGGCTTTTAACGGGTCCCAATGGCGCAGGCAAATCCACGCTGCTGAGCCTGATTACAGCCGATAATCCCCAGGGGTATGCCAACGAAATTTATTTATTTGGCAAAAAAAGAGGCAGCGGGGAAAGTATCTGGGATATCAAGAAAAAAACCGGGTATTTATCTCCGGAATTACATCTGTACTTTTCACTCTCCGCGACAGCTTTTGAAGCGGTGGCTTCGGGACTTTTTGATACCATTGGTTTGTTTCGCTCCGTTAGCAGCACCGACCGGGAATGGGTGCTGCAATGGATGCAGGTTTGCGGAGTGGCGCATGTACAGGACAGACCCTTATATACCCTCCCGGCCGGCGAACAGCGGCTGGTGTTACTCGCCAGGGCCCTGGTGAAAGACCCGCCCCTGCTGGTCCTGGATGAGCCTTGCCAGGGACTGGACGCGGAACAGAAAAAAAGGCTGCTGGAACTGGTTGACCAGGTATGCCGGCTGAGCGGAAAAACCCTGCTCTTTGTTTCTCATTATGAAAAAGAGATACCCGGCTGTATCCGTCATTATCTCCGTCTGGAGAAGGGTCGTGTGCAACTGTGAACGATTTAATATCCGTATTTGTCTTTCCAGAGGTTGCGCAGGAATTTTCTCAGTTCTTCCTCCCGTGCGTTTTTTCCCGGTTTAAAAAAGGCCGTGCCCGCAATTTCTTTGGGCAGGTATTCCTGCGGAGAAAAATTGTTTTCGTAGTTATGTGAATAGCGGTAATCTTTCCCGTAGCCCAATTTTTTCATCAGCGATGTAGGCGCATTCCGGATATGCAGGGGTACGGGCAGGTCACCGTGTTTCGCCACCGCGGCCTGTGCGTCCATAATTGCCATTACGGCTGCATTGCTTTTGGGAGAAGAAGCCAGGTAGGTGGCACATTGGGTTAATATTATACTTGCTTCGGGCATCCCGATCTTATGTACAGCCTCAAAACAGGCATTGGCCATCACCAGGGCAGTGGGATTGGCATTCCCGATATCTTCACTGGCCAGGATAATCAACCGGCGGGCAATGAATTTTACATCTTCTCCTCCTTCTGTCATCCGGGCCAGCCAGTATACAGCCGCATTGGGATCACTTCCCCGGATGGACTTGATAAAGGCGGAAATTATATCATAGTGTTGTTCTCCTCCTTTGTCGTACTGCGCTATCCGCTTTTGTGCGATATCCATCACAAAGGCATCGGTGATAACAACCTCTTTCCCTCCGGCTTCGCAGACAATTTCAAGCAGGTTCAGCAGTTTCCGGCCATCACCGCCGGAGATATTAATCAGGGCCCCGGATTCTTTCAGGACAATTTTTTTCGCGGCCAGCCATTCATCGGTGCGGAGCGCGTTTTCCATCAGCCGGACCAGGTCTTTTTCTTCCAGCGCTTTCAGCACATAGACCTGGCAGCGTGAAAGCAGGGCGCTGTTGATTTCAAAAGAGGGGTTTTCGGTGGTGGCCCCGATTAACGTGATGATTCCTTTTTCCACGGCGCCCAGCAGGGCATCCTGCTGCCCTTTATTGAAACGGTGAATTTCGTCAATGAATAATACAGCTCCGGGAGATTCCTTTGCCTTTTCAATCACTTCCCTGACATCCTTTACACCGGCATTAATAGCACTTAACTGGAAAAAGGGAACCTGCAGGGTATGGGCGATAATATTGGCAATAGTGGTTTTGCCCGTGCCGGGTGGTCCCCAGAATAGCATGGAATGAATACGGCCATGTTCAATGGCGGTACGCAGAATACTTCCCGGTCCGGCCAGGTGCTCCTGGCCCATCAGTTCATCCAGTGTTTTGGGACGCACACGTTCTGCCAGCGGGACTTGCGGATTCATGATCCAAATGTAAACGAAAGCGCTTAATAGCGGGACTTCACCGACATTTTTATCAGTCCCCAGTTGGCCACCGATTTGGTAAAGCCCCGGGTGCCGCCTTCATTGCCGAGATTCAGCAGATTGCCCAGCGGATTATCCCCGCTGTCGCCGGCGCCCCGTACGCCTTCCTGGTTAAAGACCATCCCGAAATTCGGGATCGGTTCATCCGAAGCCAGCAGAAAATAGTTATCTGTACCGACGGGTTCGGATACGGTGCCTTCAAACAACATCACATCTTTCACCAGGGCATAGTCCTGGAACTTGGGAAACTGGTTGGCCACATTTCCGGCATCTGCATCCGGGTAAGCCAGGGCCATATTGCCTGATTTATCAATCAGGAAAACATAGACATAACGTTTTGTTTTATGGGCGCTGCTGGTACCCGGATTGGCCACGAGGTGAAATGCAACTTTATGTCCCACCCGGTATTCATTCGTGGTGATGGATTCGCCGCTCGTTTTATCCCGCAGTTCCAGGTGGAAAGGAAAACTATTTTCACTGTCTTCCGGTCCTGAGAGGTGCAGCCAGCCGCGTATCTTGGCAAGCCGCATCGCATAGTCATAGAGACTGCTGCAAAGCTCATCAATACTCTCCGGGCTGCCGGCTGCAGGAAAACTTTTTGTCTGCACCGGCATGGACTCCAGGCTGTCTCGGGAGCTGGGCTGCATTCTGCGCAGGCCATAGGCGGGGTTGCCTTCTTCGTCAATGGTGCCGTAAAGAGTGTACTGCGCATCAGCCGGCGAATCGGTCAGTACAATGCTTTTATTCGCCGGGGTATTCAGCCGGGATTTAAAAGCCGTATATAAAGAGGTGAATAGCGGCAGCTCAAAATAAAATCCGGAATCAGCCCGGGCCGTTTTCAGGATAGCGGCCGCATTCAGGCTGGCCGGGGCAGGTAATTCCTTTCCGTCCATATTTATCCGGAACTTCTGCCCGTCATAAAATAAACTGGTGAAGGGATCTTCTTTTTCCAGTTCATTGATCCATTTTACTTTACCCGACTGACGGATTTCTTTGTTAACCGCCGCCAGCCGCTGAATTTCTGCAAAAGCCAGGGTGGTTTTCGGTAAATAGATTTTCAACAGGGGCGCCTGTGATGATACCCAGTTGGTCACTTCCAGCAGGTCACCCGCTTTAAGCTCTTTGCTGTTTCCTTTTACGATACGGGCGCCTGAACGGTTCACACTGTAAACCGTATCCACCACCAGTTTTACCAGTGTATCGGCACCTTTCATTTTTACCAGTTCATTTTCTTTATACAGTCCGATCGCAAAGCCCCCCTGCAGATATACTTCCCGGAAACCAAAACCGGATACCGCCACGAGGGATTTATCGGGCAGGCTTCCTTTTTCAATGCCCAATAATGTCTGGGAAAGCCGCTGGCTGCTTCCGCCCAATACAGGCTCCTGTTTTTTGCCGTTACTTTTCAGGATGGCCCGTATACTGTTAAAAAGATTTTGTACGGAGGCATTTACCGATTGCTGTTCCAGGGCCTGCAGGAGGGCAATGGTAAAAGCGCCATGCGCAATATTGTTTTCATCCCGTTGTTCCTGCGCGTATTCATTATCCTGGGCGGCTGCCAGCACCAGGAAGTTTCCTTCCGGCCGGGTTTCGGGGGCCCGGGGCTGACTCGCATCTTTCGCATCATAATTCGCATCTGCGATAAAACGGTACTGGCTGCTGCTTTGCGGTCCCCGGGTATTGGAGCCGCTATGGCAGCAATCCATGATTACGGTGAGTTTGGCTCCTTTATCCAGAAAGGCGTTAAAAATTTTTGACAACTCCTTATCCCGGATATCTTCCACCCCGGGTTTCCAGGTATCGGCGGGGACAATAGACTCATCTTTTTTATCTACTTCGCTGCTCAGGCTGTTGGGTACCTGGCTGCCATGACCGGCATAAAAAATCAATACAATATCACCTGCCTGCGTTTTTTCAAGCAGGGAATTCATTTTTTGCAGGATCGCGGCCCGGTTTGCTTTTTCATTAAATAAAGTGTCCACCCCGGATGCTGGAAAAGCAAAACGGGATAAGAGTACCGAGTGCATGGCCCGGCCGTCATTCACACAACCATCCAGGTTGCGGAACAGGGAACGGGCTGTTCCCGCTATTTTGGCCCCCGGGGGAGGCAGATATTTGTCAATGCCGATGATCAGCCCTCTTTTTTCCTGCGCGGCAGCGGCAAGAGACAGGAAAAAAAGACCGGAAATCAGGAACAGGGAACGTAGCATAAACACTAATTATACCCTAATATTAATCTCTTTTTCTATTATACGGATACCCTGACCCGGGTATTTTCAATAACCCGGAAAGCTGTAATTTCAGTTTGTACAGACCTGCCAGTTTCCCGACTCATTAATAGTATTATGTAACTATGAACCGGAGCCTTAAAGCAATCATTCCCGTCTTTTTATTTGTAATCCTTTGCCTCTTTGCGCTGCCACCGACGGCCCTGGCCGGCGCCGGTATTACGGGTACCTGGGTACTGGCCCCCGGACAATACCCGGCCGGGATTAAAAAAATGAACCCGGCATCGGTTTTTGTCGTGTATGATGGCCCCCTTATCCGGAACGACTGGCAGAAGAAATTTTTCAGCAGGGATACGATCATCAAACTAAAGGGACTGCAGGACTCAGCCGGGAACTGTATCCGGGTCTGGCGGCTGGTATTTGGCAAAGGCCGGGAAGTTGACAGTGTGTGGCAACTCAATGAAAATTTTTTACTCACTGATAAGGCCTATAACAGGGGAGCAGGCTTGCTGGAATGTATAGCCTATGATCTGAAGGGGGGCATAACAGACCAGTTTGTTTTTGATTATGCACGCAAATACGAGGAAGAAGCTTCCCCGCTGCCCTCCCTGATTCAGTTATTACGTAAAGTGAATGTGTACAGCAGCGGGGACCGGAACAGGTTTTCCGTGGGGGCGGTCTGGGCTTTATCAATCGGCATCAACCGGTATAAAGGAGATCTCTTTGCGGAATTAAAGAACTGCGAATCGGATGCCCGTTCCTATGCTGCTTTTTTCCGGGATCAATACCGGAAGCACCTGGGCGGGAGAAGTTCAGCTGCTTTTTTTCATGAATATACCCTGCTGGGCGAATCGGCCACCCGTGCTGCCATTCTGAGCGCCCTGCGGGAAATTGCTTCGAAAGCCAGTCCCGCAGATTATTTTGTTTTTAATTTCAGCGGGTACAGTTTACCCCTGCTGGTTGATTCTCCGGCAACGGCTACTTATTTTTTCCCCTTTGATTCTGCCGGTTATGCCCGTGATTTTTTGAAGGAAGCCGGCAATGAAACGGCCACACAAAGGGAACGGCTGCTGTCCCTGAAAGTGTTGCAGGAATATATTCAGCTTATCCCGGCGCAGAACCAGTTATTCATTACGGAAGCGGGGCCGACAGATAAGTTTAAAACCGAATTTATCCGTACCCTGATGCAGCAATCACCGCTGGTGTCGGGACTGCTCAATAAAAACCGGGTTATTATAGTGCCCAACGGGTATGGAGCGGATGATCTGCGTTGTGCCGGGGTACAGACCGGTAAGGGACCAATCAATTATTATCTCACCGGGCTGGACAGTAACCTGAATGTATTTCATTTACTGGAGCCGGGCTTCCGTTCAGAGGCCGTGCTGTTTAATTTAAAAAATGCGGAAGCGCGCTGCAGTCCGATGGATAAACCCTATTTTGATATTTTCTTTGAACGGAATTTCCTGAAACAATACCAGGAGATTTTTGGCGACGGAGAACCGGTCACCCGGGGGTTAATTGTAAAAGAAAAAGATATCCGCCAGGAGCTGGGTAACCTGGAGGGGAAAAAATACGCCCTGGTGATCGGAACGGATCAGTACCGGGGGAAGGGCTGGGATCCGCTGCGTAACCCGGTACGGGATGCAAGGGCCGTGGCGGCCGAACTGAAAGAAGGGTATGGGTTTGAGGTTCAGTTGCTCGAGAATAAACCAATGGACAGTATTTATGCGGCCCTGCGTTATTATCACCGGGTGGCTGGTCCCAATGACCAGTTTGTATTTTTTGTGGCGGGTCATGGGGATATGGATGATGAATTGCTGGACGATGGTTTTTTAGTCTGTACTGATTCCCGTTCGGTGGAAGATGATCCTGTCAGAAATACCTATATCTCTTACCAGAAATTGCAGAAGATCATTAACAATATACCGGCCCGGCAGATACTTGTATTGCTGGATGTCTGTCACGGCGGGGTATTTGACCAGCAGGTGTTTAATGCAGTTAAAAGAGAAGGAACGGTTGCCGGGATCACAAACCGGAATGTACTCCAGTTCCTGAAAGATAAATGGCCGCTGCGTACACGAAAATTCCTGTCATCAGTGGGCACGGCACCTGCTTTCGACGGGCAGGCTGGTAAACATTCTCCTTTTGCCAACCTCCTGCTGCAGGTATTACAGTCAAGGGGCGCCTCTACTAATGGCATCATCACTTTGTCCGATCTTTTCAAAGTATTGCAGACCGCAAGTCTTAATGAAACAGCCACGCTGCGCATTATGCCGGCGATGAACGATTTCGGATCATTTGAGCCGTTCAGTGAATTTATTTTTATCCCGGTAAGCCGTTGAGGGTGATTTAACTGATGTCAATATTTTTTTTCTTCAGGCAAATGTCACGTTCCATATGATTTAATTATTCTATATTGGCCTGACGACTGCTTACATGGACTCAGCTGCTGCACATAACGACGGATTGCTTCCGCCCCTGCAATTACGCATTGCAGCCGGCGACCCGGCCGCATTCCGGGAGTTGTTTCATTTGTATTTTCATAAATTATCCGCCTTTGCCTGCTCTTTTGTGAAAACGGAGGAAGTAGCGGCAGAAATCACCGACGAAATTTTTCTGCGTATCTGGAATAACCGGGCCACGCTGCCGGAGATCGGCAGTCTCCGGGTTTATTTATACCGGGCGGTAAAAAATGAATCCCTTAATTATTTATCCCGTAAGGCTAAACAACATTTGTACGAGCCCTTTGATGATATCCACATCCGGCTTACCGATGAGCAGAATCCGGAAAAGCTGATGATAAGCCGTGAGTTAAGCCAGCGTATCCGCGAAGCTGTGGAATCCCTGCCGCCCCGTTGTAAGATTATCTTTAAACTGGTAAAAGAAGACGGCTTACGTTATCAGGAGGTCGCCGATATTCTCAATCTCTCTGTTAAAACCGTTGATGCCCAGATGGTCATCGCCGTTTCCCGTCTCCGGGAAGCGGTAAAGGAGGATTTTCACCAGCTTTCCCCAAAAACTTTCAAAAAAATTCATGACTGATTAGGGAACCCTGGCAGAAATGGGGTCTTTGTAAGGGTAGACTATGCCCGATCAGCGAATCTTACTGTTATTTGCCCGGAAACTTTCCGGAGAAGCCAGCCCGGAAGAACTCCGTGAGCTGGAAGCATATCTCCGGGAGCATCCTGAAGAACAATATATCCAGGAAATTCTCGGCAACTGGTGGGAATCGGGTCATGCCGGATTATCCAAGCCGGATGCCGGGGAAGAAGAGCGTTTCTCCCGGATCTGGCAACAGGCATCGGCTACGGAGGAACCCGTCAGTGATGTCCGCATTTACCCCACGCCGGTTTTTCCCCTGCGGCGTAACTGGCCCTGGCGCAGATGGGTGGCGGCCGCTGCGGTGCTGGCAGGATTATTATTGACAGCCTATTATTTCATAATATCCGAAAAGACTCCCACCCCTTCTTTTGCCAGTACCAATGAAATTGTGGCCAAAAAAGGCACACGTTCCAAAGTGCTGCTGCCTGATGGTACCCAGGTTTGGCTGAATGCCGACAGCCGGCTCAGCTACAAAAATGCATTTGGAGACAGCCTTCGGGAAGTGGTACTGGAAGGGGAGGCCTATTTTGATGTGGTAAAAGACAGCCGCAGGCCCTTTATCGTACATACCTCCGGCATCAATATCCGCGTACTGGGAACAGCCTTCACAGTGAAATCCTATCCGCGTGATCCCACTATTGAAGCCACCCTGCTGAGGGGACTGATTGAAGTGGAAAAAAATAACCAGCCCCGGTCTTCCCGGATTTTACTGAAGCCAAATGAAAAACTGGTCTATAATAAATCCATGAATCAGATGACTTCCGGAGCCATTGCACCCGGGGAGAAAGAAGATTCAACGGTCAGGGAAATAAACAAACCGGAAACTATCTCCATCAGTACACTGGCTGTAAACAGCACCGACAGCACCCGGGCCGAGACTTCCTGGATTTACGGCAAACTGATTTTTGAAGGGGAAAGTTTCCGCCAGCTGGCCCCGCAGATGGAACGCTGGTTTAATGTAAAGATTTTATTCCGGGATGAAAAGGCCGCCGCCTTCCGCTTCACGGGTGTGTTTGAAAGTGAAAATGTAAGTGATGCCCTGCACGCCCTTCAACTGACGGCCCCCTTCAGTTACACCATAACAGGAAACGAAATATGGATTGATAAAAAAGTAAAATAAGGACGACTGTAAAAAAGAATCGGGAAATGCGGCAACATTCCCCGATAAGGCTAAAAGGAATTCCCGCCAGGTGAACGGATGGAATTCCACATTTTCTAACCCCAAAACTAAAGGTATGAAAAAAAAGGTACCTCGCGGGTGGTTACTGACCTCCCCCCACTGTTCTTTTTTTAAAACGCTGCTGCTTATGAAGATGACGATTGCACTGATCTTATTAACAGCTTTCCAGGTGGCTGCCTGGGACGGGAAGGCACAAAACGTCACCCTGAAGCTCAAGCAGGCAGAAATGCCCCGGATATTCCGGGCCATTGAAAAGCAAAGCGCTTACCGCTTTCTCTACAATTATGACCTGCCCGCTCTCCAGAAAAAACTGGATGTGGACGTACAGAACGCACCGGTTCTTACCCTGCTGAATAACCTGCTGGAGGGTTCCGGACTCAGTTACCGTATTATTAACACCAACCTGGTGGTGATCATGCTCAGTAACGGAGCCGCTTTACCCGAAGACCGGAAAATCAACGGAACCATTCTAACCGAATCCGGTGATCCGCTGGCAGGTGTCAGTGTACGGATCAAGGGTACGGATTTCGGTACAACCACCGATGCGAAGGGCAAATTCTCGCTAGATGTACCTGAAAATGCGGTACTGATTTTTTCCTATGTTGGTTATGAAACCCAGGAGATTGCAGTGGGTACCCAGCAAGCCGTTACCATCCGCCTGAAAACGGCCGATAACCAGATGGAGCAGGTTGTGGTAGTCGGATACGGCACCCAGAAAAAGAAAGACCTTACCGGTTCTGTTTCCACACTTTCCTCAAAAGATATGGAAAACCGTCCCGCCACCCAGTTTGGCTATGCCATTGAGGGTAAGGCAGCGGGGGTACAGGTCATCCGTTCCTCCGGTCAGCCGCAGGCTGGTTTCTCCATCCGTGTACGGGGTACTTCCTCCATTACCGCAGGCAGTGAGCCGCTATACATGGTGGATGGAGTGCCGACGGAAAATATTAATGATATCAACCCCTCCGATATCGAAAATATCACCATCCTGAAAGACGCTTCATCCGCCGCGATCTTCGGGAACAGGGGCGCCAACGGCGTGGTGCTGGTTACGACTAAACGTGGCCGGAACCAGAAAATGAAGATTGGCTTCAATACCGCGCTGACCATGAGTAAGGCCTGGAAAAAACTGGATGTGCTGAACAGCACCCAGTTCAGGGACCTGGCAGCCGATATGGGCGCTACCACCGACTGGAATAAATACAATGCCAACACCAACTGGCAGGATGAAACATTCCGCAATGCACTTACGCAGAATTATCAACTCTCTGCCACCGGCGGCAATAAAAACACCAGTTATTATTTCTCAGGTGCCTATGTAAACCAGAACGGGATTATCCTGAACAATAACCTGAAGCGCTCCACCCTGAAAGCCAATGTGGACCACCAGGTAACTAAATTCCTGAAAATCGGGGCCAGTCTTGCTTATGCCAACTGGAAAGACCGTGATGTGCCGGAAAACTACCGCAACGGGGTGATTGCCCGTCTGCTGACTACCGCGCCTATCATCGGGCTGCGTGACCTGGATGATCCGCGGATGTATGCACGCAGTCCCTTTATCAATGACCTGGAGAATCCCGTTTCAACAGTTTATCAGCCCGCCCACCTGTTCACCAACAACCGCTATAGCGGTAATGTGTATGCGGAAGCGGAACTGAAAAAAGGCCTGAAACTGAAATCCCTTTTTGGCTTTGAAAGCGCCGATGGCATTTTCAATTCCTTCCAGGATACCGTACAGACCCGATATGGCCGCACGATGCGCGGACTGGCTACAGAGAATACCTATAAACTGAATAACTGGATTTCGGAGAATACCGTGAATTATAATACGCGTATCAAAGATCACAGTATAACTGCCCTGGCCGGTTTTATCGTCTCCCGTCAGACTACAGATAATCTCTACCGCAGTTCGGTGGATTTCAGAAATGCCAAACCCGGTGATGAAACGGTGGACGGCGGTTCTGTAAAAGCCACCCCGGTAAAAGACAAATCCCGGATTTCAAGTGTATCTGCTATCGCGCGTATTAATTACAACTACAAAGACAAATACTATCTCACCACGAATTTCCGCCAGGATGGTTCCGGCCGTTTTGCGGAAGGAAACAAATGGGGCAGTTTCCCGTCTTTCTCTGCAGGCTGGAGAATTTCTGAAGAATCCTTCTTCAATAAAACAAAGAGTCCCATCACAGAACTCAAACTCCGCGCCGGATGGGGAATCGTGGGGAATGATGCCATCCCGGCCAATGCCCGGTTTGGTATTGTGGATACCGCCAGTCCCAAATACCTGATCGGCGGACAGGTACGTACAGCTTATGTACCACGCTCGCTGGAAAATGTGGACCTGACCTGGGAGAAAACCAGCCAGGTGGATATCGGGATTGATCTCGGACTGTTTCAGAACCGGCTGATGATTACCGCGGATTATTATTACAAGAAAACAAAGGATATGCTGCTGGCCGTACCGATTCCCACCTCAACAGGTTATGCCAGTGCCTGGCAGAATGCAGGCAGCCTGGAGAATAAAGGTTTTGAATTCTCCTTCAGCTCAAAAAATATCCAGCGTTCTTCCATCCGGTGGAATTCTGAATTCAATATTTCCTTTAACCGCAACAAAGTACTCAATATCGTAGGTACACAGCTGGTAGTGGGTACCATTAACCCGGCCGGTTCCGATTATAATACGGCTATTGTGAAAGAAGGAGAGCCGCTCGGCAGTTTCTATGGAAAAATATCACAGGGTGTGGATCCCGCTACCGGGAATATCCTGTTCATGAAGAATAAGGCAGGAACAGCTGACAGCGTGGGTATTATCGGGAACGCGAATCCCAAATTTACCTATGGCTTTACCAACTCGCTGGCATTTGGCAATTTCTCCGTGGATATTTTCTTCCAGGGCGTAAGCGGCAATGATGTGATGAATGCTACCCGTGTGCTTACGGAATCAATGGCCCTCGTGATGAACCAGTCGGCCAGCGTAACCAGGAGATGGAAAAATGCCGGTGACAAAACCGATATACCAAAGGCAACACCCAATAACTGGAATAATTCACTGCCTTCCACCCGGTATTTGGAGAAAGGTTCCTATCTGCGGCTGAAAGCCCTGACGGTGGGCTACAAACTCCCGGAAAAAGCGATCTCCAAACTCAAAATGAGCCGTTGTTTTGTGTACCTGACAGCGGAGAACCTGATCACCATTACCAATTATACCGGCTTTGATCCGGAACTGAGTGCCTTCAGCGCGAAATCCAATTCCACCACGAACAAGAATGCGGCGCCCGGTGTGGACTGGGGAACCTATCCGCAGTCAAGGGATTTTGTGCTGGGTATAAACATCACTTTTTAATGTAAAAAATGGCAAACATGAAAACATATTCATACCGATTACTGGCAATGGCGATGCTCGGACTGCTGCCATTTGTTTCCTGTAAAAAATTCCTGGATGACAAACCGGAGACCGCGCTGACAACCGGCAATGCCTACAGCACGGCTAAAGACGCGGAAGCAGCGATCGCCGGATGTTACAATGTATTTTATGCCACGGATTATTATCAGTGGGAAAATGTAATGCTGAGTGATGTGCGTTCCGATAACGCGTATCCCGGCGGAAACAATGAAGAAACCTTTTACGATTACGACCGGTTTATTCTTCCGCCGAGCAATACCCACAGTTATGCCCACTGGCGGGCCCTGTACAACGGGATTGCCCGCTGCAACGTGCTGCTGAATAAAATAGATGGTATCACTGACCCTGCCCTAACAGCGGAAAGAAAGAGCCAGCTTATCGGGGAAGCCAGTTTCCTCCGGGCCTATCATTATTTTCATCTTGTGAAGCTTTATGGCGGAGTACCCCTGGAACTGGAATCCAATTCAGCCGATCCCGGTAAGACCCGTAAAGCCCGGGCTACAGAGGCCCAGGTATACGATCAGATTGTGGCCGACCTGGAAACAGCCCTGGCCAACCTGCCCGATACCTATAACGGTCCCGCCGGCAGCGCTACTGCCAATCTGCCTTCTGTAAACAAGGCCCGCGCTACCAAAGGAGCCGCCAATGCCATGCTGGCCAAAGCCTGGGCCCAGCGGAGCGACCGGGATTATGCGAAAGTGTTGCAGTATTGTAATGCTGTTATCAGCAGCCCGGCTGGTTATGCCCTCCTGGCAAACTATAATGATGTGTTTGACGGCAACCATGATTTCAACAGCGAATCCATCCTGGAAATTGCTTATGAGGCAGGTAACTGGGATGCGTCCTGCTGGGGGGTGCAATTGTACCTGGCCCCGGAAGATGGCTGGCAGAAATACTGTGTTCCCACCAAAGACCTCGTGGCAGCCTATGACGCCGCGGGTGATGCGGTACGGAAAAATTCAAATATTCTTTTCCTGACCCGGGATGCCAACAATGATCCGATCAGCTGGCCGGATGAAAACTGGAACCCCTGCCAGGATCCGAATACGCCCATCCCTTTTAATAACAAACAGAAAGACCCGGGTGGCTGGGCCAGCGGTGATAATTTTTACTTGTTGCGTCTCGCTGATATCATCCTGCTGAAAGCCGAAGCACAGAATGAAACAGGCAATCCGGGTCAGGCAGCCAGCACCCTGAATCTGATCCGCAGCCGGGTTGGACTGGCGCCCGTTACCGGCACCAGCCAGGCACAGATGCGAACAGCCATCCTGCTGGAAAGAAGACTGGAACTGGCTTTTGAAGGACACCGTTGGGATGATCTCGTAAGGGCCGGTGTGGCCACTACCGTGATGCAGGCATTGAATGAATATACCTATTCCTGCCCGGGTGGCGTGCAAAGCGCCCCGGTAAGAATGGATTATTCCCAGTGTACACAGCAGCGATGGGTCCTGCCAATTCCTTCCGTGGAAATGAATAACAATCCCCTTTTAACCCAGAACCCCGGGTATTAAGGGTCGTACTTTTTCTCATACAGCAGACTGGCATAAAGACCAGCATAATGGACGAATGTTACATAAGCAAGCAGAGCAGTCGTTCAGCAACCTGTCCGAAAGGGCAGGTTGCATTTTTTTTACGCCTCTGATGGCGGATGCTTAAAAAATTCATGTATGAAATTTTATCACCTTGTTATTGTAGCAGCTGTAATTTTTTTTACATCGGCAGTAAGGGCACAGTCACCCGCCCGGAATACTGAAAACGGTTTACAGCTTTCCTGGCGCCTGCTGGATAACCAGTATCGCGGAACCGGTATGGCTGCTGCACAGTTTGTACTCAGGAATACCGGAAAGAAAAAATTTCCGGCAAGCGGCTGGACGATTTATTTTAATTCCAGTCAGCCGGTAGTAAGCGGTGAAGCGGAAGGTCGTGTGCGGATATCTCATGTGAACGGAGATATCTTCAAAATGGAACCTCTTCCGGGATTTAAGGCCCCCGCCAAAAATGACAGCACGGTCATTACCTATGCTACCGACGGGACCATCATCAATAAAACGGCGGCGCCCTCGGGCCCTTTTCTGGTATGGGATAAGGAACCGGGAAAAGGGTATCGTATTACCGGTTATAATGTCAATACACCCGCGCCTTCCACGCCGGAAATGAAAAGTGCGGAAAAGATTTATACAGAAAACAGCAGCCTAATTGATTTGCGGGCGGAGGAAACGGCCGGTATTTTCCCCACACCTGTTTATGCGGTACATGGTCCAGGTGTCTTTGAAGTTAACAGCAGCCTGTTTATTGAGACGGATCCGGCCTTTGCGGCAGAAGCGGATTTTCTTTTCGGGCAATTAAAAGAACTGAGACCGGAACTGACAAGAACCGTAACAGCCGGTTTATCGGCGGCCCGGGTTGTGCTGAGAAAAAATCAGTTGCCGGCGGAAGCCTATACACTCCAAATAGGGGAGAGGGGCGCGGAGATCAGCGCGGCCTCAGGAGCAGGAATTTTTTACGGGATACAATCCTTGCTGAACCTCTTATCGCCTGATTTATACAGGAACAAACAAGTTCCCCTGCGGTTTCCATTCATAGTGATAAAAGATCAGCCCCGCTTTGAATACCGGAGCCTGCTTATTGATATTGCCCGCAATTTTAAAACGAAAGAAACCCTGCTGCGGGTGCTTGACCTGATGGCCCTGTATAAAATGAACGTGCTGCACCTGCACTTTAATGATGATGAAGGCTGGCGGATTCAGATTCCCTCCCTGCCGGAACTGACAGATGTGGGGGGCAAAAGAGGGCACAGCGCCGATCCTCTCGGGTTATTGCCGCCATCTTACGCTGCCGGACCACAACCCGGTTTTACCCAGGGCAGCGGTTATTACACCAGGGAAGAATTTGTGGAAATACTTCGTTATGCAAACGTGCGGCATATACAGGTTATCCCGGAAATTGAATCACCGGGACATGCCCGGGCCGCTATCCTTTCCATGTTAGCCCGTTACCGCCGGTACCTGCAGGCGGGTGAACCGGATAAGGCAGCTGAATACCTGCTCAGTGATCCGGATGACAGTTCCCGCTATCTGTCCGCGCAGCAATGGACGGATAATGTCATGTGTGTGGCACGCCCTTCTGTTTACCGGTTTGTGGAAACCGTGGTAGATGAATTACGGGCCATGTACCGGGAGGCCGGGGCACCCCTTATCACCATTCATATGGGAGGAGATGAAGTACCCGCCGGTGCCTGGGAAGGTTCTCCCGTTTGCCGCCAGCTGGTAGAAGCCGACAGCAGTCTGCAGGAGATCAATGATCTCTGGTATTACTATTACGGGAAGGTGAACAGGATGCTGAGAGAGCGGGGTCTTTTTCTCTCCGGCTGGGAAGAAGCCGGTATGCGCAAAACAAAACTGGACGGGAAAGATATCCTGATCGTCAATGGCCGGATGGTAAACGAAGACATGCAATTGCATGTCTGGAATAATGTAACCGGCTGGGGAGCGGAAGATCTGCCGTATAAACTCGCCAATGCAGGGTATAAAGTCATCTTATCACCGGTATCCAATAATTACCTGGACCTGGCTTATTATAAACATCCCGAAGAACCCGGTTATTACTGGGGCGGATTCCAGGATATTGAAAAGCCTTTTTCGTTTGTGCCCTTTGATTATTACCGTACCTCCCGGGAAGATCCAGATGGTAACCCGGTCAGCCCTTCCTTTTTTATACATAAAGAAAAACTGACGGCATTCGGGCAGTCAAACATAAAAGGCATACAGGGACTGCTTTGGGCAGAAACCCTCCGGTCGGATGAAGATTTCTGGTATATGTTGCTGCCCAAACTACTCGGGGTAGCGGAAAGGGCCTGGGCACCTGATCCGGACTGGGCCAGGGAAAAAGACAGCCTGCTCTTCAACACACAATACGCCAAAGCCTGGAACCAGTTTGTCAACCGGCTGGCCAAATGGGAATTGCCCCGGTTGGATTATTACGCGGGCGGCTATCCTTACCGGATTCCGCCGCCGGGTGTGAAAGTGGAGAACGGCGCTGTACTGGCCAATACCCAGTTTCCGGGTATGCAAATCCGTTATACAACGGATGGCTCGGATCCCGGTCCCGCTTCATTGCTCTATACCGGTCCGGTTACAGGCAGAGGGCAGATCCTCCTTCGTTGTTTTGATACCCGGGGGCGGGGGAGCCGAATCATTTTGGCCGATAACAAATAACTGTACCTTCGGCGCGAATCCTGAAATTTTATTTTATGCGTAGTTTATTTACTTTTCTCTTCCTGCTTTTATCCGCTTTTGCAGGGGCCCAGCTTCGCCTGCCTGCTTTTTTCAATGATCAGATGGTATTGCAACGGGATAAGCCCAATAAAATATGGGGATGGGATAAACCCGGCAATCTTGTAACCGTGAAGCTCGGGGGAAAAACGTACCAGTCCGTGGCAGATGCTGCCGGACAATGGTCTGTTTTTGCGGAACCGCTCAAAGCGGGTGTTGTTGGAACCATGAATGTAAATAGTCCTTCAGGTTCCCTGGAAATAAAAGATATCCTGGCCGGGGAAGTATGGATTTGCAGCGGACAAAGTAATATGGAATGGAGAATGGATATGCTGCCGGAAACCTATCCTGATGAACTCAGGACGGCATCCAATAACCAGATCCGGTTTACAACCATCAATAAATGGCTGGCCACCACCCCGGTTTCCGATGCGGAAATCCTCAACAAATGGGCACCGGTTACTCCCGCTACGGTGGGTAACTGCTCAGCGGTAGCCTATTGGTTTGCCAAAAAACTGCAGAAAGATTTACAGGTCCCGGTGGGGCTGATCGTCACCGCCTGGGGGGGTACACCCGCACAGGCCTGGACCAGTTTTGAAGGCCTTTACGGTTTTCCGCAGTATGCAAAATCCTACCTGGATAATGTACGGCCGCTGGACCTGAACAATCTTTCGGAAAAGAAAAAAGAATTCTATCAGCAATACCAGCTGCAAGTGGTACAACGCAGCGCCTATTCTGCAATGGCTCTGCAAACAGATTTTGATGACAGTGGCTGGAAAGAGATGAACCTGCCCGGTCCCTGGGAAACACAGGGCTACCCGGCGCTGGACGGAGTGGTTACCTATCGCTTATGGTTCACCGTTGCGCAAGCAGATGCGGGAAAAGCGGCCATCATTAACACACCGGGGATTGATGATATTGATTCCACCTATATCAACGGCCAGTTTATCGGCACTACCGACCAATGGGATAAACCCCGCAGCTATACTATTCCGGCTGGTATATTAAAAGCCGGAAAAAACCTGCTGGCTGTCAGGGTTACCGATAATCAGGGAGGGGGCGGATTCGCGGCCGTGCCGGATAAGTTTCATATCCGGGTGGGTGATAAAATAATCCCGCTTTCCGGCAAGGCGAAATTTGACATTATAGCCGAACTGCCGGATCTCACAGCGGGTCATGGGGCCATCGAACACCAGCCCTCTGTTTTGTTCAATGCGATGATTGCGCCCCTGCTTCCTTTGTCTGTACGCGGAGCGATCTGGTACCAGGGAGAAAGCAATGCGGATACCAAAGAAGGGGCGCTTGAATACCGGACGCTTTTTCCGGCGATGATACAGGACTGGCGTAACCGCTGGGGACAGGGCGATTTTCCTTTCCTCTTTGTGCAGCTTGCCAGCTTTGGTCCCCTTCAAAAAGAACCGTCCGAAACTAACTGGCCGCTGTTGCGCGAAGCACAGACCCGGACCCTCCAATTACCCAATACCGGTATGGCGGTCACCACCGATATCGGTGATCCGGCCGATATCCATCCCAAACGGAAAAAAGAAGTGGGGGACAGGCTGGCCGCCGAAGCGTTACGGATCACCTATGGTAAAAATTCTTTAATCAGCCACGGCCCTGAATTCGCGTACGCGGTGGCCAGAGACAATCAGCTAATTGTGCATTTCAACCATACCGGAAAAGGGTTGATGGCAAAGGGAGGCCCGCTGAAACATTTTGCCATTGCCGGAAAAGATAAAAAATTCTACTGGGCCGATGCCGTAATCAGGGGCAACCAGGTTATCCTGACCAGTAAACAGGTGCCCCGGCCCGTGGCCGTGCGGTATGCCTGGGCCGATAGTCCGGTGGAGGCTAATCTCTATAATAAGGAAGGGTATCCGGCGGGGCCATTCAGGTCGGATGAATGGTGAGCTTGCCTGCCGCAGGCAGGTAGTGAGTAGGGATTGGTGAGTGGGGCTTTCTTTGTAGAATGGTATTGATTCTTACTTGTCATTCTTCGGGAAGGGGCAATAGGCAGAAGGCAATAGGCAATGGGCTCCTCATAAGAAGTTGAAAGTTCGTTTCGGAACTTCTCAACCCCTCAACCCCTCAACCCCTCAACCCCTCAACCTTTTCATAGTCCTGTGTGTGAAACTCTCTTTTCAATACAAAAAACCGCCCGGAGGCGGCTGGGTATGGAGAATAGGGTAAGGTGTTACTGCTTACTTATTTACTGTTGATATCCACAGGGAAGAAGGGGTTACTCCCAGAGCTACGGCAATCCGGTAGAGCTGGTATACACTGGTGGATATCTTGCCAAGTTCTATCCGGCTGAGCTGGGTATAATCCATTTCAGCCATCGCGGCCAGTTGCCCGATCGTATATCCCCGCTTTTTGCGGTAATGACGTATGTTAACGCCAATGAGCTTATTCAGCTCCTGCCTGGTGGTAATCATTGCCTTTCCCTATGGCAGATCTGCCATATTTATTGGTTCCCGTAAAATAAAGGCAGTCCGGGCATTCAAAAAATACCATTTTCGGGCCATTTTCTACTAATTCGGTAGACTAATAGCTTGACCCTGATCATCTTTGCATCAAGGGATGTGAAAAGGTTCCGGGTGCCGGGTGTAACCGAAAACTTAAATTGCGGTATGTTCAATGACCTGCATATCCATAAACAAATCCGGGGTTCGCTGCTCGACCAGTACCTGGCAAAGGGCTGGTACCGGATGGGCCAGGTTATTTTTACTACCGACTATCTCTTTAAGGATGAACGCTGGTACCGGGTATTCTGGCTGCGTTACCGCCTGAAGGAATTTCAGTTCAGCGCCCGGCAACGTAAACTGCTGCAGTTGCCAAAGGGCTGTACTGCCGGAGTAAAACCTCTCCGGATTAACGCAGAACTGGAAGAACTCTATGGCCGTTACCGCGATCACCTGGATTTTGAGATCAGTCCTGCTTTAAAAGAAAACCTCAATAGCCTGGATTTCCTGGGACAGGCAGAGGGGGATTCAGTGTTTGACAGTTATGTAATTGAGATCCGCCGGGAAGAGAAACTGATTGCCGCCGGTATTTTTGATTTGGGGGATTCAGCCATGGCCGGCATAATAAATATTTATGATCCGGCCGAACGCCGCATAAGTCCCGGCAAAAGACTGATGCAGATTAAACTGAGTTATGCCCTTTCTCAGAAACTTGATTATTATTATCCCGGGTATATCGTTTGCGGCAATCCGAAATTTGATTACAAGCTGGAGCCGGGCCGGGAAATCTGCGAAATATTTAACCCGGTTACAGATTCCTGGCTGCCCTATTCAGCAGAAACTATTCTGGCCTGGAAGGATAAACCTGATAATCCTTTTGCCGGCGACCTGACGGGTTTGACCTGACTGGTTTTATTTATTCCGTCCCCTTTCACCCGGATACAGGGAAGGAAGCGGATCACTTTGCCAGTATTCTTTGGTTGCGCAATCCATTATAGTCAGTCTTCCCTTAAAAGCCGCGCCGGTATCAATATTCCAGACATTGGCAGCCTGCATGGGCTGGTCTGTTCCGTAATTCAATGTGGGGGTATGACCGATGTAAATTTCGCTGTATAATTTCAGCCGCCGCGGATAAAAGGGCGAATCCGGTAAAAGGGACTTATCCATAGCCAGCGCCATTTCCCAAAGCGTACGGTCCCAGCTGAAATTGGAGGAATGAAACTCATGTCCCGGTCCGTGCATGGAGGTAAATCCCGCATGAACAAAAAGCCGGTGCGCTTCATCCGTTTCAAAATAGTTGAGTCCTTCAAGAAAGGCAAGCTGGGCCTGTTTTGCCTGCTGACTAAAGCCGGCATAACTGTTCACGGTTTCCATACCGCCGCTCAGCAGCCACTGCGGATCGGCATGCCCGTCGCGTAACCAGTCTTCACACCATTCATCATGATTGCCTTTTATGACCAGGCAGGGTTGCCGCCGGGATAATTCCATAACATAATCTACCACCTGGGCCGACTCACTCCAGCCATCCACCAGATCACCCAGGAAAACCAGCCGGTCTTTCTTTTTTACCGGCGCTCTTTCCAGTACCTGGCGCAGGGCCCTTAAGCCGCCATGAATATCCCCGATAATATAGGTCCGTTGCATGGCGGCAATATACTGAAGTGAATGAATATAAAGGGGAGGAGAAAAACTTATCCCCCCGTTTTGCGATAACCCGCATCTGACCGGCTGCCGGTCGGTTACAGATGCCGGAGAACCAAAGGGATTATGACCAGGAGCCTTCATTCCGGCGCCTGTTGCTGAACAGGCCGGTTACCGCAAAACAGGTGTTACAGGGATAAGGTGAATTGACATAGGATTGATAAGGTTTACATATTATATAACTTCAAAACGGACCAGACAGTAACACGGCGATCCGCTTTACAATTGTAAAACTACATTCGGGCAGAAGCATAGCCATGGGTTTTTAACGGAGATTGGATGGTTCTTTTCCGGTTACCGGGAGGTGAAAAAAGCATCGGGAGAGTGGTTATTTTGTTTGAAGGGTTGAGGCGTTGAGATGTTGAGGGGTTGAGACGAACTTTCAACTTCCCAGAGGGTCCCTGCTCACCACTCACTACTGCCTATTGCCTTCTGCCTATTGCCCCTTCCCGAAGAATAACTAGTAAGAATAAAAAACATTCTACAAAGAAAGCCCCACTCACCCCTCATAATACCCCAGCTTTCTCAGCCTCGACATAATCGCTCCCCGGGTTCTCCTGAAATGATCGGCAATATCATAGAGAGAATTATCGGTTTCGTAGAGATAGATCAGTTCCTCATCCTGCTCAGGTGTCCAGGACTGGTAGGCTTCTTTATGTGTCTGGCGCTTTTCCGCTACGGACCAGACCTTCTCTTTCGCCGCTGCCCGGTTATAGGGAGCGCTGGTCTTCGGGGTGTAGATGCCTTTGTTGCCGTTCCGGTTCTCGGTGTCTTTGTTGCGTATGACCTGAATATGCGAGGTCTGGGCTACCGTTTCGGGTAAGATATTCTCCGGGATATATATTTTGTGGCGGGCACGGGTCACCGCCACATAGAGCAGATTGATCTCTTCATTCAGCCTGATTTTGTCAACGGGTTGTTTGTTCTGTTCCGCTTCTTTCAGTTGTTTTTCCAGTTTGTTTTTGGAAATAAAATCATTGACCAGGTATACGGTATCATATTCCAGTCCCTTGGCCCGGTGCACGGTGGAGAAGATCATTTCCGCCTTATCCCTTTCCGCATCCCCCGTGTGAAGGGTCTTGAGCTTTTGCAGGATATCAAAAATTTCATTACCATATTCCTCCACAATCTCTGTCATCATCGCCAGCTGTGTATCATCCGTAGCTTCAATATAGGCCTCCAGCTCATCCATATCTTTCATGGAAGCGATCAGGGGATCGCGCACACGTTCCTTCGTTCCGTTATACAGGTTCAGCACATCATAGAGTGAAGCGCCGTCATCCGCATAGGTGTAGGAGTGGATATTGCCTTCAAAATAGATATGTTTCAGTTTCCGGTTTTCGGTGATATAGTTGATCGCGTGCAGCAGCAAACCCAGGTTGGTCCGCGCGATGGTGGCTTTTGAGCGGGGCTTAACGGGTTTTCCCAGTCCGGTTACCGGCACAGGTTCATATGGGCCCAGTTCTTTTTTGAGTTCCAGTACCGCCATGGCCAGTCCGGCTATATCGGCCGGGAAACGGAAACTGGCGCTGAGCCGGAATCGTTGTCCCCCGGTTTTTTCCAGCGAATTCACCGCATAGCGCCAGGCATAAATCTGCTGGTGGGTATCGCCAACAATCAGTTTCACAGCGGGCTGTTTGCGGAATACATCAAGCATGGCTGCAGAGGCGTCCTGCCCCTCATCAAATAATATATAATCGTAGGGGAGCACGGGACTGAGCAACTGGAATTTCTTCAGGTAGAAATCATGAATGATTTCAATTTCGGCCCTTTCCATTTTTGCCAGTAGGCGCCGGGTGCCTTCCAGGATGGCCGGGTAAAAACGCTGTACAAATAACCGCGCCGCAGGATCAAACACTTTCTCTGTATAATTCAGCTCCTGCACTTTGCGGGCCGCGCTGTTGCAGAAATAGGAAACAAACTTATTGATATGGTTGGCAATGATAAAGGCTGTATGCCGGTCTCCGTCTCCACTGAGCTCCAGCAGGGCAGCCGTCTCGTGTGTGGCATACCCCCTTGCGCGGAGTTTGTACCGGCTGCCGGGTATGATCCGGCGAAAAGCCAGGGAATGGGCCGTTTCCACCGTAACATTCGTCAGTCCCCGGGCGGCGAATTTGCGCACCGCTTCTTCCTTCACCGATTTGTTGAAAGCCAGGTAAAGAATACGGGCGCCCGCCGGCCGGCTGGCCGCGTATTCAATAATGGTACTCGTTTTGCCCGATCCCGCTACCGCGTTGATGGTACAGTCTTCTTTCCAGTCCAGGATAGCCAGTTGCTCCTCCGTCAGTTTCATACAGGCCCTTTTTTGAGGGGGCGAAGATAACCAGAAATGGCAGCCCCGGGCCGAGAGCACCCGTAATGTTAAAAGAGGACCGCATCTCCCGGGAATTTGTAAATTGAAGGCTGTTAAATAATACAACCATGCATTTCTTAAAAACGTCCCGGTTTGTCCTGCTCCTGCTGTTATTATCTTATACAGCAGCGGCCCAGACCAATGAGGAACTTAAAAAACAGGTGGAAAGTCTCAGCCAGCAACTCGCGGCCCTGAAAGCCGATCTGGCCAGCCTGAAAACCATGGTCGCAGTGCAGGGCAGTAACCTGAACCTGACTGCACCAGGTAACCGTACGGATGTAATCGCCCAGCAATACAATATCAGCAGCGGGAAAAATTTTGCCCTTACAGCCGGACAGGACTTCTCCCAGGCTACGGCCCGGAATCATACGGTATCGGTCGGGACAAACTGGACCGATAATACCGGGCAGGATCGTATACTCCAGAACGGCCGGCATTTCACGGTGCAGGCCGGGGGGAATGGCCAGTTTTCCTTTGGGAAAACCTTCAGCTTTACCAGCGGAGAGGGGATGACGGTTTCTGTGGGTAAATCGCTAAACATAAATACGGCCAAAGACCTGTTTATAGAAGCGGGGGATATGATCACCCTCAAATGCGGATCGGCCGTAATAACGATGAAGAAAAACGGTGAGGTGGATATCAAAGGTAACCTGACCCTGCCCAAAGGCACTTCCGAAATAATCATGAAAGGGAATAAAGTGCTGCAAAACTGAGCGGTGGCTTAGCTGTTAAAGGTAATTATCATCACCATGCCCAAAAACAAATCCGCGGTTATCCGTCACCGTATCATCAATAACTGTTTGCGCGATAAGCGTAAAAAATTCCCTTCCCTGGTATATCTCGCGGATGAATGTTCCCGGGTGCTGGATACTGAAGTGTCCACCTCCACCATTGAAAAAGATATCCGGCTGATGAAACAGGACCGGCCCGTGGGGTATGCCGCTCCCATTATTTTTAACCGGGCCGAAAACGGCTATGCCTATGCGGAACCGGGGTATTCCATAGATGAAGTGGGACTGGAGCCGGAAGAATGGGAAGCCATCCGTTACGCGGCCCTGCTGCTCTTCCAGTATAAGGAAGTGCCGGTATTTGCGAATTTCAAAGCGGCGGTGGAACGGATTGATGCCAGCCTGCAGATCGGGCTCGACCTGGAAGATCCCTTTTTATCCCGCAAAATTCAGTTTGAACAGCCCGTCTCCCTGGCCGGGTATGAATGGCTGGGCGATATCTCCGGGGCGCTGAAAGCAGAAGAACTGATCCAATTCAGTTATGAGAATATTTATAAAAATGAAATCAAATCCTATACGGCCCTGCCGGTATTATTGCGGGAACAGAAAAACCGCTGGTACCTGCTGGCCTGGGTGGAAGAAAGAGAGCAGTTGCTCACTTTCGCGCTCGACCGGATCCGCGAACTGCAACGGACCGGTCAACGGAAAAAATTGAAAATGAAATTCGATCCCGACAGTTTTCTGCGTCATGCAGTGGGTATTATAGACAATGAAGGCGAACCCTCCCGGGTGAGGCTCCGGATCAAAACCCCTTACCATAAACTCGTGGCCCTGGACCCCCTGCATCATTCCCAGCACATACTGGAAACAAACAGCAAATCCTGCACGCTGGAATTACAGGTGCATATCACCCACGAACTGCACCAGCGCCTGCTTTCCTTCGGCGCTTATTGTGTGGTGCTGACGCCGGCTTCGCTGAAAAAGGAAATAAAGGAACAGCTTGCTGCGGCGCTCAAAAATTATCCCTGACTCCTCCAATAGGCGGCGGTTTGCCCTTTTTTCTTTGTAGCATAAATAAACCGCTATGCGACAAAGCCTGTTTCCCGCCCCTGTAAATAACCCGGTCAGTTCTGCCCCGGTTACACATTCCCGGATCTCCCTGGAAGAGCAACTGCTCCTGCAGGAAGCCATGCAGCCCGCCTGCCGCAGCCTCCTGGCCCTCGTACGGCTGGGTTATTATTTCCGGTATCATACCGAATTCTTCCTTACGCTCTGGAAAGAATACTGGGGCGAAAAAGCCGAACTGGAACTGGAAATCCTCCGTGTTCATCTGCGGGAAGTATATTTTCTCAAACCGGCCCTGGAAAAAAATCAGTCCAAGATCCAAAAATACCTTGACCAGCTTCACCTGCTTTCGCAAATGGTGCAAACCGATGACGCCGGCGAAACCCGCAAGGGCTGGGGAGGTGATATGGTTTACCGCATCCTGCGCCAGCGTTATCCCGATGAATGGATCTGGTTACTCCATTCCTATATGCACCCGGAGGCGGAGCAGAGGGAGCAGGAGTTGCTGGCGAAAAGAATAATCCGGAAAGAGAAAGTTAGCAGTTAGCAGATAGAAGTCGTAAGGCCGGAGGCGGGAGAGGGGAGTCGGGAGACTGGAGTCGGGAGACAACCCCTCAACTTCTCAACTTCTCAACCCCTCAACCCCTCAACCCCTCAACCTCTCAACCCCTCAAACCCCTCAAACCCCTCAACTCTCTTCTCCTTACATTTGTAAAAAAATCATTGTCGCAACCGATCTTCCTCCTCACTCCCCCCTTCACCCAACTCAATACGCCTTACCCGGCTACGGCCTATCTCAAGGGTTTTCTCAATACCCGCGGTATACCGGCCGTGCAGGCCGACCTGGGGATTGAAGTGACCCTGGCTATTTTCTGCCGGGAAGGATTAACGGCGCTTTTCGCGGAGATTGACCGGCAAAACAAAGAGCGTACAGCAAACAGCGCCCGCATCATCGCCCTGCAGGAAGTGTATATCCGTACCATTGACGAGGTGATCCGTTTTCTCCAGGGTAAGCAGCCCACGCTGGCGCGACTGATCTGCAGCCGCAAATTTCTCCCCGAGGCCGCCCGCTTCGCACAGGTGGAGGAAATTCATGACGCCTTCGGTAATATGGGACTGCAGGACCAGGCAAAATACCTGGCCACCATGTACCTGGAAGACCTGGGCGACCTGATCAAGGAAACCATTGACGAACATTTTGGCTTCAGCCGCTATGCCGAAAGTCTGGGCCGTTCGGCCAATAGTTTTGATGAGCTCAATGCATCCCTGCAACAGCCCCCGGGTTTTGTGGACCAGGTACTGCTGAAAATCCTGCAAAACCATATGGAAAAAATCCGGCCCGCCCTGCTGGCGATCTCGGTGCCCTTTCCCGGTAATCTCTATACCTCCTTACGCTGCGGCCAATGGGTAAAACAACATTACCCCGGCTGCAAAGTGGTGATGGGTGGCGGTTTTGCCAATACCGAACTGCGTTCACTCAGCGACAAACGGGTTTTTGATTTCTATGATTATATCACCCTCGACGACGGTGAAGCCCCCGTTGAATTACTCTGGGAACACCTGCAGGGAAAAAGAAAAGCGGAAGAACTGAAACGAACCTTTACCCTCGCTGAAGGCAAAATCCGTTTTATTGATAATAAATCCTGCGCCGATTATAAACAGGGACAGGTGGGCACTCCCGACTACAGCGATCTGTGGCTTGACCGTTATATTTCGGTAATAGAAGTGGTCAACCCCATGCACAGCCTCTGGAGCGATGGCCGCTGGAACAAACTCACCATGGCCCATGGCTGTTACTGGGCCAAATGCACCTTCTGCGATATCTCCCTCGACTATATCAAAAATTATGAACCTATCGCGGCCTCCCTGCTGGTGGACCGGATGGAAGAACTGATCCGCCAAACCGGGCAGAACGGTTTTCATTTTGTAGATGAAGCCGCGCCGCCTTCGCTGATGAAGGCCCTGGCCCTGGAAATCATCCGCCGCGGCCTCGTGGTAAGCTGGTGGACCAATGTGCGCTTTGAGAAAAATTTCACCCGCGATCTTTGTGTGTTGCTGCATGCGTCGGGTTGTATCGCTGTCAGCGGGGGACTGGAAGTGGCTTCCGACCGCCTGCTCAAACTGATTAATAAAGGCATCACGGTAGCCCAGGTGGCAAAAGTGTGCCGGCACTTTTCCGAAGCGGGGATTATGGTGCATGCCTACCTTATGTATGGTTTCCCCACCCAAACGGAGCAGGAGACTATTGACTCGCTGGAAATGGTGCGGCAGCTATTTGAAACCGGGGTACTGCAATCCGCATTCTGGCATCTGTTCACCATGACGGCGCATAGTCCTGTCGGGCTCGACCCGGATGCCTTCGGGGTACGCAAACGGATTAAAACCACCGGGAGCTTTGCCAATAATGATATTCCGCACGAGGATCCCACAGGGGCCGATCACGAACAGTTTGGCTATGGCCTGCGTAAGGCCCTGCTTAATTATATGCACGGGACTTGTTTTGATTATCCGCTTCATAAATGGTTTGATTTCAAAATACCCGCGACCACGGTGGCGCCGGATTGTATCCGCAAAGCCATAGAGGAAGCCGAACTGAGTACCAATCCCAACAGCCGTATAGTTTTTATCGGCCGGATGCCCGAAGCGGAAAGAATACAGAAATCCAAAAAAGGCGCCCGCTGGGAAGTGCTGTGCCTGCGTTTCCCGACCCTGAAAGAAACCCATACCATAAATGTGGAACCCGCCAAAGGAGAATGGCTGCAGCGTCTGCTTCCCCTGCTCCATATATCCCAACCCCGTTATCTGACCATGGCAGAAATAAAGGCTGATTATGAAAAAGCCGGGCTGGAAGATTTTGAACTGTTCTGGGATAATAAACCCGTAAACACCCTTTATAAAGCGGGACTGCTCAGAATCTGATCCGGGTAAAACTTTGGGTAAAGGAGCAGGCTGTTCCCAGTCAGCTTCCCGCGCTCCCAAATGCTGTACATTAGCCCGTCTTAAATAAGTACCATGAACCGAATCTTTTTTCTCCTGCTCTTTGTGCTGTTTACTTACACCTCAGAAACCCATGCCCAGACCTTTTTAAAAGTGGAAGGCACCCGTATTGTCAATGGTACCGGGGGCAATGTGTTGTTAAGGGGTATGGGCCTGGGTGGCTGGATGCTGCAGGAAGGTTATATGCTGCGCCTGCAGGGAGCCAATCCCCAGTATGTGATAAAGAACAGGATAAAGGACCTGGTTGGCCCGGAAAAAACGGAGCAGTTTTACCAGGGCTGGCTGCAGAATTTTATTACCAAAGCAGATATAGATTCCATGCGGGCCTGGGGTTTTAATTCCGTGCGCCTGCCCATGCATTATAACCTCTACACCCTGCCGGTAGAGGAGGAGCCTGATAGCACCCGGCAGACCTGGCTGTCAACCGGTTTTGCGCTTACCGACAGCCTGCTCAGCTGGTGTAAGGCCAATCGGATGTACCTGATTCTTGATCTGCATGCCGCCCCCGGCGGACAGGGCAATGATGTGAATATTTCCGACCGCGATACCACAAAGCCCTCCCTCTGGCAGAGTCCCGCGGCGCAGGCCAAGACCATTGCCCTCTGGAAAAAACTCGCGGAGCGGTATAAGGATGAACCCGCCATCGGGGCCTATGACCTGCTCAATGAACCCAACTGGGGTTTTGTAAATCCGGCTGACCGCAATGGCCTTAATGAGCCAACTAATGCACCCCTGCGCGACCTGCTGGTACGCATTACAGAGGCAATCCGCTCGGTGGATCAGCGGCATATAATTATTATTGAGGGCAATGGATGGGGCAATAATTACCGGGGCATATTTCCCTTGTGGGATAAGAATACCGTGATCAGTTTTCACAAGTACTGGAATCCCAATACCCCGGCCGATATCAAACATATCATTGTGACCCGGGAGCAGCAGCAGGCGCCTGTATGGCTGGGAGAGACGGGGGAGAACTCCAATACCTGGTTTACCGGGGCTGTGCGGTTGCTGGAGGATGCCAATATCGGCTGGAGCTGGTGGCCTTTAAAGAAAATGGGCTTTAATAATCCGCTGGAAGTGCCCAATAATCCCGGTTACCAGCGATTGCTGGATTACTGGCACGGGAAGACGGAGCTCCGCCCCACTGCCGGAGAAGCCTGGGCCGCTTTGTCGGAGTTGGTTTCGGCTACCCATATCCGTAAGAACCGGTTTTGTGCCGATGTGGTGGATGCCCTGTTTCGCCAGCCTTATTCAGTGAAGGCGGTCCCCTTTGCGGCACATATGGCCGGTGAGGAGGACTTGCTGATACCGGCGGTACACTATGATCTCGGCCGTAATGGGGTGGCTTATTCGGATGCCGATACGGGTAATTATGATTATGGCAAAAGTCCCCGTTCGGCGGGCAACCGCGGCCGGGTTTACCGCAACGACGGGGTGGATATTTACCCCGACAGTACCCGTCCCGGGGAATACTATATTGGCCAGATGGAAGCCGGGGAATGGCTGCAGTACACGGTTGAGGTAAGTGAGGCCGGAAGCTATCAGTTCCGAATTATCGGGGCCGGTAAGAGCGGCTCCCTGGCCCTGGAGCTGGACGGCAAAGCCATAGGGGAAACCCGGCCGGGAAAAACCGAAGGAGTTGCCGGCCGCTGGCAGACCTGGCCTGCCCTTGATCTCCGTCTTACCCGGGGCAGGCATATTTTCCGGGTGTATGTAAAGCAGGAAGGCACGGAATTCAAGGCCCTTTCCCTGCGCAGGTTGCCCTGATAAAAATCAGGTCCCGGATTTAGGGAAGAGGTCATAATTAATAAAATGAGTCATTTGTAATTGAACCTTTATATTGAATTATTAAATGAAGTGGATTTGAATAAAAAAGAAAATGACAGATAACAATTCAAATAAATTGTTGCAAGGTCATCAATAGTATGAGTTTTATGATTTACAAGTATATAATTTTCATATCCCTCATCAGCTTCTTTACCCTGTCCCGCTGTGAAAAGAAAGAGAGCGGAAATAACCCGCCTGTACAGTCAGATAAACCGGCTATAAAGGGCATACTGGTTTTTCACCGCTATTCCTGTTATACCAGCAACGATTCCCGGATTTATATCTATGATTTTACGCAAAACAGCCTGCAGGATATCAGCGGGGGCTGGGGGATCGGCAATCCCATGAATGCCCATTTTTCACCCGATGGAAAATCCATCGTGTTTATGGGTACCCGACCCGCCAGTGGTTGGGATTTATTCCGTTGGCGGCTGGGCTCAGCAGATGCCCCGGTAAACCTGACATCCGCTGCCGGTAATACCCGCGATGAGGACCCCAAATATTCCGCCAACGGGACAAAAATCATATTCAAACAGGACGGGGTACTGAAGGAGATTGACACACTCGGGCAACTGCTGCGGGTGATTCCCGTTCCCCAGGCCGAAGCCTCCATGCCCTATTATGGCCGGGGCGATTCTGTTATAGTATATTCCGCCCGGGCAGCAGGTTCACCCATAGCCTCCATCTTTACCGTGTCAGTGCCATCCGGTTCGGTTTACCCCGTATTCAGTATGGCCGGAGTAGAAGCCTATTATCCCATAACAAAGAACGATACCAGTTTTTATTTTTCCTGCTGGGCCAGCGCCGCCGATCATAATGACCAGTTATACCTGGGCTTTACCAACGGCCATCCCGCCCAACTATTACCGGTAAATGTACCCGGCCATAATTCCTCCGATGCCTGTCCCGTAAACAGCCAGTACCTCATCTTTTCCAGCACCCGCCCAGGCGCCGGCGGTTACGATCTCTTCCTCGGCGATCTTTCCACGGGCAAAACCTGGTCCCTTTCGCTTTATCACCCACAAATCAATTCCGGCGGGGAGGAACTGGGAGCTTCGTTTTACTTAGAGCCTTGAGATATACCATTTCTTTTTCATGTGACCAGCCGGGCTGCTGAAGCGCCTGACTGCTTTTGTGTATACATGAATTTGTCTATATTGTACGTTTAACCGCGACCGGTGCAACCGGACAATAACCAAAAAAATCATGATCATGCAGACGAACGGCCGACCTTTCCAAAATGCCGCAAGGAATATAACAGGCATGTATATTCTTTTTTTCATTTTTGCTTTCTTCTCCGGAACCCTGCAGGCCCAGCCGTCCCTGACAAAAATTTCATCCACGCCCTATCAGCCTTATCCGCAGGAGGCTTTTGAAAGGGTGGAGAAGGTCGTGAAACTTCAGGGTAAATATTATTATGTAACCATGGGGCTGGCTGAACCGGAAAAGAAGAAAAAGAAAGGAAAGAATACTCCCGAAACCCCGGCAGTTGGGGAAAAAGAATTCACACTCTACGAAACGGATGGCACAATGGCCGGTACAAAGATCGCCGCCCGCAACAAAGATGGTTTTTACCAGTTGAGCGCCACCAAAGATGCCCTGTTGTATTATACCTATACACCACAATATGGGAACCTCTGTAAATATTCACCCGCGAAAGGGCCGCAGACGCTGAGCACGCAATATAAACTAAACGCCCTTGAACGGGTGAGCCGGATTTATACCTATCCCGACCGCACAGATGCCCTGCTGGGTCATTTTGAAAACGGGCGTTACTATATGCTGTATCTCAGCAGCGGGGGAGAGCTAAGGGAAACTGTGACGGCGCCCTATATACAGCCCGACCGACTCAATTACCTGGATTTTACTACCTGGGATAGACCCCTGCTCAATGATACTGCTTTTTTTACCTTGGGCAGACAGCGGGTGGGTACGGGCTTTGCCCTCGTGATGCGGGGTTTCAGGCTGACTGAAAAAAAGGGCTATCTCCACATGGGCCCCACTGTCCTGCGGCCGAAAGGGATTTCGCTGGCGGGAGATGTATTTTTTTACAAAGATAAACCTGCCATCATGTACACCCGGATGGACAGCGCCACCGGTAAATTTCAATTAGGTTACTTATACAATGACCAGGGTACCAATCTGAATCTGTCCACATTTGGCGCTTTGCAGATCCGGGCGACCAGCCTGAACCGGATTGAAAAAAAGGAAGGAAAGATACTGCTGTTGCTGGATGATTTTACCGGCCTGTTCTTTACTACCACTGGTTTGCTGCAAAAGCTCAATAACGGGATCCGCCAACCGGATTTTTTTAATAATGATGAACAGACACTGCTGGCCGGCGATCAGCTATTCTTTACAAAGGGCGACAGTCTGTTTTTCCAGACCTATACCCATGGGGAATCAGGCAGTAAGTCCGGGATTATACGGCATATCCTGGCTCCCCGGCAAACATTTTTCCCCGACCAGAGCAGCAATAAATTCGTTCAAACGCGGGGCGTGGTAACCCGCGGTTATCTTTATTATGTAGCCAATGATAAAAAACTGATGCGGGTGCATCCTTACGATACCCAGCCAGCCAGCCCTGTTCTGCTGCCGGCCGGAACAAAAATCAAAGAGTGGCGTATGTTTATGAGTTGCGAGGATGCCCTGCTTATCGGCGGTGTAACAGAAGGGGAGAATGGGCGGGATCACTATGAGGTTTTTATGATCCGGGACAATTTATAATCTCCCGGATGGCCAGGCCGGTGGCTGAAGTAGGGCATCATGACTTGGATAAGCCGGGGTATTTGTTTACATTTAAATACCACCGGTCCTGAAAATTGGTACGCTTTGCATTTTGTACCCTGCGCAAAACTGCTTATCGCCCGGAAAACCCTTACACGTAATTTATTATACCATTAAACCAACGATACCTCATGACCCGGTTCGCTTTACCCATGCTGTTTTCTTTACTGCTCTTCTCCTGTAAAAACGCGGAAGAGAAAAAGGAAAAATCCGTCAGCCCCATCGGTTGTTATGCCCCGCCCACAACCGATAAGGACTGGTACAGTTCCGGCAAAAAAGCCCCCCTGTTCAAAGGACTGGAAGGCATCCGTTTCTCCATTACCACCCGCAACCCGGAAGCGCAGCAATATTTTAACCAGGGGCTCATGCTTTCCTACGCCTTTAACCATGCGGAAGCGGCCCGGTCATTTTTTGAAGCCACGCGGCTGGACAGCAGCTGCGCGATGGCCTATTGGGGCTATGCCCTGGTACTGGGGCCCAACTATAACGGAGGTATGGAAGAAGATAATTTTGCCCGGGCCTATGAGGCCAGTGTAAAAGCCCGGATGCTTTCCCAAAACTGTACACCCAAAGAAAAAGCGCTGATTCAGGCGCTGTCATACCGGTATGCAGCCGATCCCGCCGCCGGCCGCGCTGAACTGGATATCGCCTATGCAGGGGCTATGAAGAAAGTATATGCACAATTCCCCGACGACCCGGATATCGGTGCCTTGTACGCCGAATCGTTGATGGACCTGCATCCCTGGGATTTGTATGATAAAAGATCTAAACGTCCCAAACCCTGGACACCCGAACTGATCGCGGTGCTGGAGCGCCTGATGCAAACCAATCCCCGCCATCCCGGCGCCCATCATTTTTATATTCATGCCCTCGAGGCTTCTGCCACACCGGAAAAAGCCCTGCCCAGCGCCTGTCTGCTGGATACCCTGGTGCGCGGGGCAGGACACCTGGTGCATATGCCTTCGCATATTTATATCAATACCGGCGATTATCACCGGGGTTCGCTGTCCAACTTACGGGCCGTGGAGGTGGACAGTGTGTATACCACCGCCTGTCACGCGCAGGGGGTGTACCCGCTCAGTTATTATCCCCATAATTATCATTTCCTGGCGGCAACCGCCACCCTGGAGGGCCATTCCGCCCTGGCCTGGATGGCAGCCCGGAAATTACAGCAGCATACGGCCACGGCCATCATGGATCAGCCGGGCTGGGGCACCCTGCAGCATTATTATATTATTCCTTATTATATAGCGGTCAAATTCGGGATCTGGGATACCATCCTGGCCCTGCCTTCGCCGCCGAAGAATCTGACTTATCCGAAGGCCATCTGGCACTACGCAAGGGGAATGGCTTATGTGGGAAAAAATGAATTGGCCAATGCGCAAAAGGAATTGGCGGGATTAAAGACCCTGGCGGCCGATACTGCCCTGCAGCATCTTACGGTATGGGGGATTAATACTACGGCCGAACTGGTACAGATCGCTGAAAAAGTATTGAGCGCCGGATTTGCCGCGAAGCAGCAGCAGACGGATAAAGCCATTGCCTTACTCAGCGAAGCGGTGGCCATAGAAGACAAACTCAATTACAACGAGCCCCCCGACTGGTTTTTCTCGGTACGGCATCATCTAGGGGCGGTATTGATGGAAGCCGGCCGTTTCAGCGAAGCGGAAAAAATATACCGGGAGGATTTATTAACCTGGAAGAAAAATGGCTGGGCGCTGATTGGTTTATATCAGGCCTTGCAGGCGCAGCATAAAGACCGGGAAGCACAGGCCGTCAAAACCGCTTTTGACCAGGCCTGGCAGTATGCCGATGTGCAACTGGCTTCCAGTGTGGCGGTCGTGAAATAGCGAACAGGTATTTCAGTACGAGGGGAGAGAGTGGTGAGTGGTGAGTGCCTTCTATCTACTAACTCCGGTCTCCCGTCTATTCTTTCCTTTGTGCCTATGTGTGAATTCCATGATCGGGATTACTGGCGTTTTCCCTTTCGCATTTGATTTACCCAAAGCCCCTTGCATCCGCTGGCGCGTCT
>JACSRW010000023.1 GCA_014879565.1 Chitinophagaceae bacterium
CTTTTAACGAATACGAAGTCACGATTTTAAGGAATTGGGATTACTTGCAGTGATCCCTGGATGGGGGGGGTAAAGCAAATGAAATTGCCCCCGGGCTGTCGCCCTTACAATTTTTGCTTCCCGTCACGCAGGCAAGCAAGCTTGCCACGTGCCTGAAAGCAAAAATTGCCCTTCGGGGGGCAATTTCATTTGCTTTGCGGAGAGAGAGGGATTCGAACCCCCGGACCTGTTACAGTCAACGGTTTTCAAGACCGCCGCATTCGACCGCTCTGCCATCTCTCCGGGTGCAAAATAAAAGGCTGGAGCCTTATCTGCCAAATAATTATAACGATTCAAGTAATTTTGTTTCAAATCTTTAGCATTGAAGCACCTCAGGCCTCTTTATAAATATTTCTGGAAATACAGAACCCGTCTGGGCGGAGGCCTGCTTTTTGTTTTTCTCTCCAATTATTTCAACGTACTCTCCCCGCAGGTTACCGGTTTTGTCATAGATTATGTACAGCGTAAACTGAGTCTTCCGGGGTATAAAGCTCCTGACAGGAAACCGGATTATGACGGTCTGGTGGATCTGTTTATAAAATGGGTGGAAGATCCGGCTTACAGCCTCAGCAAAGTGGTGGCACTTTGCGGGATCACCATCCTGTTGCTGGCCCTGCTCAGGGGATTTTTTCTTTTCCTGATGCGGCAAACCATCATCGTGATGAGCCGGTACATTGAATATGAACAGAAGAATGAGGTCTTCTCTCATTACCAGCGGCTGGATACAGCTTTTTTTAAGGTGCAGAGTACCGGGGACCTTATGAACCGGATAGCGGAGGATGTGAGCCGGGTCAGGATGTTTACCGGTCCGGCCATCATGTACCTGGCCAACCTGGTGTCGGTGATTTCTCTCAGCGTATTCTTTATGCTGAAACGAGATCCGCTGTTGACCCTTTACGTATTGGCTCCCTTGCCTGTTCTGGCTATCACCATTTATTTTGTCAATACCACCATTCACCGGAAAAGTGAAAAAATTCAGGAGTCCTTGTCGTTGCTTACCACCAATGCACAGGAAACCTATTCGGGAATACGTGTCATCAAATCCTTTGTACAGGAGAAGGCGATGCTGGGGTTTTTTACAAAAAACGCGGAGTCATTCCGGAAAAATTACCTGGGACTTGTTAAGGTAGAAGCTATTTATTTCCCTTCCATCACCCTCCTGATTGGTCTCAGCACCCTGCTGACGATTATGATCGGGGGACTCTATTATATATATGGAGGACACGGAATAGGCATTAATACAATTGTGGAATTTGTGATGTATATCAATATGCTCACTTTTCCCGTCAGCGCTATCGGGCTCACCGCCAGTATGATTCAGCGGGCCGCCGCTTCCCAGAAAAGGATCAATGAGTTCCTGGATACCCGTTCTCCCCTTACGACTGTTCCGGTGCCGTACAAGGCCGGTCTTTCCGGGCATATTCGCTTTGAAGGAGTCAGCTTTACCTATCCGCATACCGGTATAAAAGCCGTCCGGGATTTCCATCTTGAAATCAGGCCGGGGGAAAAACTGGCCCTGATCGGGCGTACGGGTTGCGGTAAAACCACGATCGCCCAACTGCTGCTCCGGATGTACGATACCAGCAGCGGCAGGCTCCTCATTGACGGGGTGGATATCCGCCAATGGGAGCTGAACAGTCTGCGCGACCAGATCAGTTATGTGCCCCAGGATGTATTCCTGTTCAGCGATACAATTAAGAATAATATTGGCTTTGGCAGAACCGGCTTCAGTGAGGAAGAAATGGAACTGGCAGCAAAACGGGCCAGTATTCACCGGGAGATTGAATCCTTGCCGGAAAAGTATGAAACCCTGGTAGGAGAGAGGGGGGTAACCCTGAGCGGAGGCCAGAAGCAACGCATATCCATCGCCCGGGCCCTGCTGAAGGAGCCCCGCCTTGTCATTTTTGATGACTGTCTGAGTGCCGTGGATGCCCGGACGGAGAAAGAAATTATCGGGGGGCTGAATGATTTTTTCCGGGACCGGACCGCTATTGTAATTACCCACCGGATCTTTGGTCTGCTGAAATTTGACCGGATCGTGGTGCTGGAGGATGGCCGGATTGCCGAAAGCGGGACCCATGAAGAATTACTGGCCAGGGAGGGCTATTATAGTACGCTTTACAGGAAGCAGCAGGAGGAAAACCCGGACAAAACCACCCCGGGGGGATAAGCTCTTTCCCCGGCTGCAAACAAAAATCCCCGCTGATTTGGACGTTTCGAAAACATCTCTATATTTGTAGCGCTCAAAACCAAAGTAATACATTAACTGCTAAAAACTTACACAGTGGCGTACGAGAACAATGACAAGAAAATGGAAAGTATCTACAGCAAAAGGATACGTGCCGGGAAAAGAAGGACTTATTTTTTTGATGTAAGAGCCACACGCGGCAATGACTATTACCTTACTATTACCGAAAGCCGCAAACGTTTTGATGATAACGGGTATGACAGGCATAAAGTTTTCCTGTATAAAGAAGATTTCAACAAGTTTATTAAAGCATTAGGTGAGGCGGTTGATTATGTTAAGACCGAACTGATGCCTGATTTCGATTTCGACGCATTCAATCACGAAGACAGTGAAGAGGAAAACGGACCGGTTGAAATGACAGCAGCTGAACCTGATACCATCAGTACCCCCGGGCCGGTTGAAAATCCTGCCCCCGTTTCCGAGGCCCCCCTTTCCGGCACAGCCGCTGAAGAGGTGGATAAATGGTAATTAAATAATTTTCATATGACAAAATACCTGCTCCGGCGGGTATTTTTTATTTACTACCCTGCCGGGATATTTTTTTCAGAAAAAAACAGAAATTATTCTTAAAAACAAAAAAAAAACTACCTTAGTTCCGGATTATGGACTTTCTCCTTACCGGAGGAACGCTTATCAACATAAAACAGTTTCTATGCAACCAAAATTTACGCTTAAAAAACGTGGGGTTTTTTATTGGCTGACCCCGGTTCTCTCTGCTTTTTTCTTCCTGATTGCAGGCATGGCCAATGCCCAGCAATACATTAATGGTAACCTGACAACGGGTGCCACTTCCAGTAACGGCAGTCCGGCTCCGGCAGGATTTACCTGGAGTGAGGTGCAGGCCGGTAACGGATCAGCCGGGTTTACCGGTAATATCAGCGGTTTTACCCTGGCTGATAATTTTACCATTTCCTGTGGTAACTGGGGTATTACCAAGATGACTTTCTTCGCCTACTCTACAGGGTATGCAGGCGCCACATCCCCTTTTAATGATGTGCGGGTCCAGATTTTTAATACCGACCCTTCAGTAGGTTCCCCCACTCCGATATTTGGTGACCTCACAACAAATCGTTTCCTTGCCTCCTCCACGGCTTCCATGTACCGGATTTTCAATGCGACTCCCGGTACCACCCGCCAGGTATGGAAAATTGAAGCCACGGTGAATGTAACCCTCGGCCCCGGCACGTACTGGGTAGAATGGGGGGTTAATAATACCACACCGCTGGCAAGCAACTTTACACCGGCAAGTACGGTAGTTGGTACAACAACTCAGCCCGGAAATAATGCTAAACAACATACTACCGGAGGTGCCTGGGCGAATGTACTGGATGGTACAAACCCCCAGGATTTTCATTTTATAATTGATTATACCGATGCAGCCTGTACAGGTACGCCGGCTCCTGGTAATACACTATCTTCTGCCGCTACTGTTTGTCCCGGAAATAACTTTACACTTTCCCTTCAAAACTGTATTCCCGGTACAGGTGTAACCTATCAGTGGCAGTCTTCCACTGATGGAGGAACCACCTGGAACAATATTGCGGGCGCCACCAGCGCCACACTCAACAGAACTCAGTCTGTTGCCACTGCTTATCGTTGTAATGTGACCTGCTCCGGTAATACTGGTACATCCACACCGCTTACTGTTGCCATGACTCCCTCATCTGGTTGTTATTGCATACCCGCCGCATCTGACTGTACGGATGATGATATGATCACCCGTGTACGGTTCAGCACGCTGGATAATGCCTCTACGTGCAGCGCTGGTCCTCCCGCCGGTTATTCCAACTATACTTCATCAGTTGCTGCTCCTGTTGTTTATGCCGGTGCTGCCAACCCGATTATTGTGAACACTCCGACCAGCTGGACAGAGCAAGTGGCTGTTTGGATTGACTATAATCAGAACGGTCAGTTCGAGACTACTGAATATACCAATCTGGGAAGCAATGTAGGCAACGGTGGAAATATTGCAGGTAATATCGCAATCCCCTCCACCGCACTGACCGGTACTACCCGGATGCGTGTACGGGTACGTTTCAGCACAGCCTGGACCAATACACAGTCATGTACGACTGTAACTTTTGGTGAAACTGAAGACTATAATGTAAATATTCAGCCCTGTGTGCCGGTGACTATCACCACCCAACCGGCTAATGCCTCTGTTGTCTGCAGTGGCAACGCCAGCTTTACAGTAGCGGCTACCGGTTCAATCCCTGCCTATAGCTGGGAATATCGTCCGAGTTCCAGCGCTGCCTGGCAGATGGTAACCAATGGAGGTATCTACTCCGGTGCAACAACAGCCACCCTGACAATTACCAACGCTACTGCTGCCGTTAATGGCTACCAGTACCGCGCCCTGGTAAGCGGTGGTTGCTCTGCCGTTGATTTCTCCAGCACGGCTACACTCACTGTAAACCCGATCCAGCCGACCGTTAACCCGACTTCGGCTTCTATCTGTCTGGGTGCCACTCAGCGGATCGCCCTGACCAACCTGGTTTCAACTGCAACTACATCCACCTTTACTTCCGGTACGGTATCTGTTACAATTCCGGAAGATGAAAACGGAGCCAGTTTCGGAACCAGCACGATCAACGTATCCGGAATTCCTGCCGGTTCTGTGATCACCGGTATGAAAGCCACCCTGAATATGAGCCATAACTGGGTAGGGGATGTATGTTATGTACTGAAAGCCCCGAATGGCGCTGTATTTAACCTGGATTTCTACAAATCCGGTACTGGTGGTTCCGGTACTAACTTTGTAAACACAGGCATCAGTTCTGCCGGTACAGCCGCATTAAGTTCTGGTACTTCTCCCTTCACCGGTACCTTCCGTGCCGATGCCCAGGGGGCTACCGTTCCTGCCGGCTTCCCGCCCAGCGGTCCTGTAGGTTATACACCGACTGTAACAACCTGGAATGGTCTTTATTCCACTCCGAATGGTACCTGGACACTGGCCTTCTTCGATTATTTTGTTGATCCGGATCCGGGAACCTTCACTAAATGGGATCTTGAAATCACTTATGTGGCTCCCGTATATGCTCAGGGTACCTGGAATGGTCCTGCCGGTACTATATTCACCGATGCAGCTGCCACCGTTCCGTATACCGGCACACTGGAAGACACAGTATATGTGAAACCCAATGCAGCAGGTGTTAACAACTATACCGTGTTCTTTACCACTGCAGCTCCCTGTACTACAGCTGTAGCCACTATACCGGTAACTGTTGCTGCTCCTGTTACAGCCCTGACTGTAACACCGGCCACCCGTTCCGTATGTGTGGGAGGTTCCACTACCTTCTCCTCAACAATCACAGGTGGTACCAATGTAACCTACCAGTGGCAGCGCAGCACAGACGGTGGTCTGACCTGGAGTGATATTTCCGGACAGACCGGTTCTTCACTCACGGTAAGTGCTTCAAACACGAACATGACTGGTTACCGCTACAGAGTGGTGGCTTCCAGCGGGGCATGTTCCAGCTTCACGTCTACCAATGCCGGTACACTGACTGTTAACGCCCTGCCGAATGTTACCCTGACTACACCGGCTTCCAGCATTATCCCGGGTGTAAATACAACTGTAACCGCCACCAGCACACCGGCTGCCGCTACTACAAACAGCTGGAGCTGGACCCTGAATGGCGCTAACATTGCCGGAACCGGTAATGCACAGTCAGTAAACATTGATCAACTGGGTACCTACCAGGCTACGGTGACAGACGTGAATGGTTGTGTGAACTTGTCCAACCAGCTTACTATCACCGCCGGTGCTTCAGACAAACTCTGGATCTACCCGAACCCGACTCCGGGTGCCTTCCAGGTACGTCTGTATCATAATGGAAATGCCGCTGAAAAACGCGTAGTATCTGTTTACAGCCCGAATGGTCAGCTGATCACCAGCCGTACCTTCAACCTGGATTACCGCACATCACCCTACCTCAGCATGAACTTTGATCTGAGTGGTATGGCCCGTGGTACTTATGTGGTGAAAGTTGCCCATGAGTACAGTGGTAAAGTAATCTCCGGTCTTGTACTGGTACATTAAGAGAGTTAATTTCCAAAAACATAAAGCCTCCCTTCGGGGAGGCTTTTTTTATGCATAAAAAAACCGTCTCAGATCAACCGGACAAGAAGTCCGTAAGCTGAGACGGTCACTGGTAATTAATGTATTTACTTCCTCATCTTCTTCCAGCTGTTGATCAGTCCGTTGGTGGAGGAATCATGACTGCTGACCGGTTTGTTTGTCTGCAGTTCCGGGAGAATCTTATTGGCCAGCTGTTTGCCCAGTTCCACCCCCCACTGGTCAAAACTGAAGATATTCCAGATAATACCCTGTACAAATATCTTATGCTCATAGAGGGCAATCAGTTCACCTAAAACAAAAGGAGTGACTTTCTTTACGAGGAAGGAATTGGTGGGCCGGTTACCCGGAAAAATTTTATAGGGAAGAAGGGCCGCTATCTGTTCCCTGCCCAATCCCTGTTTCTCCAGTTCGGCTTCTGCTTCTTCCTCCGTTTTCCCATTCATCAGGGCTTCCGTTTGTGCAAAAAAATTGCTCAGCAGTTTAACGTGGTGGTCGCCAACCGGGTTATGACTCTGGGCCGGTGCAATAAAATCACAGGGAATCAGCGGGGTGCCCTGGTGAATAAGCTGGTAAAAAGCATGTTGCCCGTTGGTGCCCGGCTCTCCCCAGATTACAGGACCTGTGGCATAACTTACCGGTTCCCCGTTCCGGTCAACCGATTTGCCATTGCTTTCCATATTTCCCTGCTGGAAATAGGCGGCAAACCGGTGCAGGTACTGATCGTAAGGCAATATGGCTTCCGAGCGGGCGCCAAAGAAATTGGTGTACCAGATCCCTGTCAGCGCCATGATCACCGGAATATTGCTGTCAAAGGCCGCTTCCCGGAAATGATTGTCAATATGATGGGCCCCTTTCAGGAGCTGTTCAAAATTTTTATAACCGATTGTGAGGGCAATGGACAAACCAATTGCGCTCCAGAGGGAATAACGGCCGCCGACCCAGTCCCAGAATTCAAACATATTCTCCCGGTCTATACCGAATTTCACGACCTCTTTTTCATTGGTGCTCAGGGCGACAAAATGTTTGGCGATGTATTTTTCTTTTTTTGCCTTCTTCAGGAACCATTCCCGCGCTGTATGCGCATTGGTCATCGTTTCCTGGGTGGTAAAGGTCTTGGATGCAATGAGGAAAAGGGTGGTCTCAGGATCCAGCTGGCGGAGGGTTTCTGCGATATGCGTGCCATCCACATTGGAAACAAAATAAGCGTTCATGCCATCTACCCGGTACGGTTTCAGGGCTTCGGTAACCATCAGCGGGCCCAGGTCACTGCCCCCGATACCGATATTGACAATCGTCCTGATTTTTTTATTGGTATACCCGCGGTGTTTACCCTGGTGAAGATTTTCGGTAAAAGCCTTCATTTTCTTCAGCACTTTTTTTATGGCAGGCATTACATTTTCTCCCTGGGTATAAACCGGGCTACCGGAAAAATTCCTCAGCGCTGTGTGCAGCACAGCCCGGTTTTCGGTGCGGTTGATGAGCTCCCCGTTAAACATGGCATCTATCGCTTCCTTCAGCCGGCATTCTTCCGCCAGTTCCAGCAACAGCCCGAGGGTTTCCCGGTTCAGCAGATTTTTGGAATAGTCAAATACGAGATCTTTGGTACAGAGGGAATATTGCCTGAAACGGTCAGGGTCGTTCCGGAACAGGTCTTTCAGATGTTGTTGCGAGATTTCAGCCCAGTGGCCCTCCAGTTTTTTCCAGGCCCTGGTTTCAGCGGGATTGATTGCAGGTAACATGCTTATAAATTTTTAATGATAGTCAGTGTTTTTTCCACCATCGCCGGGGTAATATCCAGGTGCAGCACCAGCCTGATCCGGTTCGGGGCAATAGCATAGGCCAGTACTTCCTTTTCCGCAAGGCGGGTCACGAGTTCAGGTGCCGTGATACTTTCATCCAGTTCAAATATGATAATATTGGTTTCAACCGGCAGCATCATTTTTACAAATGGCCTTCCGGCAATGGCTTCCGCAATTACACGCGCGTGCAGATGGTCTTCTTCCAGCCTGCCGATATGTTCATCCAGGGCGTAGATACCCGCAGCTGCCAGAAAACCCGCCTGCCGCATACCTCCCCCGAATACCTTTCGGATCCGGCGCGCTTTACGTATAAAAGAACGGGTACCCAGCAGCAGAGAGCCGGCAGGACAGCCAAGACTCTTGCTCAGACAAACAGAAATACTGTCAAATACACTGCCGTACTGTAAGGTCGTTTCTTTTCTGGCCACCAGGGCATTCCATAATCGGGCGCCGTCCAGGTGGAAAGCAAGCCCGTACCGCGTACAGATTTCCCGGATCTCCAGGATAGCTGAAAAATTGTAACAACTGCCCCCGCCCCGGTTACTGGTGTTTTCAAGCGAAACAAGGCGACTTACAGGGCGGTGCGGATCATCCGGCTGAATGGAGGCTTCAACCTGTTTGGCTGTAATACGACCCCGGTCACCATGGATGAGTTTTACTGAGGCACCCGAATTAAACGCGATGCCACCGCCTTCATACTGGTAAATATGGGAGCTTTCATCACAGATCACTTCATCTCCGGGTTGTGTATGGCATTTGATCGCAATCTGATTTGTCATGGTGCCCGATGGACAAAACAAGGCTTCTTCCATACCAAACAGGGCTGCTGCTTTCTCCTGTAAGGCATTGATGGTCGGATCTTCCCCGAAAACATCATCGCCAACCTGTGCCATTTCCATGGCTTTCAGCATACCGGGTACAGGGCGGGTAACAGTATCGGATCGGAAATCAATCAGCATAAAAAAATTTTGCGCAATATAAACAGTTCACCGGGTAAATAGGGTAATGTGCAGAGCGGCCATCCCTGATTTCAAAAAAGCTCCGTTCCGTTATAACCTGTTCTGCGGCGCTGTGTCCGCTTATCCACTCCTTCTACCTTTTGTACGTTTTGGAAGGATTTTCTGTAACACAGGCAAAACCCCGGCGTCCTATTGCCATAATCCGGAGCGGCCGAATATCCCTGAATACGGCCGTTTAATTTAAAACAAGCAACTATGTAATACAAAGTACTGAATTTTGAACTGTAATAATCAAAAACAGGTACTGATCATTAAATCAACGATTATGAGATATCTAAAGTATTCATTAACAGTATTTTTTGTGATGTTTGGCTTTTTGGCCTTTTCACAAAACGGTTCCGGTAAAGTACGGGGACTCGTAACAGATGGCAGTGCAAAAATTTTGGAGTCATCTACCATTACCCTGCATAGGGCTGCCGATTCTGCAGTGGTAAAAATGAGTGTGGCCGACAGGAATGGGAAATATGAGTTTGACGGGGTACCCGACGGCAAATACTTTGTCAGTATTTCAGCTATCGGACACGAAAAAGGGTATTCACCTGTTTTTGAAATTTCTCCGGCCAGCAGACAAAGTATGCTGAAAACTATTGACCTGGTACCGCAGGCTAAATCCCTTTCCGGGGTAACTGTCACCGGCCGTAAGCCACTGGTGGAACAGAAGCTGGACAAGACAGTAATAAATGTGGAAGCAGCCGTCACCAATGTGGGCAGCACGGCCATGGAAGTACTCGAGAAATCACCGGGTATTTCGGTTGATAAAGATGGAAACATCAGCCTGAAGGGGAAACAGGGTGTACAGGTTTATCTTGATGGCAAACCCAGTTACCTCTCCGGACCCGACCTGGCGAATTACCTGCGCAGTCTGAGCAGCAACCAGCTGGATCAGATTGAAATTATGACGAATCCCTCTGCCCGGTTTGATGCTGCAGGCAACAGCGGCGTTATTAATATCCGGACCAAAAAGACCAGACAGTTCGGGTATAACGGGACCATATCTGCTACCTGGAGCCAGGGCCGGTACCATAAAACGAATGAGTCGTTTATATTCAACTACCGTAAAAACAAAGTCAACCTGTTTACCACACTTGGTTATAACAACCGTAAGAATTTCCAGAACCTGGATATTCAGCGCAAGTTTATTGAGTCAGCCACCAAGGAAGTGCGGTCCCATTTTGACCAGGAATCAAGAATAAGGGAACAAGGGGAGTCTTTCAACGCTAAGCTCGGGATGGATTACAGTCCGTCAAAGAATACCACTATCGGATGGGTGCTGAGCGGTTTTTATAATCCCGGAACTTTTGGCAACACCAGTAATGTAAGGATCGCCGATCCTTATCACACAATGCTCAGCCGGACCCTGGCTGTTGCCGGCAATGAAAGGGAATGGAAAAATCTCAGCGGGAACCTGAATTTCAGACACCAGTTTGATTCCACAGGCAAGGAGTTGACAGCGGATGCGGATATACTGACGTATAACAGTCAGAATGAACAGACCCTGACCAATGCCTATTTCAGTCCCCTGGGTGATCCAACGGCAAAAGCGGATACCTTACTCGGCAGTTTACCCCAGGATATCCGTATTTACACCCTGAAAACGGATTACAGCCACCCGTTGAAAAAGGGAGCAAAATTTGAAGCCGGGCTCAAAACCGGATTTGTAAAAACAGATAACAATGCGGTATATGACAGTCTGAATTACGGGGTAAGGGTCAGGGATATCGGACGCAGCAACCATTTTATTTATGAGGAAAATATTAATGCTGCCTATGTAAACTACAGCCGTCCGTTGTCAAAAAAAATCAGTGGACAGGTTGGTTTACGGCTTGAAAACACAATCGCAAAGGGCAACCAGGTTACTACCGGTCAGCGGTTTAGCCGAAACTACACCCAGTTATTTCCGACCTTGTTTCTGCAGTACAAAGCAGGGGATAAACACACCTGGGGACTTAATTACGGAAGAAGGCTGGAAAGGCCCGATTATGCCGACCTCAATCCGTTTATCTACTTCCTGGATAAATATACATTTGAACAGGGAAACCCCGCGCTGCAACCTCAGTTCTCCCATAATGCCGAGTTCAGTCATACATACAAGGGGTTCCTGACCACCACGCTGAATTATACCCGTACTACAGACATGATCAATGATATTCTTGAACAGGATCCGGACAAAAACGAAACCTTTATCCGGAAACAGAATATCGCCCGTCAGCGCCAGTATGGAATTTCGGTCAGTGCCGGTGGTCAGCTGACTAAATGGTGGAGTGGTAATCTCTATGCCAATGTATTCAATAACAGGTTCAAGGGCGTACTGAACGGAGATCCCGTGGATATATCGGCTACTACCGGTCAGTTTAATGTCTCCAACCAGTTTAAATTCAGTAAAACCATCAGTGCGGAACTCAGCGGATTTTATATGACCGGTGGTGTGGATGGCGTTTTCCGGATACGCGGATTCGGGATGATGAATGCGGGTATCAGTAAACAAATTCTGAAGGGTAAAGGAACCATCCGGCTCAGTTTCCGGGATGTTTTATACACGCAGAAAATCAAAGGGACCATCCGTTACAGTAATATTGATGCAGCCTTCCAGCAACGCCGGGATTCCCGGCAGGCGGCCCTGGGTTTCACCTGGCGCTTCAATAAAGGAAAGATGAACGGCAATACACCTAAAAGAAAATCCGGCGGGGCTTCCGAAGAGCAAAACCGCGTCAAAACCGGGGGCGATAATTAAACCACCATCAGCCATTAAACCCCTTTGTAAAGAGTCCTGCTTTTCCGGCAGGACTTTTTTTATATTTGATCAGCCAAAACCATTTTTATGCCATCATTTGATATTGTCAGTAAAGTAGACGCTCAGGCCCTGGATAATGCTGTGAACGTAACATCCAAGGAAATTACCAACCGCTTTGATTTCAAAGGTTCTCATGTGGTCATTGAGCTGGATAAAAAAAATTACCTGCTCAAACTGGAAACAGACGATGATATGAAAATGCGCCAGTTGCTGGATGTGCTGATCAGCCGGGCCCATAAACAGGGAATCGCTCCCGAGGCATTTGACGCATCTAAAGAGGGGGGGGTGAGTGGCAAAATCTGGAAGAAAGAAGTTAAAGTGCGCAACGGGCTGGCGCAGGAAGATGCCAAGAAAATCGTGAAACTGATCAAAGATGCCGGGCTGAAAGTGCAGGCTTCCATCAATGACGATCTGGTCCGGGTGACCGGTAAAAAAAGAGACGATCTCCAGGAAGTCATACAGTTATGCCGGACTTCTTCTTTAAACATACCCCTGCAATATGTGAATATGCGGGACTAAACCGGGGAAAAACCCCTGTTTCCGGTGGATTACAGGGTGCAGAACTGGTGCATATTCCAGGGCCTGAAAATTTGGAATCTGCTATTTTGAAAGAGTATATTTGGTATACAACTGCACGATGTTTTAGCGATAAGACAAAGATGCAAGTGGAGGAAGGAATCCCGGAAGGGAAACCGGACTCCGGTGGTAAAACCCTTCAAAAAGGTTTTGCCGGAAAGCGTCGGGTGAAACCGGGCAGGGCGAAAGCCCCGAACGGGAAAACTTGGCGCTTTCTCTTTTTCCTCTCCGGATTTGGCCAAAAGCCGCCATCAGCCTATCTTTGCTGCCCAAATTTATTTGTTCATCCATACGGCAAAATCCGTGTGGCCTTAAAAATCATAGAGTTATGAAAAAAGGAATCCATCCCGAAAGCTACCGTCTGGTGGTTTTCAAAGACATGAGTAATGGTCACAGCTTTCTGAGCCGTTCCACAGCCGCTTCCAAAGAGACGGTAAAGTGGGAAGACGGGAATGAGTATCCCCTGATTAAACTGGAGATATCAAACACCTCCCATCCCTTCTTCACCGGTAAAAACATGCTGGTGGATACAGCGGGCCGTATTGACAAATTCAATAAGAAATACGCTAAGAAATAAGAAAAACATTAATTTGTGCAGAGCTCTTTGCGAAAGCAGGGAGTTTTGTTTTTCATGGCTATACTTTAAACCTCCCGGTTCTCCGGGAGGTTTTTTTTACATTTACACATATTTCCGATCATGAATAAGATCCTCTTCACCGAAGAATTCTGCCAGCCGGAAAATCTTCGGCCCTTTACCCTCACCCGGCAATTACAGGATATCCGGGTTGGTATCCTGACCATCCGGGAAAAATGGGAAAAAATGCTGGGTTTGCCCTCCTACGATAAAAAAGAAGATGACTACAAAGATCTTTCGCGGGCTATGGATCCTTATGAAGCTACAGCAGGGGGGGACTGCTTTATGATTCATGGGAATATTCTGCCGGTTCCGGCACTCGTAAAGGAAATAAAAAAACTCAAAAACGGGGAATGTATCAGCACTCCCGGCGGTTTACATATCGCATTTCGTTTCAGCCGGAAAGAGGTAAATGATGAACACCGCATTAAAGTCCGAAAAGCGGTTGAGTTTTCCGGAGAGATTATCAGTATTACCCGTCCCTGGGATATCTTCCGATATAACGACCGGGCCATCCGGCTGGATTTTGCCTTACTTACCGCACGGCGGCAATCACAGCCCATACCCCGCAGTAATAAAGTTATAAATCAGAAGGGTCTTTTCCTGGAAAAGGGCGCTAAAGTGGAGCACAGTATCATCAATGCTTCTGAAGGCCCCGTATATATCGGCAAAAATGCCCAGGTCATGGAGGGTTGCCTTATTCGGGGATCGTTTGCCCTCGGGGAAAATGCCTGCCTTAAAATGGGAACCAGGGTTTACGGAGCCACCACCCTGGGGCCTTACTGCGTGGGAGGCGGAGAAATCAAGAATTCGGTGCTTTTCGGATATAGCAATAAAGCGCATGACGGTTATCTGGGAGATGCAGTAATCGGGGAATGGTGTAACCTCGGTGCAGGAACCAGCAACTCAAATATTAAAAATACGGCGGGCGCTGTAAAAGTATGGACCCGCGCTGGGGAAGAAGATGCCGGGGTGAAATGCGGGGTCATCATGGGTGATTATACCCGCACGGCCATTAACACATCCATCAACACGGGCACCCTGATTGGCGTATGCTGCAATGTTTTTGGCAACGGACTTACCCCGAGGTATATTCCTGATTTTTCCTGGGGCAGCGAAGGAGTGAAACGATACCAGCTTGATAAAGCCATAGCGGATATCCGGAACTGGCAGGCATTGAAAAATCAGCAATTATCTTCAGAAGGAGAAAGCATATTGCGTTATATCTTTGAAAAATTCTAAAATAAATCAATACTATGCGAAAACAAATTGCCGCTGCAAACTGGAAAATGAACCTCAGTTACCAGGAAGGGGAAAAACTGCTGGATGATATCCTGGAAGCAGGTATTCAACTGGCTCCCCATCAGTATACACTCTTTGCAGTGCCTTTTCCTTACCTGATTATGTCGAAAAGTGAAGTAGCGAATGAAGCCAACTTTTATGTAGCTGCACAAAACTGTCACCATAAAAAATCCGGGGCTTATACCGGGGAAGTATCTGCGGAAATGCTGCAGTCAATCGGCATTACGTATTGTGTACTCGGACACAGTGAAAGAAGAGAATACAACGGAGAAACCAATGCCATGCTGGCGGAAAAAGTGAATAGTTGCCTGGCAAACGGGATCACACCGGTATTCTGCTGCGGCGAACCCCTGGATATCCGGGAAGCCGGTACCCAAAACACGTTTGTGGCTGAACAACTGAGAGAATCTCTTTTTCATCTCAGCGCGGAGGTTATACAGACCCTGATCATTGCCTATGAACCTATCTGGGCAATCGGTACAGGAAAAACAGCCAGTACCGCCCAGGCACAGGAAATGCACCATTATCTGCGTGCTGTGATTGCTGAAAAATATGGTACGGCAGTGGCTGACGAAATTCCGATTCTGTACGGAGGAAGTGTAAAAGCTGCAAATGCGCCTGAACTGTTTGCCAGCCCGGATGTGGATGGCGGTTTGGTAGGCGGGGCTTCACTTTCTGCTCCGGAATTTATTGCTATCATCAGGGCCCTGAAATAAGAAGCAGAAAGAAGAATTATTGCTGATACAACCCGGGCCGGCTGTATACCGGGCCGGGCTTATTTGTTTTTAACTGGATCAGGACTGATTATTATTATGGATCATGACCCGTAAAAAGATTCTATGGCTTTGCAGCTGGTATCCTTCCGGTACGGATCCTTTCAACGGGGATTTTATTCAGCGCTATGCGCGGGCGGTATCGCTGTATCATGATGTGCATGTCATTTTTGTGACAGCCGGTGAACAGGACAATCGTAAAGCTATACGGGAAGAACTTTTCCGCTCGCCAGGTCTCACAGAGCATATTATTTATTTTCACAAAAATACAAGCGCCACAGGCCGTCTCCGGGCACACTGGCAATGGAACCGCCTGTTCCGGAAGGCCATTAACACGTATTTGCAGAACCAGGGGATGCCGGATCTGGTACATGTGCAGGTACCCATGCGTGCAGGACTACTGGCGTTATGGCTGAAAAAAAAATATGGAATTCCTTTTGTTATTACAGAACACTGGGGTATTTATAACCCTGTTGAAAAACTGAATTACCAGACCCGGTCATTCTTCTTTAAAAAGATCACCCGAAAAATTTTCCGGGAAGCAGCGGCCTTTCATACAGTAAGTTCATTCCTGGGTGAGGGGGTAAGCAAATGGGTGGTTGACCGGGACTATGAGGTAATTCCTAATGTCACTGATACCAGCCTATTTACTTATAGGCCCGGGAAAAGAACCCGTTTTCGCTTTCTGCATGTCTCCAATATGGTTCAGCTGAAGAATGTCCCCGGTATTCTCCGGGCTTTTGCCGGCCTGTTGCGGACCTGTCCGGATTGTGAGTTGGTTTTATTGGGTAATACGGATGATACTATGCCGGAGCGGGCAAAAGAATTAGGATTGACTGCCGGCAATTGCCGGTTCGGGGGATTGGTGACCTATGAGGAAGTGGCCGGAACAATGCAGGAAGCAGACGCATTGGTGATTTTCAGTGATATCGAAAATTCTCCCTGTGTTATCGGTGAGGCGCTTTGCTGCGGATTGCCGGTCATTGCAACCCGCACGGGGGGCATACCTGAACTGATTCGTGCAGAGAACGGGTTGCTGGTGGAACCGGGCAATGAAACAGAATTACAGGAAGCGATGAGAAATATGATGGACAAAGCCTTTTCTTTCAACCGGGAACAAATAGCCAGGGAAGCAATCTCCGCTTTCAGTTATCCGTCAGCCGGCAGGAAACTGGCATCCTGGTACCTCCGTTATTGCCGGTAGAAAATCAGCCTTTCAGCCTGTTCACCAGGTCAACATACTCTGTCATGGACGTTTCACTGCTCTTTCCACGGAGCGATGACCAGGCTTCATATTTGGCCCGGGCGACAAAGTCAAAGGGATTGGAGGGAGGATCACCCTTTACATCCCCCTCTGTTGCCTGTTTGAACAGGGAGTATAATTGTAAAAGAATATCATTGGATGGTTTGCTGGCAAGTAATTTACTGTCAGCCACCGCTTTTTCAAATTGTTCTTTAAGTTCCATGGGATGTAGTTTTTCCTAAATTAATGTTTTTCCCGGATAAGCAGGATCGTGTTTAAACAGACCGGGCATTTTCAATAAAAATACTTCTCACTTTGTTCGGGTTTTCAATCAGCTTAAAAAATTCATCCAGGTATGTGGTCATTTCTTTTCTGGCCCTGGCAGGAAGCCGTTCAAATAAACTGATCCGGTCCAGGATAGCTTTTTTTCTGTTGCGGAACAGTTCCAGCGTCTGCTGCAGTTCTTCCATTGATCTTGGAAATCCTCGGTATACCCGGTCAGTTACTTTTTCAGCGCCCACCGACTCATGGGGGGTGGCATAACTGGCGTTCACCAGGCCGCAATAATCAAAATCATATGGCACAACAAATGGCAGGGCATTTTTATCCTTCCTGTCATAGATCAGCCGTATATTATGGTTATTGGGCACAGCCCAGTCTGTATTACCGATCATATATTGAAACAAGGCCACTTTGGTCATCATTTCCCTGTTAGTGGTTTCTGTGAGTCTTTTTTCGGGTTTGTCCTTTTTTTTGCAGCCATTCCTGCGGGCCATCTCCGCATCATCCTCAATAAGGAAAGCGTATTGGCTATACTCCTTTAACCTGTCCTTTGTGTCTTTGTAGGTAACATGTAAAAGCCGGACTCTGAAACTCCGGTCCTCCAGGATATTATAAATTTTATAAATCAGGTATTCCTTTAAAAGTAATTCCTCCCCGCTGGAAGTGGCTGTACAGCCCAACACCATTTTCAGTTTGCCCAGCGACCGGAGTTGCGGGGCGCTGCTGTTCCTGAATTGAAGACTAAGCGGGGGAATCTTACAGTAGGATCTCCTGAAATTACCCCGTGCGCTGACGGTAATGGTTCCATCTGCCAGTGTGCTGTCGGGGAAACGCATACGGATAGCCGCCGGCTGTGTGTTTTCTTTTGTGGATACTTTCATCAGTTCCCGCAAATCGGTTTCCAGGGTCATTTCAATGAGTCCTTCTTCTTCAAAGAACCGTATGCTGTCAATCACCGGCTGGCCGCTGACAGCGGCAGCACTAAAGGAAGCAAAAAGAAAAAAAATCCATTTATACATTTTCCTGCGGGACAAAATTGATTGTCCGGAATGAATTTACACCGGCCCTTTCAGATTTTTACGGCTTATTTGATGAGTTCCGGAATAGGCTGACCAGTGGTGCCGCTGGGCATCTGGATATGCAACAACGCCGCCAGGGTAGGCGCAATATCCGTCATATAAGTCTCCCTGTTTGTCTTACCCTGCCGGATGCCCCATCCGTACCAGAGCAGCGGTATATGGGCGTCGTAGGGATTCCACAAGCCATGGGTGGTGCCGGTATTCCCGTAGGCGTCAATATAGCCAGGTTTGAGGATATACTGGATATCACCATTCCGGCCCGGGTGATAGCCGTTATTCAGCATTTCCCTGATACGATGCGGCAACGGTATGTTGTTGAGTTCAGCCAGCGGAAATACCCGGTCAATACCCGGGTCAGCCAGTAACATTTCTGTAATTTTCTGTATTACCTGTTTTTTATCTGTTTGTGCAGAATCCAGCGCTTTGTGGTTAAGGTGCATCTGGTAATTGTCGTCGCTGAGTATAATGTTTGCGATCCCGTAAATACCCTTCAGTTCTTTGTTGATTTTTTCTGTGAGTTTACCGGCAAAAACCCGTCCGCCCGGCAACTTGTTTTCCTGCATGAATTCAGGAATATGTGCCGCTCCGTGATCGGCTGAAAGAAACACCGTATACTGGCCTTTCCCTACCTGTTTGTCCAGCAAATTCAGGAAAGCGCCCAGTTCCCGGTCAAACCGGAGGAACCCGTCTTCCGCTTCTACTGAGTTGGGACCGAATGTATGCCCGATATAGTCGGGGGAGGAGAAGCTCACTGCCAGAAAATCGGTGTAACTATCGGTTCCCAGTTTTTCCCCTGTCAGCGCTGCTTTGGCAAATTCCATGGTCAGGCTGTTGCCCATCGGGGTGGTACTGATCTTGCCATAATCTTTCCCGATAAATTTCTGCAGGTCGTAGGGAAGGGCGGAACCGAAGGGTTTGCCTTCCCATGATTTGTCGTCTGCCGTACTCTGCTGATAAGTCGAAAGCGGGTAGAGGGTGCTCCAGCCTTTTTCGTAATAGGCATCCGGCAGTTTCCGCTTATTAAAAGCGGTTACCCATTCCGGTAAATCATTCATGTAATAAGTGGAACTGATCCAGTTGCCATTGCTGTTATCATACCAGTAGGCGGCGTTGGCACTGTGACCGGCGGGTAGTATGCCACCGCGGTCTTTTATGGCTACACCAATTACTTTACTCCGGAAATTAGTGGCCAGCCGCATTTCATCACAGATGGTGGTAACGAGCATATTTCTCGGGCTCATTTTTCCCTGTGCGGAATTGCTCCCGACAGTCTGTACCGTTTTGTCTTCTGTACAATATACTGATCGTTGTTTTTCCCGGTCCCACCAGCTGTTACCCGTGATTCCATTCACAGCCGGTACCGTACCGGTGTAGATGGAACTGTGTCCGCAGGCCGTCACGGTGGGGGCATAAGGGATAAGGGTGTTTTCACAGGAAAAACCCTGGTTAATCATTCTTTTAAAGCCGCCGGTTTCCGCAAAACGGGGATAATACCGGTACAGGTAATCCCAGCGCATCTGGTCAAGCACAATACCAACAACAAGGCGGGGTCTCTTTATATCCTGTTGCGCCTGTACAGAAAAAGTCAGGCAGACTACCCATATCGTGAAAACTATACGGATCATATTAACTGAGTTTTTACAAAAATAGGGGAATAAAAGCCGGATGAAGGGCTTGTTTACACAGTTTACATTCCGGTAACAAAAAAGCACCCGGGGGCTTACAGGTCCGTGACGGGTTTTCTGATCCTGATAGGTGTGCAGTGCTCTGATAAAATCCGGACTTTCCCCTTGTGTTTCACCACTGTAATACTGCAGCGTTGATTGTCATCAAATTCCTCTCCGTGGTAAGACCCTTTCCCTTTCCAGACAGTGTTTACCACTGCGGTATTCCCTTCTATCTGCACGGTGAATTGCTCTCTCTCCATTGTCTGCAGCAGGTAAATATCTGAGGCAGCTGTAAGGAGGATACCAGCCCGGTCAAACGTACGCCCTGACTGGGTGAAGTACAGATACCGGTCTGATAAAACGGAATCCACCAGGCGGGCGTTTTTGGTTTTCCAGCCTTTATCAAACAGGTTGATCACCTCTATCACTTCTTTTTCGGTGAGCATTTCCTCCTTCTGCCGGCAGGCATTCAGGATCAGTAAGAAAAGTACAGGCACTAAAAATGAGATACGCATTTTTATAATATGTTTAGCCGGGAATATTTTTTCTTTCCAGGTTCCGGAAACCCCAGGCAGACAGAATACAAATACCACCTGCCAGGAACCAGAGCAAATTAAAACCCCCGGTATCCGCCACCCTGGCACCGCCCATGGGTCCCAGAGTTTGTGCGAGCGACCAGGCCATTGTATATAACGCAGCATACTGTCCTCGGTTCGTTTCACTGGTGCGTCCGATCCAGTAACTGTTCATAAAGGGCATGGAAAGGATTTCCCCCAGTGTAACCAGCAGGATCATCAGGGGCGCGAGCAGCCACCCGCCGCCGGGTATATTCAGTAAAAGAAAGGCAAATGCAACCAGCAATACGCCCCTGAAAATATAATACAGGTTACTTCGTTTACCCTCCAGCCGGAAAATCAGCACCATTTCAAAAAAGGCAATCAGCAGGCCGTTCAGTGCCATGAGTAAGCCAATATAGGGTCTTGAAAGGCCGAGTTCCCGTTCAAAGTATACCGGCAGATTGGTGAATAACTGGAAAAAAACGGCGGCAAATAAGACAGTGGCGCCAATAAAAAGCAGGTAGGGCTTATCCCGATAAGCTGATCCGGTTTTTTCAACTGGCTTTCCGGTTGTTTGGCTGTATCCGGTTGCCCTTGGTTTTAATACTATCCTTAACAATACAGCCGCTGCAATGCAGGTGATTCCGTCAACCCAGAAAAGCAACTCAAAACTGATGGATGATAAGATTCCCCCGATCCCGCTGCCGGCTGCCCAGCCCAGGTTGATAGCCAGCCGGTTCAGGGCATAGGATCGCGTCCGGTTTTCAGGCCGGCTGTAAGCCGCGATGGCAGTGGAGTTGGCAGGCCGGAATGCTTCGCTGAAAAAACTGAGCAGGAAAGTGAAAATGCAGATCAACGGGTAGGCTTTCATTTGTCCCAATACAAAAAAAAGTACTCCGCCAGTTGCAAGGGTAAAGACCTGTACCGGGTAGAAGCCTATTTTATCTGTTAGTTTTCCCCCGACCCAGGCGCCGCTAAATGCACCCAGCCCGAAAAGACCCAGCACATAACCCGCCTGGCTGACGGAATAGCCCATTTTATCACTGGTAAGGTACAGTGTCATAAAGGGCAATACCATCGTGCCGCTCCGGTTGATCAGCATGATGACCGACAGCAGCCAGGTTTCCCGGGATAAACCGGCAAATGCATGCAAATATGTACGGGCTGCCGCCTGAATCATGATGGACAAAGGTAATTTTTTTCGTTCCCGTGCGGCAACCATCTGTACAAAACATTCGTTTGATGTTGTTACATTGAATGGCTTTTTGTAAATTACCTTTCAAACATAACCAACATGAGAAAATGGGTGTTCTTAACTGTCCTTGCAGTGTCAGCCTTATTGCTTTCCAACTGTTCGGGTCCCCGCAAACTTTCCGCTTCCCGCGTCACATATGAAAAGAATATCATGGCCATTGTGCAAACGGAATGTAGTCCCTGTCATCTGCCTGAAAAAGGGGGAAAGAAAAAGCCCTATGATAACTATAGCAGTCTGAAAACGGATATTGATGAAATTATCAGGCGGATAGAGTTGAGTCCCGGTGACAAGGGTTTCATGCCCATGCGCAGAATGACGCGCTTGTCGGACAGTACCATTAATTTGTTCCGTAAATGGAGAACAGACGGACTGCCTGAAAAATAATTACTCCTGCTTCAGCAGCAGTTCATAAATTTCTCTGGTCCATCCGGTCCGGATCACGGTAAATAAACGCTGTGGAGGTTCCGGGCTTATTTCCAGTAAGAGGCCATCTTCAAACCGGCTTACAAACTGGTTTTCATTCAGCCGTTTCCATTGATATTTGGTTTTGCCCAATATTTTTTCAAGCTGACGGGTAAACAGCATATCACCTGGACAAATAAAGATTTCAGATTCACAGAGTCCCCTGGCGTCATAAACAAATACAACGGTGAGGCTGTCTGTAATAGCCGCCTTCAGGCTGTCTCCTTTCCACTGTGCAGGCGAGTGGGTGCCGGGATAGAATGCCTCCAGGTTCACCGTCGCACGGCTTTTATCGGTATTGATAAATTCCTGGGCCGGGGTGCCGGTAGTCAGCAGGCAGCCAAAAAGAATGGACATGAAGTATCTGCGCATACAGTTTTCTTTCAGAACAAAGTTATCAAATTTAACAGAGGAATTCGGGCCGGCTGTATATTTGCGGCTTCCGAAACTGGTCTGTATGAAACTGATGGATGAAAAAGTAAGAGTCAGAAAATCGCAACTCCCCGGTGCCGGCAAAGGATTATTTGCCCGGGTTGAAATTCCGAAAGGAACCCGCATTGTCGAATATACGGGGGTCATCACCACCTGGAAAGAGGTGGATCACAACGACGGGGAAAACGGCTATATCTACTATGTAAAAAGAAACCACGTAATTGATGCCAGCCGTACACCGGAAGCCCTGGCCAGGTATGCCAATGATGCAAGGGGACTGGCAAGGGTGATGGGACTTTCCAACAACGCATCGTATACGGAAGACGGGCTTAAAGTATATATCACGGCAACAAAAGACATACCCGCGGGGGCCGAAATCCTGGTCAGTTACGGGAAAGAATACTGGGATGCGATCCGCCACAATATCCGGGTGGAAGCTCAGCGGAAGAGAAAGGGGTCTCCGGAAAACTAATGTGCGGATTCCCGGTACCAGGTTTCCAGTCTGCCGGCGGCATCCCGCGGAAAAGTGACTGTATTGGGAAAAACAAATAGATCATCCGGTCCCGGTTGCTGTGCAGCCGCCAGTTCATCCCATTTTGCCATCCAGACTGTATAATGTTCCTTAAGGGAAAGAATATCAGGATGAAAATTCTCCGGCCATTCCTTTTCAGCCAGCTGCAGCACCTGCAGGGCCTTTTCATTCCATTTCCGGAGCGCACAGGCGCCTGAAAATATTTTACCCCCTTCCAGGTAACTCCGGTAAGCCCGGAGTGACTGGTCAAAATAACTGAGCAATTGCTCAAGTTGTTCCCGGTTTTTTTGCTGCATGATTACATCAGATTCCGGCCAGGTACTGGTTGTGAATATACCGGGCTACTTCTGAGAGGTTTTTACTTTTTTCATACACGGCCAGTTGCCGGTCTGCCCCTGTTCCCTGTTCCAGAATTTTATGAACATAGGCAATCCGGTGCCGGCTTCCCAGGTGATCCAGTACCGGATCGAGAAAATCAAGCAATTCATAAATCAGGGCCCGGGTGTTTACTTCCTCTTCTTTACCGAAATCAATCAGGTAGCCGTCCACTCCATAGCGGCTGGCCCGCCATTTGTTTTCATTCAGCAGGGCCCGGCTATACTGAATGAAATTCAGGTTTTTTGAACGTAACATATAAATACGAGCGCATATAGCCTGGAAGAGAGCGGCGAGCGCAATGGTTTCATCCACCGTCAGCGGAATATCACAGACCCGGAATTCTACCGTGTTAAAGAAGGGGTGTACCCGCAGATCCCACCATATTTTTTTTGCATTATCAATACAATTGGTTTTGATCAGCAGTTTGACGTAATTATCATACGCTTCAATGCTTTCAAAGGCATCCGGGATACCTGTCCGGGGAAACTTATCAAATACTTTTGTCCGGAATGATTTATATCCCGTCATCCTTCCTTCCCAGAAAGGAGAATTCGTGCTCAGCGCAAATATGTGCGGAAGAAAATAACGGGTGCTGTTGGCAATATGATTGGCCATTTCCCGGCTTTCCATGCCCACATGCACATGCAGCCCGAAAATCAGGTTGCTGCGTGCTGCCTCCTGCAGTTCATTCACGATTTCATTGTACCGGACATGGTCTGTAATCAGCTGACTTTCCCAATGGCTGAATGGATGGGTGCCGGCTGCACCCATGGCATAACCCAGGCTGCCTGCAATGCCACTGATGGTTTTACGCAGTTCGGCCACATCATGCCAGGCCTCATCAATATCAGCACAGATATCCGTGCCTACTTCCACCACGGCCTGGTGCATTTCCGCTTTAACCTTGTCTTTAATCATCTTCTGGCCCTCATACACAATGCGTTGCTCGTGGCTTTTAAGTTCAAAGCTGTGCGGGTCGAGTACCATGTATTCTTCCTCTACGCCAAGGGTGAAGGTTTTATAGTTGAGGTTCATTATTTGATGGTTGATAGGTTTATAAGTTGTCAGGTTAACAAGGTGACTGTATTAGAAAGTGCCTTGTCAGCTTATCAACCTTTTAACTTGTTAACTTCACCCCGGCACTGCTCCGCTTCACATATTCTCCCCAGGTAAGATTGTCTTGTCCCTCTTTATTCGCCAGCGCTTTTTCAATGGCAAAATTTGCGGCTGTTTCCACTACCCATTCAAAATTTTCCGCACCTACACTGTTGATATCAGCATCCGGGGCGGGGTTACAAAAGTCAATGGCATAGGGCACTCCGTCTCTGACCGCCAGTTCAACCGTATTGAAATCATACCCGAGATAGGCATTGATACGGAGAACAATATCTGTCATTTGCTGCAACCTTTCCGGGGATGGGCTGAAATCCGCCACATAACGAAGATGGTGGGGATTGCGGGGCTCATAAGACATAATCCGCACATATTTGCCGCCGATACAATAACAACGATAATATTCAGTGAAAACAATTTCTTCCTGCAGCAGCATAACCAGCTGTCCGGTTTCCGCATGTTTCTGGAAAAATTCCTCCGGACCGCCAAGACGGTAAACATGTTTCCAGCCACCGCCGGCAAAGGGTTTCATATAAGCAGGGAAACCCACATTCTGGAAGATCGCTTCCCAGTCAAGCGGATAGGCGAGATTGCTGAACGACTCATTACTGGTGTCATCGGGCAGATCACGGGAAGGGATGATAGCGGTTTTGGGTACCGGTACACCTACCTGTGTCATCAGACAGTTGTTGAAATACTTGTCGTCTGCACTCCACCAGAAGGGATTATTAATGACCGCCGTTCCGGTGACAGCTGCATTTTTCAGCCAGGTCCGGTAAAAAGGCACATCCTGTGAAATCCGGTCAATAATTACGGCATACCCGCTGGGTTCTCCCTGGAGGGCTTTGCTGATCCGGACGGGTTCAGCAACCACACCGGGCACGTTTTTGCTGTTGACACGGGCAATAAAAGCTTCCGGGAAAGAACGTTCTTTTCCATGGAGTATTCCGATTTTCTTCATATACAGGTTTTATGTTTGAGTAGAGGCAGGCCGGGTTCAATCATCCTTTTCGGGGCCTTTCCAAATATATTTTTTCGTGGTCATTCCACCAAATCCGGTATTAGCACATCTCTGGCTATACGGGTGTTATGAAATCCTTATTTTTGAAACTATGCTGAAAACAATAAGAGAAAAGGACCAGGTACGTCTGGAAGAAATCAGGCTGCAATCAACTTTCCTGGGAAGGGAGGTCCGGATTGACTTTCTGATGCCTGAAGGATTGCCGGCCGGGGAAAATCCGGGACTCTTGCTGATTAATGACGGGCAGGATATGGAGAAAATGCATTTCCGTCAAATCATTGAAAAACTGACCGGAGAAAACCGGCTGAAACCCCTTCTCTTTGCGGCCATTCATGCGGGGGCTGACCGCCGGATGGAATATGGTACCGCCAGTCAGCCGGATTACCTGGGCAGGGGCGCCCTTGCCCCGCAGTACAGTTCTTTCATTGTGGATGAATTGCTACCCTTTATTCATCAGCATACGGGGATCAGCGCTTTCAGGGAAACGGGGTTTGCCGGATTTTCTCTGGGCGGACTCAGTGCCCTTGATATAGCCTGGAACCACCCTGCCACTTTTTCCCGGGCAGGGGTCTTTTCCGGTTCATTCTGGTGGCGAAGTCTCGACCAGGAAGACGAAGCCTATGATGATGACAGGCACCGGATCATGCATCAGGTCATCCGCCGGGGACAATTCGCGCCAGGTTTGCAGTTCTTCTTTCAGTGCGGAAAACTGGACGAAACAAAAGACAGGAACCATAATGGGATTATTGATTCTATTGATGACACACTTGACCTGATCCGGGAACTGGAAGAGAAAGGATATGAACGGTCAAAAGATATCACCTACCTGGAGCTGGAAGATGGCCATCATGATGTCTTTACCTGGGGAAGGGCGATGCCGGTATTTCTGGAGTGGGGATGGGGGAGGAATGAGTAGGGAGACGGGAGTCGGGAGACAGGAGTAGGGAGACGGGAGTAGGGAGACGGGAGTCGGGAGACAGGAGTTGGGAGACAGGAGTCGGGAGACAGGAGTCGGGAGACAGGAGT
>JACSRW010000006.1 GCA_014879565.1 Chitinophagaceae bacterium
TGGTTTAGGTCAGTTTACTTGTTCAGCCAGGAGCCCGCCCGGTGGCGGAAGAACTGTTCAGCTGGCAAGGCTATACCCAAGGCATAGCAGCCAACACATTTATTGCCGTATCAAAAAATTCAAAAAGTATATATCGAATTACTTTGAATACCCATTAAACTTACCAGTCATCTACGCCAACACGATCTAAGCATAAAACACTTTAAAGAAATTCCGGATAAGGTCGTTAGCATTTATAAAGGTATAATACGAATATAATCAGCCGCAAGGAAATTGGCAAGAGTGAAACAGATGATTTTGGTAAGACCGGGGCAGATATGGCATATCTGCCATATTTTGTCTAGAGGTTACCACTAACTCCCTTCAACATAATCCTTACGGCCGGCAACGTAACCCTTCAACCTTCGCCATAGGCTTACGATGAACAAAGCAAACCCCAAACCCCCAACCTCACCCTTCGGCACGCTCCCTCCTTCGCTAAAGCTTCGGAGGGCACAGCCCCTCAACCTCTCAACCCCTCAACCCCTCAACCCCTCAACCTCAGCCTCAACCTCAACCTCCTCCCTAAAAATTCCCTCTTTTCCGGGAGGGCCGCCGGAAAAAGAGTTTTCATTTTTATGGTCACAAAAACACACACAATGAAAAAGACTTTATCTCTGCTCTTAGCCCTGGTGGCACTGGCTACCGTAAGCAGCGGACAGTTTAACAGGGCCAAAACCCTCCCGGCCGATAAACCGGTCAAAAACATCCCCATTAAAACAACCACCCCGCCGCGTACCATCGGCACCGTTATGATGCCCCCGGCCCCGACGGGTAATTTCAACAACCCCTCCACCGTCTTTACCCTGCCCGACGGGAAAAGAGTCACCATGACCATGCGCCAGAATATGCCCAACCTGCCGCAGAATATCGGAGGCGTGGTAAACGAAAGAACCGAAAGCAGCCGCAAAGAGAGCGGAGCCGACGGCAGCACCTGCACCGTGGAAACCAAAATGCTGAATGCCGCCAGCTCCACCTTTATGAACGTAAACTATAACCAGCAGGCCATTAATATCTTCCCGGGCGCCATCTACCGCTTCAGCGATTTCTTCTCGGGTAATTACCGCCCCCTGGAACAGGGCCGCAATCCCATCAATATCTCCACCGATAACCTGGCCAATACCTCCGGGGCGGTGTTCCGGACCGTTCAAAACCCCACCGGCGAAGAAATCCGCCAGCAGATCGCCAATATTATCCAGCCCTTCTCCACCAGCACCGGCAGCGCGGGTCTCCAGTACCGCATCTTCACCGCGGAAAATGACGCGGAACTGTCCATCAAACTCTCCGCCGGCGGTGGCTACGCGGGCTTTAAAGCCTCCGGTGGCTTCTCCACCCAGCAAACCGAAAAAAGTTATTACCTCACCATTGATGCCATCAAACCGCTCTATACCATCACCACTTCCTTCCCGGCAAACGGGTATTTCTCCGATAAAAACCAGGAAACAAATAACCCCAACCTGATCGTGCTGAAAAGTGTAACCTATGGTACCCGCATCCTGGCCAACGTGGAAGTGAATATCGCCACCCAGAAAGACGATATTGATTTTAAAGCCAGCTTCGGGGCCGACAGCGGCAAGGGAGTATCGGCCAATTTCTCCGCTACCTTCAATTACCTGAAATCAAATAAAAGCAGCCGCTCTACCGTAAACGTATATGTGGTAGGCGGACCGATCAATACCACCATCTTTGATAAGGATAAACTGCAGGAACAAATCACCGAACTGCTGGGCCGCTGTAACTACCAGACCGCCCAGCCCATCGCTTACTCCTTTACCGATATCAACGGCAATGTACTGGGTATGGAATCGGCCACCGACCGCTTTACCTCACGAAAATGTGTTCCCGCCGGCTCGGTCTATAAACTGATCAGTGCCACCCTGCAGGTTTCCTCCGGCACCGATACCAAGGAACAGGGCTCCAACGTCAGCTTTACCCTCGTAAACTCGAACGGATACCAGGTCTATGAAAGCAGTGATAATAATATTGAATTCCGGAACCAGAACGATGTTACCCTCAACCTGCGCAACGTACCGGAAAACCAGCTGACCAGCACGGCCTTCGGCAATGGCGGTTACCTGGATGTTTTTATGGAACCCAAACAGATTTTCCTGGGCTGGGATGCCTGGAACTTCAACGGAGCCACCCTTACATTATTATTCCAGGATCAGAATGGCGCACAAATGCCCTACCAGATGAATTTCTCCAACGCAAGGGCAGTACTGACCAAAAACCAGCAAAGACTGCGCCTGCCGTTTAATAACCGGTTTAGTGCGGGGGGGGCGTTTATGCCAGGACTTTGAAGATGTGAAGATGTGCAAATGTGAAGATGTGAAGATGTGATGATGTGATGATTAGTGGATTGTAGCCGGAAGACGCAGTTAGTAGTTAGCAGCCCAGCAACTTCGTACTGCGTCTTCCGACTCCAGTCTCCCTTCTCCCATCTCCTGTCTCCAGTCTCCCGACTCCTGTCTCCCATCTCCCGTCTCCCGTCTCCCGACTCCCATCTTCCTGCCTTTCCGTAAAAAAAATCAAACAATGAAACAACTACTCTTATTCGCCGCCTTTATCTTCTTCTTTTCATCAGCTATACAGGCCCAGAAGAAATTGCAGCCGGTTACCCAGTCGGCTATGACGGGCATCAGTCTGCCGGCAGGATCAAAAAAGGATGGCCGCCTGCTCTCGGTTATGGCCGGACGTATCCTGCTGGAACTGGAAAGTAAAAAAGCAGGTACCCCTATCGGTGAACTGGAACTGCTGGTCCTGCCCCCGGTCGCGCAAACTGGCTTTACAGCCGATTCTCTGGTGGCCCAACTGGCCAATACCGGCTGGAATATCGCGGCCGTACTGGAAGACGATAAATATGTGTGGCTGCAAAAAGAAAACCAGTACCTGATGGCCTATTTTTCAATGGACGGGAAGGAGACGGCGCTGTATTTCGGAAAACCGGAAACCCCGCCGGCTTTATGATTAGCAGATGGCAGATTGGACGATTTGTGGATGCGAGAGCCATGGGGTTCCATGAGCAAACCTGTGTGCTCCTTTTTTTTCTATGTGCCTATGTGTGAAATCTTATTTTCATTTATTCCCCACCATTACCCCCGCTTCCACCAGTTTAACCGCCAGTTCCTCCAGCTTATCCGTTGTTCCCTCCACCTCAAAACGACGCAGCACCTGTTTCTTTTGCCGCAGGTTCACGGTGACGGTTATTTTTTTTCCCTCCACCTTATACCGGCCGCTGAGATTATAGGCATCGGGAGAATTAGTGGCCGTTACATATACAATACTGGCTGCTGTACCCCGGGAAGCCAGGCTGCTTAACTGCAGGTTGACCAGTTTACTGAATTCCAGATCGTCATCGGCAATGTTCTCGTCACTGTTCTGAAAATTACTGGCCGCAAAAAGGGGCTTCTCTATGGGCAATACAATTTTACTCATCACTTCCTCATCCACCAGCCCGATCACAAAATTGGTATTGCTGACCAGCTGCGGCTCCTGCCTTGCCCCGTTTTCCTTACTCAGTTCCGTCACCGACTTTTCAGCCGCGTCAAACCAGCGGCCTACACTCAGGTATTTCCCCTGCTCCAGAATATCAGGCTGCTGTTTGATGACCCGTAACAAAGAATAGGTGAGCAGGCCCTGCGCATAACGGCCCAGCTCATACGCACTCTGGTTACTCGCCGAAGCAGACAGAATAAAGAGCCCCGATTTTTCATTGAGCTTGTCAATCACTTTTACCTGCTGCGCCTTTTCATCACCTCTGGCCGCAAGATAACCGGCATCGGCCTGCCCGATCTTTACAAAATCCTTTATGGCCTGTCCGCTGTTGCAGGCATCAAAGACCAGGATCCTTTTCTGGGCCCTGATCAGTTGCGGACGGATCCATTCCGTGAGTTCCGCCGTACTGATCCCCACATCCTTGACCGCGGCAGCGGCCGTGGCTTTGGACGCATCAGCCGTAAGAAAATAAAACTGTTTCTGCTCCCCTTCCATCACCCCGTGACCGGCAAAAAAGATGAGCAGGATATCATTGGGACCGGCTTTCTGCCCGATCTCCTCAAAGGTTTTGCGGATGGCATTTTTTCCGGGCAGTTTATTATTCCCGCTCCCGGTTATAAGGGGATAAATAAATACATGCTCTTTCCCGTCTGTGTTCAGCAGTTTAGCCGCCGCCGCCTGCAAGGCCACAGCCAGATCACCGGCATCCTTGGCAGCGTATTTAAGATCCAGCTCCTCCCCCTTATAATCACTTACGCCTACCAGCACGGCATAAAGATTGGGTGCAGCGGCCGGTGCAGTGGTTTTGTTTTCGTTTACAATTAACCCGCGTGAGGAGATGGCATTATCCCGGGTAAAGGATTTCACGGTAACCACGTTGTCCTGTCCGCCTGCCAGGTAGGCCGTCAGTTCCGCGCGTGAGAGCTGCAGTTCATATTGGTCCCCGGTCTTTTGCAATTGTTCCGGCTTGTACCGCTTTACTTCAATACCATTCACCAGCAGGGCGGTTTCTCCCAGACCCCCCCGGCCTGGTTTTACGAGAAAGCGGTAATGGGTATTGTCCGAATGATCTTCCACCACCGGGGTGAGTCCGCAGACAGCCAGTGAGGAGAGGGCGGCGGCTTCAATACTGTCGCCCTGCATGATCCGCTCAGCCAGTCCGGGTACCCATAACTGATCTTTGAGCTGATCCAGTTCAATGATCTCCCGGTTGCAGGTAAAGTATAAAAGTTTACGTGCGGCTTCAGTGCCGTCGAAATGATCCGCGCTGTCAGTTACCAGCCAGTCCTGTTCCTGCAGCAGGATGGTCTTGTACAAGAGGGCGGCATTCCGGGTATCATAGATCTGCAGGCCGCCTTCCGAAGCGGTCACCAGCCAGCGGTCATTTCCCTGCAGGGCCACGGCATTGAGGCCGGTGCGGTAATCGCCCATCAGTTTCAGCGGCTCACCGGTAACAGCATCCCAGCTGATGGCAAAGCCTTCGCGTTCGCCCCAGGTGAGTATGGTATGGCCGTCTTTTGTAATTACGGCATCTTCAATTTTTCGCTGGTGCACACTGTCGAGAATCATCAGTTCTTTTCCGTTTTCCGCGGAAAAAATCCGGGCCGTTCCATCTGCGGCGCTGCAAATGATCTTTTGTCCGCCGTTATCAAAATGCAGGTTGGTAAAGGAGAGCCAGTCCATGATACGGGCATAATAAGTCACGGGCTTCGCGCTGGTACTAAACTGTTTTTTGCCGGTCTCCAGGTTCCAGCATACCAACAGGGTATCGGCAATCGCGGCTACTTTTTTGTTATCATGGCTGAACGTGAAGCGGGTGACGGGTGTATTATTCGCATCGGCGGCGGCCAGAGTTTTCAGCAGTTTGCCCCCTTTGGCCTCTCTGACTTCTATGGAACCTGCTGTATTTATCAGTAACCAGCGGCCATCCGCAGAATATTCCATCCAGTTGGCGGTATTGCTGCCGGCCTCCAGCGAAAGGCTGCCAAGTTCTTTGCCGGTTTCGGTTTCATAAAAACTGAGTTTGTTTTCCAGGGCTTCCCAGGTTACGAACGCCAGGCCATCGGGTTGTATCGCCGAGCGGTACACGTGGAAGGGGACGCGGATACTGTAAAGTTCCCGGCCTTTCTGCAGGTCCCATACCCGTAAGGTAGAATCCCAGGCCGTGGTAATAAGCCGGCTGCCATCGGCGGATACATGCATTTCCTGTATTTCGCCTTTATGGCCTTTGAGGGCATGGATGATTTTGCCGTTACGCAGGTTCATCAGCCGGATACCGCCCCATACATCGGTGCAGAGCAAGTGTGTGCTGTCGGGCAGGGCCTGCAGTTTTTCAATCCGCCGGGTATAGCCGGTCAGGAGCTGTGCATAACGAAGCGGCTGCAATTGCAGGAGTTGCGCGGTATTATTATAACTGGCAACGGAAAGCAATGTCCGGTCATGGCTTTGTACCATGCCGGTGGCACTGCCGGCCTGGGCTTCGAAGGCATAGCGGACCTCTCCGCTCAGATAATCCCATATCCGCATCTGTCCGTCGTGGTCCAGGCTGATCACCCGGTTGCTGTCCGGCATCAGGGCGAGACCCGCGATATTGGCACCATGTCCTTCAAGGGCAAACAGTTCTTTTTCCTTTTGCAGGTCGCGCACCACCACCTTATTGGCACGGACATAAAAAAGATGGGTTTCACCGGGACTGAAAACGGGGCGGGTGGATTTTTCAAGAGCCCCTTCTTCTGCAGGTATTTTTTCCAGGGAAGGCAGGCGGTAAAGAGCCAGGTTTTCGTCAATGCTGAGGGTAAGGAAGGAATGGTTGGGACTGAAACCCGCTTCAAAAAAGGGGGTGGATTTAAAATTTTCCTGGCGGAGGATTTTTCCCGAAGCGATATCCCATAGGGCGAAAGCCGACATATCGCTGTTTGTTTTTGCTGCATAACAATAACTGACGAGGTAACGGCCATCCGCACTCAGCCAGAATTTTTCTATAGGAAATCCTTCCCAGCGCAGGCTGCGCACCTGTTTTTGCTGCTGGATATCCCAGAAGCGGAGTTCATCATCACGGTCGCGGGCAAAGATCAGCTGACTGCCCTCATTCAGAAAGCGGGCATCATTCACCATGACGGAGTCGGTCATAGCCAGCAGGGCGCCGCTGCGGGCATCCCAGATATAGGGCACGGCCGCATGGGTGAGGATATAGCGGCCATTGCGGCTCCAGTCCAGTTTATGAATTTTATACTGGTGAGCTTTCAGGTCGAAAACCAGTTTGCCCGAAGCGGTCTCCCAGACCCGGGCCGAGCGGTCATTATCGGCGGTGCCGGCCGTTACTATATAGTGATTATCGGGACTAAAAACCTGCAGGCTGATACCGGCTGAGTGGCCGATGGGTTTAACCAGCCGCGGTTCCTGGGCTACAGGAATCAGTGGCCAGGCCGTGATCAGGATAATATAGGTTAAGATTCGTCGGGTCAGGTTCATCCGGAAAATTTCGGAAAAAATAGACGAAGATCCAAGAGCCAGGATCCGAAGATCCAATTGTCAGGCTTTCGATCCTCTTGGGCAGGAGGCTTGGTTCTTGGATCTTCCTTTTAAAGAACCAAGAGCCAGGATCCGAAGATCCAATTGTCAGGCTTACGATTCCCAAGGGCAGAAGGGCTTGGTTCTTGGTTCTTGGAACTTTCTTGCAAAAGAAGTAAGAGCCAGGATCCGAAGATCCAATTGTCAGGCTTACGATCCTCATGGGCAGGAGGCTTGGTTCTTGGATCTTGGAGCTTTCTTGCAAAAGAACCAAGAGCCAGGATCCGAAGAACCAATTATTATGCTTTCGATCCTCATGGGCAGGAGGCTTGGTTCTTGGCTCTTGGTTCTTGGAATTTTTCTTTGAATGCACTACTATCTCCTGTCTCCCATCTTCTGTCTCCCATCTTCTGTCTCCCGTCTCCTGTCTACTGTCTCCCGCCTCCCCGTCTTCCCCTTTACCCTCCGAAAAAAAACCATAATCCCGTGCCAAACACCGCCCCCCATTCCGAAAAAAAACAGCCATTCCGGGAAAAATAATCCAAAAAATATTAGCAAATGAATACTAAATCATTTAGTTTTGAATGTTAATTAGTTTTCACACCCGCGGAACCCGGTTCCGTTAATTTTGAAAAATGGCAAAACAAGAAAAATCAACCGATATGTCAGCAAACAATGAAAAACTGAAAGCGCTCAAGCTTACCATGGATAAGATTGAGAAGGATTACGGCAAAGGAAGTGTAATGATGATGAATGAAAAGGCGGAAGTGCAGCAGGAAGTGGTTTCCACCGGTTCTATCGGACTGGATGTGGCCCTGGGCATCGGGGGATTGCCCCGCGGCCGGGTGGTGGAGATCTATGGTCCGGAGTCATCCGGTAAGACCACCATTGCCACCCATGTGATTGCCGAAGCGCAGAAAAACGGCGGGATGTGTGCCTTCATTGATGCGGAACATGCGTTTGACAGTAATTATGCCCGGAAGCTCGGGGTGGATGTGGACAATCTGCTGATTTCCCAGCCGGATTACGGAGAGCAGGCCCTGGAGATTGCAGACCGCCTGATTTTATCCGGCGCCCTGGATGTGGTGGTGATTGACTCGGTGGCGGCCCTGGTGCCCAAGAGTGAACTGGAGGGAGAGATGGGTGACAGCAAGATGGGATTACATGCCCGTCTGATGAGCCAGGCCCTGCGGAAACTGACTGCCACGATTGCCAAGACCAATACGATTTGCATTTTTATCAACCAGCTCCGGGAAAAGATCGGGGTGATGTTTGGTAATCCCGAAACCACCACGGGTGGTAATGCCCTCAAGTTTTATGCGTCTGTACGTCTCGATATCCGTCGCACCCAGCAGGTGAAGGACGGGGATGAAGCCATCGGAAACCATGTAAAGGTGAAAGTGGTGAAGAATAAAGTGGCCCCTCCTTTCCGTTCCGCTGAGTTTGATATCATCTTCGGGGAAGGCATTTCCAAAACCGGGGAGATCATTGACATGGGTACTGAACTCGGTATTGTGCAGAAAAGCGGCAGCTGGTACAGTTATAATAATGACAAACTGGGCCAGGGTCGTGATGCCGTCAAACAACTCCTCGTGGACAATCCCGAACTGGCAAAGGAAATTGAGACCAAAATCCGGGAGAAAATCAAGGAAATGCAGGCAGCCTGATCTGACTTATTAGTAAATGGGTTAATAAGTAAAGCTGTTTCCTCCGGGAAACAGCTTTTTTTATGCCGGAACAATCTTACGAAATTTTAAGTTGGATTTTTTTCCCTAAACCTATCTCAACAATTTTATAGAGCGTATGAAGCTCAGGAACAATATGGTTATTTTCAATCCTTGATATATATGTTTTGCTGGTGCCGCTCAATGCCGCCAGTTCATCCTGTGACAGGCCCTGCTGTAATCGCTCCTTTTTAATATCCTTCCCTATTGAAAAAATCCTGATCGCATTTTCCGCCGGTTTACTGTGTTTATACAGCGTTACCGGGTCAATTTCATACGGATGTGCAACCCCCTTTCCGGTGCTGTCTGTAAGTGTAACCTTAATGTTATCCCAGGAAAGGGTATTATTCCTTAAACGGATCTTTTTAAAAACCTCCGGTTTTAATAACCTGTATTCGGGATCTTCTTTAGTGATTTTCCATTCGTTAAACATCTTCTCAAAGTCAATATGTCTTTTTTCCCCGTTATTAAAAACACAGGAAACCGTAAATCCTTTCACTGAATTAATCTGAAGAATCCTGGGTGATTTTATTCCTTTTTTCATTTTCTTAAACCTGGATTGAGGGTATAAAAATTATCCAAAAGCATATTCCTCACAGATGGACCAGCGGCCCAGTCTTTTATTGTTTTGTATTGCCTGTTTGGGATCCATCCTTCATAGATTGTTAAATCCCTTATTAATATCAGCGCTTCAAACTCACCATATAGCGCGTGAAAATGCGGGGGGAGATGATCCCTTGAATACATATCAATCTTTACAGATCCCATTCTGTGAATCGTAGGCATAAGGTTTAATAAAGGTATAAAGTTACCATATTTGGTAACAAATCTGATAAATTTCCGGCTCCCTCACAGGAATATATTTTAAAAAGAACGGCAACGGACGAAATTCTCCTTTGCCCCTTTCACAAAAATTTCACAGAAAAAAATCAATTCAATGTTTAAACATTGTATATTTGTGGAATGATTCGCAACCTTAACCCGTTCCGGATCGTTTTAACCAGTCATATGACGCAAACAACCCAGCCCGCAAAAAATCCCCTGCACCTGCTTTCCGCAGCCCTGCTCCTGGTCAGCTTTTTTCTTCCCTGGGTAAAATGGGAAGATAGCCAGCTTTCGGGAATGGCTCTGCCGGATGGCAGTTTTTTTGCCACTTCAGCCGATAAATTCGGGCTGGAAAACCCCTATCCGCAATTCAGCTTCAGTTTTTATCTGTTCTGGCTGATTCCGGTACTGGTTATTCTCGCCGCCTGGGGCTATACCCGCGGTAAAAAAACAGCCCTGATCGCCGCCATTGCCGGAGCTTTAAACCTGGCGCTTATCACGGTCTATATTGTCTTTTCTAATACCCTGCTCGATCTGGGGGTAGGCAAAAGCCTCACTGGTCTTCTGCAACCCTCCCTCTATCTGTCTGCCCTTGCCGCCCTGCTATTTATATGGAGCAGCCGGCCGGGACACGGCCTTTCCAAAATGGCCTGGATCCTGATCGGTCCGGCCTTTGCGTTCGCCTCCTATAGTTTTATCAAAAACCAGCTGGAAACATCCACCTATGGCAGCACCAGTAAGGAGAAAGCCGCCTTTACCGTGAATGCACAGGAACTGATCCGTGAATTTGAAACGGCCGACAGTGCCTCCAATAAAAAGTATACCGAACAGATCCTGCTGGTTCGCGGCCGGGTATCCGAACTCGAAGCGGCGGACAGCAGTATGAATGTAAAATTTGCGGATACGCTCACCGGTTCCTATGCGATTTTTGATTTTCAGCCGGAAGAACTGGAAAAAGCCCGCCAACTGGCGGTAGGGGATTCAGTATCCATCAAAGCCTCCTGCAGCGGCGGTATATTCAGCCGGCTGCGCCAGGCAACCGTTATAACATTTAAACGGGCCGTACTGGTACAATAATTGTCATCAAACCAAACAAATACTATACACATGAAAAAAGCACTCCTTATTCTCTCCCTGGTAACCGTATCCACCGCGGTATTTGCCCAGACAAAAAAGACAAGTTCCGCGACCGTGTCTTTTGATGCCACCACGCCGAAAGACGCGCTTCCCAAAGCAGACAATAAAACCGTTGTGGGTGAACTGAACACCAAAAACGGCCAAATCGGTTTTGAAGCTACGGTGAAGAATTTCTCCTTCACTAACCAGATGATCCAGGAGCACTTTAATGGTGAAAAATGGATGAACTCTGATAAATTCCCGGTATTCACCTTTGTGGGCAAAATTGCTGATCTGAGCAAAGTGAAATTTGACAAACCCGGCACCTATACGGTAGCCGTAAACGGTGAACTCAGTGTACGTGATGTAACCAAACCCCTGAACACCACTGCCACCCTTGAAGTACTCAGCGGCGGTTCTGTAAAAGCTACCACTTCATTCAGCATCAAACTGGCTGATTTCAATATCAGCGGTGCCCCGATTGAGGCCGGCAAAATTGCTCCCGAGCCGAAGATCACCGTATCGGCTGAACTGAAATAACCAGGCAATGTGAATCTGACATATATGCCGGGGCGGGAAACTGCTCCGGTTTTTTTTATTTCATTCGGATAAATCCCACAATCCACCACCTACGGGGTGGCAAAACACTCCATCCACCTGATGCTACCGACAATGCACCCCTACAGGGTGCCACGAAATTTCCGGCAATATCGTTGTATGCCACAATCCACCACCTATGGGGTGGTAAAACATTCCGGTCACCTGGTGCTACCAACAATGCAAACCTACAGGGTGCCGTGGTGCCTCCACTCAATTTTGCTACCGACAATTCACCCTTACTGGGTGCCGGGTTTTCACCCCGTAGGGGTGCACTGTGGGTAGAAGAATCCACATTGGGATTGCCCCCACCCCGTAGGGGTGGATTGTGGAATTTCCTGACGATTAATTGAAAATTCAAATTGCAAAAAGACCTGAGCAAGACAGAAAAAAGAACAATTAATTACCTTCCCTGTATGAAAAAAAGAACCATGAAGGCATCCAAACGCATCGCCCTGGTTGCCCACGATCATAAAAAAAAGGAACTGGTGGAATGGGCCGTATACAACAAACAAATCCTGAAAGAACACGCCCTCTATGCCACCGGCACCACCGGCCGTATGCTCGAAGAAGCCCTTGGGCAGGATGTACACTGTTTCCTGAGCGGCCCCCTGGGCGGTGACCAGCAGATCGGCGCCGCTATTGCCGAAGGGAAAATGGATGTGCTGATCTTTTTCTGGGACCCGATGGAAGCCCAGCCCCATGATCCCGATATCAAGGCCCTGCTGCGTGTGGCCGCCACCTGGAATATTCCTGTGGCCTGCGACCGCTCCACCGCTGATTTCCTGCTGACCTCCCCGCTGATGCATGCGGAATACGAAACCCTGCTCCCGGATTATTCCGTGTACACCAAAAGAAAAATACAGTAACCATTTATCCCCCTTTCCCCGGCAAACAAAGGGCATTGACTAAATTGCAGCATGCCCTTTAAACTGCATACTCCCTTCCCTCCCGCAGGCGATCAGCCGGAAGCCATCCGCCAGCTTACCGACGGACTGCTCAGCGGTGAAAAATACCAGACCCTGCTGGGGGTAACCGGCAGCGGCAAGACTTACACTATTGCCAATGTGATTCAGCAAACCCAGCGGCCCACCCTTATCCTGACACATAACAAGACGCTGGTGGCCCAGCTTTACGGGGAGTTCCGGCAGTTTTTTCCTGAAAATGCCGTGGAGTATTTTGTCTCCTACTACGATTATTACCAGCCCGAGGCCTACCTGCCGGTAAGTGATGTTTATATAGAAAAAGACCTCAGCATTAATGAAGAACTTGATAAACTCCGGCTGCGCGCTACCACCAGTCTGCTCAGCGGCCGCCGGGATATCATTGTGGTGGCTTCGGTGAGTTGTATTTATGGTATGGGAAACCCCACAGATTATGAAAACGGAATCATCCGTATCAGCAAGGGCGATACTATATCCCGCCAGGGTTTCCTGCATGCGCTGGTGAATGCGCTGTACAACCGCACCAGTATTGATTTTAACCGCGGCACTTTCCGGGTAAAAGGAGATACCGTGGATATCAATCTGCCTTATGTGGATTATGGCTACCGGGTTACTTTCTTCGGAGATGAGATTGAAGACATCGAAAGTATTGAGGTGATTACCGGTAAACGGATCGCGAAAATGGAAAACGCGGCAATCTTCCCGGCCAACCTTTATGTGGCCCCGAAAGATATCCTGCAGCAGGTACTCTATGAAATACAGGATGAAATGGCCGCACAGGCAGAGTACTTTAAAAAAGAAGGAAAATATATTGAAGCGCAGCGGCTCACCGAACGGGTGAACTATGATATAGAAATGATCCGTGAACTGGGCTATTGTAACGGTATTGAAAACTATTCCCGTTTCTTTGACAGGCGTCATCCAGGCACCCGCCCCTTCTGCCTCCTGGATTATTTTCCAAAAGACTACCTGATGATCATTGACGAAAGTCACCAGACCATCCCGCAGGTCAGCGGCATGTACGGAGGGGACCGCAGCCGAAAACTGATCCTGGTGGATTATGGGTTCCGCCTGCCTTCGGCACTGGATAACCGCCCGCTGAATTTTCATGAGTTTGAATCCCTGACCAACCAGGTCATCTTTGTATCGGCTACTCCCGATGATTATGAACTGGAAAAATGCGGGGGCGTGGTGGTGGAACAGGTGGTACGTCCCACCGGACTACTCGATCCGCCCATTGAAGTTCGGCCCAGTGTGAACCAGATAGATGACCTGCTGGAAGAAATTGATAAAAGAGTGAAAGACGGTGACCGGGTACTGGTTACCACCCTGACCAAACGAATGGCCGAGGAGATGGATAAATACCTGCATAAGATCAATATCAAATCCAAGTACATCCACAGTGAAGTGCATACGCTGGACCGGGTGGAGATTCTGCGGGAACTGCGGCTTGGTCATATAGATGTGCTGGTGGGGGTCAACCTGCTCCGCGAAGGACTGGATCTGCCCGAAGTATCCCTGGTCGCGATCCTGGATGCGGACAAAGAAGGATTTCTGCGCAATGAAAAATCGCTGACCCAGACTGCCGGCCGGGCCGCCCGGAATGTAAAGGGACTGGTAATCTTTTATGCCGACAAGATGACGGAAAGTATGCAGAAGACCATTGATGAAACCAACCGCCGGCGGGAAAAACAGATCGCTTTCAATCTGGCCCATAACATTACACCACGTACGGTTAGTAAGTCGGCCAAAGATGTATTCGCGCAAACCTCTGTACTGGATATCAAAGGTTATGATCCCGCCGATCCCAAGGCCATTGCCCCCGGTCAGGACCTGATAACAGTTGCTGCGGAAGAACAGGCGGAGTACAAGACCATCCCCCAGGTGGAAAAAGCGGTCAGCCGTCTCCGTAAAGAAATGGAAAAAGCCGCCCGGGATCTTGACTTTATGGAAGCGGCCCGGCTAAGGGATGAAATGTTCCTGCTGCAGAAGAAACTGGAGGAAATGAAAAAGTAGGGGACTCGTAGTTTTACGATTACTCCCCGCGTATTACTGCCCGATTTGGCCAGATTTAATCTTTCCCGTTTGGCGAAAGCTCATTACGGGTATTACCTTAGTCCTGTTATCCGAGAAACCAAATTTTTAAAATCCAATACATCCGTTATGAAAAGACGCGTCCGTAAAATCGCCAACTTTTTTGCCTTCAACCTGCTTTTCTTCGCCCTTTACCTGAATTTCGTTCACCGCGACAAGGCTGTAGCTGCCGGCGCACCCGCCGCTACTACCGGGGCATTCGGAACTTCCGTAATTGTCAGCACTAACACATCCGCTGTCTCCAAAAAACAGGAAACGGATATGGCGGTGGTAAAAAAAGAGGAAAAAACGGTGAGCCGGGCTGAAAACAATGCCCTGCGCCTTTCCATCAACTAATTCTGCAGCGTTAACATTTATAAGCAAAAAGAAGCCGGCTCTCGCCGGTTTTTTTTTTCAAAGAACCAAGAGCCGAAGAGCCAAGATCCAAGATCCGAAGAACCAAATGTCGTGCTTTGGGTTCCATGGGCAGAAGGGTTGGTTCTTGTTATTTGGTTCTTGGATCTTCTTACAAAAGAACCAAGAGCCAAGAGCCGAAGAACCAATTGTCATGCTTTCGGCTCTCCTGGGCAGGAGGTTTGGTTCTTGTTATTTGGTTCTTGGAACTTCTTCAAAAGAACCAAGAGCCAAGATCCGAAGATCCAATTGTCATGCTTTCGGCTCTCCTGGGCAGGAGGGTTGGTTCTTGGAACTTGGTTCTTGGAATTTAGTTCCTTGAATTTGGTTCCTGGATCTTCCGGCGCAGGCTCTGGAGTAAAAACTTACCTTAGTGTCATGGATAAACGTGTATTTCTCCTCGACGCCTTTGCCCTGGTGTTCCGGGCCTATTATGCCCTGATCCGCAACCCGCGGCTGACCTCCAAAGGCAAAAACACCAATGCTCAGTTTGGTTTTACCAATGCGCTGCTGGAGCTGATCAACAAACAAAAGCCTTCTCATATGGCGGTTTGTTTTGATACCTCTGCCCCCACCGAACGCCATACGGATTTTGCGGACTATAAAGCCAACCGGCAGGAAACCCCTGAAGATATTCTCGCCGCCGTGCCGGATATCAAAAAAATTATTGAAGCCTTTAATATCCCCATCATCGCACAGGATGGTTTTGAAGCGGATGATGTGATCGGTACGCTGAGCAAACAGGCGGAAAAAGCCGGGTATGAAGTCTATATGGTCACGCCCGATAAGGACTACGGACAACTGGTTTCGGAAAAAATAAAAATTTATAAACCCGCCTACCAGGGTAATGATGCCGAGATTCTCGGACCGGAAGAGGTTTGCGCCAAATGGAATATCAAAGACGTCAGCCAGGTAGTGGACATGCTGGGAATGATGGGCGATGCTGTGGATAATATTCCCGGTATTCCCGGGGTGGGTGAAAAAACCGCCGCTAAATTCCTGGCTGAATACGGCTCGCTGGAAAATACGCTCGCCAATGCTGATAAGATCAAGGGCGCCATGGGCGAAAAAGTGCGGAAAGGGGCTGAACTGGCCGTACTCTCCAAAAAACTGGCTACCATTATTACCACTGTGCCGGTGGAATTTCATGAAGAGGATTTTAAACTGAAGGACTGGAATAAGGAAAAACTCAAAGAGATCTTCTCCGACCTGGAATTCCGTACCCTCGGCAAACGGATTCTCGGGGAGGATTTCAGCGTGGGCGGAAACTCCCCTGCCGCCGGTAAAGAAATTCCCCAGGGTGTGCAGACCGATCTCTTTGGAAATATTATTGATAACCCGGCACCCGCCGCCCCGAAAACAACTGCCAACGACGAAGAAGAGGAAAGCTTCAGCGGCGAGCTCAGAAATATTCATACCACCCCGCACAACTACCAGTCCGTAGAAGGAGACAGCGCTGTCCGGGAACTGGTAAAGCAACTGCAAAAACATAAAGAAATCTGCTTCGATACTGAAACCACCGGTATTGATGCCAATGAAGCGGAACTGGTGGGACTCAGTTTTTCGGTTACTCCCGGTGAAGCCTGGTATGTGCCCTGTCCGGCTGACCAGCAGGCCACGCGTGAACTGCTCCGTCATTTTGAACCGCTTTTTGCCGATCCGTCTATAACCTGGATTGGCCAGAATACCAAGTACGACCTGCTTCTGCTGAAATGGTACGGGATTGAACCGGCCGGCCAGCTTTTTGATACGATGCTGGCCCATTATGTAATTGAACCCGACGGGAAACGCAGTATGGACCTGCTCAGTGAAAAATTCCTGCACTATGAGCCCGTTCCGATTGAAGAGCTGATCGGCAAAAAAGGAAAGACACAGGGCAATATGCGGGATGTGGAACTGGAAAAGATCCGGGAATATGCCGGCGAGGATGCTGATATCACCCTGCAACTGAAAAATCTCTTTGTGCCGCTGCTCAAAGAAAAAGAAGTGGAGGACGTATTTAATAAAGTGGAAAATCCGCTGGTAAAAGTGCTGGTGGATATGGAATACGAAGGGATCCGGGTGGATGTGGACTTTCTGAATGACTATTCCAAAGAACTGGAAAAGGAAGCGAAACGCGCGGAAGAAAGTGTGTACAAACAGGCCGGGGTGCGTTTTAACCTGGCTTCTCCCAAACAACTCGGGGAGGTATTGTTCGACAAACTCAAACTGGATCCCTCTGCCAAAAAAACAAAAACCGGTCAGTACCAGACCGGGGAAGACGTGCTGCTGAAACTGGCCGTCCGGGGTAATCCTATTGTGGATGATATCCTGACCTTCCGGGAACTGACCAAGCTCAAATCCACCTATGTGGATGCCCTGCCCCAGCTGATCAATAAAAAAACGGGGCGCGTACATACCACTTACGGACAGGCGGTGGCCGTTACAGGCAGGCTGGCCAGCAATAATCCCAACCTGCAGAATATTCCCGTTCGTACCGACCGGGGAAAAGAAATCCGAAAAGCCTTTATCCCCCGGGATAAGGAACATATACTTTTATCGGCCGACTACTCCCAGATCGAACTCCGGATTGTAGCCGCCATCAGCGGAGACCCGAATATGTGTGCTGCTTTTAAAGCAGGCACGGATATTCATACCGCCACCGCGGCGAAAGTGTACAATGTGGAAGAGACAGAGGTAACCAAAGAAATGCGCTACAAAGCCAAAAGTGTAAACTTTGGCATTATATACGGACAGGGCGCATTCGGCCTGGCCGATAACCTCGGTATCACCCGCACCGAGGCCAAAGAAATCATTGACAATTACAAAAAGCAGTTTCCCGGCATCCAGCAATATATGGATGACACGATCAATTTTGCAAGGGAGCAGGGATATGTGCAAACCCTCATGGGCCGGAAACGCTGGCTGCGGGATATCAACTCATCCAACTTCACGGTAAGGGGATTTGCGGAACGTAACGCGATCAATTCTCCGATACAGGGTACGGCGGCGGATATGATCAAACTGGCCATGCAGAAAGTGCATGCCGCCATGAAAAAGGAAAAGATGAAAAGCCGGATGATCCTGCAGGTGCATGACGAACTGGTCTTTGACGCCCTGCGTAACGAGGTGAAGGAACTGAAACCCCTGATCCTGGAAAATATGGAAGGAGCCCTGCCCCTGCCGAACGGCGTACCGGTTATCGCGGAATGCGGGGAAGGGGAGAACTGGCTGGAAGCACACTGATAAATAACAAGAATCAGGTTTTTTCCCTCGGTCTTTCCATAAGTTTGCAGCCTTATGCAGCCATCTGTCTATTATTGTTACGATGCATACTGCGGCTGGTGTTATGGTTTCAGTCCCGTGATGAAAAAACTGGCTGAAGAATGGAAGCAGCAAATCGGTTTTGAAGTGCTGTCCGGCGGTATGATTCCCAAAGAAATGGCCCGCCCCGTAAGTGCTATTGCCGGTTACATAAAAGAGGCATATAAAACGGTGGAGGAACGGACCGGCATCCGGTTCGGCCCCGATTATCTCTGGCATATTTTTAATCCGGAGTTGAGTGACTGGATCCAGTATTCCGATAAAGCGGCCTCCGCCCTATGCATTTTCAAGGAAATTCATCCCGACCGCCAGGTGGAATTTGCCGCTGACCTGCAATATGCCCTGCACTTTGAAGGACGTGACCTCACCGATGATGAAGCCTACCGGCACCTGCTCTATAAATACGGTATCCCGGAAGAAAGTTTCTACCCCCTGCTGAACAGTGAGGCCTATCTGGAAAAAGCCCGTTATGAATACGCCCTCTGCAAACAGCTCCAGGTGACCGGTTTTCCGCAGGTACTGATCCGTACCAGTGGCGAACAGTTTTACCTCGTGGCCAGAGGCTATACCGATTTTGAAACCCTGAACAGCCGGATCCGCGCCGTGATGAAGAACCTGGCGGCGGAACGCGGCAATTAAAATATTTCGTATGATCCTGACCGTTACACTTAATCCCTGTATTGATAAAAGCTCCCGGGTGGAAAAACTAAAACCCGAAAGTAAACTGCGCTGCGCCGAAGTGGTGAATGAGCCCGGCGGCGGCGGGATCAATGTGAGCAAGGCCCTGCAGAAGCTGGAAACCTCCTCGGTGGCCCTGTTTCCTGCCGGCGGCCATAACGGCAATATGCTGTGCTCTCTTTTGAAAGAAGAAGGCATTGTATATCATGCCGTGGACACCAAAGTGGAAACCCGTGAAAACTGGATCGTGCTGGAAACCTCCACCAATAACCAGTACCGATTCACCTTTCCGGGGCGGGAAGTGATGGAAGACACCATCCGGGCGCTGGTGGATCATATCCGGGCATTCTCTCCCAGTTTTGTGGTGGCCAGCGGCAGTCTGCCCCCCGGTCTGCCGGATTATTTCTACGGACTCATAGTTAAGAATGCCGCGGCAGTCGGCGCGAAATGTATTGTGGATACCAGCGGGCCGGCCTTACAGGCCCTGAAAGGCAAACATGCCTACCTGATCAAGCCCAATATCGGGGAACTCTGTAAAATGCTGAATGTGGAATGGCTGGATAAGGAGGAAGTACCCGATGCGGCCCAGCAGGCTATCCGCGACGGATTTGCGGAAATCATGGTGATCTCCATGGGACCGCTCGGTGCCTGGCTGGTCAGCAACGACAAACGCTATTTTGTAGAAGCGCCTCCCGTGGAAAAGAAAAGTACCGTGGGCGCTGGTGACAGTATGGTGGCCGGCATCACCTATTCCCTGCAAAAAGGAAAAACCCTGCGCGAAGCCATTCAGTTTGGGGTAGCCTGCGGCAGCGCGGCTACGATGAATGACGGCACCCAGTTATTTAACCGGGCCGATGCAGAAAGGCTTTATACAATCATCAATGAAAAATGATATTCAGAACCGGGAAGATCTGTTATTGCTGGTAACCCGCTTTTACGAAAAACTGCTGGCCGATCCCTCCATCAGTTACCTGTTTACCGAGGTGGCAAAGATTGATCTGTCCCATCATCTGCCTGTACTGGTGGATTTCTGGGAGAATATCCTTTTTCAGGCCGACTCGTATCGCAAAAATGCCATGCAGCCCCACCTGGACCTGCATCGCTTATCCCCGCTTACAACGGCTCATTTTGATACCTGGCTCAGCTATTTCAAAGAATCCGTGGACGAGTTATTTGAAGGCGAAAAAGCCTTTATCGCCAAAGAAAGAGCCACCAGTATCGCGACAGTGATGCGAATAAAAATCAGTCAGTTGGGATAAAATCCTTTCCATTCATCCCTTGGTAAGACCGATTTAAACCGGATTTATTTTTTTAACCGGGCGACTTTCTTAACTTTTTACTCTCAAAAACCACTGACATGAAAAAAAACCTGCTCGCGGCAATAGTATTGCTGCTCACCTCCTTTTCCCTTACGGCCCAGGATGACATGATGAAAGCCTGGCAGAATTATATGACCCCCGGCTCCATGCACAAGTGGCTGGCCAGTCAGACCGGCACCTGGGAAGCCGAAGTTTCCATGTGGATGGATCCTGCTGCTCCGCCCACCAAATCGCCTGCCACCGATGTGGTATCCATGAGCATGAACGGCCTGTTCCAGATTGGTAATTATACCAGCAGTATGAACGGGATGCCCTTTATAGGACAAAGCACGCTGGGTTATGACAATGCCAAAAAGAAATTTGTACTGTCCTGGATTGATGGCTTTAGTTCCGGCATCATTAACATGACCGGTGATTATGATGAAAAGACAAAAACCCTCAGTCTCTCCGGTTTCCAGACGGATCCCATGACCGGGAAGGACAGCCCTATCCGGCAGGTGAATGTCTATCATGACGAAAACAGCTACACCTCTTCCATGTACGGTGCGGGACCCGATGGAAAGGAAATGAAATTTATGGAAGGAACCTACAAGCGGAAGAAAGGATGATGCTTTGCGTTTGGGGTTTGGGGTTTGTCGTTTAAGTGCCAAACCTCAAACCCCAAACTTTATCTCCTATCGGGGTTTTCGTACAATCACCGGCGCCATTTCTGATTTGGAATCGGTACTGATACGGGTCATTTTTTTTGTTCTGTAATTCATCAGCCAGATATCAAAATCTTTGCCTTCATGGGTGGAACGGTCCATGGCCAGCCATTTTCCATCTTCACTCCAGCTGTGCCAACCGCTGCTTAACTCACTGTTTGCCGTAAGCTGCCAGGATTTTTTTCCGTCACGGGTAATGGCATGTATCTGTGTCTGCCCCTGTTGTTTCGACATATAACTGATAAACTTATACCGGCTGTTCCATTGCGGGGGACCGGCATGGTATTCATACCAGCGGGTACTGGTATCTGATGCGGGAAAATGGGTTAGCTGCACACCCCTGTTCAACGCCGGTTTTCCATCCGCCCCGGTTACCAGGTTAAATTTCCAGAGCTCATCCGGTACGGTTTGCCTTTGTCGTTTATCCGGCCGGTAGGCCAGCACGATTTCATTCTTCCCGGGTAAAAAAAGCGGATCACGCTGATTGATCAGGGTATCATTCGTCAGTTGCCGGTAAGTGCCATCCTCCGGATTCAGCAGAAAAAGCTGGTTACGCACGGTTTTCCCGATCCGGCCGAGTACAATCATTTCCTTTCCTTTATTCCGGCTGCTCATCCAGCTGTCTTCCAGTTGCAGATCTGAAATACGGCGCATATTGTTACCCTCCGTATCCATTTCATATAAAAAAAAGCAGCGGTGGCAGGTATCCTTGTCACTGATAAAATAGACTTTATCCATGTACGCGTAATACACCCATTCCACCCCCGGCGTATTGGTCAGGTTCTTCCGGTCCGACCCATCCATATTCATGCTGTAGATCTCGTAATTGTCTTTCTTGCTGTCTTCAAGAACATTAAAGACGATCTTAAACCCGTCAGGCTGTGCATTCACAGAAAAAACGCTGAGGATTGAAATGGCAGCAATTAAAAATTTCATGTATTTACGTTTAACCCGGCTCAGTAATTATTATCAGGGGCGCGTTCTGCTATTTTTTGGTGAACGCTTTTTCATACCAGGCGATCCACTCCTCTACCGTCAGTTTGGCCGACAACTCCCCGATCAGTTTATAGGGAATGTCTTCCGCCTTCTTATACCGGATACAACTCTTCCCCATATCCGGTTTTTTGGGCGAAGCTTTGGCATGTGCCTCCGTAAACCATTTATACAATTTGGGGTCGGCATATACGCCCATATGATAAACAGAGATGGCATTCTTCTGCGATGCGAGCCCCATAAAGGGCAGGGGCAGTTTGGGATCACAATGATACCCGGCCGGGTAAATGGAATGGGGTACCACATACCCGATCATCCCGTAATTCATACATTCCTTAAATCCTTTCGGCAGGTTCTTTTTGATCACTTTCCGTAATTCATTCACTGCTTTTTGCCGGTCTTCCGGCAATTCGGCAATATAGGCATCCACCGTGGCTGCTTTGGATTGCATACAGTTGATTTGATGTTTAAGTGCTTGTTTGTTTTCCGGTTCAGGCAGGAACAGAATGTAAACCGATCCGGTTGCCTTCCGTATCCAGTATCACGGCCATATACCCATATTCGGGAGAGATTTCCGTTTTGGGTACCATAATCTTCCCCCCGGCCGCTTCCACTTTATCCAGCACCTGCTGCACATCGGGGTTGCCATTCAGGTAAATCAGGGGACCATCGGTAGCAGATGGTTTGTGAAAACCGCCGCTGTCCACAACGGCCCCGCCCACCTGGGTCATCATATCATTCAGAGGGAACATCCGCATACGGATATCGGGCATGTCCAGCGGTGCAAGGGTGATTCCAAATATGGTTTCGTAAAAACGGGTGGCACGATCCAGGTCTGTTGCCGGGATCTCGAACCAGGAAATGGCATTGTTCATACAGTTGGTTTTGCATCAAGTTCCCCTTTTTTTCGGACAATCTGAAGCCACTCATAAAAAAAGGGCCGGTAACTGTACACCCGAAAGGGTACAGCTACCGGCAACCGGTCAATATGACGGGAAAAAGCAATTATTGCTGATCCCGTGCAGGACCACCACCCCCCTGGCGTTGGGGCCGTAGGGAGGGCTGAATCTTTTCTTTCCAGATATCAAACTGCTCTTTGGTCAGGACGGCTTTGAGAATCTCATCCTGGGCATCTGTATATTTCTGCCTTTCGGCCATCATGGTTTCGCGGTCAGGACGTTCCCCGCTGGTAAATATTTCCTGCATCCGGGCATCCTGTTTTTTATACAGAACGGTCAGGGCAGTATCCAGCGTGGAAAGAAGGGCGGGACTGAGCTTAAAGGCACTGTCCAGTTTCTGGTGAATACGGGCTACCCTTTCTTCGGCAGTCTGACGCTGAAAACCGCCGCCGGGCTGGGCATAGGCTGTGGCAGAGAGGGCAAATCCGGCCAGCAGCACAAAAAAGATCTTTTTCATTGGTTGCTTTTTATAAATAAATCAGGTTCCGGGTAATAGGACGAAGAAATCGGGAAAAACGTTCGCCTGCCGGAAACTTCCTTCCAAATCTACTGATTTGGCGGAACTCAAGTATCTTGCAGGTCCTAATCACAAAAAAAGCTATGGAATACAGCAAATTAGTCGCCGTAACCGGATTGCCGGGCTTGTTTGAACTTCTGAACAGTAAAACCGACGGAGCCATCGTTCGCTCCCTGGATGATAAAAGCACCCGGTTTGTCTCCAGCCGGGTACACAATTTCTCCCACCTCGAAAGTATTGAAGTGTACACGGTCCGGGATAATGTAAACCTGGTAGATATCTTTCAGGCCATGGATAAGGCCGGCCAGGCCCTGCCTGATGAAAAAGATGCCGCTGCCGTAAAGAAGTATTTTGAAAAAGTGTACCCCGATATGGATTTTGAGCGGGTATACGCCAGTGATATGAAAAAAATGGTGAAGTGGTTTGCCATCCTCAAAGCCGCCGCTGTGGAGATCAAACTGAGTGAGTTACCGGAAGAAGCCCCTGTGGAAGAGACCGTAGTACCTGAACCGGCAGCCGAAGAAAAACCGGCAAAGAAAACCCGGGCTAAAAAAGAAACCGCCCCGGCCGCAGAAGAAAAAGAGGAAAAACCGAAAAAAGCCCCTGCAAAAAAGAAAAAAGCAGAATAATATTAAATCCCCGCTGTTCAGGTTTTCAAAAAATCTGTACAGCCAGCATGAGCCAGCCTGATCAATTGGGATGGCTCTTTGCTTTTAAAAAACCGGAAGCTCATGACCCTGAACGCCGCTATCAAAAAAATTGAACGCCGTTTTCTGCCTGAAACATTTACCATTCAGAACTGGGACAGCCTTGCTCCCTGGTTCCGCAACCTGGAAGAAAGAGAGATTCATTCCGCTGCAGAACTGGAGAAATGGCTGAAGGATGCCAGTGAACTGGAAGCTGTGATCAGCGAAGATGTCTGCTGGCGGCAGATCCGGATGACCTGTGATACGGAGAATAAGGCACTGGAAGAATCCTTCAACTTTTTTATGATGGAGATCCAGCCGAAAATTCAGCCCTATTCTGATATCCTGAACCGGAAACTGCTGGACAATCCGTTTACAGCCGCGCTGGACAAAGAAAAATACTTCACTTATCTCCGCACGGTTAGAAAGAACATTGATATTTTCCGGGAAGAGAATGTAACCATCCAGGCGGAACTGAACGTGCTGCAGCAGCAGTTCGGTATGATCTCCGGTAAAATGACAGTGGTAGTGGATGGCCGTGAATATACCCTGCAGCAGGCCGCGAAATTCCTGGAAGACCCGGACCGCCAATTGCGGGAGTCCGTTTACCGGAAAATCAGTGAAAGAAGGCTGCAGGATAAAGAAGCGCTGAACAGTCTCTTTGAAAAACTCCTGGAGAAAAGACAGCAGCTGGCCCTGAACACGGGATTGGCCAATTACCGTGATTACCGTTTCCTGGAACTGGGCCGGTTTGATTACGGCAAAGAAGACTGTTACCAGTTTCACGAAGCAGTAAAACAACATGTGATGCCCCTGGTAAATCAATTGTACCGGGCTAAAAAAGAAAAACTCGGGCTTGACAGTCTTCGTCCCTGGGATATTGACGCTGAACCGGCCGGTATAAAACCCCTGCGTCCTTTCAGTACCGGGACGGAACTGACTGAAAAAACCATCCGCTGTTTCCGTCAGCTCAAACCCTTCTTTGGGGATTGCCTGGAAAAAATGCAGGAAATGGGACGACTCGACCTGGAAAGCCGGAAAGGAAAAGCACCGGGCGGATATAATTGTCCCCTGGCCGAAACCGGAGCCCCCTTTATTTTTATGAATGCCGCGGGCACCCTGGATGATGTAACCACCATGGTACATGAAGGCGGCCATGCGGTGCATTCTTTCCTGTCGCATGAACTGGAACTGAACGGATTTAAGGAATACCCCACTGAAATCGCGGAAGTGGCCAGTATGAGTATGGAACTTTTCTCCATGGATCACTGGCAGGTCTTTTTCCCGGATGCGGAAGAACTGAAAAGAGCCAAAGAACAGCAACTGGAAAGAGTGATCACTATTTTCCCCTGGATTGCCACTATTGATAAATTCCAGCACTGGGTGTATGAACACCCCGCACATACCGAAACCGAAAGAGCGGACAAATGGCTGGAAATACTGAATGAATTTTCTTCTCCCGAGGTGGATTTCAGCGGACTGGATGCCTACCGCCGGCATGCCTGGCACCGGCAGCTGCATCTTTTTGAAGTGCCTTTCTATTATATTGAATACGGCATTGCGCAACTGGGTGCCATTGGTTTATGGAAACAATACCACCAAAATCCGGAAGCAGCTGTCCGGAATTATATCAATGCACTTGCCCTGGGAGGGACACGGACCCTGCCGGATTTGTTCAAAGCCGCTGGTTTACAGTTTGATTTCTCCCCGGAAACGATAAAGGGACTGATGGAATTTGTTAAAAATGAGCTGGACAGGCTTTAAACAAAAAATACCCTGAAAGTGGTATATCATTTTTTCGGAAATATGAAAACAGGATATTACTTTTGAATCAG
>JACSRW010000005.1 GCA_014879565.1 Chitinophagaceae bacterium
TACTTGCAGTGATCCCGGATGGGGGCCTAAACCAAATGAAATTGCCCGGGCTGGCGCCCTTACAATTTTTGCTTCCCGTCACGCCGGCAAGCAAGCTTGCCGCGTGCCTGAAAGCAAAAATTGCCCTTCGGGGGCAATTTCATTTGGTTTGCGGAGAGGGAGGGATTCGAACCCTCGGTACAGGTTTAAGCCCGTACAACGGTTTAGCAAACCGGCCCTTTCGGCCACTCAGGCACCTCTCCGGGGGTTGCAAAAATACTGATTCAACGGCGTAATATCCAAAAAATGAGGGTTCTCTTTTTCCGGAACCCGGGAGAGCAGCAAAAATCCCGGCCAGGGGCCGGGACTGCAATCTGTTTGGAATATGGAACAATCAATACTTACATGGCGGCCAGCTGCACTTTCTGCTGGAGCTCCAGTACATTCTCCCTGAATACGCCATCCGTATCCATAAGGTCTTTTACCGTCTGACAGGAATGGATGACAGTGGTATGATCCCGGCCGCCAAAATGCTCACCGATGGTTTTCAGGGAGTTTTTGGTAAACGCCTTGGCCAGGTACATGGTAATCTGACGGGCCTGTACGATTTCTCGCTTGCGTGTTTTCTGCAGCAGTTTGTCGTAGGGCACATCAAAATACTCGCAAACCATTTTCTGGATGGTTTCGATCGTAATTTCCTTACTGGATGATTTGACGAAGTTACGCAGCACTTTTTTAGCCAGATCGAGGTCGATCTCCCTGCGATTAAGCGAAGATTGTGCCAGAAGTGAAATCAGCGCGCCTTCCAGTTCGCGTACGTTATTACTGATATTGTACGCGATGTATTTCACCACTTCTTTGGGCATATCCAGCCCGTCATTCTTCATTTTCTTTTCCAGGATTTCAATCCGGGTCTCATACTCCGGCACCTGCAGATCAGCGCTCAGTCCCCAGCGGAAGCGGCTGAGCAGTCTTTCCTGTACCCCGTCCAGATCCTTGGGCGATTTGTCGGAGGTAAGTACCAGCTGTTTTTGCGACTGGTGCAGGTGATTGAAAATGGCAAAAAAGGCATCCTGTGATTTTTCGGCTTTGGCGAAGAACTGCACATCATCCAGGATAAGTACATCAATAAGCTGGTAAAAATGGATAAAATCATTTATCGCATTGTTCCGGCTATGGTCCATAAACTGGTTGATGAACTTCTCCGAACTCACATACAGCACCACTTTATTGGGATGCAGGCGTTTTACCTCATTACCGATCGCCTGGGCCAGGTGGGTCTTACCCAGTCCTACCCCGCCGTAGATCACCAGGGGATTAAAGGAATTAGCACCCGGTTTCTCCGCCACCGTTTTACCGGCCCGGCGGGCTACCCGGTTACAATCTCCTTCAATAAAAGCCTCAAAGGTATAATTCGGATTCAGCTGCGGGTCAATCTGCATCTTTTTAAGACCCGGTATGACAAACGGGTTCTTAACAGGGTTGTTTATGACGAGCGGAAAATCCATTTCGTTATTTGAAAAAGTTTTGAACCCCTGACCACTCACATCCATGGTCACGGGTTTGGTGTGGCTGTTGCCACTGTCGACCATGATCCGGTATTCCAGTCTTGCCTCCTTTCCGAGTTCACGTTTCAGGGTCTTGGCCAGCAGGTTTACATAATGCTCTTCCAGGTACTCAAAGAAAAACTGGCTGGGCACCTGGATCACGAGTACGTTATTCTTCAGGGATACGGGTCTGATGGGTTCGAACCAGGTTTTGTAATGCTGCCATTCGACGATATCCTTTATGATCTTCAGACAATTCGACCAGATTTTTTCAGCATTTTTATCCATCAGTCGGTAAGCAGTTTATATCAGGTTATCTATGGTAAAAAAACTTTCTGTCCAAAAAAATCTTTTCCACTATACACATTCAAAAAAATTGGACAGGGAGGCGAATATCACTATTTCTTTTCTAAAAAAAAATTTTATCCACCTGATTTTTGTGAGACAGAAATTGTCTGGCTTTTCACCATTTTTTTGCCCGAAAATTTGGAAAATTCAAAATCAAGTCTGCCCAGAATCAGTCCCGCAAAACCCACCTGGTTCACCAGCACATCCTGTCCCGCTTTATTCCGGAAAATAACCGGCGCGTCCAGAAAGGTATGGGTGTGCCCGCCAATAATCAGGTCAATATGTTCTGATTCTTTGGCCAGTACCTCATCACTGATTTTTGTCAGTCCCTGGTAACGGTAACCCAGGTGCGACAGACAAATGACCATATCACAGTTTTTTCTTTTCCGCAGGAACCAGGCGGTTTCATTCGCTTTCTGCAACGGATCCAGGTAACGGGTGGCCCCAAACAGGTTGTCCGGTATCAGGCCGGCTCCTTCAATACCCAGACCGAAGATCCCGATAGTCAGTCGTCCTTTCCGGAAGATACGCCAGGGTTCGGTTTTATGCTCCATTGCTGTCCCCGTAAAATCATAATTCGCCACCAGCATGGGAAAACGGGCATGTTGCGTGAGCTGACCGGCCAGATTTTCCATACCTGCATCAAAATCATGGTTTCCGATCGTACAGGCATCATAACCCAGCATACTCATCGCCTTTATCTCGGGTTCTCCCTTATATATATTAAAATAGGGCGTACCCTGGAAAATATCCCCCGCGTCAAGCAGCAGCACCTGCTCTTCCTCTGCCCGTATCCGGCTGATCAGGCTGGCCCTTGCCGCAACACCACCCATACCCTGGTTCCGGCCTCCGTCCATCGGGAAGGGCTCCAGCCGGCTATGCGTATCATTGGTATGAAGAATCGTCAGCTTTACTGGCTGCCATTCTTCTGCCAGCTCCAGCAGGGCTGGACCGGCAACAAAGGCCCCGGACCCCCAACAGATATCTTTTAAAAACTTTTTCCTATTCAGCATGGCTCACCCTGTTTTCTTTTTGCGCCGTAATTTTTTTTCCCTGTTTTTCCAGCAGCAGGATATAATCAATTATGGCATCCCGCATCAGGTAACCATTACTGATCTGGGGCACCGGCCGCAGCATATCGGCATTATCCCCGCCGTTGGCGATAAAATCGGAATTGGCAATAGTGTATTCCGTTTCCGGATCCAGCATCCGGCCGCCGATTTTTACATTTACCGCTTTCCCTGCCTTTATCTGCATGGTTATTCCGGCCACAGGCCATCCTCCCCGGGCAGCCGTCAGATCCAGTACCTGCTGTAAAACCGTTCCTTTCAGTTTTTGCAGGATCAGTACATTATCAAATGGCATGAGCTCAAAAACCTTGCCCCGGGTAACCGGACCGGCGGGCAACTGTGTCAGCCGGATACCGCCGAAATTCACAAAAGCCAGATCCACCTGTGTCTGGTATTTTTCCCTTGCCATATATAAAAAGGCATCCGCCATAAAATTACCGAGGCTGCCTTCCGGTTGTGTTTTTTCCAGTGATTGCGCTGCATAGCCCAGCACCCGGTTCATACTTTTATTTACACTGTCGCCATAAGGTTGCAGAAAAACCCGGACAGCGGAATCTGTTTCCAGCGAGGGGGTGATCCGGTAATCTTTGAATTGTACCGTATGACTCCGGTAAACGGTGCGGCAGGCAGGGACAATTGCCAGCAGAAAAAGGTATAGAAAAAAACGGGCCTGGATATACATAATGAATGATCTCCTTTGAAGGTATCAAAATTTCAACAAGACAAAAAAAAGAATCCGTTTCAAGCAGAAAATAATTGCCATCTTTACGGCTCTTTCAGGATAAATACCTGACTATGCCCGAAACAATCAGCCTCCGGCTGCTTCCGTCTGAAGCCGCGCAGGAACATATGGTAAAGGAAGCCATAGCCCGGTTCAAGGGCCTTCCCCCGGAATCAGTGAGCGGATATATTCCCCTGCGTCATTCTATTGATGCCCGCGGAAAGAATGCCTTTATCAATCTGTCCGTCAGCGCATTTATTCATGAGCCATTCAGAGGCCGGACACCGGTTAGTTTTGCGCACCGCGATGTCCGTCAGTCCCAACAAACAGTCATTATTATCGGGGCAGGACCGGCCGGCATATTTGCGGCTTTACGTCTCCTGGAAGCAGGTATCAAACCGGTGGTACTGGAAAGAGGTAAAGATGTACGTGCCCGCCGCCGTGACCTGGCCAGGATGAATAAAGAAGGCCTGGTTAACCCGGACAGTAATTATTGTTTTGGTGAAGGGGGGGCCGGCACTTATTCCGACGGAAAACTCTATACCCGCAGCAGCAAACGGGGAGATATCAACCGGATCCTGGAATTGTTTTATCAGTTCGGGGCTGACGAAAAAATAGTATACGAGTCGCATCCGCATATCGGCACCAATAAACTGCCGCATATCATCACCGCGATGCGGGAAAAAATTATTGCCTGCGGCGGCGAATTTCATTTTGAACAACGGGTGACCAGTTTCCGGATGGAGAAAAACCGGGTTCGCGAAGTACTGACCGCAGAAGGCAACCGTTTCAGCGGAGACGCGGTGATACTGGCAACCGGCCACTCTGCCCGTGATATTTTTCACCTGCTGCATCAGCAGGATATCCGGATAGAATTAAAGCCTTTTGCGCTGGGTGTTCGGGTGGAACATCCGCAGGAACTGATAGACAGTTCCCGTTATCATTGCGCCATCCGTGATCCCTACCTCCCTCCTGCTTCCTACAGCTGGGTGCAGCAGGTAGACGGGCGGGGTGTTTTTTCTTTTTGTATGTGTCCCGGGGGTATTATCGCGCCCGCCTCCACGGCACCCGGAGAACTGGTGGTCAATGGCTGGAGTCCTTCCCGCCGCAACAATCCCTACGCAAACAGCGGAATTGTAGTGAGTGTGGAAGAAAAGGATCTTTTTGCCTTCCGGAATCATGGAGCCCTTGCCGCGATGGCTTTCCAGCAATCGGTGGAACAAAAAGCCTGGGAAGCGGGCGGCGGAAGGCTGGTGGCGCCGGCACAAAGACTGGTTGATTTTACGGAAAACAGATTTTCGCCCCGTTTACCTGACTGCTCTTATCTCCCCGGGGTGCATTCCGTATCCCTGCAGGAGGTTTTACCCGCTTTTATTGCCAAAAGGTTACAGGAAGGGTTTAAAGCGGCTGGCCGGAAAATGAAAGGATACCTGACCAATGAAGCGATTGTAGTAGCGACTGAATCCCGCACCTCCTCACCGGTAAGAATACCCCGTAATGCGGATAACCTGCAGCATCCGCAGGTGGAAAACCTGTATCCCTGCGGGGAAGGCGCCGGTTATGCCGGAGGGATTGTCAGCGCGGCTATGGACGGAGAAAAAGTGGCCGCTCAATTGGCCGCTTTATGGCTATCCTGACCGGCCTTTCATTCGCCCCGGTTTGCAGCCGTTCACCCCGGTCTTACCGCTGTTTACCGAAAACAAACGCAGGAAATAAAGCAAGAACTAATTTTACATGCCTAAACCAACCCTTATGCCCTTACTGGAATTACTAAACCTGAAAAAATACTTTGCCACACAGAAAGCGGTGGATGATATCAGCCTGACGGTGGAAAAAGGACAGATCTTCGGTTTACTCGGCCCCAACGGCGCCGGGAAAACCACCCTGATCCGGATGATTACGGGTATATTTTATCCCGACCAGGGACAGATCATTTTTGACGGGAAAAAATTTGATCCGGTCAATGATGCCGCCCGGATCGGGTATATGCCCGAAGAAAGAGGCCTGTACAAAAAGATGAAAATCGGGGAACAGGCCATGTACCTCGCGCAACTGAAAGGACTTTCTCACGCTGAGGCACATACGAAAATAAAAAAATGGTTTGCCAAATTTGAAATGGACAGCTGGTGGAATAAAAAGGTGGAAGACCTCTCCAAAGGAATGCAGCAAAAACTCCAGTTTGTCACCACCGTTCTGCACGAACCCCGGCTGATCATCCTCGATGAACCGTTCAGCGGGCTCGACCCGGTAAACAGCAACCTGATCAAGGATGAAATTTTCCGGCTTGCCCAGGAGGGTGCGACCATCATTTTCAGTACCCACCGGATGGAACAGGTGGAGGAAATCTGTAACCATATAGTTCTGGTGAATAAAGGAAAGAAAATTCTGGACGGCACGGTCAAACAGGTGAAACAGGAGTATAAGGAAAACCTCTATACCGTAGGGCTTGAACAACCACTGTCAGTTATCAGCCCGATGGCGCCCTTTGAGCTGGTAAAAGCAAACGGGGATCAGCAGGTGATCCGGATCCGGGAAAACAGCCGTCCCAATGATGTGCTGCGTTACCTGATTGATAATGGTTCTGCCGTACATTCTTTCCAGGAAATTCTGCCCTCACTGAACGAAATCTTTATCCGGCTGGTGGAAGGCACTCCTGTCTCCAGGGCCTTTCAACAGGTTGACGCCTAAACCATTCACCCCAAACCTTCGTATATGAATAAGATATGGATCATCATAAAAAGAGAATACCTGAACCGGGTAAGGAAAAAAACCTTTATTATTTCCACCCTGCTGTTTCCCCTGCTGTATGTAGCCCTGATTTTCGGCATGGGCTATATCGCGGAAAGCAGCAAACAAAGCCTGCGGGTGGCGCTGATTGATTCTTCCGGCTATTTTACGGAAGACATGCTCAATGCCCAGAATGCAGCAGATAAAAGTTCCGTGATAACCCTGGTAAAAGAACAGACCGAAAAAATCAAGGCCGATCATAAAGCCGCCGGGTATGACGGTTACCTGGTTATCCCTGCGCTTGACTGGCGCCGGGGAGCCGATTCCCTGTTTTTCCTGGCCAACAAATCCTATGGCAGCGGTTCTACTGCCGCCGTGGAAGCAAAACTTAACCGGATCTGGAGCGCGGTAAAAAACGACAGCCTGCGGATTGACGCAGCCCAGCAGGAAATTCTGCGGCAACGGCTTGTGATTACCCCCCGGAATATACAGGATGAAACCGCCAACGTAAAAACAGCGGAAGGAATCGGCTATGTGGCTGGTTTGCTGATTTACCTGATACTGCTTATTTACGGTTCCCAGGTGATGATGGGAGTAATGGAAGAAAAGACCAACCGCATTGCGGAAGTGATCGTTTCCTCCGTAAAACCATTCCAGATGATGCTGGGAAAAATCCTGGGTATCGGACTGGTGGCCCTCACCCAGTTCCTGCTCTGGATCGCGTTTGTACTGATTGTATATAATATCGGAGCCGCCTCCGGTTCTTCCGGGATGGCAACCCAGATGGTGGGTTCAATGCAGAAAGTGTTTACCAGCGTAAATATGCCGCTGATCCTGTTCTGTTTCGGCTTTTATTTCCTGGCAGGTTTCTTCTTCTATTCTTCCCTTTATGGCGCTATCGGCAGTGCGGTGAACGAAGATATGCGGGAAGCCCAGTCACTTAGTTTTCCGATCACCATGCTGGTCATTATTTCTATCGCGATGATGTCAGGCACTATCGCCGACCCCACCGGTCCGCTGGCGGTATGGGGCAGTATCATTCCTTTCAGCTCCCCGATCGTGATGATGGCCCGTATTCCCTTCGGTGTTCCGGGTACCGTGCCCTGGTGGCAGCTTGGCCTCTCTATGGGATTGCTCGTTCTTAGCTTTATCGCCACCGTTTGGTTTGCCGGCAAAATCTACCGCACCGGAATCCTGATGTACGGTAAAAAACCCAGCTGGAAGGAAATGCTGAAATGGGCGTTGAGGAAGAACTGATCCTCCTCCCCCCAAATGTTAAAATTTCCCCTATTTCCCCGTGTCTCTTTCAAATTACGAAATCAGTCGTATATTTGATACGAAATGTTTCGTGATTTATTTACCATCTTAAAACCACGCGTATGAAACCTGCAATCCGGCAAACCGGGAAAGTGGCAGCTATTGTTTTGGCTCTTGCCATCAGCATCGGACTGCTGTCATGGGGCACCCGCCAGACACCCTCAGGCCAGCCTGCCCAAAAGACGGACACCCTGCCTGAAAAAAAACAGAAAGAAAAAAAGACCAGGGACCTGGACGAAATCTTCAGCGAAAAAGAAATGGCTGAGTTCAGCCAGGCGATGGCAAAGATGCAGGAAGAACTGGCCCGGGCTATGAAAGAAATTGACGGAGAGAAAATCAGGCTGGAAGTGGAAAAAGCCCTGAAAGAAGTGGATATGGAAAAAATCGGGAAAGAAATACAGGCCTCCCTGGCGGCGGTGGACTGGAATAAAACCCGGACGGAAATTGAGCGCGCGCTGAAAGAAGTGGATATGGAAAAAATTCAGCAGGAAATCAGGGCTTCTATGGCCAACGCAGACTGGGAAAAAATGAAAACAGAACTGGAAAAATTCAAATCGGAAGAATTCAGTAAAGAAATGCAGAAACTGAAAGCCGAAATGGAAGAACTGGGCCCCCGCATCCGCAAGGAGATGGAAAAGGCAAAGGGAGAAATGGAAAAAGCCAAAGAAAGCATGAAGGCGTATAAGGAATTTATAAACGGGCTGGAGAAAGACGGATTGCTCAGCAAAAAGGAAGGCTATGAACTGGAGCACCGGAACGGCCGGCTGCTGATCAACGGGAAAGCCATTCAGCAAGCCGATTATGACCGGTACCGTTCCTTCCTGGAGGCCCATCCCTCATTCCGGATCAATACAAAAGACGATAATTTTCATATCAACCTGGATTGATACCGCAGCATATAAAAAAAGTGCCGGCACATACAAAAATGCCGGCACTTTCTATTTTCGTCAGTAATTATAGTCCCCCGATGGAAAAGGGCGAAGGCAGAATATCATAATCCCCCATCTCTATCATCTCAATCTGCATCTGAAAGGTTTCGTCTGTTTTAATCACCACTTTCTCCTTCGTTACTTTTTTGTAACCCGTTTTCTCAAACACAAATTTGTACACCCCTGGTTTGAGATCGTCAAAGGCGAAGACACCCTGTTCATCACTGCTGACAATTTTTTCCTTTTTTGACTGGCTGTTATAGGCCGTAACACTCACGTCTTTTAATGGTTTACGATTTCCGGCCTGCAAAACCGTACCATTGCATTCATCTTTCCTTGATCCGTTTCCCGGGTCATCAGCGGCATTGGCGACAAAGCCCCCCAGTAAACAAAACAGAAAGAGCAGGAGTTTTTGTTTCATGAAACTGGTTTTAATGGTTAAATGAAGGTCAATAGCAGGTCCGGATACGCAACTAAAATTAGGACAATTTCAGCGGATTCTGCAGCCCGTCTGTAAATTCCTGCCAGAGTATTTCCACAATCTTCCCGGCGGGTAAAATGCTGTCCAATAAACAACTCACTTGCCCTATTTCCAACTCCCCCTGTTCCATATCTCCTTCAAACATTCCTTTTTTTGCCCGGCCGCGTCCCAGCAGCGTTTTTAATTCTTCCGGTCCGGCCCCTTTTAATTCCGCTTCTTTTACCTGGCGGGAAAATTCATTCTGCAGGAGGCGTACAGGTGTAACCTGCTTCAGCATCAAAGCGGTATCTCCCTCCCCGGCTGATATTATTTTTTGCTTGAATGCGAGGTGGGAAGAAGCTTCCTCACTGGCTACAAACCGGCTGCCAACCTGCACCCCTTCTGCTCCCAAGACCATCGCAGCCAGCATCTGTCTTCCTGTTGCAATCCCCCCCGCCGCAATAACCGGAATCTTTACCGCCCGGCAAACGGCCGGAATCAGCACCAGGGTGGTTGTTTCCTCCCTTCCGTTATGCCCACCGGCCTCAAAACCTTCGGCTACCACAGCATCACAGCCGGCTTCTTCCGCCTTCCTGGCAAATTTTGAAGAACTGACCACATGTACGACGGTCATGCCGCTTTCTTTCAACAGCGAAGTCCAGGTTTTGGGATTACCCGCCGAAGTAAATACGATTTTCACGCCCTCTTCGCGCAGAATCTGTACATGTTTATCTATATCGGGATAAAGAAGCGGCAGGTTTACACCAAAGGGTTTATCTGTTGCCGCTCTGCATAATCTCAGGTGCTCCTGCAAAACATCCGGGTACATGGAGCCGGCGCCGATAATACCCAGTCCCCCGGCATTACTTACCGCACTGGCCAGCCGCCAGCCACTGGCCCAGATCATACCGGCCTGGATGAGGGGGTAGCGGATGCGGAAGAGTGTAGTTATTCGGTTGGAAAATTCGCTCATTCAGTAAAGTTAACAAGTTTACAGGTTGACCTGCCTGCCGGCAGGCAGGTTGACAAGGAAGTTTTCACGGGAGGATCTTGTTAACCTTTCAACTTATCAACTTGTCAACCTAAATCAATACTCGTATTATCACCAATGTTCAGCGAGCGGGATTCTCCCCGGAGATTGGTATCGCTGCCAATAACGGAATCGGCCAGCACGATATCATATAAATTGGAATAGGAGCCAATAATAGAATCCTTCACAATAGAATAGTCCACGGTTGTGTTTTCACCGATGGCCACGTTGGGACCGATAATTGAATTTCGGATGGTACAACCGCTGCCGATACTGACCGGAGGAAGAATAACCGTATTCTCATATGCCGACGGATCGGCCGGTGTGGCAAATTTTTTCAGCAGCAGGGCATTGGACTCCAGCAGGGTTTCCTTCCTTCCGCAGTCAAACCAGTTTTCCACACGGAAAGACCGGAACCTGACCCCGGATTTTATCATACAATCCAGGGCATCGGTGAGATTAAACTCTCCATAACTGCGTTTGCCCTCGCTGATATTTTTTTCCAGGCACTCAAAGAGTCTGTCGCTCTCCCGGATTTTATAGATGCCCACCATGGCCATGTTTGATTTGGGGATCTGAGGCTTCTCCACCAAATGTTCAATCAGCCCTTCTTCATTCAGTTCGGCCACCCCGAAATCGCGGGGATCGTCCACTTTCCGGAGTCCGATCATGGAATCCGGCGAACTGATCACTTCTTTTACATCGTATTCGCAAATGGTATCGCCCAGCACAACAAACACCTCATCCCCCTGTACAAAATCCTTGGTAAGCCGAACAGCATGTCCCACTCCCTGCCGGTCTGTCTGGTGTACATAATGTGCCCGTAAATCCGGGTAACGGGTATTGACATAATCCTCTATCTTCTCACCCAGGTAACCGACAATAAATATAAAGTCCTGGATACCGGCTTCACGCAACTGGTCTACTATGATACTCAGCACGGTTTTACCGGCCAGGGGTATCAGGGCCTTGGGCTGGGTATAGCTATGCGGCCGCAATTTGGTTCCGGCACCCGCAACGGGGATAATCGCTTTCATGAATAAGCCACTGGTTTAACAGGCCTTAGCCCGCGGTTACTAATCAAAAGCAAACGAAAGTAAATCAATTTAGGGAAAATAAGGGTAATCTGCTAAACGAGTAGGCCGGCTAAACCCAAACTTCTAACATTCCTTCACCTCCCTGATTTTATTAAATCCTGAAACGTAAATTTGCGCCATGCAAAAAGACAGCCTGGTATTTGACCTGATCCGGAAAGAGCTGGATCGTCAGCGGAACGGTATTGAACTGATCGCTTCGGAAAATTTTACCTCCCTGCAGGTGATGCAGGCGATGGGAACTGTACCCACCAACAAGTACGCGGAAGGATATCCCGGAAAAAGATATTACGGCGGATGTGAAGTGGTGGATGAAATCGAAAACCTTGCGATAGAAAGACTGAAAAAAGTGTTTAATGCCAGCTGGGCCAATGTGCAGCCGCACAGTGGTGCATCGGCCAACGCCGCTGTATTCCTGGCGGTGATGAAACCGGGTGAAAAGTTCCTGGGACTTGACCTGAGTATGGGCGGACACCTTACCCATGGCAGTCCGGCCAATTTCAGCGGCAAAACCTATCATGCGTTACATTATGGTGTTACCCGGGAGGGAATCGTGGATTATGAACAACTGGAATCCATCGCCCGAAAGGAAAAACCCAAAATGATTATCTGCGGGGCTTCCGCGTACAGCCGCGACTGGGATTATAAGCGGATCCGGGCTGTAGCTGATGAAATTGGCGCCATTGTTTTTGCCGATATCGCGCACCCGGCCGGTCTGATTGCCGCCGGTCTGCTGAATGATCCTTTTGAGTACTGCCATATTGTATCCTCCACCACACATAAAACCCTGCGGGGCCCCCGTGGCGGGATCATCATGCTCCGGCATGATTTTGAAAATCCCTGGGGACTGAAAGATCCCAAGGGCAATCTACGCACCATGAGCCAGTTGCTTGATCTCGCGGTTTTCCCCGGTTCACAGGGTGGCCCGCTGGAACATGTAATCGCCGCCAAGGCAGTTGCCTTCGGGGAAATCCTTTCCGAAGACTTCAAGTCCTATGGCAAACAGGTTATCGCCAACGCCCAGGCCATGGCCGCAGCCTTTAACAGCCGGGGTTATCACCTGATCAGCAATGGCACCGACAATCACCTGATGCTGATTGATCTGCGTAATAAGAACCTGACAGGTAAAAAGGCGCAGGAAACCCTGGACAAGGCCCACATCACCCTGAATAAAAATGCGGTTCCCTTTGATGATAAGTCACCCTTTGTTACTTCCGGTATCCGTGTAGGTGTACCCGCTATCACCACCCGGGGGTTAAAGGAAGGGCATATGGAAAATGTGGTAGCCTTCATTGACCGGGTACTGATGAATGCGGATGATGAAGAAGTTATACGGACCGTGAATAAGGAAGTGAAAGAATTCATGCAGCAGTTTCCGCTATATCCGGAACTGGGATAAATCAGCTAGTTCAGACCATAAGTTTTTACTATGATTCAGCGTCAGCAAACACTCTGGCTGCTGCTTGCTATCGCCGCAGCAATTGCCTGTTTTATGTTTCCTTTTGTGGTGGGAGAAACCTCCGGCGCGGATGGCAATACACCGGTTCGGGCCACCATAGATGCCGGCAGCAGTTTTCTCCTGCTCCTTTGTACCGGCGCATCGCTGGTGTTATCGGCTCTTACTATTTTTCTATACAAAAACAGGCAGCAACAAACCTGGCTTTGCCTGGGAGGTATCCTGCTCACCCTGGTGATATTCCTGCTCTTTATCCGGGAAATGAACAAACTCAGCAAACCGGTCCTGGCCCTGAGTGCCGTTCTTCCCCTGATCATGCTTATCAGTTATTTCCTGGCCCTGAGAGGTATCCGCAAAGATGAAAAACTGGTAAAGTCGCTGGACAAACTCCGGTAACCGGATACCGCTTTACTGTATTACCAGTGTAACCTGCCGGGTTATCCCATCGGCTGCCAGTTGCAGATAATATACACCGGCCCGCAATGTAGCCGGCAGGGCAATAGCCTGTGTGCGGGGGGTACTTCCTCCCGGCAATTTTTCTGTATAAGCAACCTGGCCTGACGTATTGAAAAGGGTCAGCTGAGTGCCGGCGACACCGGGCGTAAACTGCAATTGAAAACTCCGGCCGGTAACCGGGTTGGGGAATACACTGAGTAGTTCATTATTGTCCCTGTCCCTGCGAACAGATACCACCGATGAGCGGGTGATGGTTCCGTCCTGCTCCCTGGCTGTTACGCGGTAAAAACTCCGGGATAACGGAGCCGCATCCATATAAGAATAACTTATTGCTGCCTGGTTATTGGAACGGGCATCCAACCTGCCGACCGGCTGAAAATTCATTCCGTCTGCAGCTCTTTCCACTTCATAATACATGACTCCTGATTCGGAGAGATTGGTCCATTCAATCCGGTTAAACTGATTCTCCGCTGCCGCTTTCAGCGCTGTGAATTTTACCGCCAGCGGATTGGAAGCCGCACTGGTACTGCCCAGTGTAAACACACTGAAAGAAGACACGGAGAGACGGGTAACCGAACCCTGGCTGGCATTGCCGGAAAAACCACCGTTATTCCCATGACTGTTCCAGGTGCTGCCATCATAATGCGCCACCGTAAGTGCAGCCAGATTATTTACATAGGCTGCGGCATTACAGGGACTCATCCCGCTCCAGCTGAGAGAGACATCCACCACAGGACTTCCGGGTCCGACTTCTTCAATATCCCAGTATTCGCAGTAACTGATCTGAGAAAGACCCGGCGCCGTGATATTACTCCTGTTAGGTGGCGTACCACGGAAATATTCAGCGCGGTACTCCGCATTCACCGCTGCCGGTGCGGTAATGGAAGCCGGCGCATAGATGCCGTCTTTACCCACCGGGAAGGTGAATGCATCGTTACCAATCTTACGCATGGGACCGTCTACATAACGGGCGGGACTGTAATTACCACCCGTACTGGTCGCGTTATCATTCAGGGTAAGCAGATTTGTCAGCGTACTGATCAATACCCCGTTTACCAGTTGCAGGGAACCGCTGAGATTAATCGCTTGCTCCATGGTAACCGTACCACTGCTGTTATTCACATAAAGATTGCGCATGGTATTCGCCGCGGGACTGGTACTGAATACACCGGTCACCGGTCCGCGGAATTCATAATCCGCGTCACTGCTGAAACTGACCAGGGCAATAGTGGTGGATACCGCTCCGGCAGAACTGCTGAATTGCAGCCCGGCTGTATTGGCTGTATTGATTCTACCACCCGCTGCAAGGGTAAAACTGTTGTTCTGTCCGGTTGCTGCGCCACTGCTACTGCTCAGCATATAGTTGCCGGTTTCCAGGGTGGCATTATTTCCAACCAGCATGTTCCCGCCCCAGGAAGAAGTACTGCTGCTGCTCAGCGGCAGATCCGACAATAATTGCAGGGCAGATCCGGCACTGATTTCATAGTTCAGATAAGCCAGGTTAGCCGGTGTCGACGCATATAATGTCTGCGTACCGGCCTTATTGAAAATTATCCGGCCGTTGGTTACTGAGTTATCAGTGGAACCTGTCTGGAGCAGGGCCGGCCCGGTAACAGACAGATTACCGCCCAATCTGAGCTCCGTATAGTTCGGACTGTCTGAATCCCCGTACGCCAGGTCAAACCAGCCACCGGTAAGGTCCATATTCCCGTTTATATTCAGGATAATCTTATTCAGGGTAATGGAACTGCCGGACCGGGTGTGAAAATCAAATAAAGCAGAATTGGCCGTCGTGCCGGTCATATTAAAATCGCCATTGACAGTAACTGTGGCTGTAATATTATCCCCGCCGGAAATGGACAACCAGGATCCGTCGTCAATAATCAGGTCACCGCCAATTTGCAGATTATAGGTACTGTTACTGGCAGAAGCCAGATCCAGTTCGCGGGTATTGGTGTTTACAATCCGTACAGTACCGCTGATATTGTTTAACTGTCCGTTCAGGCTGATCGTTGAAGCCTGTGCCGGACAATCCCATTCCAGGTTGCCGAATGACTGATTCAGCCCCGACACAGAATTGTTCACAACGCCTGTAATCCGGCAGGTGGAAGCGGAAGTCCAGTTAGAAACAGGTATGGCACCACCATCGGTATTATGTGTATATACAGAAGCGCCGGTAAATTGCAAATTGCCACTGGCTGCCCCGATAGTTCCTCCATCATTCCGTATTACTCCGGACACCTGGGTCACCGTATTATTCAGGTTGATAATTCCCGGGTCGTTTGCAGTAATGGCAGTAACCAGTGTACCCGCAATTGTCACCAGGTTGCCGGCCCCGGTAAAACGAACGGTTAATGAGCGGGTTCCTCCCCCGTTTTGCCCGATAAGGGTAAGCTGGCTGCCGGTCTGTATATCCATGGCCAGTGCGGGATTGGAAATGGTAAGGGTGCGGGCTGATCCTGTGGGTGCCAGGGTAACCTGTGTATTGCCGCTAATAATCAGCCGGCCTATTGTCTGAGTGGGTATACCTGTAATGGTGAATGTACCACTGGTATTGATAACCAGTATATCGTTGTTGGCGGGAGTTGACCGGGAAGGGCTCCAGTTGGAAGCTGTGGCCCAGTTTCCTCCTCCGGATTGATTCCAGATATATGTTGACTGCCCCGGCAGGAGTGCGGGCAGCAGCATACTTAACAGGCCAATAATCAGAATTTTCACCTTCTTGATTTTTCAATGATAAAGGAAATAAATAATAACCCTTACGATTATCTAAGTGCAAGTTTAGAAAATGTAAGTGCTAAATACGGGTTAACGCTTAAAAAAATCAGCCTGTTACGTACTACTACGAATGAGAGAGACGTATTCTTCCCATTTAAATTGAAACCGCTCAGCCACTAAGTATTCTAAGTACCCGCCTTGTCCGGCGATAAGAGTTACTGATGTAAACTGACTAAGTATTATACCCTATTTTTTATTCAGTTGCCCGTGTGAAATACTGTCCTGATCGTAATTCCCCCGTGAAACATTTCCGTAAAAAAACGATCGGGAGAGTCTGCGTTGCTACAACAGTGAAAACGGAAAAACAAAAAGATATAACGTTTTTGTATATGCGAAATAATTCAATTTTCCCTATGAAAAGGAGCCATCATCGGGGATATCAATCACAACAATCTGAAGGATCATAGCCGGTTTTCCGGAGAGCAGTCAGTCAGGCTCATGGGTTTGTATTTATACCCGCTAAGTGCTAACCCATAAACGGCGATAATAATGCTGATTTTCATTGTGAACGGCTGGTGCGGGCCGTAATTTTGAATTGTCCAAATCCATCCATTATGAAGACCACCGTACTCTTCATCTCATTTGCCTTACTGGCATTAACCGGTTCCGCTCAGATAGATCCCACCACCCCCTGGGTATGGATGAAGGGGGATCACGATGTGAACAGCACCGGAATTTATGGTACAAAAGGAGTAGCTTCCAATTCCAACAAACCCGGTTCCCGCACTTCCGCTATCACCTGGCGTGACATTGAAGGAAATCTCTGGCTTTTCGGAGGTATGGGTTACGGAAATTCCGAACAGGGTTACCTGAATGATCTCTGGAAATTCAATACTGTTTCCAATCAGTGGACCTGGGTAAGCGGCGACAGCAGTATTCAGCAATTCAGTGTGTATGGCACAATGGGTACCCCCTCCACCGTCAATAAACCCGGCGGTATTTATGCAGGGGTATCCTGGACCGATGCCAGTGGTAATCTCTGGCTTTACGGAGGTTTCGGATATACAGATTCCGAATTCGGTTTTCTGAACACTTTATGGAAATACACGATCTCCACCAATCAATGGACCTGGGTGAAGGGGGATAAACTGATTGACAAAACAGGCACCTACGGTACAAAAGGAAACGAACATAACAATAATAAACCCGGTGCCCGGTATGGCAGTAATACCTGGGTGGATGCAGCCGGCAATTTATGGCTCTTCGGCGGATATGGTTATAACAGTTCCGAATCGGGTATCCTGAATGATCTCTGGCGTTATAATCCCGCTACCAATAAATGGGCCTGGATCAACGGAGATAACGCCGTTGAACGCACAGGTGTATACGGCACTAAAACAGTGACCGCTTCCGGCAACAAACCCGGCGCCCGGTATGTAGCTTCCTCCTGGAATGACGCGGATGGCAATTTTTGGTTATTCGGCGGGTATGGGTATGATGCGGCTTCCTGCGGCAACCTGAATGATATCTGGAAATATAATCCTTCTTCCAACCAGTGGACCTGGATGAATGGAAACAAACTCATTGATCAGCTTCCAGTTTACGGAACCCGCGGTGTATCTGCCCCGGCGAATACACCGGGCGCCCGGTATGTAAGCAGTTCCTGGACTGATCCCAACGGGGAACTGTGGTTGTTCGGCGGGTATGGCCTTGATTCTACCGGCGCTACCGGTTACCTGAATGATTTCTGGAAATTCAGTCCCTTTACCAATAACTGGACCTGGGTAAAAGGCAATAGCACTATTGACCACCGCGGCGTATACGGGGTGCAGGGACTTCCCAGTCCGGCAAACCTGACCGGCGCCCGCCAGGGCAGTGTGACCTGGACCGATAATGCCGGCAATCTCTGGCTCTTTGGCGGTTACGGATATGATGATGAAAGTGACGGCATTCTCAATGACCTCTGGAAAATCAGCAGCTATAATGTGGTATTACCCCTACGTCTGCTTGCTTTTTCCGGTACGCTGAAAAACAACCGGACCGACCTGCAATGGACTACGGCCCAGGAATGCGGCACCAGCCATTTCAATATTCAGCGCAGCTTCAATGGTGAACAGTTTATCACGGTTGGAGAAGTAAAAGCGGCCGGAAAAGAAACAACTACCCAATACGCCTATAGCGACATCCAGCTACCGGCCGGGAAAGAAAGCCGTGTTTATTACCGGCTCCAGATGGTGGACAAGGATGGCAAAACCAGTTACAGCAAAGTCATTCTTTTCACGCTTGAGCAAGCGCCGGGTCTTTTACGCGTATATCCCAATCCTGCCGTTAATTCAATAACCATGTCACTTGGATTGGAAAAAGCGGGACAGGCCCGGGTGATACTGACTGATATGTCAGGCAAAGCCGTCAAACAGTTTACGGCTTCCCTGACCAGCGGCAACAGTTCAATCAGCCTGGATATAAGCGATCTTTCCACCGCCACCTATCTTCTCACTGTGTATACTGCCGAAGGAAAACGTTTGCAGGAAAAAGTAATTATCAGGCGGTAACACAGCAAGACCACCACTAAGAAAAAAAGGGACCGTCGTCTGACGGCCCCCTTTAGTGGTATCTCACTTGTCCTTATTTACTTATTGCTGCACCACGAACATACGGCTCTCCTTATAATTGTCGCCGCTGATCAGCAGGCTGTACACACCCGACTTCAGGGAAGCAGGCAGGTTCAGTTGCTGGCTGATGGTTCCGCCGTTGTGGTTCATTTGCTGACGGTACACCACCTGGCCGCCATTGTTTACTACCTGCAGGTTATACATACCACGGGCGGCGCTGAAACCGATGGTCAGGTTCTGGCCCTTCACCGGGTTCGGGTAGAGGCTGATGCCTTTGGGGCTGCGGCCGATATCCACCCGCAGATTCTTAGTGTAAATAGTCTTGCCATCCAGTTCAACAGCTTTAATCCGGTAGAAATTGGTGCCGGAGAGGGGCGCCATATCCAGGTAGCTGTAGCTCACACGGTCAACCTGGTTGCTGCGGGGCGCTACCGAAGCAATAGCAGTGAAATCAACGCCATTCGCAGAACGTTCGATCACGTAGCTTTCCACATCTGATTCAGTCAGGTTGGTCCAGTCAATCTGTACCGCATTTCCTTTTTCAAAGGCTTTTACATCGCTGAAAGAAACAGGCAGGGGGTTGGCTGCCGCTTCGGTACTACCCAGGGTAAAGGGGCTGAAGCTGCTGACACCGGTGCGTTGTACCGTACCGGTGGTATTGTTACCGGAAGGTACCCCACCAAAGTCACTCCAGTTGGTTCCGTTGAAATGGGCCAGGGTAATTTTCGTATAATCGGTGATATAACCGGAACCGCAACCGCTGCCAGGATACCAGCCGATGGTAACAGTAAGAGTATTATCATTTCCCGGATCGGTTACTTCCTGCAGATCCCAGTATTCGCAGTTACTTACCTGTGTAAGACCGGAAACAGAGATACTTCCCAGTACAGCACCGCTGGAGCGTACATAAGTTGCTTCAAAAATGTCACCGGTTTCATTCGGGGCGGTGATGGTCAGCGGCGAATAAAGTGTGCCGCTGCCAATGGGGAAAGTAAAGGCATCGTTACCCGCTTTGCGGATCGGGCCTTTTACATGTGAATCCGTGGAAGCACCTGAAACCGTGGCATTATCATCAATCTGCACATAATTACCGGCACTGGTATTTACAATCCCATCTGTGAGTGTCAGGGTACCGGCTACTCTGAAATCGTTTGACACCGTAATGCCGGTAAGGCTGCTGTTATTCACTGTCAGATTAGTAAATATTGTGCTGGTGCTGCCTCCAATTTCCTGTTCAGCAGATCCATCCAGTACAACGGTGCTGGTGCCCCGGGTAAAAGTACCGTTATTGATAAAACCGCCGCCCACATTCATGGTTTTATTATTGCTGGCCAGGGTGGTACCGGAACCGATAGTGATGGTACCGGCAAAATTCATTGTTCCACCGGATGACTCAAGCGTCTTGGTACCGGAACCGGAAGTGGTCAGGTTGCCATAAGTAGCCGAATTTTCAATAGTCTGGTTTCCGCTGGCACCAAAGTTTACTGTACTTGCAGCATCAAATGTATATACATCAAATAAAGGAAGGCCCGTTGTGGCTGTAATATTTAAAACCCCGGTTGACCCGATAACCATAGTCTTGGTACCTGTTCCTGTCTGCGCAAGGCGTCCACCCCCCATTTATATTAAAGGTACCGTTAATGGTTATAGTGTGATCTCCATTATCATCCATATCAATATCATCAGCACCAAGTGTAACGACAGCTCCTTCTTCAACTAACACATCACCTTGAACCAAAATATTACCGGGAAGTGTTTTGGTCCCGGCACCGGAAAAATACAGATTATTATAATCCATATCCCGGATTTCCTGACTACCTGAACTGGTATAACGAATTGTACCCGAGGAAATAGTAACACCCCCACCAGTAAAATCGCCACCAACATTTAATGTGCCTGAGTTGGTAAACACCACATTATTCCGATCTGCATCACCATCATTCATTGTTATGTTACCTGATATTGTCGCAGTACCTGTGGATATTAAAAGCCGATTGTAACGGTTATCATTTCCGGTTGTATTCATGGTCAGGGAAGCACACGAAAGAGTACCAGCACCAACATTAATAATTCTATGGTCACCACTACCTGTACCTGAAGCTACTGTTATAGCCCCGGAAACAGAAAGGCTGTTTGAACCTGAAATTGTAATCCCGGTTGCAGTTCCTCCACCATTAATAGAAATACTTGCACATTCCGCTGTAGTGTTTACAGTAACGGTAACTCCGTTATTGATTGTAACCGCATCAGAAGCGTCGGGAATCCCTGCACTCCAGGTTGCTGAGTTATTCCAGTTCCCAGTGGCAATGGCAGTTGTTTGTGCATTTACCACAACAGCGGCAATAATAAAGAGCGCCAGGAGTAAATACTGTTTGTTTGATTGTAAAAACTTTTTCATGCTTCAGAGTTTTAACTTTTTAAATAAGGACGAAATAGGGTGGTTGATCACAGAAGCATGGATAGCTGGCGTTACAGGAAATTGGCGATTATCGTTAAACAGACTTGGGTCCGTAGTTAGTAATACTGCGGTATTTCAGAAGGAGAATTGGGGTACGCGGCTTCGAAGGAATCGGAGATTTACTTCGTAAAGTGACTGTAAAAGTATAGGGGGAATTCCGGATTTGCAAGTTTTTTACACAAAAAAATAAGGATTTACCCCTTTTATTGACTTTTCTGAAACCCTTATTGGGCGCGGACTACGTAGTTTATAAGTATAAACTACTAGGGTAAAATTACGGGGTAAATTCCGGCAGTATTTTAGATCAGATAAACCGGGCGGTATGACTGTTTTTTTGTCCTTGTAATCCTTTGGGTACACCGGCATAGACCAGTTCTCCCCCGCCCTCCCCGGCCTCAGGGCCCAGATCTATCAGCCAGTCGGCCGAACGGAGTACATCAGTATTATGCTCAATTACTATTACAGAATGTCCCTGTTCAATCAGGGCATTGAAAGAGGCCAGCAATTTGCCGATATCATGAAAATGAAGTCCCGTGGTTGGTTCATCAAATACAAAAAGAATTTTATTTGTCCCCCTACCTTTCCCCAGGAAAGATGCCAGCTTTACCCGCTGGGCCTCCCCCCCGGATAGCGTATCGGAGGATTGTCCCAATTTTACATAACCCAGTCCCACATCACTCAGGGGCTTCAGGGCCCGCGAAATACCGTCTTCATCCCCGGCAAAAAAATCAATCGCCTCATCCACACTCATCTCCAGGATATCATAAATACTTTTCTCCTTATACTTCACTTCAATCACTTCTTCCTTAAAGCGTTTGCCTCCGCAGCTTTCACAGACCAGGTGTACATCCGCCAGGAACTGCATTTCCACCACCTGTTCCCCCTCCCCCTTACAGGTATCACAGCGTCCGCCATCCACATTAAAAGAAAAATGTTTGGGCTGAAAACCCCGCATTTTACTGAGTGGCTGCCGGGCATAGAGATCGCGGATCTCATCCCAGGCCTTAATATACGTAACCGGGTTACTCCGGGATGATTTACCAATCGGGTTCTGATCCACCAGTTCCACCTGGGCAATACTGTCTATATCACCCGTGATAGCCTGGTGAAAACCCACTTTGTCCCCGAACTCCCCTTTGATCTTTCTTAATGCCGGCACCAGGATCTGTTTTACCAGGGTGGTTTTACCACTGCCGCTGACCCCGCTCACCACACAGAGAATATTCAGCGGAAACTCAACCGTTATATTTTTCAGGTTATGCTGGCGGGCCCCTTCCACGGTAACCGAACGGGTCCATTTACGGGTAATGGCCGGAGGTTTTATTTCCAGGGCCCCGCTGAGGTATTTTCCCGTAAGGCTTGCCGGATTGGCTGTAATAGCCTCATAGTCGCCTTCCGCAATCACTTCGCCGCCCAGGTGGGAGGCAAGCGGACCCATATCAATAATATGATCTGCTTCCCGCATCATCATTTCATCATGTTCCACTACGACAACGGTATTGCCCAGGTCGCGCAATTCCTTCAGCACTTTAATCAGGTTGGCGGTATCCCGGGCATGCAGGCCAATGGATGGCTCATCAAGAATATACAGTGAATTGGTAAGGTTACTGCCCAGGCTGCGGGTAAGCTGGATACGCTGGCTTTCTCCGCCGCTGAGGCTGTTGGCCAGCCGGCTCAGGGTCAGGTAACCGAGACCAACTTTCAGCAGGGTATCCAGCCGGTTATGCATCTCAATCAGAATCCTTTTCGCCACGTCCCGCTGATGCAGACTGAGTTGGGGGCCCAGTTCATCCAGCCAGGTCTTCAGGTCTTTCACCGGCATCGCACATAATTCCCCGATATGTTTTCCTCCTATCTTCACATACAACGCTTCCTTTCTCAGGCGAAAGCCCCTGCATTCCGGGCAATCGGTCCGGCCCCGGTACCGGCTCAGCAGAACCCTGTACTGCACTTTATACAACTGGGATTCCACGTCTTTGAAAAAATCTTTTATGCCCAGTACTCCGTGACTGCCCTCCCAGAGTTGTTCATACTGGGCCGAAGTCAGATCCGCCACGGGTTTGTGCACGGGAAAGTCAAATTTTTTGGCGCCCTTTATAAACTGTTGCCGCCACCAGTCCAGCTTCTCCCCTTTCCAGGGTGCCACTGCCCCTTCATATACACTGAGCCGCCGGTCGGGAATTACCAGGTCGGGATCTACCCCCAGTACCTGAGAAAAGCCTTCACAGGTGGGACAGGCTCCGAAAGGATTATTAAAAGAGAATAAATTGGGAACGGGCTCTTCAAAGAGAAGGCCATCCAGTTCAAAACGGTTATTGAAATGAAGCAGTGAATGGGGGCTGACTTCAAGGAATACATCGCCTTCGCCTTCATAAAAAGCCGTACTCACTGAATCGGCGATTCGGTGCAGATCATCTTCATCCATCTCTTTTTTAACCACCAGCCGGTCAATCAGTATATGGGTCAGCTTTTTTGCCTTCAGTTCCTTATCTGTTAACTCCTGCAATTCCTCAATCCGGTAAATCTCACCCGGCTCCCGGCTCCCGTCTCCTTTCTCCATCCTGCTATATACTCTGGAAAAACCTTTTTGCACCAGGATATTCAGTTCTTCCCGCAGCTCACGGTTTTTGTGCTGTTTGAGCGCTGATAAAACAAAAACCTTTGTCCCTTCTGCCAGGTGCTGTATCGCATTCACCACATCGGTCACGTCATCTTTTTTTACCAGGCGGCCGGATACCGGTGAAAAGGTCTGGCCCGCACGGGCAAAAAACAGGCGGAGATAGTCATATATTTCCGTCATGCTGCCCACGGTACTCCGGGGCGTACGGGTGATCACTTTCTGTTCAATGGCAATGGCCGGGCAGAGCCCTTTGATATAGTCCACATCCGGTTTATTCATCCGGTTCAGGAACTGACGGGCATATGCACTGAGACTTTCTGCATAACGACGCTGCCCTTCTGCATATAAGGTATCAATGGTAAGGGAAGATTTACCGGAGCCCGAAACCCCGGTCACCACCACGAGGCGGTTACGGGGTATTTCCACGGTTACATTTTTGAGATTATGTACCCTGGCCCCCCGGATCAGTATATTTTCTGCGGAAATTACGGTCGGTTTTACGGCGGGATTTTTCCCTTTTATTACCTGGTCCATTTCGGATAAAATAGGTGTAAAGCCTTGTCCCTCGCGGGTTTCGGCCCTAATCATTAACATTTATTTTGGAAATATTACTACGGAATTCCCATGCAAATGTTTGCCAAATTACCGAAATGGCCTATTTTTATCTCACAATATCCAATATATGAATAACCCAAAACTCACACCGCCTATTGCATAACATCTACACTTTTTTTTACCCGAACTGTTGACGCCAATATCCAATTTGTAAACTGCCGGTGCAAACCTGCGGAAAAACCTAAACTGTAGTTGTTATGAAAGCTTTTTCAAAAAAGACTGACCACGAACTGATCCACCTGTTCCAGGACGGCCACCTGGAAGCTTTAGAAACACTTGTACTCCGTCACAAAGACAAACTGTACACGTCTATTCTTTTCCTGGTAAAGGACAAGTACCTGGCGGAAGATATCTTCCAGGACGCCTTTATCCGTATTATTGATACCATGCGCGGCGGCCGCTATACCGAGGAAGGAAAATTCCTGCCCTGGGCCATGCGTATAGCCCATAATCTTTGTGTGGATCATTTCCGTAAAGTGAAGCGCACCCCCACGATCCGCAACGGGGAAGACAAGGATATATTTGAAGTGCTGAACTTTTCTGAAGACAGCGCGGAAACCACGCTGATGAAAAGACAGAGTCACGACCGTGTCCGGGATATGCTGCAAAGCCTGCCTGAAGATCAGCGCGAAGTGATCATCTTACGTCATTACGCGGATATGAGCTTTAAGGAAATCGCCGCCGCCACCAATTGCAGTATCAATACGGCTCTTGGCAGGATGCGTTATGGTTTGATTAACCTGCGTAAGCTGATGACCCAGAAGCAGATTGCGCTGTAATAGCGGGGGTAATCATTTGTTTTATGGTGAAGCCGTCAGGGTAACACGGGTTAATTTCTTCTGACCCGGTGCCCGGTTTACCCACCATGCACCCCTACAAGGTGCCATTACCCAGTCTCTATTCCCTATTCCCCATTCATCCCACAATGCACCCCTACAGGGTGCCATGATCTTTTTTCAACATTTCTTTCTACCTACAATGCACCCCTACAGGGTGACATTGCCTATTCCGTATTGCCCACTCCCT
>JACSRW010000026.1 GCA_014879565.1 Chitinophagaceae bacterium
AAAGTATTTAAATACTTTTATTAAAATTCTTTTTGTAGTTTTGTGCTAAATAAAATTGGTATGGAAACTACACTCACCGGAAATATCCTCAACGTAACACTGATTGAGCCCCGGCTCAAACACCCTACAATCTTTCAGCATTTTGATGAACTTACCGGGGGGGAAGACCTGGTCATACACAACGACCATGATCCCAAACCCCTGTATTACCAGTTACTCGGGGAGCGGGGAAATATTTTTACCTGGGAATACCTGGAGCAGGGCCCTGTTTGGTGGAAGGTGCGGATCACCAAAAGGAAAAACGGGGAAGGCGAAGAGACCCTGGGTCAGCTGGCTGCCAAAGACCTCCGCAAGGCACAGGTCTTTAAAAAGTACGGACTCGATTTCTGCTGCGGTGGCAAAAAAACAGTAAAGGAAGCCTGTCGTGAAAAAGGAATTGATGTGACAAAAGTGGAGCAGGAATTGCAGCAGGCTGACCGGATGCCCTCAGCCCGCCCTTTGCCCTATACCGACTGGAGCCCATCTTTTCTGGCTGAATATATCGTAAACACTCATCACAGTTATGTCAGGAAGAATCTGCCCGATATACTGGCATATGCGGAAAAAGTGAAACGGGTTCACGGTGGCCGTCATCCTGAATTACTGGCCGTTCATAAACTGGTGGAAGATATGCACCAGGAAATGATGGCGCACCTGGTTAAAGAAGAGCAGGTGCTGTTTCCCTATATACAGGCCCTGGATAAAAGGGAAACCGGAAACCGTTCTGCGTGGCAGGCGGAACTCGGTTCAGTGCAACAGCCGGTTAACCTCATGGAGATGGAGCACGAATCAGTAGGGGGGATGATGGAGGAAATCCGTCAGCTCACTCAAAACTTTCAGTTACCGGAAGATGCCTGCGCCAGCTACAGCCTGTTATACCGACTGCTGGAAGAATTTGAGGAAGATCTGCACCTGCATGTGCACCTGGAGAATAATATTCTTTTTCCCGCTGCCCTTCAGCTGGAAAAAATCTGATCCCTGAAAAACATCCGGTATAGCGGCCGCCCGTTATTGTTTGAAACTATTTCACTGCCTGGTATGGGCGGCTGCTAACCGGCTTATTTTTTTAAAGACGGAAACCGCCTGGCTTCACGGCCTGGGCAGAACGAAACGATGCCAGTCAATCATAAATAATTACAACTATGGATCAAAAACCTGCTTTGCTGAATACGCTGGAACCCGGGCAACTGGTGCCCTTTGATGTAAGACCCGTTTTATCAGGCGGCACTGACCCCCTGCAACAGATTTTAGCAAAAATCAGCGGATTACGGGAAGGGCAGGTATTACAGCTAATCAATTCGTTTAAGCCCATGCCGTTGATTTCATTGCTGATGAAAAAAGGGTACAGTTCCTATACAGAAGTGATAAATGAACAATTGATTCATACTTATTTTTTTAAAGATGACGGTAATACACTGACGGGGCCCGCCGAAGCAGAAAATAAACCCGATGACTGGGAATCTGTGGAACAGCGGTTCAATGGCAAAACACGGGTGACGGATGTACGACAGCTGGAAATGCCCGGTCCGATGCTAACTATTCTCAGTGAACTGGAAAAGCTGCCGGATGGGGAAGCGCTTTTTGTTTTTCATAAAAAAATTCCCGTTTACCTGCTGCCTGAGCTTTCGGAACGTAAATTTGATTACCGGATCCGCGAAATCCGGGAAGGAGATGTTCACCTGCTGATTTTCCATAAATGATATGAGTACGGCTTTTCCAAAAGCGCATTTCAGGCATACAGCCGCCTCTGCGGTGGTCCCTTTTTATCTGTATGCTGCCTTTAGTTTCCTGATCAGTGCAGCTTTACTGCTGGTTAACAGCCCGGCTTTCCGGGAGCATTATTTTCATCCGCATACCCTGGCCCTCACACACCTTATGGCACTCGGTTGGGGAACGATGGTGATACTCGGAGCCAGTCACCAGCTTGTACCGGTTCTGACCGAACGTCCGCTGTACAGTATGCGGCTTGCCCATTTGTCTTTTATACTGGCAGCCCTGGGGATACCGCTGCTGGTCTATGGTTTTTATGTTTTTGACATGGGCTGGCCGGCCAAATGGGGCGGGCGGCTGATCCTGCTTTCTGTACTGGTGTACCTGGTCAATCTGCTAAAAAGTACGGGCCGGGGTCGTGAAATGAATGTTCATGCCGTATTTATAATTACGGCCACGGGCTGGTTATTTCTTACCGCTTTCCTGGGGCTGACGCTGGTTTATAATTTTACCTATCCCTTCCTGCCCAAAGAAACCCTGGAGTATTTACCTCTGCATGCACATGCAGGCATTCTAGGCTGGTTCTTACTCCTGGTGACCGGTGTGGGATCCCGATTGATTCCCATGTTCCTGATCTCAAAGTACCAGCATAACCGGCTGCTGTGGGTAATCTATGCAGGTATTAACGGGGGCTTGTTATTGTACCTCCTGTCTTTTTTTATTTTTCCCGGTTTGCCATTTATGTATCCGGGAGCTGTTATCCTCATTTCGTTCGGTCTTTTCGTTTTTTATCTTAGCGGGGTATACCGGGCCAGGATCCGGAAGCAGGTGGATGAACCGATGAAGGTTTCGCTATTGTCGGTAGCCATGATGCTCCTGCCTATCTTATTGCTCCTGTTGCTCGCAGGCTGGAGGTATTCCGGTACTACCCATGCCCGTTATACCCTGTTATACGGGTTTGTCATTTTTTTTGGCTGGATTACAGCTATCATACTGGGGATGACATTTAAAACCCTGCCCTTTATTATATGGAATAAAATATATCATGAAAAAGCGGGCCGGGTAAAAACACCCAATCCCAAAGACCTGTATTCTGAAATGCTGTTTAACGCCATGGCCCTGACCTACCTGGCCGGATTTCTTTGTGCCGGAGCCGGTATCTTTGGAGAGGGCTGGCTGTTGCTGAGACTGGGGGCCGGATTGCTGCTGCTGTCGGCCATCTTGTATAATCTGAATATCTGGAAAACCTGTCTGCACAAACCGTTGGTATGAATGTAATCAGCAATCATCCGATCAATTGTACCATTGCCCTGGCGGCACTGGAGCAGGTGAATGATCCCGAACTGGGCCTGAATGTAGTGGATCTGGGACTGATTTACCAGGTGGATTTTGATGAAGCCGGCAACAGGATATATGTGCGGATGACCCTGACCACACAGTTTTGTCCCATGGGGGAAACCCTGGTGGCAGCCGTGCAACGGGCCCTGGAAGCAACTTTCAACGGAAGGGAAGTGGAGGTGGAACTAAGTTTTGACCCTCCCTGGAATTATGAACGGATTTCAGAAAGAGGGAAAGATTTTTTAAACAGATAAATATGCTGAGCCTTACCTGTACAACCGCAATCAAAGCGGTCATTTATCTTGCTTCCCGGATAGAATCCGGGGAAAGGTCGGGCATTAAGGAGATTGCGGCGGTGATTGATGCCAGTGAGCATACGGTGGGAAAATTACTGCAAACCCTTGTGAAAGCTGATATTATCAAAAGCCAGAAAGGGCCGGCTGGCGGATTTTACCTTACGGTGAAGCAAAAGAAATTGCCCCTTTTACGCATCGTGGAAGCCATTGACGGGAAAGATGTGTTTCGCCGCTGCGGACTGGGATTTAATAAATGTTCATCTGCGCATCCCTGCCCGATTCATGATGATTACAAAGGAGTACGGGATCTGTTTGAGAACATGTGCCGGAACCGGACTGTAAGTGATCTCTGCCTTCCCGTGAACGAAGGCCTGGCCTATCTTCTTGGTTAAAAAATAACGGCAACCCCCGGAGGGATTGCCGTCTTCTTCCGGCTGTATTTACAGTTGTTCAAAACGGGCCTGGAAGAAGCGAAGGTATTTGGGCTCATACACCATTTTCAACCCCCTGATTTTATTTCTTCTTTCATACACTTTTGCAGCAGACTCTGCAATCACATCCATATGGGCCTGAGTATAAACCCGTCGCGGAATGGTGAAACGCACCAGTTCCAGTTTCGGATAATAATTTTCGCCATTGGCTTTACGGCCGGCTGATACCACGCCTCTTTCCATGGTACGTACACCGGAATCCAGGTAGATCTCGGCTGCGAGGGTCTGGGCGGGAAACTGATCCTGCGGAATATGTGGCAGGAATTTTTTTGCATCCACAAAAATGCCATGTCCGCCGATCGGCTTTACAATCGGTACACCGTACTCAATCATTTTTTCACCCAGGTAGATAACCTGACCGACACGGGCATGGATATGATCATCATCCACACTTTCTTTTATGCCGATAGCCATGGCCTCCATATCACGCCCGGCCAGTCCGCCATACGTGTGCAATCCTTCATAAACCACCACCATATTCCGGGCTTCTTCAAATATATCCCAGTCGTTGATAGCGAGGAAGCCGCCGATATTAACGAGTGCGTCTTTTTTGGCACTCATCGTGGCACCATCGGTCAGCGAACAGATTTCCTTTACGATCTGGCGGATAGATTTTTTTTCATACCCTTTTTCACGTCGCTGGATGAAGTGCGCGTTTTCCGCCACACGGGTCATATCGTGAATAATACGGATTCCGTGTTTTTTTGTCAGCGCCCGGAGCGCTTTCAGATTGGTCATGCTGATGGGCTGCCCGCCGGCCATATTTACACTGGTGGCAATACTCACATAAGGAATACGCCCGGCCCCGTATTTATTTATCAGGGCTTCCAGTTTTTCCAGGTTCACATTGCCTTTAAAGGGATGTTCATTTTCCGGATCATGGGCCTCATCAATGATGATATCTTCAAATTTGCCTCCGGCCAGTTCCTGGTGCAGGCGGGTGGTGGTGAAGTACATATTGCCGGGAACGATATCTCCTTTTTTGATCATGATTCTGGACAGGATATGTTCAGCTCCCCGGCCCTGGTGTGTGGGTACCAGGTATTTGTATCCGTAGTATTCCCTGACCGTTTCTTCAAGGTGGTAAAAGTTACGGCTGCCTGCATAGGCTTCATCTCCGAGCATCAGCCCCGCCCACTGGCGGTCGCTCATCGCGGAGGTGCCGCTGTCGGTAAGCAGATCAATGTATACATCTTCCGAGCGGAGTAAAAAGGTATTGAAACCGGCTTCTTTCAGGGCTTTTTTACGCTGGGCCGGACTGGTCATTTTGAGCAGTTCAACCATTTTGATCTTATAGGGTTCGGCCCAGCTTCTTTTAATTATAGTACTCATGGTGTAAAGTTTATAAGTTGATTAGTTATCAGGTCTTAATATGGAATCTTGCTGAGTGATGAGCTTTTTGCCTTTACTGATTATTGATTACTCATTACTCATTACACATCGACAGGTTTAAGTTTGGCGGTAAAATGTCTCAGTAATGGGGTTTCTTCCGTTATGATCATTCCCTTCAGTTCATTCCGTTTGTTGAATACTTCAATGATCACTTCTGCCACATAATCAATATGGCTTTGGGTGTACACCCGTCGCGGAATTGCCAGTCGTACCAGTTCAAGAGTGGCCGGAACCAGTTTACCGGCGGTATCATATTTACCAAACATAAGCGACCCGATTTCCACGGCTCTGATGCCGCCTGCTTCATAGAGTGCACACACGAGGGATTGTCCCGGGTATTGGTAAACGGGAATATGCGGCAGAAATTCCCTGGCATCCAGGTACACTGCATGGCCACCGGCTGGCTGCATGACGGGAACGCCGGCCTCCACCAGTTTCTGGGTCAGGTATTCAATACTGCGGATCCGGTACTGCAGATAGTGCTCATCCATGACTTCCTGTAAGCCGATGGCAATCGCTTCCAGGTCACGGCCGGCCAGTCCTCCGTAGGTCGTAAAGCCCTCGGTTATGATCAGCAGGTTCCGGCAGCTAACCGCCAGTTCCGGGTTTTTCATTGCGAGGAATCCGCCAATATTGGCAAATGCGTCTTTCTTGGCACTCATGGTGCATCCGTCGGCATAAGAAAACATCTCACGGGCAATCTCCGGCACCGGCTTGCCGGCATAACCATCTTCCCGGAGTTTGATAAACCAGGCATTTTCAGCAAAACGGCAGGCATCTATGTATAACGGGATGCCATATTCATCACAAACTTTCCGGGTATCGCGGATATTCTGCATGCTCACCGGTTGTCCGCCTCCGGAATTGTTCGTGATAGTGAGCATAATCAGCGGTATACTTGAAGCCCCTTTTTCCTCAATGGTTTTACGCAGCAGGGAAATGTCCATATTTCCCTTAAAGGGCGCGGGAATGGAAGGATGTTTGCCTTCCTCACATACACAGTCTATGGCTTCTGCGCCGGAGAATTCAATATTGGCCCGGGTAGTGTCAAAAAAGGTATTACTGATAAAATTTTTTCCTTTCCCTCCCAGGATGGTAAAAAGAATTTTCTCCGCCGCCCGGCCCTGGTGGGTGGGTATGATAAATGGCATGGCGGTAATACTCCGGACCGAATCTTCAAATTTGAAGAAACTGTTGCTGCCGGCATAGGATTCATCACCGAGCATAATACCTGCCCATTGGTTACTGCTCATGGCGCTGGTACCGCTGTCGGTGAGCAGGTCAATCAGGATATCACTGGCTTTGATGCGAAAGGAATTATAATCAGCTTTCCGGAGGATCTCCGTGCGTTCTTCCCGGGTGGTAAAAAAGATGGGCTCCACCGATTTTATACGGAAGGGTTCTATGATTGTTTTCATGCAAGCTTTTTGGCAGCCGGGGGCTGCGATGAATTAATAAAATAAAGAAGTCAGGGAGCGGATCGCTCAGGTAGGCTTGCGGATGATATTTTTCCAGAGGAGAGGAGACATAAAAAACCTGCTCAAAACTAAGCGGGGCAGGCGGGTTCCATTATGATTTCGGTCAGGCGCCGAACTGTTTCAGGTGGTGGTCAATATGTTTCCAGGCCGATTTACTCCATTGCTCTTTGGTCATTCTGCCAAAAACGGGATGAATTTCTGTTTTTACAGCCTGTTCGGAGAACTGGCTGATAAGGCCCAGCAATTTGTTTTTTTCCGTTTCAAAATCTTTTACGCTGCCGGTCATGATATAGGATTGATCCGTAGGCAGTCCCTTTTTCCAGGGTTTTTCATCCCAGAGTGTCTTTTTAAAAAACGGCATGATCAGGTTAAAGAAAAAATTACCTTTTATCTGCCGGGTGCCATAAGCCACTTCAAAGGGCAACTGCAGGTGAGCGAGCATCTGGGCCACATCCATTTTACCCCACAAACGGGCAGACTGGGGACTAAGCCGGTTAATCCGGTCAAATATTTCCTGTTTAACGGCCGGGTTGAAGAGGTCTTTGATTTCCATGTTGGTTGATTGTGGCGGAAAGGTCGGGAAAAATTGGAAAATGGAAAGTGGGGAGTGGAAAGTGGTCGTCATTTTGTTGATCAATCCTAACCCCTCAACCTCTCAACATATCCTCGGCAACTGTTCCCCCGTAAGATAATTCACCACCCGTCGGCCGCCAATACGGCTTTGCAGTAAAACTTTACCGGGATGTTCCGTTTTTACTTCCCCGATAAGAGCTGCCTGTTTTCCGTTTTCATCTTCCCGGAGGGCGGTGAGGAAAGCATCGGCAATATCCGCTTTAACCACAGCGAGAAACAATCCTTCATTGGCTACATACAGCGGATCAAGGCCGAGCATTTCGCAGGCGCCTTCCACCTGTTCGTCAAAGGGGATATGTTTTTGTTCCAATTCATAACCCAGTTGGGTGAGTTCCGCAATTTCATTCAGTACGGATGCGATACCACCCCGGGTCGGATCGCGCAGAAAACGAATGCCTTCCCCGAACCGGTCAAGTAATTTCATCACTGTATGATTCAGATTGATGGTATCACTCTGTATCGTGGTTTCAAATTCCAGTCCTTTACGTACGCTCATAATCGCTATACCATGTGTGGCTACGGGTCCGCTGATCAGAATCCGGTCACCCGCTTCAATCCGGCTGTGATGTATAGCGGCTTTCGGATGTACCTGGCCAACACCGGAGGTATTGATGAAAATTTTATCGCCCTTTCCTTTTTCCACCACTTTGGTATCGCCGGTTACGATCTTGACTCCGGCTCTTTCAGCCGCGTTTTTGATACTGACCAGGATTTCCCAGAATTCGGTCATCGGCAGCCCTTCCTCAATAATAAAACCGAGGGATAAATACCGGGGTATGGCCCCGCACATGGCCAGGTCATTAACGGTGCCATTCACGGCAAGTTCACCGATATTTCCGCCCGGGAAAAACGCGGGCGTGATCACATAACTGTCGGTACTGAATGCCAGTTTACCGGGTAATTCAAAACTGGCTCCGTCGTGTTGCTGATCCAGCAGATCATTTTTAAACAAATCAAATACCCCGCTCTGCAACAGCTTGTGCGTAAGTAATCCGCCACTCCCGTGTCCGAGGGTAATTACATCAAAGTCAAGCCGGGGCATGGGGCAGGAGAGTTGCATGATAGTGGTTTAAAAGAAAAGAGTAAAACTAAGCCGGGCGAAAAACGGGGTGCCGGGGGTAAAATGGATTTCTGAAACAGGCGCTGATTCATTGAACAAACGACTTTCTGTATCAAACTGCGTTTCCTTCCACCGGGCATCAAACAGGTTCTGTATACTGAGACCGGCCTCCCATTTTTTGCGGCTAAAATTCAGCGCCGCATCCGCGACAAAATATCCTTTTGCGAGTACTGAATTATCCTCGTTGGCCGGCCGGTCAGCCATATACCGGTAACGAATACTGCCATTCCATCCGGACTCACGGCGCCAGGTGAAGCCGCCTACACTGGTAAACCGGGGGGCAAGGGGTAACCTGTTTTCCGCTTTAGGTACATCAAGGGCACGGGGATCAGCGATACTGAAATCCATATCTGCATAAAGGTTCTTCAGCAATTCGTACCGGAGGGAAAGATCCCAACCGAGCCGGCGGGTGCGGCCGCCCGGTTCCACTACGCCTTCATCTCCTACATATACAAACTCCTGTTTCATCCACATATACCAGAACGCAGTTTGCAGCATGGCTTTTTTACCCAGTTTAACAATGGCGCCGAGATCACTGCCCCAGGCAGGGGTCACCACTTCTTTGCCATCCTGCTGTACGGCAACACGGGTGTCGTTGCTGTGAAAGCCCTGGCCATTCTGCCAGTATAACTGTACCTGGTCATTGATCCGGTAATTCAGGTTCAGTTTGGGACTGATTATGGCAGACTGTGAACGACCTGTGACACTGGTCAGCAGGTCTTCATACCGGTTGCTGAAATGATCTGCCCGTATACCGAGACCCAGGTCCACTTTATTGCTGAGAAATATTTTTTCCTGCAGAAAAATTCCGGCGTTCAGTTCCCGGATATTGCCCAGGGCAATCCGGCTGCTGGTGATGGTCCGGTTAACTGTGCGGGAGAGTTCATTGTTATGAACGGCATCATACCGGAAACCGGCCCCCGTAATAAAACGGCTTCTTTTCCCGAAAAGTGAATGGTCCTGCTGATAACTCAGGGTATAACCCAGGATATCTCTTTTTTCCTTTTGCCGGATCTGGTCGCCGTTTACGGGATCTTCCTTGAAAAAGGTAAAGTTGGAATACAACTCAAATTCGTAGCGGGAGTAGTATAACTGGTTGCGTAATACGGCCCCGTTGGTGAGATTATGTAAAAATTCAGCGCTGGCATTATACCTGGCGGTATTGCCTCCTTCCTTATCATCAATCGCGCCAAAGAATCCGATACTGCCATCTTCAACCGCCCGGTCTGGTATCTGACCACTGGCATTCCACTTACTTTTAAGGGCACTGACCAGGGCAGTCAGGGAACTGTTTTTTCCGGTGCTGCCATGGTATTTAATCATCCCGTTCAGGCGGCTGAAATCCTGCGGACTGTCAAAGTAACCCTGCGTAAATGACCCTTCCCCGGCAATATACAGACTCTGGTTTTTCTCCCGGGCACCTGCTGAAAGCAGGTTGATGCCCGTGATCGCCCGCAGCGTATTATATTGTCCGCCTTCCAGTTTGGCAAAATTATGCTGAAGATGATTTTTAGTCCGGAATGAAACATAACCGGCTGTGGCGAGATTGCCTTTGTCGGCATCAAAGGGCCCCTTACTGAAATTTACTTTTTCAATCAGTTCGGGAATGACGAAATGAAGATCGGCATAACCCTGTCCGTGGGCATGACTCACCATATTTACCGGCAATCCGTCAACCGAGAGATGGATATCTGTTCCATGATCCAGGTCAAAACCGCGCAGAAAAATCTGCTCCGCCTTGCCCCCGCCGGCGTGCTGCCCGATAAAAAGCCCGGGTACCATCCGGAGTACTTCCTGTGAGTTGACGATAGGACGAAGATGGATATCCAGATCACTGATGGTTTTAAAAACACCGGTTTTGGCAGAGGCTCTGACCAAAACATCGTTCAGGGTGGTGACACGGGTGCGGAGATACAGCGTGCCAGCCATCCATTCGGTTTCAGTGAGTTCCCTGGTTTCAAATCCCACTGCTGTAATCAGCAGTTTTTTTATACCGGCTGGCAGTTGTTTCAGGGAGACAAACCCGTTTTCATCAGAGATTTCCATAAAACTGAAATCAGAACTATAAACAGTTGCATCCGTAACAGGGGTTTTCCCGGTTTCGCTGAGCAGGGTAAGGCCAGCCGGTTTGCCCTGGCCGGCAACAGCCAGGCTGAAAGTCATCCATAAAGTAAGCAGCCAATTTTTTTTCATGGTTTGCGGCATGATATATTAAATATTTTTATGCGTTAAACCGTGCCGGACGAATAATGATAATAGGCGGCACAGGCTCCTTCACTGCTCACCATCGGGGCGCCGAGAGGGTGCTCGGGTTTACACTGGGTGCCAAAATTCGGGCACTCAAAGGGTTTTTTCAAACCTTTCATAATATCTCCGCTGATGCAGGAGGGGTTTTCCCGGGCCAGGGGGATATCAATCCGGAATTTTACCCGGGCATTATAATTTTTGTACCGGTCATTGACTTCAAATCCGCTCTGGGGAATAGTGCCGATACCTCTCCACATCCGGTCGCTTACCGAGAAAACCTGCTCCATGGTTTCTTTGGCCATGCGGTTGCCTTCCCGTTGCACATACCGTGTATATTGGTTCTCCAGTTTGTATTCTCCCTTTTCCAGTTGCTGTACGGCCATCAGGATACCCTGCAGCAGGTCCACCGGTTCAAAGCCGGTGATCACAACCGGGGTTTTATATTTTTCCACCACGGGATAATACTCTTCCATGCCCATGATGGTGCAGACATGTCCGGCGGCCAGGAATGCGTCAATCTGGTTTTCGGGGTCGCCCAGGATGGCTTCCATAGCCGGTGGCACCAGTACATGGGAAGCCAGAATGCTGTAATTGGGAACGTCGCTTTTATCAGCATGTATGATACTGAGAGCATTGGCCGGAGCGGTGGTTTCAAACCCCACGGCAAAAAAGACCACTTCCTTATCCGGATTTTCCTGCGCCAGTTTTACGGCTTCTAGCGGAGAATAGAGAATACGGACATCTGCTCCCTCCGCTTTGGCATCCAGCAGACTTTTTTCGGATCCGGGTACCCGCAGCATATCCCCGAAGGAACAAATAATCACCTGTGGCTGACGGGCCAGAAATACCGCTTCATCAATAATACTGACCGGGGTTACACAAACCGGACAACCGGGTCCATGTACCATGGTAATCTGTTCCGGCAGCATTTCCAGAATACCGTTTTTAACCAGGCTATGAGTCTGCCCGCCGCAGATCTCCATGATTTTCCAGGGGCGGGTGGTTACCTGGTGAATCTGTTCCAGGTATTGTCTGACGAGTTCAGGATCGCGGTATTCGGAGAGGAATTTCATGGTGAGTGGTGAATAGTGAGTAGTGGGTGGTGAGAGAGGTCAGGATTCCAGTTCATCCATTTCGCCCATGGCTTTCAGGTATTCAAAGGTTTGCCGGGCTTCTTCTTCATCCACCTTACCGATGGCCACCCCCACATGTACCAGTACATAATCACCAATCTGCGCATCCGGTACCATAGAAAGGTTTACTTCTTTGGTAATTCCGCCAAAGGAGACTTTACCCTGCCTGAAGGTTTCATCCAGCTGGGCACTGATGGAGATGAGTTTACCGGGAATAGCAAGACACATAAGCAATAGGTTTATGTCAGGTCCGGCTCCAGAGCTTTCCGGGCCTGTTGTTTTAAAGAATGTTGCTCCCATGCGAAATACGCCAGCTGACCAAAGCCAATGCATTCATCATTGGGACTAAGTTCTCTGTGAAAATACAGTTTATAATCTTTTCCAAGCTGTTCTGTTAACAGTTCAATCAGCAGTGTATTCTGAAAAACACCCCCGCTGCAGGCAATTTTTTTCACCCCGGCGTTTTGAGCCACCAGCCGGATCATTTCCACCAGGGTGAGAAAGACTTTCCGGGCGATTAAAGCTACCTGAAGACCGCCTGCCTGGTCCTGCAAAACACCGGCGATCATCGGGGCCCAGTCAAGCTGGTTCTGGCTTATGGATACCGGATAAGGCGCTGCGGAAGTATCCGTACATTTTCGGGCAGCCACTTCCAGTTTCATGGCGGCTTCTCCTTCATAGGAATTGAATGACTGCAAACGGAGTATCGCCGCGATGCCGTCGAGGAGCCGGCCCATACTGGAAGTACTGAGGGGGAGGGGCTGCTGCAGCAATTTCAGGTAGAATTCTCTTTCCTGCGGCGAAAAGAGATCGCGGATCGTCATCAGCTGGTCTATATCTTTCCGGAGAAGGGAAACAGCGGAAATCCGTGGCTCCTTGCTCATTTTATCGTTCAGCAGGTGAGGAAAATAAGAAAGGTGACAGTAACGTTCCATTTGAGGACCATACAATAAGAAGAACTCACCGCCCCAGACCTGCTCATCCTCTCCATATCCGGTTCCGTCCCAGATTACCCCCAATATTTTACCGGAATGGCTGAGTAATCCATTTTCAGCCAGTACAGCAGCAAAATGTGCTTTGTGGTGTTGTATCAGGGTAAGCGGCAGTTTCCATTCTTCCGCCAGTTCCCTGCCTTTTTGGGTTACATAATATCCGGGATGGCTGTCAGCAAGTATATGTGCCGGCCGCATTTGCAGCATATCAAGCAAGTGTGATAAGGTGTATTCGTAGGCTGATTGTGACTCAAAACCTTCCTGGTCACCCAGGTACTGGCTGACAAAAAGATTGTCCCCCTTATTGAGGGCAAAAGCGCTTTTTAGCTCAGCTCCCATGGCCAGTACGTTTTTTTCCAGGCTGAACGGAGGGGGATAATAATTGGGGGCCATACCGCGGGAGCGGCGCAGGATTACCGGTGTGTCGTTGTGACGGGTAAACTGGATGACACTGTCGTCCTGCGGCGTAATGATTTCCCGGTCATAACTGATGATGAAATCGGCGAAATCACTCAACCAGAGCAAAGCGTCTTCATCAGTATATATAATGGGACTGCCGCTGAGGTTGCCACTGGTCGCCACCAGAGGTTTGTTCCACTGATCCATAATCAGAGCCAGCAATGCTGTATAGGGAAGCATGACCCCGATCTTGTCCAGTCCTGGCGCAATGAGCTCCGTGCAAATACCAGTGCCGGTTTCATCTTTAAGCGTACACAGCACAATCGGCGCCTGTTTACTTTGCAGGGCTTTTTTTTCTTTTTCCGAAAGGTGCACATCCGCGGCGATCATCTCTGCGGAAGGATATAAGAGCGCAAAGGGTTTGGCCGGCCGGTGTTTTCTTTCCCGTAAGGTGGAAACGGAATAATACTTGGTCGCGTCACAGATCAGCAGGTACCCGCCGATACCTTTTACTGCAATAATATGTCCGTGCCGGAGCGATTCATTTACGATCAGCAGGATGCTTTCCGGGTCTTTGGTGATTTCGACTCCATTGTTGTCAAAGAGGTGCATGGGTATGGCGCAGTCAGGGCATGAATTGGTCTGACTGAAATGGCGCCGGTCATGAATATCATTGTATTCTTCTTCACAGGCCATACACATCGGGAGGTCCGCCATAGTGGTATGGCAGCGGTCATAAGGAAGGGCCGTGCTGATGGAATATCGCGGGCCACATTCCAGACAGGTGGTAAAAGGATATAACGCGCGGCGGTTGTCCGGGTTCCTTATTTCCTGCAGGCATTGGGGACAAATGGCTATATCCGGTGTGAGTAGTAAATCGGGACTGGCTGAAGGATCACTTTCGCTGATCCGGAATGATGAGAAGGTCTGAGGCCTGACTTCTTCCATATTGTGGGAACGGATCAGGGCATTGGCCGGGGGTTGCTGAAGCAGTTTGCTGTAAAATAGCTGTGCTTCTTCGGAGCCGGCATTGAATAAAATGTGTACCCCGTCGTTTCCGTTGCTGACCTGGCCTGATATCCCCATGGAGCCGGCAGCACGGCATACAAAGGGCCGGAAGCCAACTCCCTGCACTAATCCGCCGATATGGATATGCCAGGTACTCATCATATTTACAATGGATGCCCCTATACGTTCTCGGGCAACAGTACTTTTTCCTTCAGCCACTGGTACCAGGCGGGTAATCCTTCCCCGCTGGTGCAGCTGACTTCAATAAACCGGAGATTCGGGTTCACCTGCAGCGCGTATTCCTTCACCTTCTCCATACTGAAAGGTACATAAGGCAACAGGTCGGTTTTGTTGATAATACAAAGGGTGGATGTATGGAACATGTCGGGATACTTGATGGGTTTATCATCTCCCTCGGTGACACTGATGATCACCACTCTTTCCTTTTCTCCCAGGTCAAACATAGCAGGACAAACCAGGTTGCCCACGTTTTCAATAAAGAGGATGGAGTTTTCCGCGGGTTTCATGCCCTGAATGGCATGCAGGATCATATGGGCGTCCAGGTGACAGCCCTTGCCGGTATTAATCTGGGCCACTTTGGTACCGGTGGCATGAATCCTGTCCGCATCCCTTGATGTCTGCTGATCCCCTTCTATAACATAGCAGGTGTATTCGTTTTTCAGATCGGTAAGGGTTCTCTCAAGCAGGGAAGTTTTTCCCGAGCCCGGTGAACTGACAAGATTCAGGGCCAGAATATTTTTGGCTTCAAAATAGCCGCGGTTACGCTCAGCCAGCAGGTTGTTCTCATACAGCACATCCTTTTCTACTTCCAGGATCGTTTTACTGTGGGAATGTCCGTGATCATGTGTGTGATCATGGCCATGATGATGGTGGGAGGAAGAGGTAGCATCACATCCGCAGGTAGCACACATAAAATTCGTTTTTGGTTTATGTTTCGGTTATATCATTTACTTATACTCAGCCGGATACAGGTCCGTTTGCCGGTCCTGTAATGTATGTAAAAAGCGGCCTGACTGTTTATTTTTTAACAGCTGCTGAACGGTATCTCTTGTATAACAGAATACCAATGGCCAGCACGGCAATTAATCCGATGGCATGCTCTGGTTCAACGAAATAGTGCTGAATGGTGAAGCCATGTGTATGACCGTGACCTTCATGCGCAAAAGAACCGAAAGCCGTACCAAGAGCAGCCAGTGTCAGGAAATATTTTTTCATATCCGATCTTTTCAGGTTACCAATATTAAACTTCAATTCCTCCCCCCTGCCTGACTTTTGTCATAGAATTGTCTGACAGTAGTCAGCGGGATCAGGTGTTGAAATCAATAACTATGCTGACACGATTCCCCCTTTTTCTAACGGCTTTGCCATAAAACGATTTGCATGGACAACGCAACAATGCAAAAATCCCCTACTTATTTAGAGGAATTTAAAAGAAAAGGATATTCCCGTAAGGATTTCCTGAAATTCTGCACCCTGATGGCCGCCTATCTCGGGCTGGAAAATTCATCCGTGGGACAGGTGGTGCAGGCGCTTAGTAATAAACCCAGGCTTCCGGTGATCTGGCTGCATTTCCAGGAATGCACCTGCTGCAGTGAGTCATTTATCCGCTCCTCTCACCCGATTGTGGCGGATGTGCTCCTGGACCAGATTTCCCTCGATTATACGGAAACCCTGATGGCAGCATCCGGCCATCAGGCGGAGGAAGCGATGAAAAACACCATGACAAAGTATAAGGGGGAATATATCCTCTGTGTGGAGGGCAGTGTACCCACTGCTGCGGATGGGGTGTATTGTATGATCGGCGGTAAAACTTCATTACAGATACTTGAAGAAGCCGCTGAAGGCGCCAAAGCAATCATTGCCTGGGGCAGTTGTGCCAGCAATGGTTGTGTGCAGGCAGCCAAACCCAACCCCACATCCGCTACACCGATTCATAAACTGGTGAAAGGGAAACCTGTCATCAAAGTGCCCGGATGTCCCCCGATCGGGGAAGTGATGGCCGGTGTGATTGTACATGTGGTAACATTCGGCCGTCTGCCTGAACTTGACGGACTGGGCAGACCCAAAGCTTTTTACAGCAAACGGGTACACGATACCTGTTACCGCAGACCCTATTATGATGCCGGTTTATATGTGGAAAGTTTCGATGACGAAAATGCGAAAAAGGGATACTGTTTGTATAAGGTCGGGTGCAAGGGGCCATCAACCTACAATGCCTGCGGCGTGACCAAATGGAATAACGGGGTAAGTTTCCCGATACAGTCCGGTCACGGCTGTTTCGGCTGCAGCGAAGAAAACTACTGGGATAATGGCCGGATTTATCAGCGGGCTTCCGCTTTCCCGGGATTCGGCATTGAATCCACCGCCGATATGGTTGGTAAAGTGGCCCTGGGTGTTACCGCCGGTGCCCTGGCGGCGCATGCGGTGATGACCAATGTGCGCAAGAAAAAACTGATCAAAGGACTGGAAAAGGAAGGAAAGGAAAGTGAAAAAGAACTGAAAGACTAACCCCATTACTGACGCTTACAAACAATCTACAAATGAGTACAAGAATCGTTGTTGACCCTGTCACCCGGATAGAAGGTCACTTACGTATAGAAGCCGATATTGAAAACGGCAAAATCAAGGATGCTTACAGCAGCGGAACCATGGTCCGCCTGCTGGAGGAAATACTCAGGGGCCGCGATCCGCTGGATGCCTGGGCCTATGTGGGCCGGGTCTGCGGCGTGTGTACCTCTGTGCACTCCCTGACTTCCGTGCGGGCGGTGGAAGATGCCCTTGATATCGTGATCCCGCCCAATGCGGAAATGGTAAGGAATATCATGTTCTGCGCCCAGTATATGCACGACCATGTGGTACATTTCTATCATTTGCATGCGATGGATTGGGTGGATGTGGTGAATGCCCTGAAAGCCGATCCGAAAAAAACATCCGAACTCGCCCAGAGTATTTCCAACTGGCCCAAATCCTCCCCCGGTTATTTCAGTGATCTGCAGAAACGGATTACCAAGTTTGTGGAGAGCGGGCAACTGGGCATTTTCAGTAACGGGTACTGGGGACATCCGGCGTATAAACTGCCGGCGGAAGTCAATCTTATCGGACTGGCACACTACCTGGAAGCACTGGAATGGCAGAAAGAAATTGTGAAAGTGCATACCATTTTCGGCGGAAAAAATCCTCATCCCAATTACCTGGTAGGCGGTATGGCCTGTGCAATCAGCACCGATGACGTGAGCGGATTGAATGCAGAACGACTGGCTTATGTGGAACAATTACTCAAACAGGGAAAGGAATTTATTGAACAGGTTTATATTCCCGATCTGATGGCCATTGCCTCTTTTTATAAAGACTGGGGCGCTATCGGGGGCGGACTCGGCAGTTTTATGGCCTATGGCGACCTGCCCTGGAACGGCTACCGGGATATTTCTTCCTACAAATTCCCGCAGGGAGTGATCCTCAATAAGGATATCAGTAAAGTGTATGATGTGGATCTGCGCAAGGATGATGAAGTGCAGGAGTTTATTGATAATTCCTGGTACGAGTACAAAGGCAAGGGCGGATTACATCCCTGGAAAGGAGAAAGCAAGATTAAATACACTGGCCCCAAACCTCCGTTTGAAAACCTGGATACCAGTAAAGCTTACAGTTACCTGAAAACACCACGCTGGAAAGGGAATGCCGTGGAAGTAGGCCCCCTGGCCCGTGTACTGGTGGGTTATGCCCGCGGACGGGAAGATTTTAAAATGGTGGTGGATAAAGCGCTCAAAGACCTGGATGTGCCTGTAACGGCCCTGTTCTCCACACTGGGACGAACTGCGGCCCGCGGACTGGAAAGTGTGCTCGTGGCCCAGTGGGGACTGGATTTCTTCTACCAGTTAATAGATAATATTAAAAAAGGCGATACCCGGATGGCCGACAGCAGTAAACGCAGTTCCTCCAAATGGCCGGAAAAAGCCCTGGGGGTAGGCCATTCGGAAGCTCCGCGCGGCGCCCTGGCTCACTGGATCAATATCGAGGATGAAAAAATTGCCAATTACCAGCTGGTGGTACCCACTACCTGGAATGCTTCTCCGCGGGATGCCAAAGGACAGGTATCTGCTTACGAGGCTGCCCTGCGCGATACGCCGATTGCTGACCCGAAACAACCAGTCGAAATCCTGCGTACCGTGCATTCCTTTGATCCCTGTCTGGCCTGCGCCGTACACCTGTACGATGAGGAAGGCAAACATATCAGCCGGATAAGTGTACTGGGTGACTAACCTTAAAAAATTGATTATGGCAAACGGTAAATCTGTTCATAAACTGCGGCGGGTATATGTATGGGAACAACCCGTCCGCATTTATCACTGGCTGAATGCCCTGGTGATACTGGTGCTGATCGCCACCGGTTTTTATATTGCGGATCCCCTGGCTTTGCAGAGTTCAAAAGAAGCATCCCAGCAGTTCACTATGGGCTGGGTCAGGATGATTCACTTTATCGCTTCCTATATTTTCTTTTTCAATTTCCTGTTCCGCATCTATTGGGGGTTTGTGGGGAATAAATATGCCAACTGGAAACAGTTCATTCCCACTTCCCGGCGGTTTTTCCGGGAAATGTGGCAGGTGTTTAAAATGGATATTCTGATGCTGAGAGGCAAAGAACACATGAGTGTAGGGCATAACGCGATGGCGGGGTTTATTTATTTCTTCACGTTTCTTGCTTTCCTGGTGCAGTGTGTCACCGGTTTTGGTTTGTACGCTTCCATGAGTACCGGCTGGTGGTTTCCGAAATTATTCGCCTGGGTGCCGGCTATGTTCGGCGGCGATTTTTTCCTCCGGCAGGTTCACCACTGGACGATGTGGTTCTTTATCCTGTTTACCGTGATTCATGTTTACCTGGTATTTTACCACGATTATGTGGAAGGCCGGGGAGAGATATCCAGTATGGGCGGAGGCTGGAAATTTATTGAAGAAGATGTATTTGAAAAAGGAATGGATGTACCGAATGAACCCACAAAATCCTGAAAAGATGGAAGCACGGCTGCTGATTATGGGAGTGGGCAATTACCTGATGGGCGATGAAGGAGTGGGTGTGCATGCGGCACAACTGCTTTCCCGGTTATCACTCCCGCCGGGCGTGGATGTGGTTGACGGAGGCACCGGCGGATTTCATTTGCTCGAATACTTTGAAAAATACCCGCGGGTAATACTGATTGATGCCACCCTGGACGGGAACAAAGCCGGCAGTATCCGGCTGATCAGGCCCCGTTTTGCCGCAGACTTCCCCAAATCCATGAGCACCCATGATATCGGGTTAAAGGATATGATGAGTTCACTGCAATTATTGGGTAAAATTCCGGATATCCATCTTTTTGTAGTCAGTATTGAATTTATCCAGCAACAAGGGGTGGAACTGACCGATGAAGTGGAGGCCGCCATGCCGGAACTGCTGCAACAGGTCACCGCCCTTACAGATAAACTGGTATTCCCGTCTGAGCCGGTTACAAACTGAAATTTTGATTGTGTAGCAATAAAGAGAAAGGCTGTCCTGAAAAGGACAGCCTTGTTTATCGGATTATAGAGAGAGAGAAAACTGCGCTTACTTTTTCTTCCGCGGACTTTCAATAGCGGCCTGTGCAGCGGCGAGTCGTGCAATAGGCACCCGGAAGGGAGAACAGCTTACATAGTTCATGCCGATCCGGTGGCAGAACTTAACCGATTCCGGATCGCCTCCGTGTTCACCACAGATACCTACTTTCAGATTCGGTTTGTTGATCCGTCCTCTTTCTGTGCCAGCCTTAATCAGCTGACCGATACCTTCCTGGTCAATGGTCTGGAAGGGATCTTCCGGAAGGATTTTCAGGTCGAGATACTTCGGCAGGAAGCCGCCAATATCGTCCCGGCTGAAACCAAAACTCATCTGGGTGAGGTCATTGGTACCAAAACTGAAGAAGTCAGCTACATTGGCCATATACTCCGCACGCAGGGCTGCCCGCGGGGTTTCAATCATGGTTCCGTAGAGATAGGGAATCTTCCGCATACCGAATTTGGCACATACTTCCTTGTACACCTGGTCCACGATTTCTTTCTGGTGGCGTAACTCGTGTGCGATCACTGTTACGGGCACCATAATTTCGGGCAGCGCGGGTTTGCCGGCCTTGATCAGTTCAGCGGTTGCTTCAAAAATGGCCCTTACCTGCATTTCCGTAATTTCCGGATAGCTGATGCCCAGCCTTACTCCGCGGTGACCCAGCATCGGGTTATTTTCATGCAGGGCCAGTACCCGGCGGTTGAGCATACCCATACTGATACCGAGTTCCTTGCTCAGCTGACGAAGTTTTTCCTTGTCATGGGGCACAAACTCATGCAGCGGGGGGTCGAGCAGCCGGATGGTTACCGGGTGTCCTTTCATCACGGCCAGGGTATCTTTCACGTCTTTCTTCACATATTTGAAGAGACCGTTCAGGGCTTCCCTCCTTTCTTTTTCTGTTTTGCTCACAATCATTTTGCGCAACTGGAACAGCGGCTCTTCGCTGCCTTCCCCGTAGAACATATGCTCTGTACGGAAGAGCCCGATACCTTCCGCGCCGAATTTCACGGCATGGGTGGCATCCAGCGGGGTTTCTGCATTGGCCCGTACGCCGATCTGTTTGAATTTATCCACCAGTTTCATCAGGTCTTTATACGACTGGTTCTTATCAATGTCAATATCCACCAGGGCCATACTGCCTTCGTATACGGTACCCTTAGTACCATTCAGACTGATCCAGTCACCTTCTTTAATAACAACGCCATTCTTGGCTTTGAAATGTTTGGATTCGGCATGAATTTCAATATCACCACAGCCCACAATACAGCATTTACCCCATCCACGGGCTACCAGTGCAGCATGTGATGTCATCCCGCCTTTTGTAGTAAGGATGGCCTGTGCTTTATGCATACCGTCCACATCTTCAGGAGAGGTTTCTTCACGTACCAGGATCACTTTCTCGCCTTTAGAAGCCCATTCTACAGCCTCGGCAGAAGAGAATACCACACGGCCTTTGGCACCACCCGGGCCGGCGGGAAGCCCTTTAGCGATCACCGGTGCTGTTACTTCAGATTTGGGATCCAGCATAGGGAGCAGGAGCTCTACTAACTGGTTAGGGCCAACACGCATCAGTGCGGTCTTTGCATCGATCAGTTTTTCCTTCACCATTTCAGTAGCCATGCGTACAGCGGCTACCCCATTTCGTTTACCAACCCGGCATTGCAGCATATAAAGTTTACCTTTTTCAATGGTAAATTCTATATCCTGCATATCCCGGTAGTGTTTTTCAAGCCGGCGCTGGATACTGAACAGTTCTTTATACTGGGCGGGCATCAGTTTTTCCAGGGTGGTGAAATGCTCGCTCTGTGCGTTTTTAGAATATTCGTTAACAGGCGCGGGGGTTCGGATACCGGCTACCACGTCTTCTCCCTGGGCATTAACCAGGTATTCACCATAAAACTTATTTTCACCGTTGCCGGGGTTACGGGTAAAAGCAACACCTGTGCAGCTTCCATCGCCCATATTACCGAATACCATCGCCTGTACGTTCACGGCAGTCCCCCATTCATGCGGGATTTTTTCGATCCGGCGGTATTCAATGGCGCGTTTTCCGTTCCAGCTGGCAAATACGGCGCCGATACCTCCCCACATCTGCTCCATGGGGTTATCGGGGAATTCTTTACCGAGTACTTTTTTTACTGTTTTTTTGAAATCCCTGACCAGGCTTTTCAGATCTTCCGCTGTGAGGTCTGTATCACTGGCATAACCTTTGGCATGTTTTACATGTTCCAGTTTTTCATCCAGCACTTTCCGGATTCCTTTCCCGTTTTTGGGTTCGATACCGGCCGCTTTTTCCATGACCACATCAGCGTACATCATAATCAGCCTGCGGTAGGCGTCATAGGCAAAACGTTCGTCATTGCTCTGCGCAATCAGACCGGTAATGGTTTTTTCAGTCAGTCCCACATTCAGCACGGTTTCCATCATGCCGGGCATGCTGCGGCGGGCGCCGGAGCGTACCGAAAGCAGCAGGGGATTTTTTTCATCGCCGAATTTTTTCCCGGTAATCTTTTCCATTTTAGCGATGGACTCATTTACCTGGGCATTCAGGGTTTTCGGGTAGGTCCTTTTATTGGCATAATAATAGGTGCAGACGTCTGTGGTAACGGTGAAACCCGGGGGAACGGGCAGTTTCAGTTTGGGATGTCCTGCCATTTCAGCCAGGTTCGCGCCCTTGCCGCCCAGCAGGTTTTTCATTGATTCGTTTCCGTCGGCTTTACCGCCGCCGAAGAAGTAAACATACTTTCCGGTTTTTGTTTTTGTAGCCATAATTTGATAAGCTTTTGTGCCTGCAAGATTAGGGCTAATACCGGCCACTAACGGAAACACAGGTCAGCGTAAATACTGATTCTTATCAAGGAAAGGGCATAAAAAAGCCGGATCTTCTCAGGGTCCGGCTTCTGTATCTCAGCTGCTTAAGGCTGTTTGTCAGCCATTGAATTCGTAATACGGCACTTCGTCATTGCTTTCCGCTTCTTTCTGTTGCCAGTAGGCCAGGGTGACCACTTTGCCCGTTTTTGTTTTTAGCAGACGGCCGAAAATTGCGTTGATAGCGTTGAAGGTATAATCTGTAACGCCGACGGTAAAAGTCGTTGGTGGCGGGGGCGGAGCCGGGGTCTGTTCGGTCTGCTCTGCCTCCGCCGGCTTCTCTGCCGCAGCTTTCGCAGGAGGGGCTTTTGGGGCAGGACTGGGAACCGCGATTACGGTATAGCCGTTGACGGTTAACAGTTCTTTCAGAAAGGCCAGGCGTTCGGGAGTAACATTTTTCTCCACGATCCCGCATTTTACGCCATCCAGTTCTTCAAATTCGTGATTCTTGTTAATAGCCATATTCCTGACTTATAATGAATGAATGTAGTCAAATATCCAGCTCAGCACTCCGGTTAATAAAATACCCGCTCCGCAAAGAATAAGTCCCAGTCTGACAGGGGCATTAACAGGAACCGCTTCAGCCGCGGACTCATTTTTATCCATAAATACAGCCCGTACCAGCCGCAGGTAATAATAAAGGGAAACAATCAGGTTGAGAGCCACTACGATGATATACCAGTAATTCGCGTCAGAAGCGCCGGTGGTAATCAGGAATAGTTTGCCAAAGAATCCCGCAGTAGGCGGAATACCTGCCAGTGAAAAAAGGGCCAGCGCAAGCACCCAGCTCAGGAAAGGATTGTTTTTGTAAAAGCCCCTGAAATCATCAATATTTTCCCGGCCGGTTTTTTCACTCACCACCGCCGCCACTCCAAAAGCGGCCAGATTGGAGAAAATATAGATCAGCACAAAATAAATAACTGCGGTGCTGTTCATGTGATACCGGTAATCCTGGCCGGTGAGCGCTACCAGGATAAAACCTACCTGGGCAATGGAAGAGAATGCCAGGAATCGTTTGATGTTCTGCTGGCGCAGCGCGAATATATTACCCACTACCATGGTGGCTATAGACAGGATGACGAGCATCAGGTGCCAGGTAGCGTGTAAAGGTTCAAACACGCGGAACAGCATGGTCATAAAAATAAAGGCCACGGCTCCTTTTGAAATAACAGAAAGAAATGAAGTAACCGCTATCGGCGATCCTTCATATACATCGGCTGTCCAGAGGTGGAAGGGAACGACAGAAAGCTTGAAGGCAAATGCTGAAAAGAAAAAGATAAATGCGAGGATCTGCAAGGCTGAGCCGTCGAGTCTTTCTCCCAGCAAAGGCAGGCTGATGGTTCCCGTGGTGCCATAGATCAGTGAAATGCCGAAAAGCAGCACACCTGAAGAAAAAGCGGAAGATAAAATCATTTTCATCGCTCCTTCAGAGGATCTCTTTTTTTCCAGGTCAAAGTTGGCCATTGCGGCAACCGGGATGGTTGCCAGCTCCAGGGACAGATAAAAGATCAGCAGGTTGGCGCTGGAAATCATAAAGAACATACCGAGCAGGGCGGAAAGCATCAGGAGAAAAAACTCCGGAAGGTGCGGGGTTTTGCGCAGCCAGTCGGCACATACCAGGGAAATCAGGTATACACCCAGGTTCAGGATATTCTTCTGAAAGGCGATTACCGGGGTGGTGTAAAACATATCCCCGAAAAGACGTCCGGGCTGGTTCAGGAAAAATCCAAAAATGAAATTGGCGAGCAGGAGTACCTGTATCAGCGGCAGCAGGGATTCATTTTTTATCCCCTTTCCGATCTTGATAAAGAGCAATAGAAAAATGATACCGGTTAAAACCAGTTCACTTTTCATTAATGTGAGAAATTCGTTCATTCCGGGCAATTTTATTTTCCAGCAATACGGTTCATGATTTCCTGTGCGGCAGGCTGCAGCAACTCATTCAGCCAGCCGGGGGCTAAGCCGATGGCCAGTATCCCTGCCAACAGCAATATGGCCGCCAGCTTTTCATTCCAGGTTGCATCCCGGAGTGAAAGATGTTCTTCATTGGTCACCGGGCCCATCAGGGTCTTGCCGGCAGCTCTCAGTATATAAACGGCGGTAACGACAATTGACATAGCCGCAGCAATCGTCGCGATCCGGTGGAAGGTGCCGGGATTTTCCCAGGAACCCACAAAGACCGTCATCTCTGCCACAAATCCGCTTAGTCCCGGCAAACCCAGGGAGCAAAGTCCCACCAGGAAAAAGACTGTACTGATAAAAGGCAGTTTTTTCATCAGCCCGCCCATTTCTGCTACCATCCGTGTATGGGTGCGGTCATAAATCATTCCGATAACGGCAAAGAAAAGGGCCGTCATCACCCCGTGAGATACCATCTGCATCAGGGCGCCCGTAATAGCCGCCTGTGTCAGCATGCCAATGCCCAGCAGGCTGAAGCCAACGTGGCTGACGGATGAATAAGCGTTTATATACTTCAGGTCCTTCTGCATCATCGTGGCAAAAGCCCCGTATAAGATCGCAATGGAGGAAAGTATTATGATTATAGTGGAATATTCTTTGGCTCCTTCGGGCAGGAGATAGGTGGCAATACGCAGACAACCATAGCCTCCCAGCTTCATCGAAATACCGGCGAGAAACATAGAACCGGCAGTGGGAGCGGAGCTGTGACCATCGGGCACCCAGGTATGCAGGGGAAACAAAGCGGTGAACACCCCAAAACCGACAAAAAGCAGCGGGAAAAGAATCAGCTGCATCTCCCGGCTGATCGAAGCAGCCGCCAGTGTGGTTATGTCAAAACTGTTGCCTGCATAGAAATAAAGTCCCAGCATCCCCACCAGGATCAGCGCGGAACCACCCATCAGCATCAGGGCCAGTTTATTTGCACTGTATTCCTTTTTGCCGCTTCCCCAGATGCCGATCAGCAGGTATTTGGGTATTACGGAAATCTCCAGGAAAAAGAAGAGGATGAAAAGATCCAGCGAAATAAAGAAACCATAGGCGCCCAGTCCCAGCAGCAGGAGGAGAAAATAAAACTCCTTTGTCATTTTTTCCACGTTCCAGGATACCAGCACGCCGGCCACCACTACAAAACTCGTAAGCAGGATCATGGCCACGGCTATACCATCCACACCAAAATGCAGGCTGATATTCAGGCTGCGAAAGAGCGGGTATTGCTGTTCAAACAAAAGCTGCGCTGTCTGACCAGCCGCTTTTTCCTGCCGGTAAGCAAACAATAAGGCCAGCGCCAGCCCCAGTTGTACGAGCGAGCCCGCCAGCGAAATACCTTTTATCTGCGCTTTATTGCGGGCAGCCAGCACCGCCAGGGCGGTCAGCAGGGGGGCTCCAATGAGTAATAACAGGTTCATCAATTCTTTTTTATCAGTCCAGGCTTATTTCAGCACATAAATAAACAAGGCAGCCAGCAGCACAGCAGCCGTCAGGAAAAACAGGGCATATTGCTGTACTTTGCCGGATTGAAACTTCTTGATTCTTTCGGAAACAAGCAGGGTAGTATTCCCCGTCAGGTTTATAAATCCATCCACAATCGTGCGGTCGAACCAGGCGGCTGTCCGGCCTACCAGGTTAAACAATACTTTTTTGGTTACAAACAGATAGATCTCGTCAATATAAAATTTGCGGTAAGCGGCTTTGTAAAAACCCCCAAATGCCATCGCCATTTTATCAGGCTGGTTGCCGGATCTGTAATACATCCAGGCGGCCAGTAAAATGCCTGCAAGACCCAGGGTAACCGGGGCTACAGAAAAAGCGATATGGAAATGGGAGGCCAGGGCTTTGCCATCACTGCTGACGAATTCGCCAAAGGGGATAAAACCGGCACCGGCAGCGGCCAGCCCGAGCAGCACCAGCGGCAGCATCATTACCCAGCCGCCTTCCCCGTGTGAATGACTGTCATGCCCGGTGGCAGCTGACTGATAGGGTTTATTCCAGAATATGCCGAAATAAAGCCGGAACATATAAAAGGCGGTAAGACCCGAGGTAGCCAGCGCGATATAATAGATGGCGGGATTGCTGTGATAGGCAGCCAGCAGTATTTCTTCCTTGCTGAAGAATCCGGCAAAAGGCGGTATACCCGCAATGGCGAGACAAGCCACCAGGAATGTGGCATGGGTTACCGGCATGTATTTGCGCAATCCGCCCATGTCCTTCATTTCATTGCTGTGTACATAATGTATCACGGCACCGGCACCCAGAAAGAGCAGGGCCTTGAACATGGCGTGGGTGAAAAGGTGGAACATAGAGGCGGTATATCCCAGCCCGGCTTCCCCGCCATAACCGGATACCCCCAGGGCAAACATCATAAAACCGATCTGCGACATGGTGGAATAAGCCAGCACCCGTTTTATGTCGGTTTGTGTGCAGGCAATGACGGCCGCAATAACAGCAGATACGGCACCCACCCATCCGATCATTTCCAGCACCGCTGGGGTGGTCAGGGCAAAAACCGGGAACATCCTGGCCACCAGGTATACACCCGCAACCACCATGGTGGCGGCATGGATCAGGGCGGAAACCGGTGTAGGACCCTCCATCGCATCGGGCAGCCAGATATGCAGCGGGAACATCGCGCTTTTGCCGGCACCCCCCATAAACACCAGGGCCGCGCCCCAGCTTAAAGCAGATACACCAAGGAAATTTGCCGCCACGGCTGATTTTACTTCATTGGATTCGGGGGAAGTCAGCCGCGCGATCATAGTCTGGAAATCCATTGAGCCCGAATAATAGGAAAGTACCAGGATACCAATCAAAAAACCCAGGTCGGCAAAACGGGTAACAATAAAGGCTTTTTTGCTGGCCGCCACCGCGCTGGGTTTATCATAATAAAAACCAATCAGCAGGAAGGAAGAAACTCCCACCAGCTCCCAGAAAATATAAATCTGGAAAATATTTCCCGAGAGCACCAGGCCCAGCATGGAAAAAGTAAAGAGACCCAGGAAGGAATAATAAGTGGAATACCTTTCTTCTCCTTTCATATACCCGAGGCTGTAAAGATGCACCATCAGTGACACTGTCGTAACCACAATCAGCATCATCACCGAAATCGGGTCAATCACCAGTGACATGTCAATAGACAACTTATCCGAAAAAGCCAGCCAGGTATGCTGCAGGGGAACCAGCGTTTGGTAGACACCGTCTGTTTTTCCATACACAAAGAAATAATCATACGCGGTGCTCAGCGATAAAACAAAGGAGCCCAGCAGCAGAAGCGTGCCCAGCCAGCCTGCATGCTGGCGGATATACCTTCGGCCGAAAATTCCGGAAAGCACAAAACCGGCAAGCGGAAGCAGGGGGATCAGGGCTATGGTAAGGAGGTTTGGCATAATGGATCAGTACTTTAATTCTTCAGCATTATTCACATCAATGGACTGACTGTTCCGGTAAAGGTTGATAATAATCGCAATGGCCACCGCGGCTTCGGCGGCAGCAATGGCAATGATGAAAAGCGTGAAAAACAGGCCATCCAGCTGACCGGGCCACACATATTTGTTAAAGGCGATAAAGTTCAGGTTCACACTGTTCAGAATAAGCTCAAGGCTCATCAGCATGGTAATCAGGTTGCGCCGGGTGAAAAACCCCAGCACCCCGATAAAAAACAGGGCGGTGCTGACAAAGAGAATATGATATAATCCGGGTTCGAAGCTCATTTGGATTCCGGTTTTGTACGTGAAGCAATTACAATGCAGCCAACCATCGCGGCAAGCAGCAGCATGGAAATAATTTCAAAGGGAAGGGCATAACCCCCGTCACCGGTATGCAGCATTTTTTCACCGATATCGCGTACAGTGACATGTTTGTTTTCTCCGCCCTCCGGAAAGTTGTGCTGAACCACCTGCAACATGGTCAGTGCAAAGGCACAGAAAACAGCCAGGGCAGCCCAGATGCCCCTCGACAGAGATTGGGCGGGTAGTTTCTCCCCGGCCTGCTGGGTGAGGAAAATGGAAAATATGATCAGCACCACGATGCCGCCCACATAGACCACAATCTGTACGGCCGCGATAAATTCATAGGCCAGCCAGAAATAAATACCGGCCACACCGACCAGGGAAAAAAGCAGGTAAATAGCCGCCCGGAAAATATGCCGGGTGGAGATTGATAATACCCCGCAGCCCAGTGTAAGGGCGGCCAGGAGGTAAAAGAGTATGGTTGATCCGTTCATCATTCTACGCCTTCCATTATTTTTGAACCGGGGTTATTTAAAATTTTTGTTAGCTGGTTGCGGTCAAACACGCTGTGTTCGTAGGTCTGCGCCATTTTAATCGCATCCGAAGGGCAGGCTTCCACACAAAGGTTACACATCGTGCAGAGTTCCAGGTGGTAGACCAGTTTGTCAATAGCCTTTTTCTTTTTGCCTTCCGGTGTCAGGTCAAATTTGGTAATCACTTTGATGGTGCCGTTCGGACAGGCCAGTTCACAGGCCGTGCAGCCGGTACAGCGGTGTTCGTTGTCTTGATTATGCGGCATCACCACTTCTCCCTTGAACCGCTCAGGCAGCACGAGGGTATCCCGGTTATCGGGGTACTCCTGTGTGATAATTTCCTTGTGGTGGGTGAAATAATAAATGGTCCGCTTCATCCCTGTTGCCAGTGATTTCACCGCTCCCCAGACTTCTTTTATGTAATTGGTAATAAACATCGGCTGTTTATCTCATTTTTTTAAAGTTTGATGTTTGAAGTTTGCTGTTTGGGTTCCCAATCCCAAACTATAACCTCCAAACTAAAAGTGCCATCCAAGTATCGCCATTGCTGTGGCCAGCAGCAGGTTAATCATGCTGATCGGCAACAGGTACTTCCATTCCAGGTTCAGGAGCTGGTCAATCCGTAAACGCGGGAAGGTCCAGCGGAACCACATGATCAGGAAAATCAGGAAAAAAGTCTTCCCGAAAAACCATACACTTGACGGGATCCAGTCCATAGCCTGGTTAAATGCGTTGTCTGTACCGAAATGCAGCGGCATCCAGCCACCCAGGAACAGCGTGGCGCCAATGGCGCATACAATAAATACGTTGATATATTCGGCCAGGAAAAACAGGGCAAACTTCATCCCGGAGTATTCGGTGTGGAAACCGGCAGTCAGTTCCGATTCGGCTTCGGCCAGGTCAAAAGGTGCCCGGTTGGTTTCGGCGGTAACGGCAATAATATAAATCACAAAAGCCACCCATACCGGAAAATGTCCCTTGAATATCCACCAGCCGTTGTTTTGCGCATGAATGATATCGCTTACCTGCAGACTGCCGGTCAGTACAATGATGGTCATAATAGATAAACCCGCGCTCAGTTCATAACTCACAATCTGGGCTCCGCTCCGCATGGCCCCCATCAGGGAGTATTTGTTATTGCTTGACCAGCCCGCCATCAGGATACTGACCACCATAAGGGAAGAGACGGCAGTGACGAAAAGAACCCCGATATTCAGATCCCAGAGCTGGAAATCTTTGGCAAAAGCGATCGGTGCCATCAGCAGCATGGCTACAATCATCGCAATAAAGGGAGCGATGTTAAACATCACTTTATCAGCGCCATCCGGTGTCAATCCTTCTTTTACGATCAGTTTAAGGGTATCGGCCATGGATTGCATCAGTCCGAATGGGCCTACCCGGTTTGGTCCGAGACGAATCTGGATCCAGGCTGCCACGCGGCGTTCCATCAGTACCAGCACCAGTCCGAGAACGGCAAACAACCCGATCACGGCCACACCGGCCATCACCATTTCAATAATCAGGGCCCAGGTGGGGTTGAACAGGTCATTCAGCCACCGGTGAATTTCATTCGCTATATGTGATAAACTCCACATGTTGCTTTGTTCAGGTTAGGATCCGGTTGCACAGGATGCAGACCGGGGAATTATATTTAACTGACCTATTGGTGACAAACCTTTGATTGAACGTTTTTTCCTGATAATCAGATCAGGTAAAAATCAACGGTCTATATCCGGGATGACCAGGTCAAGTGTACCCATCATAGCCACCAGGTCTCCGATCTTGCTGCCGCGCGCGATATGATCCAGCACGGACAGATTGGAGAATCCCGGGGAACGGAATTTGATCCGGTAGGGGGTGGTACCGCCTTCGCTGACAATATACACGCCCAGTTCCCCGCGGGCGGTTTCCACCCGGGTGTAAAATTCTCCCTTGGGCAGTTTCAGGACGGCCTTGGTCTTGGCCTGAAATTCGCCTTCAGGAATATTATCAATCAGTTGTTCAATGATCCGGATGGACTGCTGCATTTCGCGTATCCTTACCATGTACCGGGCAAAGGAGTCGCCGCCTTCTTCCAGTACTTCATCAAACTCCAGTTTATCATAAATCTCATACGGATAAATCTTCCGGATATCACAGCTCACCGCACTGCCCCGGGCCGTGGGGCCAGTGCAGCCATAGGATACCGCATCTTCCGGGCTAAGGATGCCGATATTTTTCATCCGGTTCTGGAAGATGATATTTCCGGTTACCAGTTCATCGTATTCGTGAATTTTCTGCTTGTACAGTTTCAGAAATTCTTTTACCCGCCGCTGAAAATTGGGATGGATATCCTGCATCACCCCGCCGGGTACCATATAATTCATGGTTAGCCGGGCCCCGCAGGTTTCTTCCATTATATCGTTAATACTTTCTCTTTCCCGGAATGCATGGAAGAAAGGGGTGAAAGCGCCCAGGTCCATGGCCATAGCTCCCCACCAGAGTTCATGGGAGGCCACCCGGGTCAGTTCATCCATCAGCACCCTGATCACCTGGGCCCGGGGAGGAATTTCAAGCTGCAGTCCTTTTTCCACTGCCAGCGCACAGGCGTGATTATTGATATGAGCAGACAGGTAGTCCATCCGGCTCGTGACATAAATAAACTGCCGGTAGGTCAGGCTCTCACACATTTTTTCTATCGAGCGGTGAATATATCCCAGGTGCGGTTCTACCTTCAGAATGGTCTCGCCGCTGAGGGTGATCACCAGGTGCAATACGCCGTGTGTGGCGGGGTGCTGCGGTCCCACATTGATGGTAAACTCGCCGGACTCGCCGACAATGCCGGGACTTTTTTCCTGTACTATTTCTGTTTGCCTGTACATGCCTTAAAATATTATAACCGGATCATGTTTACCGGGTCTTCAAAATCTTTGCGCAGCGGATTTTTGCCTTCCCATCCATCCGGCAGGATCAGCAACCGGAGATCCGGGTGATGCAGGAAGTTTACTCCGAACATTTCATATACCTCCCGCTCATGAAACTCAGCGGTTCTCCAGATGTGGCAAACGGTTCCCACCTCGGGTTTTTCCCTGTTCAGTTTTACTTTAAAAACAAGGTTATGGCGGAACTTCGTGGAAGAAAGATGGTACACCATGGTGAAATGGGTCTTCCAGTCAATACAGGTCAGGCAGAAAAGGTAATCCAGGGCCAGGTGACTGTCTGCCTTCAGCTGTTCAGCCAGAGCAGGCCATTTTTCCGCCGGCACTTCCGTATTGAGCCATTCACCGCTCTCGTCAAAAGCGGCTTCCGGAAACAGTTCGGTGATTCGGAGTTTAAGCAGTTCTTTGGACATAATTATTCTTTACCTGATCGTATTTGTTCCCGGGTAAGTCCGGACCTGATTTTTTGCTGCAGGGTAATCAGCGCATGCAGCAGGGCTTCCGGCCGGGGCGGACAGCCGGCCACATACACATCCACCGGGATGATATGGTCAGCTCCTTTCACCACGGAATAGGTATTATAAAAAAACGGACCGCCCGATATCGCGCAAGCGCCCATCGCAATTACATATTTGGGATCCGCCATCTGGTCATAGAGGCGTTTCAGCACCGGGGCCATTTTATTGACAATGGTTCCGGCAATGATGATCACATCAGCCTGGCGTGGGGTAGCCCTGGCCACTTCAAAACCGAACCGGGAAAAATCATATTTGGCGCCGGCAACGGCCATGTATTCAATACCGCAGCAACTGGTGGCAAATGTCAGGGGCCAGAGGGAATTAGACCGGGCCCAGTTGATGATATCATCCAGTTTGCTGAGTACAATACCGCCCCCGGGCAGTTCCTGGATCTGACCGGGAAAATCAGTTCCGCCATTCTTCCCTCCGGGAGAGGCGGTTGAGTCAGTAGTTTGTAAGGTTTTATCCATATGCATTATCTCTCTCAGCCCTCCCTTTCGGGAAAGGGCGGCTTATACCCATTTCAGGGCTCCTTTTTTATGTGCGTATAAAAACCCGGTAAACAGAATAAAGAAAAAGATTACGATTTCCACCAGGGCGATCCAGCCCATACTCTTGGCCACCACAGCCCAGGGATAAAGGAAAACCAGTTCCACATCAAAAATCAGAAAGATCAGGGCGAAAAGATAATACCCCACATTCAGCTGCATCCAGGTCTTCCCTTTGGTGGGAATTCCGCACTCGTAAGGCTCACCTTTTGATTTATTGGTGGTGGCTTTGAGCACAAAACGGGACAGCAGGATTGCGATACCCGAGAAGGCAACGGCGGCAATAATCAGCACAATAAGCGATGACGCTCCCATACGCAAATTGATTTGCACGAATATAGGAACTATGCGCTAAATGGCGGATATGACACATATCAACGGCTTTCTTGTTCTTTGTCAGCTAAAAATTTCTGGTACGGGCAGTATCAGCCGTAAAGTTCCTGTATAACGGATTTTTTGTCATAGCCCATATCCAGGATGGTTTTCCGGGCTTCATCTACCATATGTTTCCAGCCGCATAAGAGGAAATACGCATCCTGCCTGTCCCGGCAAAGAGCTGTATATACATTATGTACATAGCCGTTATGCCCCTCCCAATGCTCCCGGGATAATGTGGGGTGGTAATGAAATCCGGGCATTTTTTCTTCCAGGGCCGTCAGCTCCTCATAATAAAGCAGATCCGCTTTGTTCCGGCAGCCGAAAATCAGGTGAATTTTTTTAAAGGGCAACTGATGCAGGTGGATATATTGAATCATGCTTCGGAAAGGGGCAATCCCCGTTCCGGTACAGATCAGAAAAAGTTCCTTATCCAGATTTGCCGGCAGGGTAAAAACCCCCTGGGCGCCGCGCAGGGTGAGCTCGCTGCCCACCCGGATTTCCTCAAACAGGTAATTGGTGCCGGCTCCGCCCTGGGCCAATACAATCAGCAGTTCAAAAGTATTCGTCCCGTCAGGCCAGGAGGCAATGCTGTAACTCCGCCAGCGCTTATTCGGCTTTTCATCAATGGGCAGGTCCAGCGTGACAAACTGACCGGGCAGAAAGTCAAAGCGTTCCAGTTCGGGTACCTGTACCCAGAACCGGCGGGTATTATGGGTATGATCGTCTATTTTGGTTACGATGCCTTTTCTCCAGGGTTGTAATGCCATACACTTCAGTGTTTTTACAAATGTACTGATACCGTTTTGTCAACAGCCGCCGTCTCCGAAAGTTCATCCGGTCCCTTTAATTGACCTATATTTGCAGCCCGGAAGGCAATCCGGATATTGCAGATGCGTGTAGCAGAATTGCTGGAAAAGTATCAGAACACCCCCCGTCTTTTTCAACTGACGGACAGGCTCTCTTTTGCCCGCCCCGAAAAAATTTACCTGGAAAATCTCAGGGGCAGTTCCGCCCCTTTTGTAGTAGCGGCCGCTTTTTCCCATCCAACCCTGTCGGCTTATAATCACCTGATCATCCTGAATGATGCAGAAGAAGCGGCTTATTTCCATAATACCCTGGAAAACCTGACGGGGGCGCTTGACCTGTTTTATTTTCCTTCTTCATTTAAGAACAGGAAGAATTATGCGCTGCTCAATTCCTCGCATGTGATGCTGCGGACCGAAGCGCTCACCAAAATCGCCGCCGGCGGTAACCGGAAAGTGCTGGTCACCTGCCCGGAAGCGCTTTTTGAAAAAGTGGTGCTGCCTGAGACCCTTTCTTCCAATATTATCCATATTAAAAGCGGCGACAGTATCGACACCGGCCGGCTGCTGCTGCAACTGGCCGATTACGGGTTTGAAAGAACTGATTTTGTTTACGAACCCGGTCAGTTTGCCGTACGCGGTGGTATCCTGGATATTTATTCATTTGGCAATGAGAAGCCCTACCGGTTAGAATTATTCGGCAACGAAGTAGATTCTATCCGTATCGTGGATCCGGAGACCCAGCTCAGCGAACGCAAACTGTTGCAGGTGTCCATAATCCCCAACGTGGATACGCAGTTCCGGAATGAGGAAAGAATATCCCTCTTCAGCTTTCTCCCGGAAAACACCATCTGCTGGATACAGGATTATGAACTTTGCCGGGAACAACTCAATAATTCCCGGGATGAACTCGATGTATTTGTCCGGCTGCAGCAGGAACTGAAAGTAACGCCCCCTGACCGGAGAAACCGGAAGCAAGGTGAGGATGACAATGAAGAAAGAAAAGAAGTATCAGCCCGGGACTTCATTCTGCCGGTTGAATTTGAAGAGAAAATGGCGGAGGCAGCTGTTGTAGGCTTCGGACACGCAGACACTCTTCCGGCATCTTTCCATCCGTTCATTATCTCATTTAACACCCGGGAGCAGCCGGCCTTTAACCGCCAGTTTGAACTTCTGCTGCATGACCTGAAAAGCTGGGTAGGCAAAAACGCGGAGGTTTTCATTTTCGCCGATAATCCCCGGCAATTGGAAAGACTGCAAAGCATCTTTGATGACCTGAAAGCGGACCTGGTTTTTCACCCCATCCCGGTATCCATCCATGAAGGCTTTGCCGATGAAGACCTGAAAATTGTTTGTTATACCGATCACCAGATTTTCCAGCGATATCATAAGTACAAGGTCAAACAGGCGTATAATAAAAACAAGGCGCTCACACTCCGAACCCTGCGTGAATTACAGCCCGGTGATTTTGTGACCCATATTGATCATGGAGTGGGTGTATTCAGCGGCTTGCAGAAAATAGATGTGAACGGCAGGATGCAGGAAGCTGTCCGGCTCATTTATAAAGACAGCGATATCCTGTACGTAAATATCAACAGCCTCCATAAAATTGCCAAATACACCGGGAAAGAGGGGCATGTGCCGAAGATCAATAAACTCGGCAGTGATGTCTGGAACAAACTCAAGGAAAAAACCAAAACCCGGGTTAAGGAAATCGCCTTTGACCTGATCAGACTTTACGCGCAGCGCAAAGCGCAGGAAGGGTTTGCCCATACACCTGATAATTACCTGCAGACTGAACTGGAAGCTTCCTTTATTTATGAGGATACGCCCGATCAGAGCAAGGCAGCGGCGGATGTAAAAAAAGACATGGAGTCCGCTTCCCCGATGGACCGCCTGGTTTGCGGAGATGTGGGCTTTGGTAAAACCGAAGTGGCCGTTAGGGCCGCTTTCAAAACCTGTGTGGACGGCAAACAGGCCGCGGTACTGGTGCCCACCACCATTCTCGCATTCCAGCATTACAAAACATTTAAAGACCGGTTGAAAGATTTCCCCGTTACCGTGGATTATCTGAACCGCTTTAAATCGGCCAAAGAGAAAAAGGAAACCCTGAAGAAACTGGAAGAAGGAAAAATTGATATTATCATCGGCACCCATGGTCTGCTGGGTAAGGAAGTAAAGTTTAAAGACCTGGGTTTACTGGTGGTGGATGAGGAACAAAAATTCGGGGTGGGCCACAAAGAGAAAATAAAAACACTGCGCACGACTGTAGATTGCCTCACACTCACCGCCACACCTATTCCCCGGACCTTACAGTTTTCACTGATGGGGGCCCGGGATCTCAGTATCATCAATACCCCGCCGCCCAACCGGCAGCCGATTCAGACGGAAGTACAGGTGTATAATGAAGACTTTATACGCGACGCGATTTATTTTGAAACGGAACGGGGCGGCCAGGTATTCTTTATTTACAACCGTATTGCAGGACTGGCTGAGATGGCTGCTATCATCCAGGGGTTATGCCCGGACCTCAGCATCGGATATGCGCATGGCCAGATGGAAGGGCATGAACTGGAAGAAAAGATTCTGGATTTCATTGATAAAAAATACGATGTGCTGGTTTGCACCAATATTGTGGAAAGCGGGGTGGATATACCGAATGTCAATACCATTATCGTTAATAATGCGCACCAGTTTGGACTCAGTGACCTTCACCAGCTCAGGGGGCGTGTGGGCCGCAGTAATAAAAAAGCTTTCTGTTACCTGCTGGCACCACCCATGAGCACCCTGCCGGCTGATTCACGCAAAAGGCTGCAGACCCTGGAACAGCACAGCGAACTGGGCAGCGGTTTCCAGATCGCCATGCGGGATCTGGATATCCGCGGGGCTGGTAACCTGCTAGGCGGCGAACAGAGCGGCTTTATGGCAGAGATCGGTTTTGAAATGTATCAGAAAATCCTGGATGAAGCTATCCGGGAACTGAAACGGACTGAATTCCGGGAACTCTTTAAAGAAGAAATTGCCCGGCAGGACGATTTTGTACAGGATTGCACCATTGATACCGACCTGGAAATACTGATACCCGATGATTATGTGGAAAGTATTGCCGAGAGATTATCTCTCTATCAGCGTCTGGATAACTGTGAAACGGAAGAGGAATTGCAGGACATGAAAACCGAACTCAATGACCGGTTCGGCCATATTCCCCGCCAGGTGGATGATCTGTTCTTTACCGTTCGTTGCCGGAAAATCGCGGTAGAACTGGGTTTTGAAAAAATGAGCCTGAAGGATAGTACCCTGCGCTGTTTCTTTATCAACCGGCCCGATTCACCTTATTTTGAATCGGATACTTTTCAGCGTATCATCCGGTTTCTGCAAACCGAAACCAATAAAGGCCGGCTCAAACAAACCGGTAAACTCTTCCTGCTGGTGGCCACCGATATCAAATCCATGGAAGAAATGCACCGCTTCCTGGAAGCCCTGCACGGGTATTGTCTGCGTAAATCTCCCTCTCCTGTTTAATCTCAGGGCACTGAACGGGGGCAAACGGGCAACGGATGCCCTTTTCTCAGCGATTTATTGTATTTTTAAGAGTGATACAATGCACTATGAGAATCCGTCCGTTCATCCTTTTTATGCTCCTGCTGGCCGTGGCCTTCCGGGTCTCCGGGCAGGAGGATTCCCGTTACACCTTACTGCTCAGCAGCGGGTCGTTTACCCCGCAAAAAAATGTAACTGAAGCCACGATTGCCGCGTATAACAGTGGCGCTTCCCGCCAGGCCGGAATCAGTTTCGCCATTCTCCAGTTTGAACAAAGACCCTCAGCATCCGAACGGCACTTATTGCTGCAAAACGGAATTACCCTGCTGGAGTATATACCGAACAATGCCTGGACTGCGACCATCAGCGGCCCGCTTGACATTTCATTTTTACAAAGAATGAAACTCAGGGCCCTTTTACAACCCACGGCCCGGCAAAAAATGCAGCCAGCCCTCGCCCGGGGTGAGTTTCCCGCTCATGCAGTCAATCAGCCCGGCACCCTCGATGTATGGATCAGTTTTCCCCAATCTGTTTTATATACCACGGTGATAAAGGAATTACAGCGCGCAGGACATACCGTGCAAAAAAGTGATTTCACGGCTTACCGCATCCTTTCCCTGCGTATTGCGGCCAGTCGCCTTGAAGAACTGGCTGCCCTGCCGTATGTGGAGTATGTACAGCCGGCCCCGGCGCCTGACAGGGAACTGAATTATAACAGCATGTTTGCTTCCCGCGCCAATGTGCTGAAAGCGCCGCTGGCAGCGGGCGGCCGTAACCTGGACGGCCAGGGGGTGGTAATCGGTATCGGGGATAACGGGGATGTACAGTCGCATATTGATTTTACCGGCCGCCTGATCAACCGGGCTGCGGAAGTCATGCGCGCCCATGCCACCCATGTGGCCGGTACGGTGGGCGGAGCAGGACTGATCCAGGAACTCTATGCAGGCTTTGCCCCTAAATCCACCCTGCTTGCCCAATTTTACGCGGGTGTTTTTTCCAATGCACCGGCCTATGTGCAGGATTACGGGATGGTCATCACCAATAACTCATTCGGCTCCGTAACACAGGACTGTTACTATAACGGTCTGTATGATCTGACTTCGCGTATTCTGGATCAGCAGGCTATAGACCTGCCCGAACTGCAACAGGTTTTTGCAGCCGGGAATGACGGAGCCCAGACCTGTTCGCCTTATCCGGCAGGCTTCAAAACTGTACTTGGCGGATACCAGTCAGCCAAAAATGTAATTACCGTTGGTTCCACCAATTACCTCAGCAATATATCCGGATTTTCCAGCCGCGGACCTGTACGCGATGGCCGGATTAAACCCGAGATTATGTCCATGGGTGAATTTGTGGCTTCCACCTGGACCAGCAATCTGTACAGCTATAACAACGGGACCAGTATGGCGGCTCCCGGTGTTACCGGCGGACTGGCCCTCCTGGTGCAACGTTACCGGCAGCTGCACAGCGGAGCCAATCCCAAAAACGGGCTGACCAAGGCCTTGCTCTGCAATGGCGGGGAAGATAAAGGCAATACAGGTCCTGATTTCCGCTATGGCTTTGGAAGAATGAACCTGCTCCGCAGTATCATCATGATGGAGAATAACCGGTATATCAATACCACGGTCGCCGAAGCAGTGACCAACACCCATACGATTACAGTTCCCGCCAATACGGCCCAGTTCAAAGTGCTGCTTTACTGGCAGGACCCGCCGGCAGCGGTCATGGCGGCAAAAACCCTGGTGCATGATCTTGACCTGGAAGTGCTGACCCCCTCCAGCGCCGTTGTACAACCCTTTGTGCTGGACACCCTGCCGGCCAATGTGAACAATACAGCCACCACCGGGACAGACCGGATGAATAATATTGAACAAGTGATTATCAGCAATCCGGCATCAGGTAATTATGACCTGCGGGTAACGGGTACGGCAGTTACCGAAAACCCCTCCCAGGAATATTTCCTGGTCTATGATTTTGTGCCGGCAACATTAGTACTCACCAATCCGGCCGGCGGTGAAAAAATGGTGCCTTCGGTAAGTCCTTACGACACCTGTTATATACAGTGGGAGGATAACAGTCCGGGCGGGGGCACCTATACCCTTGAGTTCTCCGCCGATAACGGCGGCAGCTGGTCAGTGATCAGTAACAGTATAAGTGCTGCTGCAAGAATTTACAGCTGGGGAGTGCCGAACAATCCCACCGCGCAGGGGCTGATCCGGATTACAAATAACGGGAATGGACAAACGCAAACCAGTGCAGCTTTTACCATTACCACCGTCAGCACCCTTAGTCTTGACGCGGTACAGTGCGAAGGGTATATTAAAATCAACTGGACGGCGGTGCCCGGCGCTACCGATTATGAGGTGATGCGTCTGCAGGGCACAGAGATGGTTTCTGAGGCAACCACCGGCGGACTTACCTATACATTCAGCGGTTTGTCAAAAGATTCGCTTTATTGGGTAACGGTGAGGCCCCGGATCAGTGGTAACCCCGGACGCAGGTCAACAGCGGTTTCGCGACAACCCAATACCGGTACCTGTGCCGGCAGTATTTCAGATAACGACCTGAAACTGGATGCCGTTTTGTCTCCGGTTAACTCAGGCCGGCTTCTTACCTCCAACGCACTTTCCGCAGCACAGGCAATCAGTATACGGATTAAAAACCTTGACGATGCCGTTTCATCCGGTAATATCACTGCCAGCTACAGTATCAATGGAGGACCGGCCGTGAATGAAGTCATTACCAGTCCGCTGGCCGATATCAGCGCCGGTGGCACTTATACACATACATTCAGCACAACGGCTGATCTATCTGCGGCCGGTACCTATTCCATTTCAGTCAGTATTACCAAAGCCGGCGATCCGGTGACAGCCAATAACAGTTTCACCCACATTGTAAAACAACTGAGCAATCCGGTGATCAACGCGGCGTCTCTGCCCTGGCTGGATGATTTTGAATCTGCCGCTGAACAAACCGTGATCACTGATCAGAACGGTTTAACCGGAAGGGACCGCTATGATTTTGTCAACAGCACCATTTATGGCCAGGCCCGGACCTATATTAACCAGGGTATCGCTTATTCAGGAGATAAAGCGCTTACCCTGGATCAGACCCGTTTTGTTACAGGGGGGAATGTGGATTCTCTTACCGGGACCTTCAACCTCGCGACATTTAATCCGGCGACGGATGATATCCGGCTGGACTTCCGGTTTAAAAATCATGGCCAGAAATCCAATGCCGCCAACCGGGTCTGGATCCGGGGCAGTGACACGGATAACTGGATTGAAGTCTATGATCTTTATGCCAATCAGCTGCCTGCTGATGGTTCCTATAAACTGTCCGGCAGTATTGAACTCAGTGATGCGCTGGCGGCCAACGCACAAACATTCTCTACCAGTACACAGGTGCGCTGGGGCCAATGGGGCGAATACCTTGCGGCTGACAATGAAAGAGCCGCCGGATATACCTTTGATGATATCCGGCTTTACCGGGTTACGGATGATATACAGCTACTGAGTGTGGATACACCCTATACGGTCAGTTGCGGTCTCACAAATGCCGTTCCGGTACGGGTTTCTGTAAGGAATACTTCGAATGCCGCGGTTAATAATATACCCGTTTCCCTGCGGGTTAATGGCGTATTGCTGGCCAATGAAACCATTGCATCCATTGCGGCCAACAGTACCGTTAGTTACACATTTACCGCCACCGCCAATCTCTCCGGTAACGGTAATCATACCATCGAAGCCTGGTCGGCCCTGCTGACCGACAGTTTTGCGGAAAATGATACGGCCCGGACAACGGTCAGCAACCTGCCTCTGGTTACCAGTTTCCCGTACCTGCAGGATTTTGAAAGCGGCAATGGCTATTGGTATACAGGAGGTGTCCGTTCCAGCTGGGAATGGGGTACCCCGGTTTCTCCCCGGATCAACAGGGCTGCCAGTGGCAGTAAAGCCTGGAAGACCAATACTGCGGGCTATTATAATGATGTGGAGTTATCATATTTGTATTCTCCCTGCTTTGACCTGAGCAGTTTGACCAGTCCCGCACTCAGCTTCAGCCTGGCGCTGGATATTGAAGACTGTGGCGCCAGCCTTTGTGATGCCGCCTGGGTAGAATATTCGAATGACGGCATAACATGGACCAAACTGGGCGCCTATGGCCAGGGTACCAACTGGTACAATAAAAATTATTCCGGCAATCATCTCTGGAGCCAGCAGAATTATATCCGCTGGCATGTGGCCAGTACGGCCCTTCCGGCCAGCAATAATAACCGTCTGCGTTTGCGGTTTGTATTCAGTTCTGATGCAGGACTGGCCAAAGATGGGATCGCGGTGGATGATATCCATATTTACGACAATGTATATGGTCTTTACGATGGCGGTACAATGGCCGCGCCGGTCACACAAACAATCAATGCCGGTACCGGCAACTGGGTGCATTTCCTGGAAGGGGGCAAACTGGTGGCCTCTGTTCATCCGGGCGGACAGGAGATGGGTACTACATCTGTGCGGGCTTATCTGCATACCGGTTCTGTACGCTGGAGCAATGAGCAATATTATCACAACCGGAATTTCACCATCCAGCCGGATAATGCCTTCCTTTCACTCGGTGATTCGGTGCTGGTAAGGCTTTATTTCCCTGACAGTGAAACGGAAACCCTGATCAATGCCACCGGTTGTACTGTTTGTGCCAAACCTTCCACGGCCTATGAACTCGGGGTCTCCAAGTACAGTGATCCGGATAATAATTTTGAAAACGGAACCATCTCCGATAATAACCAGGGGGTCTGGACTTTTATGCAACCCTCCCGGGTAACCAAAGTGCCCTTTGATAAAGGGTACTATGTGGAATTCAGGGTAAATAATTTTTCTGAGTTCTGGCTGAATAATGGCGGGCTTAGCGGCAGTCAGCCCCTGCCTGTTGAACTGTTGTCCTTCACCGCGCGGAAACAACCCAATGGAGATGTGCTGACAGAATGGAGAACTGCTTCAGAATATAATTTGGATCATTACGAAATAGAAATGGCCCTTGATGAGACGGACTACCAGTCGGGGCTCTTCAGCAGGGTGGGAGAAGTACCGGGCCAGGGGAATACAGATCAGGAGCGGCAATACCGGTTTACCGATACAGCGCCCAATAAATCAGGGGTACGTTATTATCGTCTTCGTATGGTAAACACAGACGGATCGTTCAGTTATTCACCGGTGAGACCGGTGGTATTCAGCCAGGAAACAAAGTGGATAGTAACACCCAATCCATCAACAGGATCTTTTGGCCTTGTTTGCCGGGCCAATGCAGGTGAACAAATACAGCTGCGGGTATATGACCAGGCCGGAAGGCAGGTTTACCTGCAAACCCATCAGGCTACGGGTTTTGGGCAGAAGCTGCCAATCGACTTAACGGGTTATCCGGCGGGCATTTATCTGCTCGAGGCTGACAGTGGCACTGAAAAGCAGTCTTACCGGTTGGTGAAACAATAAAAAAAGCCGCTTCGTGAGAAGCGGCTTTTCCATTACCAGCCCTGTTTAGCCACACCTGCTTTAATCGCTTCCAGTGCTTTGGCTTCACCCAGCAGGGTGGTCAGTTTATTTCCTTTGCCATCATGGCCCTGGGCCATATAGGCGCCTTTGGAGGTTTTAGTGATAACGGCATCCTGAATTTCAACTCCTTTTTCCTTGGTCTTTACATTGTAGGCTGTCAGTTTTACATCAGACATGGTACTTGATTTAGTGTTTAGTAAAGGGTGAAAATACAGATTCCCTCTTTTTCCGGGGAAGCCAATATGTCAGGTAAAGAAAAAGCCCCGCCATCAGCGGGGCTAAGATTTTAGTAGTTAACTTATTATATCAGAAAACGGGATTGTTAAAAAGATGTTTAAGGGGTTAAATATCCAGTTTTGCGTACCGCGCGTGACTTTCAATGAACTCCCGGCGGGGAGCCACTTCGTCACCCATCAGCATGCTGAAAACATTATCAGCTTCGGCCGCGCTTTCAATGGTTACTCTTTTCAGTGTACGGGTGGCAGGGTTCATGGTAGTTTCCCACAACTGGGATGCGTTCATCTCACCAAGACCTTTGTAACGCTGGATTGTTACAGAATCCTCTTTGCCTGCTCCGAGTTTTTCCACCCAGAATTTGCGCTGTTCTTCATTAAATGCGTAGGATTGTTCTTTTCCTTTTTTAACCAGGTAAAGCGGCGGCTGCGCGATATACACATATCCCTGCTCCACGAGTGCTTTCATATAACGGAATACAAAAGTCAGGATCAGGGTGGCGATATGTGAACCGTCCACATCGGCATCGGTCATGATGATCAGCTTATGGTACCGGAGTTTACTCAGGTCAAGCGCGCGGGGATCTTCCGGGGTTCCGATTTTCACCCCCAGGGCGGTGAACATATTGCGGATCTCCTCATTGTCATAGATTTTATGTTCCATGGCTTTTTCCACGTTGAGGATCTTACCTCTCAGTGGCAGGATGGCCTGAAAACTCCGGTCACGGCCCTGTTTGGCTGTACCACCTGCCGAGTCACCCTCAACAAGGAAAAGCTCGCAGCGTTCCGGATCGCGATCGGAACAGTCGGCCAGTTTACCGGGCAAACCCCCTCCGGATAAAACGGATTTGCGCTGCACGTTTTCACGGGCTTTGCGGGCGGCTATTCGGGCCTGGGCAGACTGAATAACTTTCTGAACAATGTTTTTGGCTTCCCGGGGATTTTCTTCCAGATAAGAGGAAAGTGTTTTGGCCACTGTACTGTCAACGATTCCCATTACTTCATTATTCCCGAGTTTGGTCTTGGTCTGTCCCTCAAACTGGGGCTCGGGTACTTTTACCGAAATAATCGCGGTCAGTCCCTCCCGGAAATCTTCCCCTTCAATTTCCACTTTGGCTCTTTCAAAGAATCCTTCCTTGTCGCCGTAATTCTTGAATACACGGGTAAGGGCCCTGCGGAAACCGGCTACGTGGGTACCGCCTTCAATGGTATTGATATTGTTTACGTAGGAGTAAAGATGTTCGTTATAACTGTCGTTGTACAACAGGGCTACTTCCACCGCAACATTGGTCTCTTCATCCCGCCCATCAAAGGAAAGTACTTTCGGGATCAGGGGATTGCGGCCTGCATTCTGGTCAAGCATCTGTACAAATTCCACGATCCCGCCTTCACTGTAAAAACTCTTCTCATAAACCGATCCGTCATCCGCTTTTTCCCGCAGGTCTTTCAGGGTAATACGGATGCCCCGGTTCAGGTAGGCCAGTTCGCGTAAACGGCCTTCCAGGATATCCTTGTTGTAAACGGTGGTGATGAAAATGGAATTGTCCGGCCAGAATTGCACCCGGGTGCCGGTTATGTCACTGGTGCCGATTTCCCGGACTGCGTACTGGGGCACCCCTATCCGGTATTCCTGCTCAAATATTTTGCCTTCACGCTGTACGGTAACATGCAGTTTGGTACTGAGTGCGTTTACGCAACTTACCCCCACACCATGCAGACCACCTGATACTTTATAGGAATCTTTATCAAACTTACCTCCCGCGTGAAGTACTGTCATGACCACTTCAAGGGCGGATTTTTTTTCTTTACTGTGCATGGCAGTGGGAATACCACGGCCATCATCCTGTACAGAAACGGAGTTGTCCTCATGAATGGAAACCAGGATATTCTTACAATAGCCGGCGAGGGCTTCGTCAATCGAGTTGTCCACCACTTCGTATACCAGGTGGTGCAAACCCTTTACCCCGATATCCCCGATATACATCGCTGGTCTTTTACGAACCGCTTCCAGTCCCTCCAGGACCTGGATACTGTCGGCACTGTAACCGGCGGACTGGGTTGTTTTTTCTTCTGTTTCCGGATTCATAAACTGGCTAAAAAATAACGTGATTTACAATGTAAAAATCTAACTCACAAATGTACGGAATAGGGGCGGGGAAACGGGTTTTAAAGGGCTGTTTTTTGCCCCCAAAACAGGCCGTTTGTGGATAAAAGAAAAATGCCCGGCAGCGGGCATTTTCAGGTGCATTCAGGGCCTTTACGGGTCAGCGCTTTACAATCTGGGCTACCAGGTCGGCTTCGCAGCAAACCTTATTGCCAACATAGGTGGTGCCCTTCATTTCGCATATACCGCGGCGGATCGGTGCAATCAGCTCCATTTTCAGGAGCAGGGTGTCGCCCGGCCGGACCATTTGTTTGAATTTACAGTTGTCAATTTTCAGGAAATAGGTATCATACTGGCCTTCTCCGCTGAGGTTGACCGCCAGGATACCTCCGCATTGCGCCAGGGCTTCAATCTGCAGCACGCCGGGCATTACCGGGTTGCCGGGAAAATGCCCCTGGAAAAACCATTCATTAAAGGTTACATTTTTCACCCCTACTATATGGGTGTCGCTCAGTTCAATTACTTTATCCACCAGGGCAAAAGGGTAACGGTGCGGCAGTTTTTTTTCAATAAACTGCTGATCAAACACAGGCGGCTGGGCCGGGTCATAGACTGGTATTCCCTGGGTATGCTTATTTTTTTTAATATACTGTTTGATTTTTTTGGCAAACTCTACATTGCTGCTGTGCCCGGGGCGGGTGGCTATAATACGGGCTTTAATGGGGAATCCCACCAGGGCCAGGTCTCCCACCACATCCAGCAGTTTATGCCGTGCGGGTTCGTTGGGGAAACGGAGTTCCAGGTTATTCAGGTAGCCTTCGCTTTTTACTTCAATCCGGTCTTTTTTGAAGATTTTTTTCAGCCGCTCCATTTCTCCTTCATTGAGGAGTTTGTCCACCACTACAATCGCATTGTTTACATCTCCTCCCTTGATAAGGTTATGTTCAAGCAGCATTTCCAGTTCATGGAGAAAACAGAATGTGCGGCAGGGAGCTATTTCTTCCTTAAAGTCACGGAGATGTTTCAGCCCGGCATGCTGGGTGCCCAGTACCGGTGAATTAAAATCAATCAGGGTGGTTACCTGGTATTCCATACAGGGCATGGCCACCATTTCCACTCTTTTCTCCTCATCATAATGGTAAATGTTTTCATCAATACTGTACCATACTTTGGCGGCATCCTGTTCCAGAATACCGGCTTCTTCAATCAACTCTACAAAAGGCTGGGAACTGCCATCCATAATCGGCATTTCCGGACCATTCACTTCCATCAGGCAGTTGTCAATTCCCATGCCTACCAGGGCGGCCAGCACATGTTCGACCGTACTGATTTTGGCGCCGTTTAATTCCAGGGTGGTGCCCCGGCTCACATCGGTAACGAGGTCACAATCGGCTTTGATCACCGGCTGATTGGGCAGGTCCACTCTTTTGAACTGAAGACCGAATCCGGGGTTCGCCGGCTGAAGGGTCAGGTCTACCATGATCCCCGTATGCAGACCGGTGCCGGAAATCCGGACGGCAGATTTAAGGGTATGCTGTTTATCAGGATTGAAATTCGGGTTCATGCGGTTGTTTTTAGCGGCGCAAAGATACGATTATTGCCAGCCCCCGCAATAGCCCCTGGAAATCAGTAAGTAGTAGTCATATCGGCCTCCACACAGAGGATAAAATCGGCTTTCCCCCGGTGTTCCGCTTCCAGTTTGCCGGTATCTTTCTGCACGACGGTGGCAATACTGCCCAATCGCAGTTCAGGCCGGCTTTTTTGCAGGTACCAGAGTATGCCTTCCCCGTTCTCTGAATGATACGTGCCGTTAAAATGGATGAACAGTTTGCCCGGCTGAAAATATTTCAGAATAAACCAGGCCATGGTCGCGTCTTTGCTGGCCTGAGCCTTTGGCAGGTTTTCTCCTCCATGTCCAGGCATCATCTCCAGCATTTTTTTATAACCCGGCAGATTCGGATCATACTCCATCGGCAGGGGGGCCATCCAGTTTTTGGCCAATGCCGGCAGGGTATCCAGCGCCGCGAAACCGCCCCTGGCCACGAGGGCGGCATACCGGCGGGGTATATTGGTGGCCGCAAAGGGGATAGAATTGGCTTTGGCATAGTTGACCAGCGGTGCATAATCTGTCGGGTAATTTTTCCAGAGCCGGGCCTGGGAGTCCAGCTGTTTGGCCGTTATTTTTCCCTGCAGATACCGGTCCAGGGCTTCCTGGTTATCCTGCTCAAACATTTCCGCGCCCAGTACCAGGTCGCGGGTCTGATCGCAGTCTTTGGTAAAAGCCATCTGCAACCAGTGAGCGATGGCATTGTTATGCATTTCGCCAAAAAACACGATATCTTTTTTGGCAAGGGTGCGCTGCATTTTTTTATAGGAAACCTTTTTTCCTTTTTTGGTATACAGGGTATAGGGCGATTTGCCCTGGGCGGTAACTGAAAATGCGAGACAGATAAAAGTGCCGAGCAGCAAAAGTTTTTTCATGCTAACAGGTATGTTTATGCGAAGAGTTGATGTCTTCAGGAGCCGGCTTTTTCAGCCATCAGTAACCGGACCAGGGTTTCCAGTTCCTTGATTTTTTTCTCCAGGTCGGGTAATTTACGGGTAACAGCCTGGCTGCGCAGGGCGGCGGTATAATCAAAGGCCGGGGATCCGGTAACCGCTTTTCCGGGTTCAATGGATTTGCTAACGCCGCTTTGGGCATTTACTTTAGCGCCGTCACCTAACTGGATATGCCCTACAATACCGGCCTGTCCGCCGATCATGACACCCTTACCAATCCGGGTGCTGCCACTGATACCGGCCTGGGCGGCAATAACTGTGCTGGATCCGATCTCCACATTATGCGCTACCTGGATCAGGTTATCCAGTTTGGCTCCCTTGCGGATAATGGTCGAGCCGATCGTCGCCCGGTCAATCGTTGTATTGGAACCTACCTCCACATCATCCTCAATCACCACATTGCCGATCTGGGGAACTTTTTTGAAACTGCCGTCAGCCTGCGGGGCAAAACCAAAGCCATCACTGCCGATAATCGTGCCGGCATGGATAATGACATGGTTACCGATCCTGCAGTCCTGGTAAATTTTTACCCCGGGATGAATCACACAGTTATCACCCACTTCCACATTATCCCCCAGGAATGCATTCGGATAAATTTTGGTATTGTTTCCCACTTTCACTTTTTCACCGAGATAGGCAAAAGCCCCGATAAAAACCTGTTGCCCGTATGTGGCGCTGGGCGCTATATACGCCGGCTGCTGGATACCGGCCAGTGACTGTTGTTTGATTTCCTGGTATTTGCTAAGCAGGGTGGCAAAAGCACTGTAGGCATCCGGTACCCGGATCAGGGTGGCCGATACCGGTTGTTTCAGTTCAAAGCTTTCATTGATAATAATAACAGAGGCAGCGGTACGGTAAAGAAACTCCTCGTATTTGGGATTGGCAAAAAAACTGAGCTGCCCTTCCCGGGCTTCTTCAATTTTTCCAAAAGAATTTACCGTGACGGAAGCGTCGCCTTCAATCCGTCCGTTTACAAGCAGGGCTATCTGGGCAGCAGGAAATTGCATATGGGGTAAAGTTGAGAAGTTGAGGGGTTGAGGGGTTGAGAAGTTGATAAGTTGAGGGGTTGCCTCATCCGCCCGGCACAGGCCACTCTCCGTTCCCTCTCATCCTGCAAAACAAAAATAGTGCTTTTTCACTGTGTCACTCAGGTTCTGCTGAATCAGGGCATTGTCCACTGTGGAAATATCCCGGATCCGCCCGTCCTTGAACAGGATCTGTATCCGCTCGTCGGCCGGATTATAGGTGGTATTGCTGGCCACGCCGGTAAAGACAAAATAACCGGCTTCAGCTTCACCGATACCCAACCGCTCCCGCACTTCTTTTTTCTTTTGCGCCAGCAGGCCGGGGTCGGGTGCTTCTGCCTGCAATTTTACTTTCAGCAGCTTCCGTTCCACCAAAAAACGGCAGAGGGCCGCCAGTACCGGGTCGGCGGCCGTACTCCATTGTTTAATAGTGGCCATCACATCATGGTCATCCAGCCGGCAAAACCGGTCGGTATGCGCTTCCATATCAGTAACGGGTCCGTGTAAACGCAGGAAAAAATCCAGATCGGGGGATACGGCTTTTATTTCTTTTCCCTGGCTGATCAGTTCTTTAGCCCGGCGAATGATCCGGATCAGCATCTGTTCGGCGCTGACCACGGTTTTATGGAGATATACCTGCCAGTACATGAGACGGCGGCTGACCAGGAACTTCTCAATTGAATAAATAGCTTTTTCCTCCACCATCAGTTGTCCGTCTTTTACCGTCAGCATTTTGATGATCCGGTCGTATCCGATCACCCCTTCGGCTACCCCGGTGAAAAAACTGTCCCGGTTCAGGTAGTCCATCCGGTCCACATCAAGCTGTCCCGAAACCAGCTGGTGCAGGAAGGCTTTAGGATGGCGGTTCGTAAAAATGGAGATAGCCGTTTCCAGTTGTCCGTTCATTTCCCGGTTGAGTTTCTCCATCAGCAGCAGGGAAATTTGTTCATGGTGCACTCCCGGTATCAGTTCCTGTTCCAGGGCATGGGAAAAAGGACCATGACCTGCATCATGCAGCAGGATGGCGATTTTGGCACCCAGTTCTTCTTCGGGTGTAATGGGCACACCCTTACTCTTCAGTTCGCCCAGCGCCATACCCATCAGGTGATAAGCGCCAAGAGAATGGTGCAGCCTGGAATGAACAGCCCCCGGGTAAACCAGGTGGGCAAATGCCATCTGGTGAATATTCCGGAGCCGCTGATATACCGGGTGGGAAATCACCGATAAAAGCAACGGGTGATCAATGGTAATAAAACCATAGACCGGATCGTTGATGATTTTGCGGACGGCTGTCATTGTTGCTGTTTTGTTAAAGGCCCCGGAAGGGCCGGCGGCAAAAGTACAACCGTCGGCGGTAAAAAGCTAAATTTGGCAACTGACCGGCATTATAATTAAAAACCTGTACATGGCCATTGCGAAAATTATCTGGGTGGACGATGAAATCGAAAGCCTGCAGTCTCAAAAACTTTTCCTGGAAAACAAAGGGTATGAAGTCGTGACATTTACCAACGGCTTTGATGCGATTGATTATGTAAAGGAAAACCCGGTGGATGTGGTGCTGATGGATGAGAGCATGCCCGGGATCACCGGACTGGAAACCCTGGCCAAAATAAAAGAAGTCAGCCAGTCATTACCGGTAGTGCTGATTACCAAAAACGAAACCGAGAACCTGATGGATGATGCCATTGGTTCCCAGATCAGCGATTACCTGATTAAACCTGTAAATCCGAACCAGGTATTGTTAAGCCTCAAAAAAATTCTGGACAACCGGCGCCTGGTAGCAGAAAAAACCACCTCTGCTTACCAGCAGCAGTTCCGGCATCTTTTTACCGCGCTCAACAGTAATCCCGACCACAACGAGTGGATGGATATTTACAAAAAACTGGTCTATTGGGAACTGGAAATGCAGAAAAGTGGCAGCCCGGAAATGCAGGAAGTGCTGCAAAGCCAGAAAGATGAAGCGAATACCGAATTCTTCAAATTTGTTTCCCGGAACTATGCCGGTTGGGTATCGCCTAAAGGCAAAGACGGACCCGTGATGAGCCATAATCTCTTCCGGTTTAAAGTACTGCCCCATGCGGAAAAAGGCGTACCCCTGTTTTTTGTGCTGATCGACAACCTGCGTTTTGACCAGTGGAAAGCAATACAGCCCATTTTTGCCGAGAGTTTCCGGATTCTGGAAGAAGACAGTTTTTATAGTATCCTGCCTACGGCCACACAATATGCCCGGAATGCCATCTTCTCCGGAATGCTTCCGCTGGAAATTGAGAAGCAGTTTCCCGTACAATGGAAAAATGATGATGAGGAAGGCGGGAAGAACCTGCACGAAGAAGAATTCTTCCGGGCCCAGTTGCAAAAGATGGGGCGCGGAGACCTGAAAATATCCTATACCAAAGTGCTGAATAACCAGGCAGGGCTGGAGCTGGTCAACTCCATTCATAATCTGCTGAACAACGATATCAATGTGATCGTGTACAACTTCGTGGATATGCTCAGTCATGCCCGTACAGAAATGGAAGTACTGAAAGAACTGGCCGGGGATGAAATGAGCTACCGGAGTATCACGGCAAGCTGGTTTGAACACTCCCCGCTGCACCAGGCGCTTAAAAAAATTGCGGATAAAAAGATCAGGCTGGTGCTGGCCACCGATCATGGCAGTATAAGGGTAAAAACACCCTGTAAAGTGGTAGGCGATAAACAAACCACCGCCAACCTGCGGTACAAACATGGCCGGAACCTGAACTATGAACCCCGTGATGTACTGGCCTTCCGCGATCCCCGGGAAGCCGGGCTGCCGGTACCCACCATCAACTCTTCTTTTATTTTCGCCCGGGAAGACGGCTTTCTCTGCTATCCCAATAATTATAATTATTACGTCAACTATTACCGGAATACTTTTCAGCACGGGGGCGTGAGCCTGGAGGAGATGATTGTACCGGTGATAAAGATGGAAAGTAAGTAGGAGACGGGAGAAGGGAGACAGGAGTCGGGAGTTAGTAGTTGGTAGTCTGGAGGAACTGTGGAAAACATTTAAACCCGACGCGCAGAGAAGCCCTTGCGATAAAGTAAATTTGTACCATGAAATACAACCAGTCCACGCTCGATAAACTGGAGGCAATCCCCGAACAGGCCGGTTATGTACTGCGCTATGAAAGAGGCAATTTCCAGAGCGGCTATTGTATCCTGGAACAGAAAAAAGTGGTAGTGCTGAATAAATTCCTTCAGATTGAAGGACGAATCAATACCCTGCTTGACCTGATTCCCCAACTGGAAATTGATCCCGGCCATCTTTCCGCCGAATCCGCTAAACTTCACGCCGGCATCCTGGCCAAACTTGAAACGGAGGAGAACTGAATTAACTCCTGACCGGTTAACCTGTTAACCCTTTAACTTGTTAACTTTACAATGTGACCTGCCCCCCCTTAACGATCACTTTTCTCGGCACCGGCACCAGCAGTGGTGTACCCATGATCGGCTGCGATTGTGAAGTATGCCGTTCGGAGGATAAAAAAGACAACAGGCTGCGGGCAAGTATCCTGGTACAATCTCCCACAACCACCCTCGTGGTGGATACCGGCCCGGATTTCCGATACCAGATGTTACGCCAGCAGGTGAGAAAACTCGACGCAGTGGTTTTTACCCATCCGCACCGCGACCATATGGCCGGGCTGGATGATGTAAGGGCGTTTAATTTTTTCCAGAAAAAGCATATTGATATTTATGCCGATTCCCTGATGGAAGAAGCGGTACGCCGCGATTTTTATTATGCCTTTGCCGATACAAAATATCCGGGTATACCAGAACTCAACCTGATCACCATTTCCGATCAGCCCTTTATGGTGGGCGATATCCCGGTTGTACCCGTTAAAGTCTGGCACCTCCGGATGCCGGTACTGGGATTCCGGTTTGGTCGTTTCACCTATATCACCGATGCCAACCGGATAGAGGAGGAGGAAAAGCTGAAAATCAGGGGCAGCCGGGTATTGGTCCTGAATGCCCTGCGCAAACAACAGCATATTTCCCATTTCACGCTCGGAGAAGCAGTGGACATGGCCATGGAGCTGCAGGTGCCGGAAGCCTATTTTACCCATATGTCGCACCAGATGGGCCTTCACGCCGATATTGAAGCTGAACTGCCCGAACATATCCACCTGGCCTGGGATGGATTACAGCTCAAACTACCCGGTGAATAAAAAAAATTCACGCTAACACTTGTTAGTTTGCTTTTATTTCTTTTATCTTGCAGTGCCTTTAACGAATGCCTGCTAAGGATCTCTGTCGAGATGCGGTGCCACCCCCCTCAGGAGTGGCACTGTTAATTAAACCCTGTAACGAAAAGCGCATATGAATTTCCAGCCTTCCGAACTGACCCTGCAGGTGGCGCAAACCGCACGCGATTTTGCCCGCCAGCATATTGCCCCGCATGTAATGGAATGGGATGAAAGCCAGGAATTCCCGGTACCGGTTTTCCGGGAAATGGGAAAACTGGGTCTCATGGGTGTACTTGTTCCGCATGAATACGGCGGCGCCGGTATGGGCTATTATGAATACAAAGCGGTAATTGAAGAAATTGCCAAAGTCTGCGGTTCTGTGGGACTGAGTCTGGCCGCGCATAATTCCCTTTGCACCGGTCATATCCTTGCTTTTGGTAATGAAGCACAAAAGAAACAATGGCTGCCCGGGCTGGCTACGGCAGAATGGATCGGGGCCTGGGGGCTTACCGAAGCCAATACCGGCAGTGACGCGGGCAATATGCAATGCACTGCCGTGAAAGAAGGAGATCATTGGGTCATCAATGGTACCAAAAACTGGATCACCCATGGCAAAAGCGGAGAAATAGCGGTAGTTATCTGCCGCACCGGAGAACCCCGTACTAAGAACAACTCCACGGCCTTTGTGGTGGAAAAAGGTACACCCGGTTTCGGAGCCGGAAAAAAAGAAAACAAACTGGGGATGCGGGCCAGTGAAACCGCGGAAATGGTTTTCGACAATTGCCGGATCCCGGACAGGAACCGCCTGGGTGAAGTGGGGGATGGTTTTAAACAGGCGATGAAAGTGCTGGACGGGGGAAGGATTTCCATTGCCTCCCTGGCCCTTGGCATTGCCAAAGGCGCTTATGAAGCAGCGGTAAAATATTCCCAGGAACGATACCAGTTTGATAAACCCATTGCTTCTTTCCAGGGGGTATCCTTTAAACTGGCCGATATGGCTACGGAAATCGCGGCGGCAGAATTACTAATCCTGCAGGCCTGCGATCTGAAGAACCGCCACCTCCCCATGACCAAAGAAGCGGCGATGGCAAAATACTATGCCAGCGAAGTGGCGGTAAAAGTGGCAAACGATGCAGTACAGATTTTCGGCGGCTACGGATACACGAAAGATTTTCCCGTTGAAAAATTCTACCGTGATGCCAAGCTCTGCACTATCGGTGAAGGCACGAGTGAGATTCAGAAGATTGTGATCAGCCGGGAAGCACTGAGGTAGTTTGCAGTTCGCAGATAGAAGTTAGTAGTCACTTGTATTGGAGAAGAACCAAGTTCCAAGATCCAAGAACCAATTGTCGGGCTTACGACCCTTTTGAAAGGAGGCCTTGGTTCTTGTTATTTGGTTCTTGGTTCTTTTTCTCAAAATTCCAAGAGCCAAGATCCAAGAACCAATTGTCGAGCCTGCGACTCTTATGAAAAGGAGGTCTTGCTTCTTGTTATTTGGTTCTTGGTTCTTTTTCCCAAGTTCCAAGAGCCAAGATCCAAGTACCAATTGTCGAGCCTGCGACTCTTATGAAAAGGTGGAGTTGGTTCTTGTTATTTGGTTCTTGGTTCTTTTTTGAAAGAAGGGACTACAAATTGCTATCTCACGACTTCACCCTTCGACACGCTCAGGGTGACATTCCGTTCTTCCCGTCTCCCGCCTCCCGTCTCCCGTCTCCCGCCTCTCATCTTACTTCCTGCATTTCCACCAGTTTCCGGTAGAAACCATCCAGCTTCATCAGCGTATCGTGATTGCCTCTTTCCACAATCCGTCCTTTTTGGAGAACAATGATTTCATCTGCATGCCGGATGGTGCTCAACCGGTGCGCAATGACGATACTGGTGCGGTTCTGCATCATGTGATTGATGGCATCCTGTACCAGTCTTTCACTTTCGGTGTCGAGAGACGAAGTGGCTTCATCCAGGATGAGGATCGGCGGATTCTTCAACAGCGCACGGGCAATGGTAAGCCGCTGTCTTTCCCCGCCGCTGAGTTTGCTGCCCCGGTCGCCGATATTGCTGTCATACCCTTCTTCTTTTTTCAGAATAAATTCATGGGCGTTGGCTATCTGTGCCGCAGCCATGATCTGCTCCCGGCTCGCCCCGGGCTGACCAAGCGCGATATTATTGGCAATGGTATCATTAAACAGAATGGGCTCCTGGGTTACAATACTCATCTGCTGCCGCACAGAATGCAGGGAATAGTCCCGGATATTGATGCCGTCAATCAGCACTTCCCCGCCGGTCACATCATGGAAACGCGGCACCAGATCGGCCAGGGTGGATTTACCAGCCCCGGAAGAGCCTACCAGTGCGATGGTTTTCCCTTTAGCCACCGTGAAACTGATCTCTTTTAAAATCACGGTGTCTTCATAGGAAAAGGATACATTCCTGAATTCAATTTTATCCCGGAAACTATCCAGGATTTTTCCGCCCGGATTATCATCCACCGTTACCGGTGTACGCAGTACTTCTTCAATCCGCCCGATGGCAGCAGCCCCTTTCCGCATATTGCTGAACGAAGTGGAAAGGGCTTTGGCCGGGTTGATGATATTATAAAAAACACCGAGAAACATCAGGAAAGCGGAAGCCTGCAAAAACTGGTTTTTCAGTACCAGTACCCCACCCACATACAATACGGCGGTAAACAGGGCTACTCCCATTACTTCGGAGAGGGGAGAAGCCAGATCGCGCCGGTAACTGATTCTGTTTTTGCTATGCAGCAGTTCCTTGTTTTCCCGGAAAAAACGCCCCCGCAGAATTTTCTCCACGTTAAAGGCCTTGATCACCCGCAAACCGCCCAGGGTTTCATCCAGGGTGGAAAGGGTTTCGCCGTATTTATCCGCCACTTCCTGCGAATGTCGTTTCAGCGATTTGGTGATACGGCCGATAACCAGTCCCAGTACCGGAATCAGCACAATAATAAAAAGGGTCAGCTGATAACTGATAAGTAAGAGGGCCGCCAGGGTGATCAGGATCGTCATCGGATCGCGGATCCATCCTTCCAGGGTACCCACCACGGATGATTCCACTTCGTTGACATCATTGGTCATCCGGCTCATCAGGTCACCCTTTCTTTTTTCATTGAAAAATCCGATCGGCAACCGGAGCACTTTGTCATATAATTCCTCCCGCAACTGATTCACCACCCGGTTTTTCAGCGGGTTGAGTGTATAATAAGAGAGGTAGAGAAAAAGATTCTTCAGAAAAATGAAACCGACCAGAAAAATACAGATAAAGGCAAGGGTCGGAATCTTGCCCCGGCTGTCAAGGGAGCGGTTCAGAAAGTCGTTGATGGACTGGATCAGGAAATTACCGCTGGTTTTCGTCAGCGGGCTGCAACTGACACATTCCGGCCGGGTGTCGGTAAAGATCACCTGCAGGAAAGGCATCAGCATCCCGATAGAGACGATGGAGAAGACGATGCTCAGCAGGGTGAACAGGAAGTATAAAAGGATTTTTCCCTTATAGGGAGCCAGGTAAGTGAATATTCTTGAATATTGTTTCATGGGAGATTCGTAAGGGAAACGGGACAAAGTAACTACTTTTGCAGCGACTGCCGAACTTTCATCCGGACAGTCATCTAATCGGTGTTTATGGAAGAAGGAAAAAGACAAAAACAGATAGCCGGGCTGCTCAACGAAGAGATGAACGGTATATTTCAGCACCTGGGTCTGAGTATGATCGGCGGGGGCATGGTCTCCATTTCGTCCGTGAAAGTCACACCCGACCTGCTCGAGGCCCGGTTTTACCTCAGCTTTTTCCAGGTGCCCGATGTGGAAGCCGCCCTGCAGAAAATTGAAGAAAGGCACCACGATATCAAAAAAGAACTGGCCGGCCGGGTGCGGCACCAGTTACGCAGTATCCCGGTACTGAAATTCTTCAGGGATGATACCCTGGACCATGTATTCCGGATGGAGGAACTGTTTAAAAAGATTGAAGACGAAAGGAAAAAAGGTCCCGGTGCCTGAGGCATCCTTTATCAGTCAAAAGCAAACCCCTTGAGATTTCTCTTTGCCTGGCGTTATTTTAAAGCAAAAAAATCCACCAATGCCATTAATATCATTGCGTGGACCAGTATTGCCGCCATTATCATCGGGACTACCGCCCTGATCCTCGTACTGAGTGTGTTCAACGGGTTTGAAGGGCTGGTGAAATCACTTTATTCTTCTTTTTACACGGATATTAAAATTTCTCCGGCGGCGGGCAAACATATGACGGTAACCCCCGCGCAGTTGCAGCAGCTCAGAGCCATAAAGGGGGTTCGTAATTTTTCCGCAGTGATTGAGGAAAAAGCCCTCTTGCAGAACGGGGACTATCAGTCGGTGATCTATCTTAAAGGCGTGGATGAAAACTACCGGTATGTCACCGGCGTGGCAGATCACCTGATCAGCGGGGAATACGATACCGGTACTCCGGATGATCCGCGCCTTGTGCTGGGTGCCGGGGTGGAAGATGCCCTGGGTATTTATGCAGACCGTACGCTGCTGCCCCTGAACCTGTATCTGCCGCGAAAATCATCCTCCCGGCAGATTGACCTGCTGGAAGATATCAGTTCCGATTCGGCCTGGGCGGCAGCTGCGTTCCTGATTCAGCAAGATTTTGATAATAAATACGGGATCACCAATATCGGGTATATACGTCAGGCCCTTCGCCTGGGAGAACAGGAGTTCAGTGGTATTGAAATAGCCCTGCTGGATCCGTCTGAGGTGAGTAAAGTGAAGGAGGAGATCCGGAAACTTTTCGGGGAAGGTTACCTGGTGCAGGACCGTTACCAGCAAAACCGTTCTCTCTACGCGATCATGAATACGGAACGCTGGATTGTGTACGCGGTTTTATGCCTGATCCTGATCGTAGCCGCTTTTAATATGATCGGGGCCCTGACCATGCTGGTGCTCGAGAAACAAAAAGATATCAGTGTGCTGCATGCCTTGGGGGCCGGCAGGGATTTTATCCGGCAGGTTTTTCTTGCAGAAGGATTTCTGCTTGCTCTTGTCGGTGGTGGCACCGGCATGCTGCTGGCCACACTCATCGCCTGGTTGCAGCAGACTTTTCACCTGATTCCCCTGGAAGGCGGTTCCTTTCTTATCAATTATTACCCGGTACAACTAAAACTGACCGATTATCTCCTCGTAGGGGCAACCGTATTCCTCATTGCCCTGCTGGCTTCATGGATTCCCTCGCGTAAAGCCTCTCTCCAGGAATTCTCCCTTCGTTCAGAATAAAAAAAAGGCCCGCCATCAGGCAGGCCGGTATAGATTTTTTTGCTTAATAATCGCCGAGAGTTTCAGGCAACTGGGCCAGTGCTTTGGCCAGTTGTTCATCATTGGGAGCGATGCCATGCCATTCATGGGTGCCTTCCATAAAATCCACTCCTCTGCCCATGGCAGTATGCATCAGGATGGCAACGGGCTGTCCGTTACCTGTCAGGGTTTTGGCTTTTTCCATTACGGCCACCACTTCATCCATATCATTGCCGTTCATCTCCAGGGTAAGCCAGCCGAAGCTGTCAAATTTCTGGCGGATATTACCCATATTCATCACTTTTTCTGTCGGTCCGTCAATTTGCTGACCGTTCCAGTCAATAGTCGAAATCAGGTTGTCCACTTTATGATGGGCGGCAAACATCACCGCTTCCCAGATCTGTCCTTCGTTTAATTCACCATCGCCATGGAGGGAAAAAACCAGGCGGTTATCGCCGTTCAGTTTTTTAGCAAGAGCGGCGCCGATTGCCACACTCATTCCCTGGCCCAGCGAACCGGAAGCAATCCGCACTCCCGGCAGGTGTTCATGGGTGGCGGGGTGTCCCTGAAGCCGGCTGTTCAGTTTGCGGAAACTGGCCAGTTCTTTGATGTCAAAATAACCGGAACGGGCTAATGTGGCATACAGCAGGGGGGAAATATGTCCGTTGGACAGGATAAAGATATCCTCATCGCGGGCGTCCATATTAAAGGCCGGATCATGCTTCATAATCCTGAAATACAGGGCTGTGAGAAAGTCGGTACAGCCCAGCGAACCCCCGGGATGGCCGCTGGCGGACCCGTGTACCATCCGTACAATATCCCGTCTGATCTGGGTGGCAGTTGCGGTTAGATCGTTCATAATTAATTAAATAGATTATATTAAACTTTTTGTATCTTGCGGCCTCAAAGGGTCAGATTAGTTGCAAAAGTGCATTGTTTTTTAATGCGAAAAACAATTGCATGAAATTAATTCTGGCAATGAATTCAAGCTATCCTTCGGATTACATAGGATTTAATGTCAGTCGCATTAAAAGAATATGTAACGCAAAAACCACCGATGGTTTTATGCCAATTTTATGTACCATATAAAACTGCTTAGATGCTTGATATTTTATTGACGGCTTCTGTTTCCTTTATTATTACGTTTTTGGCGGTACCGGTAGTCCTGGAAGTGGCAGAAAAGAAGAAATTATTTGATATCCCCAATGAGCGTAAGGTACATACCCGTCTGGTAGCTTCTCTCGGCGGGGTAGGCATTTTCGGCGGTTTTATCCTTGCCTCCCTCTTATCCATCCAGGGCCATCTCAACTACGAATTCCAGTATTTTTTTGCAGCGGCCCTTGTCATTTTTTTCCTGGGCCTGAAAGATGACCTGATCATCCTCTCTGCCAGTAAAAAATTTATCGGTCAGATTATTGCCGCTTCCATCCTGATCCATCTTGGTGGTATCCGGCTCGACAGTATGTACGGGCTGCTGGGTTTTGAAAGACTGCCCGAGGCATTTGGCCTGGCGCTTTCTTACCTGACTATCATTGTGGTGATCAACTCATTTAACCTGATTGACGGGGTAGACGGGCTCGCAGCCAGTCTGGGTATACTCACCATGCTGGTATTCGGCAGTTACTTTTTTGCTATCGGTTACCAGGCTTACGCCCTGCTGGCATTCGCCATGGCGGGAAGTCTAGGCGCATTTATGATTTTTAACCACCATCCGGCCCGCATCTTTATGGGCGATTCCGGGTCGCTGATGATCGGGCTGATCAATGCGATTCTCGTGATTAAGTTTATCAATGTGGCCAATGATCCGCTGGTGGCCATTCCGGTACCCTCCGCCGTGGCTATTGGTTTTTCTATCCTGATCGTTCCCCTGCTCGATACCCTGCGGGTTTTCAGTGTCCGTATTCTGAACGGTGTATCTCCTTTTACTCCTGACCGGAATCACGTTCATCATCTCCTGCTTGACCGGGGAATGGACCATGCGGCCGTCACCCTGACCTGTGTAAGTGTGAATATCGGATTTATCCTGCTGGCCTGGTTTGGTCGTTTTCTGGGGCCCAATTACCTCCTGCTCCTGGTACTGGCTGTTGCCTTCTCAGGTCTGGGATTCCTTTATTATTACAAACGTCCCAGGCGGGCGGTGCTTATTGCCAAAAGGGGAGAGGCGGCTGTGGGTATTACTGCGGCCACAGCAACCAAAGTAGTGACCCTGACCAAAGAAAAAGAAGCGCAGTCGGCAGCTGACTGATAAGCGGCTTTAAAAATACAGAAGGGCTTGCTTCGGCAGCCCTTTTTAAGTATTAGCCGGTTTTGTTAGATTTGCCACCCGCAGCTTATCGCGGTATGCGCGGCTGCTCATTTAAAATTTATATTGTATGTCAGAAGAATTATCAACGATCCGTTCCGGGGCTGAAGATCATATGAAGAAAGCGATCAGTCACCTGGAAACCGAGTTAATTAAAATCAGGGCCGGGAAAGCCAATCCGCAAATGCTGGACGGGATTGTGGTGGATTATTATGGCTCCCCGATGCCGATTAACCAGGTGGCCAATATCAGTGTGATGGATGCCCGTACCCTGAGTATTCAGCCCTGGGAAAAAAACATGCTCCAGCCGATTGAACGGGCGATCATCGCCGCCAATATCGGGATCAATCCCCAGAATGACGGGGTGCTGATCCGCCTCTTTCTGCCTCCGCTTACGGAAGAGAGAAGAAAGGAACTGGTTAAAAAATGCCAGGGAGAAGGAGAACACAGCAAGGTGGCTATCCGCAATATCCGACGCGACGCGATCGAGCATATTAAAAAACTGCAGAAAAACGGACTGAGTGAAGATGTGGCCAAGGATGCGGAAGACGATGTGCAGCAAATGACAGATAAATTCATCGCTTTTGTGGAAAAACACCTCTCAGCTAAAGAAAAAGAAATCATGGCGGTATAAGCCGGTCAATTCATTTTATACACCGAAGCCTGTCTGTTTAACCGGACAGGCTTTTTTATTTTTCCTGACTGCTTTTCTCCGGGCGGTTGGCCAGGTACACGCCCAGCAGGATCACCGAGAGGGCAATCACCTGCATCCAGGTCACTTTTTCTCCGTAGTATACACCCCAGAGGATAGCGACAAACGGAATGCCATAGGTAACCAGGGAGGCGAAGAGACCGCCGGCCTTTTTAACCAGAATATAAAAAAGAACCGATGCGAGGGCAGTTCCGAAAATACCCAGTACGGTACTGGCCAGGGTACTTAAGGCATAGGCCGATTGGGTAAGAGGCAGACTGAAATAACCGGTAAAGAGCAAGACAAGCAGGGAAGGGGGGATGAGACCGGTAAAGGCGATGGCCGCAATTTGTACGGAACTGACCCCTTTCAGCCGCTGGTGCACCATGTTTACATTGAATCCGTAAAAAAGGGTGGCCAGTACCACAAATCCGGCATAAGCCAGGTAGGCGGGTGGCTGACTGGTATTGGCGTACAGCAAAAGAGCGCTGCCTGCCAGACCGGTGAGCACCCCGGTAATTTTGGCCCGGCTGGTCTGCAGCCGGAAAAAAAGCACCCCGGTAATGATCACAAACAAAGGGGTAAGTGAGTTCAGGCTGCCCGTGAGCGCCCCGTCAATCCGGGTTTCGGCAATACAAAAAAGGAAAGCCGGAAAAAAGCTGCCCAGCCAGCCGCTCAGTAATACATAACGGATGGTGGCAGGAGGCAGGTTTTTAAGGGAGCGGATAAGAAAAGGGAGCATCACCAGTCCGGCGGAAAGCATCCGCAAAGCCGCCACCTGCCAGGGAGATAAAACCGGTCGTTGCCAGGCATCATACATCCCCCATTTCATCAGGATAAAAGAACTTCCCCAGATGATACAAAGGGCGATAAACAACAGCCAGCTTAACAGTCGGTTATTCATAAAGGAGGCAAAGTTCAAGAATCAGATTCAATCGGGGGCATTTTTTTTATATTGCGGCGAATCAAAACAACTTATTAACCATGAGCCGAATCAGACTGAGCCAGCTATCCACCCGTGCGCCGGAGCACGCCAGTAAGGAAGAACTGAAAGAAAAAACAGCCCGCCTGGTGGAAGAACTGGATGCCCTGCAAAACCTGTTATTCGCAGAAGGAAAACATGCAATACTGGTGGTAATTCAGGGTATGGATGCCAGCGGAAAAGACGGCCTGATCCGGGATGTGCTGGGCAATATGAACCCGCAGGGGGTTACCGTAAAATCATGGAAGGCCCCCACCCCCGAAGAGCTTTCCCATGATTTTCTCTGGCGGATTCATGAACACGCTCCGGCCCGGGGTATGATACAGGTATTTAACCGTTCGCATTATGAAGATATCCTGGTTACCCGGGTACATAAATGGTGCGATGATGATACAGCCCGGAAAAGGATGAAGGCCATCAATGATTTTGAACAGCTGCTCCAGGAGCATAACCACACCCATATCCTGAAATTTTACCTCCACATATCCCGGGAAGAACAGCACGAACGGCTGAATGAACGGATGCGGGACCCGGCCAAAATGTGGAAATACAATGAAAAAGACTTTGAGGAAGCCCGGTTATGGGACGAGTATATGACTATGTACGAAGACTGTTTTGCCCATTGTGACAAACCCGAATGGATCATCGTGCCGGCCGACCAGAACTGGTATAAGGAATACCTGGTAGCCAAAGCGCTGCACGACCTGCTCAGCGGGCTGGATATGCAGTTTCCGGGGCTGAAAAAGTAATTCGGGCGCCCGGTATTTTTTTTTTAATATCTTGGAAAACATATTGAACATCCATTTATAACCAAAATCAGAAATTATGGGAATGCTTAAAGAGTTTAAAGAGTTCGCCATGAAGGGCAATGTGATTGACCTGGCCGTGGGTGTGGTCATCGGGGCCGCCTTCGGAAAAATCGTTGATTCCATGGTGGGCGATATTATCATGCCGGTACTGGGCAAGATTATGGGCAATCCGGACTATTTTGCCACCTGGACAGCCGCCGGAATACCCGTCGGGAAATTTATCCAGGCCGTCTTCAATTTTGTCATTATCGCCTTTGTACTGTTCCTGGTAATCAAGGCTATTAATGCCAGCAAAAAGAAGGAGGAAGCTGCTCCTGCCGGACCGCCCCCCACCCCGGAAGATATCCAGCTGCTCAGGGAAATCAGGGATTCTTTAAAAAAATAATATGTGAAAAAACAGGGCGGAGCAGCCGCCCCGATTCCCTTATTTTTGCGAGGGCTGTATCTTAAGCCGGTACAGCCCTTTTCTTTTCCGTAAAATAAAACCGCGTGCAGAACCCGTCGTACCAGATTAAGTTACCCCAGTTTGAAGGCCCCTTCGACCTGTTGCTCTTTTTCATTGAAAGAGATGAACTGGATATCTATAACATCCCGATTACCCGGATCACCAACGATTTCCTGGATTATATTCACAGCAGCGAAGAGCTGAATATTGAGCTCAGCAGCGAGTTTATTCTTTTTGTATCCACCCTGATGCGGATCAAGGCCAAAATGCTGCTCCCGCGGAAAGAACTCGATGCCCAGGGTAATGAAATTGATCCCCGGCAGGAACTGGTGAATAAAATCCTTGAATACAAAAGATTCAAGGAAGCTTCTCAGCAAATGGCCGAAATGGAAGCCCTGCGGATGCTCATGGTTAAACGCGGGAATATTCAGAAAGAACTGACCCAGATAGGCGAAGAGGAAAGTGAAGGAACCGAAATACAGCATATCACCCTCTTTAAACTGATGAAAGCCTTTGAAAGGGTGATGCAGCGTTACAGCGACCGGTTTAACAAGCCGGTGCATACCGTGGTGCAGTATAATTACACCATGGAACAAAGCCGGGATGATATGCTCAACCTGGCAAGGGAGGAAAAAAATCTTTCCTTTGAAAGAATATTCCGCCATTGCGAGAACAGGGTACATGCCATTTTCCTGTTTTTGTCCCTGCTCGAACTGGTGCAGCAGAAATTCCTGAAAATCCTGATCGGCGAAGGAAAAAATAATTTTATCATAGAATTCAACGAGCCGGAAGACAGGCTGGCTGAACTCGATGAACAAAACCAGCAATAAACCTCACTTAATTTAAACTATCTAGCATGAAAAGTTTTGCAACAGCCAACTGGAAAGGAACCGGGAAAGAAGGAAACGGTACCCTCAGCTCCAAATCAAAAGTACTGGACAATACATCGTATGATTTCCGGAGCCGCTTTGAGGACGGTACCTATACTAATCCCGAAGAACTGGTAGCCGCCGCTCATGCCGGCTGTTTTTCCATGAAACTCAGTTTTGTACTGGGCGCTTCCGGGTTTACGCCGGACAGTATTGACACCAAATGCACTATTACCCTCGAAAACGGAGCCATAACCTCCAGTCACCTGGAAGTTAAAGCCGTTGTTCCCGGTATTGATGCGGAAAAATTTGCCGCCTGTGCAGCAGATGCCAAGGCAAATTGTCCTATCAGTAAGCTCCTGAATACGGAGATTACCATGGAAGCGGCCCTGGCCTGATGAAAGGACCCCTCCATCTCCTCTGACCTTAAAATAACCGGTATGAAAATTCTGTTTTTGGCAACACTTAGTTTGTATGCGGCAGCCCTCTGCGGACAAGCCACAGGTAACGGCGTAAGCAGTTCAACAACCCGGCGTATGGAAACATACAGCTGGATGGCCCGGCCGGATGAAAATGAGGACCTGAGCGTACAGAAGTTGTTTATGGACCAGAAATGGATGCCGGGGCATGTCCGGTTCAGCAGCGGCCGGGCGGATATGTATGTGCCGCTCATCTTTGATGATTACAACAATATGCTTTATTACCGGCAGGGACAGGTGATCATGGAGTTTGTAGACAGCGTGCATCAGTTTTCCCTGCGGGTTCCTTATCTGAAAGACAGCGCCACCCTGCTTTTCAGAAATCACTATCCGGCGATCCAGGCCAATACAAAGGAAACTTTTTATGAAGTGCTGGTGGATGGTAAAATTCAGTTACTGAAATGCCGCGCTAAAACCGTGCAGCTTTTCCGGGAAAATGACCTGCCGGAAGAAAGAAGGGATGAACTGAAAAAATTGTACTTCATTTTTCTGCCCGATGGCAGTCTGCACCTGGCCCCGCTGGATATAGACCGGCTCAAACAGGAATTACCTGCCTATGCAGCACAGATGGAAGAAATCAGGAAAAAACACCATATCCGCCTGAAAAACGAAGAGAAACTGGCGGACCTGATAGTACACCTCAATAATGCGCTTCAGTAAATAAAAGTAAATACGGCCGGCATACCTGCCGGGCGAAAGACATATAACACAAAGCAAAAGGTCTGCCGGGAATTATATATACCAGCAGACCTTTTTTCAGGACAAATCTTCCGTTATCAGCCCAGCAGGCTGCTGACCTTTACTTTTTCTTTCATCATTTCCCTGATCGTATCAGCAATACCTTCTGCATCATAACCACATTCACGCTGCAGTTCTTTCGGGGTGCCATGCTCCACCAGCCGGTCGGGTATACCCAGTATCCGCACTTCATTTTTATATCCGTGACGGTTCATGAATTCCAGTACCGCGCTGCCAAATCCGCCTTCCACGGTACCGTCTTCCACGGTTACCAGCCTGGGGTAGTTGCGGCAGGCCTCGTGCAGCAGTTCCTCATCCAGTGGCTTCGCAAAGCGCATATCATAGTGACCCGGATTCAGGCCTTCCGTTTTCAGTTCCCGGATGGCGGCTGCAGCAAAATTACCGGGATGGCCCAGGGATAAAATGGCGACCTCTTCTCCGTCGCGCAGTTTTCGGCCGGTCCCGATCTTTATTTCTTTCATTGGTGTTTTCCAGTCCGCCATTACACCTTCGCCACGGGGGTAGCGGATGACCAGCGGACTTTGCATACTGTCCAGCTGAGCGGTATACATCAGGTTCCGTAGTTCGCTTTCGTTCATCGGGGCGCTGATGACCATATGCGGAATACAGCGGAAATAGGCGATATCATAACAACCGTGATGGGTGGGGCCGTCGTCTCCCACCAGACCCGCCCGGTCAAGGCAGAAAATTACCGGCAGTTTCTGGATCGCCACATCATGCACTACGGAGTCAAAAGCCCGCTGCATAAAGGATGAGTAGATATTGCAATACACTTTTAAGCCCTGGGTGGCCATCCCGGCGCTCAGGGTTACGGCATGTTGTTCTGCAATGCCCACATCAATGGCACGATCGGGCATTTTCTCCATCATGAATTTTAATGAAGAGCCGGAGGGCATGGCGGGAGTTATACCGAATATCAGGGGGTTCTGCTCTGCCAGTTCAATAATGGTGTGGCCGAAAACATCCTGGTACTTGGGAGGCTGGGGCAGTTCAAAATGTTTTTTCCGGATTTCCCCTGTCACCTTATCAAATAAGCCGGGTGCATGCCATTTGGTCTGGTCTTTTTCGGCCAGGGCATATCCCTTTCCCTTTGTGGTAATGATATGCAGAATTTTCGGACCGGGAATTTCACGCAGGTCACGCAGGGTGTCCACCAGTTTGGCCACATTGTGTCCGTCAATCGGGCCAAAGTACCGGAGCTTCAGCGCTTCAAAAAGATTGGCACTGCTGCTGACCATACCTTTCATGCCTTCCGCCAGCTTATGCGCCATGGCACGGGTAAAATTTTTCCCTACGGGCAGTTTGCCCATCAGTTTCCATACATCATCCTTTACTTTATTGTACGTGGGCGAAGTGGTGATATCGGTGAGGTACTCTTTCAGGGCTCCTACATTGGGATCAATCCCGATCCCGTTATCATTCAGAATGATTAGCAGATCCGTATCGGATACACCAGCATGATTCATTCCTTCAAATGCCAGGCCCGCTGTCATGGAGCCATCGCCGATTACAGCCACTACCTTGCGGTCTTTTTCCCCCTTGTGTTTGGCGGCCAGTGCCATGCCTAAAGCGCCGGAAATGGAGGTGGATGAATGGCCCACTCCAAAAGTGTCGTATTCACTTTCACTGCGTTTGGGAAAGCCGCTGATGCCTTTGTACTTCCGGTTGGAGGTAAATACATCCCGCCGGCCGGTCAGGATTTTATGCCCGTAAGCCTGGTGCCCCACATCCCAGACCAGCTGGTCGTAGGGGGTGTTATAAACGTAGTGCAGGGCGGTAGTTAGTTCCACCACACCCAGACTGGCCCCAAAATGGCCTCCGTGAACACTCACTACGTCAATAATATACTGACGGAGTTCATCACAGAGCTGGTGTAATTTCTCCCGTGGCAGTTTTTTTAAATCTGCCGGAGAATCAATGGTTTGTAACAGTGCTCCCGGGGTGATCTGCATGAATAATGGTTTGTTAGGTGTAAAAGTACAGTATTTGGGCCGTTGGCCGTTACAACGGCACCGGGCAAAGGGTGTTTAACAATATTTTTCGCTAAAGGTTGCAGGGCCAGATATTCCATTTACAGGCATAATCGGCCACTGGTATATTAACGGCAAACCCTACTGCGGGATTGTTTAGATTTGTGGTATGTGGCTCGCAAAAAGGCGTTACTGGTTATTTCAGGCTATTGGTTGGGGCGGTTATACCCTGATCAGCCTTTTTTTCGCCTATTCCTTCGATCAGCTCAATACCCGGGAGCAACTGGTGCATGTGTTTGGCCGGCTGGGTATTTTTGTGGTGCTGGGCCTGGTGCTGAGTCACCTCATGCGTTCCCTGATTCTGAGTATTGACCTGCTGCAGAAAAAACTGGAAAAGCAGTTTTTATACTTCCTCCTCATCACCCTCTTTTTTTCCATCATCGGCTCGTTGTTTTTTATGCAGATTCTGCTCAATTACAATCTGCTGAATAAAAGGGAAAATGAGTTTCTGAACAATAAGGTCCTCCTGGTGGCCAGTGGCATTTTCAGCTTCTTTGTGTATTTCTTTATCTGGAACCTGATTTACTTTATTTACCATTATGTGACCAAGAGCCGTAAACAGCAGCTGGATACCCTGCGGCTGGAATCAATGGTAAAGGAACTGGAACTGAAAACCATCAAGGCCCATATCAACCCGCATTTTATTTTTAATTCCCTGAACAGTATCCGCGCTCTGGTGGATGAAAATCCGCAGCGGGCACGGGAAGCGATTACTGAACTCAGCAATATCCTGCGCAGCAGTATGCAGACCGAAAAAATGGAAACAGTTCCGCTGGAAAAAGAATTGCTGATTATCCGCGACTACCTGGCGCTGGAAAATATGCGCTTTGAAGACCGGCTGAAAGTGGAATATGATATTGATGAGGATACCCTGAACCAGCCGGTGCCCCCCATGATGCTGCAGACCCTGGTGGAGAATGCCATTAAACATGGAATCAGTAAACAGATCAACGGCGGGGTGGTGCTGGTGAAATCGGCCTTTACAGGCGATTTTCATGAAATGCTGGTAAGAAATACCGGGCAGCTGAACAGTATAAATTCAGAAACCGGATTCGGACTTTCCAGTACCACCAACCGGCTCAACCTGATTTTCGGGGATAAGGCCCGGTTTGATATACGCCAGGTCAATGGGTCACTGGTGGAAGCCCGGATCCTGATACCGGTACAGATTTAATATGTTTTTTGCCACACAAAACAAGTTGCATGAAAGCGATTATTATTGATGACGAAAGGCTCGCCCGGCTGGAACTCCGGAAACTGCTGCAGGAGTTTCCCGAAGTGGAAGTGATTGATGAAGCGGTGAATGCCGAAGACGCGCTCGCAAAAATTGAAAACCTGCAGCCCGACCTCATCTTTCTTGATATCCAGATGCCGGGAAAAACAGGGTTTGATATGCTGGCAGAACTGGATAAAGCCCCGCATGTGATTTTCACGACGGCACATCACGAATTTGCCCTCAAGGCCTTTGAGGTAAATGCCCTGGATTACCTGATGAAACCCATTGATCCGAAAAGGCTGGCCGATGCGGTGCAGAAACTCGTGCTTACGGAACAGCGGGAAAATCGTACCGAACCCGATTTTGTCAATAACAGCATTTTATCGGAAAGCGACCAGGTTTTTGTTAAGGATGGAGAACGCTGTTGGTTTGTCCGGCTCAGCGATATCCGGCTGTTTGAAAGTGTGGGCAACTATGCCAAAGTTTATTTTGGCACCAATAAACCCCTGATCCTGAAATCGCTTAATGCCCTGGAGGAAAGGCTGGATGAAAAAGTATTTTTCCGGGCCAACCGCAAACATATCGTCAACCTCCGGATGATTGATAAGATAGAGCCTTATTTTAACGGGGGCTTATTACTCGACCTCAAGGGTGGAGAAAAAATTGAAGTCAGCCGCCGGCAAACCGTGAAGTTTAAGGAGATGATGAGCCTGTAAGGAGCGGTAAGTAGTTAGCGGTAAGTGGAAAGAGGAGAGTGGATAGTGGAAAGTGGGGAGTGGGGAGTGGGGAGTG
>JACSRW010000040.1 GCA_014879565.1 Chitinophagaceae bacterium
CAATTTACCCCCCTCCCCCCTTTTCTCCAATGATTGCGCCCTCATTTTTTTACTTTATGGCAGATCTGCTATATTTCATCTGAAATGTTTTTTGCGACGGGCTTACGGAAAGCTATACACGCCCGCAATGAAGCGGCCGTTATTTCGTTTTATGTGAGCGGGTTAACCCGTTCGGGCAGACATGATAAAACAACCAGTCTTTTCCCCTTTCTTTTTTCCGCGGGCCCTGCGCTGCTTTTTCGTTCTGCTCCTGCTTTCCTGTTCGCAGGAACAAACCATCCTGCTGAAAGCCAGGGTGACCGGAGTGAAAGACGGGGATACCATTGAACTGCTGCGGGAGCATAAAACCTTCACCGTGCGCCTGGCCCATATTGACTGCCCGGAAAAAAACCAGCCCTTCGGCACACGGGCCAGACAGTTTACCTCGGCGCTCTGCTTCGGACAAACCGTACAGATCCTGCCCACCGGCGAAAAAGACCGCTGGGGAAGAATGATCGCGGAAATCATCAACGAAAAAGGAGATACCATAAACCGGGAACTGGTAAAAGCCGGCCTGGCCTGGTTCTTCTCCCGGTACTCATCCAATCCGTCCTACGCCGCTCTCGAAAAAACCGCCCGCTTACAAAAAACCGGCCTCTGGTCCCAACCGGATCCCGTGGCGCCCTGGGAATGGAGAAATAAAAAACGGAGACAATAAAAGAAGACAAGCCAGGAAGTCGCAGTAATGTTAAACCATACGCTGTTCGCCCGCTTAGCTCAGTCCGGACCCGGACAATAACCAGGTTAAGACCCATTGGTTTACATGTATTTGATATTCAATATTTTAGTTTGTAAAACTGTGTCCAACGACTTGTCTGATCCCAAAATTTATATTAATTATTGGAATATATTCCGTAAATTCATATAAAATTAAGGATTATGATCCGCAGAATGATAGAAAGTGTGATCCGGGAAAAGTTGTTCGGCGGCAAAGTCATTATTATTTCCGGACCCCGGCAGGTGGGCAAAACCACATTACTGAAAAAAATACAGGAAGAAGCCGGTCTTAAATCCCTTTGGCTGAATTGTGATGAACCAGATATCCGTTCCTTCCTGGAAGAAGCAACTTCCACAGAACTGAAAAAGTTTACAGGCGATCATAAAATGATCTTCATTGATGAAGCACAGCGGGTAAAAAATATCGGGATTACCTTAAAACTCTTCGTGGATAATTTTCCGGATATCCAGGTGATCGCTACCGGTTCCTCCGCGCTGGAACTCGCCAACACCATTAATGAACCGCTGACAGGCCGTAAATGGGAGTTTCAGCTCTATCCCTTCTCTACCGGTGAACTGGTATTACATACCTCAGAGACAGAAGAAAGCCGCCTGCTGGAACAACGACTTATCTACGGACTCTACCCGGAAATCGTTAACCACCCATCCCGGGCTGCTGAAACCATCGCCGTACTGGCAGACAGTTATCTCTACAAAGACCTGCTCTCCCAGGCCGCTGTACGCAAACCAGCCCTGCTCGACCGTATCCTTACAGCCCTGGCCCTGCAGCTTGGCCAGGAGGTTTCCTTCAACGAACTTGGACAGATAACAGGCGCCGATTCAAAAACAGTGGAACAGTATATCCAGCTGCTGGAAAAATCATATATCCTTTTTCAGCTGCCTGCATTCAGCCGCAATCTCCGCAATGAGATCAAAAAAGGCAGGAAAATCTATTTCTGTGACAATGGTATCCGCAACGCGATTATAAAAAATTTTAATCCCCTGGCCCTGCGGCAGGATACCGGCGCCCTATGGGAAAACTGGCTGGTAAGCGAGCGAAAGAAGTTTAATGCCTATTCCGGGAAAACCGTGAACAGTTACTTCTGGCGAACCCATGCCCAACAGGAAATTGACTATGTGGAAGAAGGCGGGGGCCGGATAGCCGCTATTGAATTTAAATGGAACGAACAGCATAAAGCCAAATTGCCGGAAGCCTTTTCAAAAGCCTACCCGGATACTCAGTTTACTACCATTAACCGGAAAAATTATATGCCCTTCCTTACAGAAGGATAGCCATTACTAGTTGAAGCCCCGGGGCAGAACAATAGTACTGGGCCTTTACAAAAAAGTAAAGTCCCGTCCTAATTTCCGACATTTAACCAACTCAACATCATTGCATGAAACCCTCCCCCGCCTACAAATACCTGAATATCGTCTTCTTCGGACTGGCCCTCTTTGTCAACTACCTCAGCGTGGTCTACGAACTGGGCGGCAATACCATCCGGGAACTTTCCGATAAATACGATAACCTCTTTACCCCGGCCCCGCAAACCTTCGCGATCTGGAGCCTGATCTACCTGCTGCTGACCGTCTTTCTCGTGCTGCAGTTTGTGACCCGCTACCGCGACAGCTTCCTTACCCGCAGCCCCCTCTTCCTGCTGAGCTGTATCTTCAACTTCAGCTGGATCCTGGCCTGGCAATATGAATACCTCTGGCTCTCCCTGCTGATCATGCTGGCCCTGCTCACCAGCCTTACCCTGATCAACCGGCAGCTGCAAAATGAAAATCACCTTATTTTCCGCCTCACTTTCGGTATCTACCTGGGCTGGATCTGTATCGCCACGATCGCCAACGCCACTGCCGTACTGGTGGGCAGCGGCATCAACCCGGCCATTGGCCTGCGAGAAAATATCACCGTTGCTATGCTGGCCATTGGCGCGGCCCTGGTTGCCCTGATCATGCGGCAACTCAAAAACCCCTTCCTCGCCATCGCCGTTTGCTGGGCCTTCTATGGGATCTATACCAAGAGAGCAAATGATCACCCGGTGATTGCGTGGGCCGCATTGGCTGCTTTGTTCGCGGTTACAATTTGGGCGATTTTTCTTTGTTATACTATGGAGGGAAAGAGGGCCGGAAAACGACAGTCACCCTGAGTGTGTTAAAGAGTGAACGGCTGTCACTCTGAGCGTGTCGAAGAGTGAAGTCGCGGAGATGGTATTCCGTTCGCCATGCTTCGGCACGCTCAGCATGACATCGAAACACCTCTTTTGAAGAAAACCATATCAATGGGGATGTTTACCTCAGCCTGCCCGATCGTCTGAAGGATTCAATGATTGCCGGATGATTGCGTTTATCCAGGCTGGCCAGTTCCGCATTGCCCTGTATATGTATAAACCGGAGCGGCAGTTCATAATCCCCGGAAAGTAACGGGTCAATCGTGGCCACCCCGATTACCGTGGAACTGAGATAGGCGGGATGAAACTTTCCGTAATAAACAGGCGTACCATTAAGGGTAACCGCAAAGGCCTTTTCCGGACCAAATGCGGCAATAACCGGTTTTATCTCGGAATACAGTTGAAAGCTGGTGCTGCTGTGATCATAGGTTTTTATCTCCGGGTCCGAAACCAGGGGCCGGTCTTCCAAAACCGCATTACTGATCGTCAGCAGCCCGGGATTCGTGGTCGTGTTAATCTCCTGTGTCCATGACTTAAGCAAATAAATATCCACCCGGTCATAGTCTTGTTTTTTGCAGCCGGTAAAAACCAGGGCAGCGAGCAATAAAAGGAGAATCTGTTTCATACCTGTCTTTATTCAACGACCGGTAAAACGAATTATTGCCATTTTCCTCCTTAATACTCCCGATCCGGCAGCGTTCGTTGTGCCGGGATATATCAGCCAGCCGGAGACCGTACTTCGTAACCCGTACTTCCTGCTTATTCCCTTTTTGTTTACAAAACATAGCGGGAGCACCATCCCTCATTAGTAACACTCCTCACATGCCAGCTCCCCGGTATAAAAAGCAAACAATCCCGATGACCCGAAACGCGGATCGTATTTTTCACTGCAGCCGGCTACCACGAAGCGCCCGTGACAGGAAATCATCGGACGGGCCGTACTGCCCGCCGTGGTTTGGGTGATGGGAATAATCCGGCCGGTGCCGGTATGCTGCATGATAATATTCCCTTTGGGCACCCCCATATTGGAAGCCGTAGTATTATACGTAATCCAGCGGCCATCATAACTGATCCCGATCCGTTCTCCCTGTGCAATGGGACTGTCTCCGTTCGCCTCCGAAGAAACTCCGGGCACACTGATACGTTTTACCTGGCGGGTGGATACATTATAAATATAAATATCCTGGAACCCGTTCAGATCGGCCGGATCCAGTCCGTCGGCCGTGGTGGCATATACAATATAATTCCCATCGCCGGATATAGAGGGCCATACCACCCGGCTGGCACTCTCATTCCCCTGTTTTCTGTCCGCGCCATTGGAGGCTACCGAAATTCTTTGCAAACCGCTTACCCCGTTTTCCCAGAGAAAAATATCCCATAATCCGTTATTGTCATTCGGCACCAGGCGGTAACTGTACGCACAAAAAGCAATCCTGTTTCCATCCTCCGATATACTGGGGGCATAGCCGCCGGCAGCCTTGCCTGTCTCATAGTCGCGGCTGATACAGGCCGTGGTACCGGAAGCAAGACTGGTGATATAGACATTGGGGGTATTAAACACCGGCTCCAGTTTTACAATATCACTGGCCGCCGAGGTATACGCCACTACATTCCCATCTCCGGAAATCACCGGCTCATAACTTTCCCCGTTACCGGGCAGCCCGCCGGCTGTTTTGCTGACCAGTTGCAGGGAACCGCTTCCGGCCTTCCATACAAATACATCCCTTGCCCCGTTTATATCTCCTTCCGCCAGATTGCTGGCATAGGTTTCAAAAGCCACGGTCATTCCATCGGCAGAAATCGCAGGCACCGCGCAGTTTCCGTTTCCCTCCTGACCCGCAGCCGTTTTGCTGACCAGCCGGGTGATCCCCGCCTTCCGGTCCCGCCAGAATACCTGCCGGTAATTGCCCGAAGAACCATCCACCCCCTTTCCATACATGGTAAATGCGACATACCGGCCTTCATCTACCCCGCGGCCACCCGCCACCGGGGTCCAGCTTTCATAATAGGTGCTGAGTATTTTATTATCACTGCTGCGGGAAATCAGATCCGTTTTTTGTTTCGGGGGCTGAAAGGGTTCGGTTGGTTTCCGGCAATCGGCTATCACAATGATCCCGCTGTCGGGCACCACTCCGGTATGCAGCGACATTTTTGCCGCTCTCGGTCCCTCTCTTTGTTCTATCCGGTAATCATCCCCCAGGGGATAACCGCCCAGGTTGAGAGTAGTAGAGAATGGTACGGTATAGGTTCTCCCGTAATTATCGGCAAATTTGAAGACCTCCCCCTGTTCGATCCCCGTCACTTTCATTTTAAAAATCGTAAGCGGGGGATTACCTCCTTCCAGGGTCAGAAGGAGTTCTCCGGCCGGCATTACCCCGTTTGGGGATTGCTGGAAACGGATGGCCCTTGGACCCGCCGTCTGTACAACTGTATAGGACTGGCCCGCTTCCAGAGTTACCGGAAAATAGGCGATCACCTGCGCGGGCTCCAGCCTGAGCCGGTGCGTGCCATTGAGCAAAAACTCAAAACTTTCTTTATTGGAACGCAGACTGCTGGACCAGCTGACCCCGATTTTATAGGGGCCGGTTTCCTGGGCAAGAATGGTTTTGTCAATAAGGATCAGCAGGAAAAAGGGCAGAAATTTTTTCACCATGCACAATTTTAATGAAACAAATAAGGGTTCCCGTTGCGGGTGTAACCTACCATCTGTTACATAAAAATGCACTCCCGGAAACAGGGGAATTTTGAAAGAAAGACGGGAGACTAGAGTCGGGAGACAGGAGTTTGGAGTTAGTAGTCCCTTCTATGAAACATTGAGGTTTAACGGATGAAGGTGACTTCGGATTTCACTCTGAGCGTGTCGAAGAGTGAAAATAGGAGTCGGGAGACAGGTGTTCGGAGTTAGTAGTCCCTGTTGTGAAGAGCATGTCTCCATCATGGTCCAGCTCATCCGGTGACCGTACTTCGTAGTTCGTAACTCGTACTTATTTACTACATCCCGTATTCACTTAGAAACTTAATGCGCATTATTTTAAGCTGCTCCCAGTTAAAATTAAACTCCGCCAGTTCCTCCAGCGCCACCGCGAGTGAGGAAGTCTGGCAGCCCTTGAAATATTCCATGATTTCCTCCTGGTCATTTTCGTCCAGCATTTCATCAATGGCATAATCCAGGTTGAGCCGGGTGCCGCTGGCCGCGATGGTTTCCATCTCTTCAAGCATTTCATCCATGCGCCAGCCCTTGTTTTTGGCAATGGTTTCGAGCGAAACCTTTTTATCGGTATTCTGAATAATGTACACTTTATTCCCGCTCTTGTTCACCACACTCTTCATCACAAAATCATCAGGGCGTTCAATATTGTTTTCCTCCACGTATTTCGCGATCAGGGCCACAAAGGGTTTGCCGTACTTGAGGGCCTTGCCCTTGCTTACGCCCTGGCATTTTTCGAGTCCCTCGAGGGTAATGGGATAAAACGTGGCCATATCCTGCAGCGAAGATTCCAGGAAGATCACAAAGGGAGGTAATCCCTTTTTCTTCGCCTCCTGCTGCCGCAGTTCCTTCAGCATCTCAAACAGTTTCTCATCGGCAGCGGCGCCCGGGGTGGCTTCGGTGGCTTCCTCATCATCGGCATTGGCTTCCTCGTAGAGATTGTTGAGTACAATCTTAAAAGATTTGGGCTTTTTAAGGAAGGCCTCGGCTTTTTTGGTGAACTTGAGTACCCCGTATTCTTCTATATCCTTCGAGAGCAGTCCCTCCAGAATCATCTGGCGGATCAGCGAATTCCAGAAATGCGGATCGCGGTCATTACCGCTGGCAAAAGCGTTCAGTCCCTCGTGGCGGAACATCTGGATCTGCGGCGTGTGTTTACCGGTGATGATCTGCACCACATAATCAGTGGCAAAGCGCTCATCAAGATCGCGGATGGCTTTGAGTACCAGTACCGCTTCGTCTTTGGCTTCAATTCTTTCCTTGGGATGTTTGCAGTTATCGCAGTGACCGCAGTTTTCCTGTTCAAACTCTTCCCCGAAATAACTCATAAGAATCTTCCGGCGGCAGACACCCGTTTCGGCAAATGCCACGGTTTCGTTGATCAGCTGGGCGCCGACTTCCCGTTCGCTGAGGGGTTTGTCGCGCATCAGGTGTTCCAGCTTGCTGACATCCTTATGGGAATAATATAAAACACATTTTCCTTCCAGTCCGTCGCGGCCCGCGCGGCCGGTTTCCTGGTAATAATTTTCAATACTCTTGGGAATATTATAGTGAATCACAAAGCGGATATCGGGTTTGTCAATCCCCATCCCGAAAGCGATGGTGGCACAGATCACCTGTACATCTTCTCCGAGAAACTGATCCTGTCTTTCGGCCCGCAGTTTACTGTCGAGCCCTGCATGATAAGCCACCGCTTTAATGCCGTTGGCCACGAGGATATCGGCCAGCTCTTCCGTTGTCTTGCGGTTGAGGGTATAAATTATTCCGCTTTTACCCTTCATGCCCATGATAAAACGCACGATATTTTCATCGGTCTGCGCTTTTTTGATCTTGGGCAGCACCTCATAATAGAGATTGGGGCGGTTAAAAGAGGAAATAAAAACATTGGGATCGCGCAGGTCCAGGTTTTTGATGATATCACTCTGCACTTTCGGGGTGGCCGTGGCCGTTAGGGCGATCACGGGCACATCCGGGTTTATCTGGATCATCATTTCGCGGAGACGGCGGTACTCAGGACGGAAATCATGTCCCCATTCGGAAATACAATGCGCCTCATCCACAGCAAAAAAGGAAATGGTCAGATCGGAAAAGAATTCCAGGTTTTCCTGTTTGGTGAGGGTTTCGGGTGCTACATAGAGCATTTTCGTGCGACCGGTCAGCAGGTCATCATGCACTTCCTTGATCTCTTTTTTAGACAGGGTGGAGTTGAGAAAATGCGCCACTTCATCGTTGCTGCTGTAGCCCCTTACCAGGTCCACCTGGTTTTTCATCAGTGCAATCAGGGGGGATACAATGATCGCTACCCCTTCACTGACCAGGGCGGGCAGCTGGTAACAGAGGCTTTTGCCACCGCCGGTAGGCATAATCACAAATGTGTCTTTGCCGGCGAGCAGGGATTCGATGGCTTTTTCCTGGGTGCCTTTGAATTTATCAAAGCCGAAATATTCCTGCAGGGCCTGGTGCAGGTCAAAACGTTTTTTTCTGGCGGGGGTATTTTCGGTAACCTTCGCTTCTTTCTTCTTCGTCGTTGTCTTCTTCGCGGCGGGCGCTTTCTTTACGGTTGTTCCCATTTCTTCAGTTTTTCATCACAGGAGTCCAAAAGGACAGTCCGGTAAATACCGGTTTTTTAAGATACTCATTTTTAACCGAATATTCGGCTTAATTTTTTCAATGGCAACCTTTTGCGGGGGCCGTTATTGTTTCGCGGGATAAGCTGGGAAGGCCGTTGGGCCCGGACTGGTTCACGAAGCGGGCAGGATTTACTGTCCAGAGGCTGGTCCCCGTTTTAGGGACAGCGAATTTACGACTCTTTCCCCTCTTTTCTTACAGGAGAACGTTAAAATAAATGCCGTGTCTGTCCCCTTAATTATCTATAATTTTGGCCCCAATTATGGCATCTATCAGACAGGTGGCCCTGCAAACCATTGAGTTGGAAGCCAGTTCCGTGGCAGGCCTGGCCGCATTTATCAATGAGGATTTTGAAAAAGCCGTGCAGGCCATTTTTGCCGGAAAGGGCCGGCTCGTGGTCAGCGGCATCGGCAAAAGCGCCATTATCGCGCAGAAAATCGTGGCCACCTTCAATTCCACCGGTACCCCTTCGCTCTTTATGCACGCGGCCGATGCCATTCATGGTGACCTGGGTATGGTGCAGCAAAACGATGTGGTGATGGTTATCAGCAAAAGCGGGGAAAGTCCCGAGATTAAAGTGCTGGTTCCGCTCATAAAAAATTTCGGCAATACCCTGATTGCCATGGTGGGTAATCCGCAGTCCTATTTAGCCCGCAACGCCTCCATTATTCTCAACACCAGTGTGGCGCAGGAAGCCTGCCCGAATAACCTGGCCCCTACCAGCAGCACCACGGCGCAACTGGTGATGGGTGATGCCCTGGCCATCTGCCTGATGGAGCTGAACGGTTTTCAGTCCACAGACTTTGCCAAATTCCACCCCGGCGGCTCGCTCGGGAAAAAACTCTATCTCCGCGTGTCGGATCTTTTTGCCGATAATGAAAAGCCGCGGGTGCTGCCGCATCAGTCGCTCAAGGAAGTGATTGTGGAAATGACCGGGAAAAGACTGGGTATTACCGCGGTGGTGGATCAGGAGGAAAACCTGCTGGGCATTATCACCGATGGTGACCTGCGCCGGATGCTGGAAAAATACAAGGATATTGAGGCCGTTACAGCCGGAGATATCATGACCAAAAACCCGAAAAGTATTGAAGCCGGTGAACTGGCCGTCAGTGCGCTCGATGTCTTGCGCAAATATGAAATCTCCCAGCTCGCCGTAACGGAAGGCAGCCGGTACCTGGGGATTGTGCATTTGCATGATCTGATACGGGAAGGGCTGATTTGAGAGAGGTTTGGAGGTTGGGGTTCGGGATGCTGAGAATCCGAATAATCAAAGAACAAGCTGTTACTATAAATTGATTAAAACGAATAATGAACAAGCACCACTACGTAGCCATCATGGCCGGGGGGATCGGTAGCCGTTTCTGGCCAATGAGCCGGACCAATTATCCCAAGCAGTTCCTGGATATTCTCGGAACAGGCAAAACCCTGATCCAGCAGACCTTTGACCGGTACACGAAACTGATTCCGAAGGAAAATATTTTTGTGATTACCTCGGAAGAATACGTGGGTATTGTAAAAAAACAACTGGCCGATATTCCGGAAGAAAATATCATTGCCGAACCCTCCCGGAAAAACACCGCGGCCTGTATCGCCTATATCGCGTTCAAGCTTTACCAGAAAGACCATAAGGCCCTGATGATCGCCGCACCTTCCGATCACCTGATTATTGACACGGAAGAATTCCTCACCACCGCGAAAAGGGCTTTTGATTTTGTGGACCATATCAATGCCCTCGTTACCATCGGGATTAAACCCAGCTACCCCAATACAGGTTATGGTTATATCCAGCATGATGCCGGGGAGGCCGCTCCCGATGTGTACAAAGTGAAAACCTTTACGGAAAAGCCCAACCTGGACCTGGCCAAAGCCTTTATTGCCAGCGGTGATTTTCTCTGGAACGCGGGGATCTTTACCTGGAAAGTGAAAAATATCCTGGCCGCTTTTGAAAAACACCTGCCGGAGGTTTACGAGGTCTTTGCGGCTGAAAAAGATCATTTCAATACCAAAAAGGAAAGGGCTGCGGTGGAAAGGATCTATCCCCAGTGCACCAATATCTCGATTGATTTTGGGGTGATGGAAAAAGCCGATAATGTATATGTGATCCCGGCGAGTTTCTCCTGGAGTGACCTGGGTACCTGGCACAGCGCCTGGGAAAACATGGAAAAAGATTACTGGAGCAACGCAGTGGTGGGCAAAAAAGTGATGGTGATGGACGCCAAGAACTGTATGGTGCATGTTCCCGATAATAAACTGGTGCTGCTGCAGGGACTGGAAGACTATATCATCGTGGACACCAAAGACGTGCTGCTCATCTGCAAAATGGAAAAAGAACAGGAGATCCGGGAATATGTGGCGGAGGTGAAAAGGAATATGGGGGATAAGTTTCTCTAGCGAAATTTTGTGTGACTTTTTTTAAGCCCCGGTATATTGCCGGGGTTTTCTTTTGGGTTGACGGGTTAACAGGGAGCTAAGCCGGGAAGTGGATAAACGAAGTACCGGAAAAAGAAATAAATTCAATTTCTTTACTACCTTTTCTAAGAATGACCTTATCAACCTATCAACCTTTCAACTTTAATTCATGTTCCCGTTCAACAACATCCTCTTCCTCGACATTGAAACCGTTCCGCAAAGTCCTTCTTTTGAAGACCTGCCGGAAGAATGGCGCGCGCTCTGGGAGCTGAAGGCACAGAGCCTGCTGCGGAGCCGGGAGGAGGAAACGGTTGCCACGATTTATCCGCGGGCGGGTATCTATGCAGAGTTCGGAAAAATTGTCTGTATCAGTTGTGGTTTTCTGACCGGTGCCGGAGAGGCCAAAAAAATAACCCTGAAATCTTTCGCGGGTGACAATGAAAAAGAACTGCTGCTGGCCTTTAATGAAATGCTGGGTAAATGGGGCGGAACCGGCCGGCTGCTTTGCGCACATAACGGAAAGGAATTTGATTTTCCTTATCTCTGCCGGCGCATGATCATCCACAGTATCGCTATTCCCGGTCTGCTGCATATCGCGGGCAAAAAACCCTGGGAAGTCCCTCATCTTGATACGATGGAACTCTGGAAATTCGGGGATTTTAAAAGTTATACTTCGCTGAATCTGCTGGCGCGCAGTCTGGGTATCCCCACGCCCAAAGATGATATTGACGGAAGCAGGGTCTGGGAAGTGTACTGGAAGGAAAAAAATCTGGACCGCATTGTGACCTATTGTCAGAAAGATGTGGTGACGGTGGCGCAGATCCTGTTACGGATGGGGGGAGAGTCGCTCGTTAAAGAAGAAAATATTCAAATCAGATAAGTATGGAAAGAACCTATTATGCATCGGGAGCGAAATGGGAAGAAATCGTGGGGTACAGTCGTGCCGTGAAAGTGGGCCATACCGTGGAAGTAACGGGTACCGTGGCGGTGAACGAAAAAAATGAAGTGGTGGGCCGGGGAAATGCGTATGCGCAGACCCGTTATATCCTGGAAAAAATTGAAGGGGTGCTGCACCGGGCCGGTGCCCGGCTGGAAGATGTGGTGCGCACCCGTATGTTTGTCACCGATATTTCGCGCTGGGAAGAATATGGCCGTGCACACGGTGAATTTTTCCGCGACATCCGCCCCTGTACCACGATGGTGGAGGTCAAGGGCCTTATTGACCCCGAATTCCTGATCGAAATCGAAGCAACGGCTATTATTTCATAATCCTTTTTTGTTAGTATTGGCACACGGAAGCGGGAAAAAGAGGGCATAAACGACTGTCACCCTGAGCGTGTCGAAGGGTGAACTGGTGGAAACAGCTTTTCGTTTATCATGCTTCGGCACGCTCAGCATGACATCTTGTGCCGTCTCGCGAACAAAACCAGTGTCAACCCGCTTCGGCACACAGCATGACATCAAACCTTCTCTGACGAGGGAGAACGTGTTGAGGGAAGAAACGGGTGTCACCCTGAGCGTGTCGAAGGGTGAACTAAAAAAAACTAAACCTTAATTATGAAAAACGGACACAACTATTATGTCTACATTGTAAAATGCGCAGACGGTTTTTATTACACCGGTGTAACTAACGATCTTGAACGAAGGCTATGGGAGCACAATACCGGCTTTAAAATTAATTGTTTCACCTTCAAACGTAGACCAGTCGTCTTAATGTATGAAGAACATTTTACAGACATTAATAATGCAATTGCCTGGGAAAAACAGGTAAAAGGCTGGTCAAGAAAGAAAAAAGAAGCCCTGTTTAAACGGGACTGGAAACAAATCAGTGAATTAGCTAAAAACAGGATGGCATAACTAATGTCACCCTGAGCGTGTCGAAGGGTGAATTGGTGGAAACAGCTTTCCGTTTATCATGCTTCGGCACGCTCAGCATGACATCATGTGCCGTGTCGCAAACAAAACCAATGTCAACCCGCTTCGGCACGCAGCATGATATTATGTGCCGCTTCCAACATCATTCATCTCCATGACAAGAAACATCGCTCCTTTCTCCGTTCAATTCTCGCCGGAAAACTATCTTTACCAAAACATTTCCCCGTGACGATTTCTTCGAAACTCCCGAATGTAGGCACCACTATTTTTACGGTTATGAGCGGACTGGCCACCGAATACGGGGCTGTGAACCTGGGACAGGGCTTTCCCGATTTCCCGATGGACGCGGCACTCACCAAACTGGTGAACAAGGCCATGCAGGATAACTATAACCAGTACGCCCCCATGCCCGGCTGGATGCCCCTGCGCGAAGCGATCGCCGAAAAAGTCAGTTTTCTCTACGGAACCAGTATCAATCCCGATACAGAAATCACCATCACACCCGGCGGCACTTACGCGATCTATTCCGCTTTCACCGCGATCCTGCAGGCGGGGGATGAGGTCATCGTCTTTGAACCGGCCTACGACAGTTATATCCCGAATATTGAAGTCAATGGCGCCAAAGCCGTCACCATCCCCCTGGTTTACCCGGATTACCATATCAACTGGGAAGCCGTGCGCGCGGCCATCAACCCGAAAACCCGGGCGATTATTATCAACTCCCCGCATAATCCCACCGGAGCGGTGATCAGCGAAAAAGATATTGAGGCGCTCCGGGAGATCACAGAAGGAACAGACATCTTTATTATCAGCGATGAAGTATATGAACACCTGATCTTTGATCAGATTCCTCACCAGAGTATTCTCCGGTACCCCGACCTGCTGCAACGGAGTTTTGTCTGTTTTTCCTTTGGCAAAGTCTATAACTGTACCGGCTGGAAACTGGGTTATTGCATTGCCCCGGCCCCGCTGACCAAAGAGTTCCGGAAAATTCACCAGTTCAACTGCTTTAGTTGTTTTACCCCCACCCAGGTAGCCCTGGCGGAATTCCTGAAAAACCGGGAAGCCTATCTCGGGCTGCCCGCTTTTATGCAGCAGAAAAGAGACTATTTCAGCCGCCTGATGGCATCCACCCGTTTTGAACTGCTGAGCAGTCACGGCAGTTATTTTATCTGTGCCCGCTATCACAAAATCAGTGAGGAGGCTGATCGCGATTTTGCGATCCGGCTTACCAAAGAGGCCGGCGTAGCTACAATACCGGTTTCGGCCTTCTACCGCGACGGTAAAGACGACCATGTGCTGCGTTTCTGCTTCTCCAAAAAAGAAGAAACACTGGAAAAAGCAGTGGAAAAACTGGCGGCCTGCTGATGTGGAGCGATCCCCGATACAAAGGCATATTTTTTATGCTGCTCGCGGCTCTTGGCTTCTCCGTCATGGGCGGCGCGGCCAAAGCACTCAAAGAAAGTTTCAGCGCGGGTCAGCTCGTATTCTACCGCAATGCCATCGGCCTTGTTTTTCTCTTACCCGGTCTGTTGCTGCAGCCGCCGGTGCAGCCGGGCGGGAAACCTCTGCGGCTGGCTTTCCGGGGACTGATGGGTACCCTCGCGCTCTACACTTTATTATATTGTATCCTCCATATTCCCCTGGGCACGGCAATGAGTTATAATCTAACATCCGCCCTGTTTATTGCCCTGTTTTCCTATTTTCTCTTTGGCGAATACCATGGTAAAAAAGTGGCTTTCGCCGTACTGATGGGATTTGCCGGTATGCTGCTTATCTACAAACCGGTCATGCACCTGCCCTGGTATTATCACCTGGCGGGACTGATCTCGGGTATCACTTCCGCCATCGCGTATATGACCGTGAACCGGCTCGCCGCTTACTATGATCCGCGCGTAATTGTGCTTTCCTTCCTCAGCAGCGGATTCCTGGTACCCCTGATCACGATGTTGCTGCATTATACCTTGGGTCTGCAGACCGACGGACTTTTCATCATTGATTTCCGCTGGCCGGCGGGAGCGGAGTGGGGCTGGTTGCTGCTTATGGGACTGGCCGCCCTCTTCGGACAATACTTCGTCACCCGCTCCTTTGGCTCCGATAAAGCGGGTATTGTCTCCGTTTTCGGTTACGCCAATATCATCTACTCCGTTTTTATCGGTATGCTGCTGGGAGATGCTTTTCCCGACTGGATAAGCTGGGCCGGAATTTTCTGTATTATTGGCAGCGGCGTGATCATCACCCTGGTGAAGCGGAAAAAAAACAGCCTCCCCGCCCGCGGCCCGGCCCCCCGCTGAGTAATACCGCGTAGCGGCCGAAAAAAAAATTTTTGGTGACTTCAATCACTTTATCGTATATTTGCGATATACATTTTATGAACCGGAAAGAACACTGGGAAAAAGTCTACCAAAACAAGCAGCTCAACGAAGTCAGCTGGTACCAGCCTACCCCGCAGGTATCACTTGATTTTATCCGGGACCTGCACATTGACCGTCATGCCGCCATTATTGATATCGGCGGGGGTGACAGTTTCCTGACCGACCATTTGCTTGAAGCAGGTTTTACCAACCTGACCGTTCTGGATATTTCAGCCTCCGCTATTGAACGGGCGAAAAAAAGACTGGGCGAAAAAGCCGGCCAGGTAAAATGGATTGTGTCAGATATTACCCGTTTCAACCCGGAAACCCGGTATGATTTCTGGCACGACCGGGCCACTTTCCATTTCCTGACCACAGAAGAAGAAATTGAACAATACCTGCGTATCTCCCAAAGTGCGTTAAACAACGGCGGTAAAATACTGATCGGCACCTTCTCAACCGACGGACCGGAAAAATGCAGCGGCCTGCCGGTAAAACAATACAGCGAGGAAAGCCTGGGAGCCCTGATCCGGAACTGGTACGAAAAGATAAAATGTATCTATACGGATCACCTCACACCCTTTAATACCCTCCAGCATTTTCTGTTCTGCAGTTTTAAAAAAAATTATACCTGACCTATGGCCTTTCATAAAAAAGAAGAATTCACCCGGAAAGAACAGGACCTTGCGGCTTTTGCCAAAGCCCTCAGTCATCCCGCCCGGATCGCCATCCTGAAAGTGCTGGCCGAACGGAACGAATGTATCTGCGGGGATATCGTGAATGTCCTGCCCCTGGCACAAAGCACCGTATCGCAGCACCTGAAAGAATTAAAGAATGCGGGACTGATCAACGGAACCGTGGAAGGCCCGCGGAGCTGCTACTGTATCAACTGGAAAGCCTTTGAAAAATTCAATACTGAATTCAACAGCCTCTTTGATCACCTGAAAGTGAAAAATGAAAAAGCTTGTTGCTAAATAACCATTTTAACATTTAAAACCTTTTTTATGCAGACCGATGAACAACTCAAGGAAATTGTCAGACAGAAATACAGTGAAATTGCCCTGCAGGACAAAGAAACCAATATGTCTTCCTGCTGCGGCTCGGGCTGCTGTTCTACCGAAGTGTATAATATCATGAGCGATGATTACAGTACCCTTGAAGGGTATAACCCCGATGCCGACCTGGGACTGGGCTGCGGACTGCCGACGGAATTCGCGAAAATAAAAAAAGGGGATACCGTTATTGACCTGGGCAGCGGCGCCGGTAATGATTGTTTTGTGGCCCGCGCCGAAACCGGCGAAACCGGTAAAGTGATCGGAATTGATTTTACCCCGGCCATGATTGACAAAGCCCGGACCAATGCCGAAAAAAGGGGGTTCAATAACGTGGAATTCCGCCAGGGAGATATTGAGAAAATGCCGGTGACCGCCAACGTGGCCGACGTAATCGTGAGCAACTGTGTACTGAACCTGGTACCCAATAAGGACGGGGTATTCCGGGAAATTTTCCGGGTGCTGAAACCGGGCGGCCATTTCAGTATTTCAGACGTGGTACTGCTGGGCGAACTGCCGGAGGCTCTCCAAAAAGACGCTGAAATGTACGCGGGCTGTGTGGCCGGCGCGATTCAAAAAAAGGAATACCTGGAACTGATTGTAAAAAACGGGTTTAAAAATATCGCTGTGCAGAAAGAAAAAGCGATCCTGATCCCGGATGATATCCTGAAAAATTACCTGGACGAACCCGCGCTGAACGATTTTAAATCGGGAAAAACCGGCATATTCTCCATAACGGTCTATGCAGAAAAACCCGCGGCCTGCTGTGAACCGGGAAGCGGATGCTGTTAATAAAAGGAGTGTGATAAGCGGGCGCGATCTCAGATCTTGTTTTTTTTCACTTTAAATAGTAAAGCCATGAACAAACAATCAATCCTCCCCGGAGACGGGGGTTGCTGCGGCACCGGGTGCTGCTAAAACAGAACAGGGGGAGCCTTCTCCCCCTCTTTTTAAACCAATACTGACTATGCAAAAAAAACTCTCCTTTCTTGACCGCTACCTGACACTCTGGATTTTTCTGGCCATGGCCATCGGGGTGGGTATCGGCTACTTTATCCCTTCAGCGGAATCATTTATCAATTCATTTCAGTCGGGCAGTACCAATATCCCGATTGCCATCGGCCTGATCCTGATGATGTACCCGCCGCTGGCCAAAGTACGGTATGAAGAATTGCCCAAGGTATTCGCGAATAAAAAAATTCTCGGCCTCTCCCTGCTGCAAAACTGGATCGTAGGGCCGGTACTGATGTTTGTGCTGGCCATTGTTTTCCTCCGCGATCAGCCGGGCTATATGACGGGCCTGATCCTGATCGGTATCGCGCGCTGTATCGCCATGGTGATTGTATGGAATGACCTGGCCGGGGGTGACCGCCTGTATGCCGCGGGACTGGTAGCATTTAACAGCATCTTCCAGGTTTTCTTTTACAGCTTTTATGCCTGGGTTTTTATCACCAAACTGCCACCCTTGCTTGGCCTGAAAGGCTATGAAGTAAATATTACGATCGGAGAGGTGGCACAAAGCGTCTTTATTTACCTCGGTATTCCTTTCCTGGCCGGAATGCTTTCCCGTTACCTGCTGATCCGGATGAAAGGAGAAGAGTGGTTCAGCCGGAAATATCTGCCCGCCATCAGCCCTGTTACGCTCGTAGCCCTGCTTTTTACCATTGTGGTAATGTTCAGTCTGAAGGGCAAACTGATTGTACAGATTCCCGGAGATGTACTGCGGATCGCGCTGCCGCTTACCATTTATTTTATCATTATGTTTTTTTCCGCTTTTTTCCTGTCCCAAAAAGCGGGTGCAGATTATCCGAAATCCGTCTCCCTGGCCTTTACAGCAGCCGGAAACAATTTTGAACTGGGAATCGCCGTGGCCATCGCGGTATTTGGTATCAATTCTGCCGCCGCTTTCGCCGCGGTTATCGGACCACTGATTGAAGTGCCTGTTCTGATCTTGCTGGTCCGCTACGCGCTGGCCCGGCAAAAAAAATTCAAACCCGTCAACGAATGAAAAAGAAACTTCTCTTTGTCTGTATTGAAAACAGCAACCGCAGCCAGATGAGCCAGGCTTTCGCCATTATGCTCGGCGGTGAGGGTGTGGAAGCGTATAGCGCCGGATCCAAACCCTCCGGTATCGTAAACCCGAAAGCCATCGCGGCTATGAAGGAGCTGGGATATGACCTCAGCACTCATGACAGCAAAAGTCTGGATGAGGTAAAAGCCTTTGCGCCTTTTGATGCGGTGGTGACCATGGGCTGCGGTGATGCCTGTCCCTGGATGCCCGCGAAACGTTTTATCGACTGGCAGATCCCCGATCCGAAACATATGGAACCGGAAGAATTCAATAAGGTAAGGGATTTTATCCGCGATAAAATAAAGGGGCTGCTGACAGAATTGGGGGTATAACCCATTCTGTTTATTTTGCAGAAAGACCCGGCCTTGACAAACGTTCTTCTCAGCCGAAACCAGTATATTTTTCTTTTTTCCCTGCTGACGATGGTAGCGGGGGCCGGACTTTATGTGCCGCTGATGGATAACGACTCCGCCCATCATGCCAATATCGCCCTGCATATGTATCTCACGGGCGATTATGTAAACCTGGTGGATAATGGCCGGGATTATCTGGACAAACCCCACCTGCATTTCTGGCTGAGCGCGCTGAGTTATCAGCTCTTTGGCCTCACCGGGTTCGCGTATAAGTTTCCCTCTTTTTTATTCAGCTTACTCGCCGTGTATGCCGTTTACCGGGCAGGCTCCCTGTTCTATAACCGGGATACCGGCCGGTTGTCTGCTCTTTTACTGGCCTCCTCCCTGGCTTTTTTACTCGCCCTGAATGATGTACGGATGGAAATCATTCTCACCGCGGGAATCTGCCTGGCCGGCTGGCAACTGGGCGCGCTGATTCTTCAGCCAAATGGGGTGAATATCGCAGGGGCAGCCCTCGGACTGGCCATCGGTTTTTCCACCAAGGGGTTGATCGGTGTCTTTGTTCCCGCTCTGGCGGCGCTTTTGCTGATCAGTCAATACCGGAAATGGAGATTCCTGCTTTCAGGCCGGTTTTTTCTTTTACTCATTTTCTTTTTTTTTCTGATCAGCCCCGTACTTTATTGCTACTATCTGCAGTTTAACCTGCACCCGGAAAAAATGATCCGGGGCCGCGATCATATCAACGGCGTATCGTTTATTCTTTTTGGCCAGAGTGTGGAACGTTATACCGGCGGCATGGGTGATACCCTGAAAAACGATTATTTTTTTTTCCTGCATAGCTTTTTGTGGGTCTTTGTTCCATGGTCCGTGGCAGCGCTGTTCGCCATCGCCAATAAATTCAGGAGCAGTCTGAAAACAGAAAAAGAATGGATGAGTACAGGCGTATTCCTGCTGATGATTCTCCTGCTGAGTTTTTCCGGCTTCAAACTCCCGCATTACCTGGTTATGCTGCTGCCGTTCGCGGCGTTGTTTACGGCTGACTGGTTTATCGGGCAGCAAAACCAGCGAAAATCACTGACGCTTATTTACCGCATACAGCTTTTTATTTCTTTCCTGCTTCTGCTGGTTGCCTTGCTGCTGAATTTCTGGGCCTTCCCGGTATCAAACGGATGGATTATGGCCGGGCTGGTTTTTTTGCTGGCTGTATTCCTGCACGGCATCCGGTCCATGATTATTCAACCCGGGCAAAAAATAATTTTTCTGCCGGTAACAGCCACGGCTTTATTGTTTTTCCTGCTGAATACAAACTTTTATCCCCGGTTGCTGCATTACCAGGGAGGAAGTGAACTGGTTTTCCGGTACAGAGAAAATTTTGACCGCAAGGCCGTCTATAGCTGGAAAGAGGATATCAGCGCATCCTTCCAGTTTTATACGGGCACCCTGCGAAAGCAATTCCCTGTAAATAGGAGTGAAGCCGAAAAGCCCGGCTGGCTGCTCTATTATAAAGAAAGTGAAGCGGAAGTACTGAAGAGTGGTCTGCGTTTTGGCCGTATTTTCCGGGCCGCCGATTACGAAATAACCCGGCTCGATGCCGCCTTCCTCAACCCGGATAAAAGAGAGCGCCAGTGCACCGAACTGATCCTGGCGGAAATACTTCCCTGATCCTTTAATTCCCGCAATGTTTTTTCAGTAATTCATTCACTTCGGGACCATATTGTTTTTCAAACTGCAGTTCCTTCGCTCTTTTCAGATCATTACAGGCCTCTGTTCCTTTATTCATGGCCAGGTATACCAGGGCGCGGTTTTTAAAGGCATAGGAGTTGGCAGGATAGCCTTCAATGGATTTACTGATATCCTCCATCGCTCCTTCCAGGTCGTTGAGTTTATAACGGGCAAATCCCCGGTTATTCAGGGTGACCGGCTCATCTTTCTCCAGTTGCAGGGCCTTGTCAAAATAAGGGAGGGATTCTTTGTATTTACCCATCAGCGTATACTGAAAACCGATATTGACATAGGGACCCATAAAACTGCTGTCAATCCGGATCGCTTTCTGCAGGTAAAGAATGGATTCGTCCCTTCTGCCGAGTTCATCAAGTACAATACCGATATTATTGATGACGGCAATATTGAGCGTATCGTAGGTATAACAGCGCATAAAATCCTCGTACGCTCCCTGAAAATCCCTTTTTTGCTGTTTGGCGGTTCCGCGGTTGAGAAAAGAACCAAAGAGCATTTTGTCATTTGTAGCCCTTTCAATAGCCCGGGTATTATCTATGATGGACTCGTCGCTGTACAGCAGGGATAACATCAGGTTGGCCCGGTAATGATAAGCCAGTGCGGAATCGGGCTTCAGCTCGGTAGCCCGGGTAAAATCCAGGAAGGACTTTTCAAATTCCTTCATTTCGGCATAAACCGAACCCCGGCCGGTATAGATTTCATAGAGGGTGGAATCTTTTTTCCAGGCGCTGTTATAGGCATTGAGGGCATCCGGCAGTTTTTTTTCCGTTAATAACAGGTCGCCCTTTTTTACCCATTCTGCGGCTGTTTGTGAATGGCCGGCAAAACAGGAAAAGAGGAGGAGAGGAAGGATAAGGTATTTCATTGAGTTTTTTTTCAGATGCCCGCTTTACTGCTGATCTCCAGCATGCGTTTAATAGGTTTGAGCGCGGCGAGACGAAGGTCTTCTTCCATCGTAATCTCCGGCACTTCGTATTTCATACAGAGATAGAGTTTTTCCAGGGTATTCAGCTTCATGTGCGGACAATCATTGCAGGCACAGTTATTCTCCGGCGGAGCCGGGATAAATGTCTTTTGCGGGGAAGCCTTCATCATCTGGTGCAGGATCCCGGTTTCAGTAGCCACGATATATTCGTCAGCGTCATCGGTCTGGGTATACTTCAGCAGTCCGGTGGTAGAACCGATATAATCCGCCATTCGCAGAATGGGTTCCTCACATTCGGGGTGCGCGATGAATTTGGCTTTCGGGTGACGGACTTTCAGTTTAGTGATTTTTTCGAGGCTGAAAATTTCATGTACCATACAGGCCCCGTTCCAGAGCACCATATTCCGGCCGGTGACTTTGTTGATATAGGCTCCCAGGTTTTTATCCGGGGCAAAAATGATCGGCTGGTCCTTCGGAAAACTCTCCACAATCAGCCGGGCATTACTGCTGGTTACAATCACATCACTCAGGGCCTTTATGCCAGCGCTGCAGTTGATATAACTCACCACGACATGATCCGGATGCTGCTCTTTGAATTTTTTAAACAAGGGCGGGGGACAGCTGTCACTCAGTGAACAACCTGCCTTCAGATCCGGAATCACCACTTTTTTCTCCGGGTTCAGTATTTTGGCTGTTTCGGCCATGAAATGCACCCCGGCAAAAACAATCATATCCGCACGGGTCTTCTCCGCTTGCTGGGCCAGTCCCAGGCTGTCGCCGATGTAATCCGCCACATCCTGGATGTCGGGTTCCTGGTAGTAGTGGGCCAGGAGTACGGCATTTTTTTCCTTTTTTAGTTTTTCAATCTCCGCGAACAGGTCGAGTGTGGGATCCAGTTCAATATCCAGGAAACCGGTTTTTTCCACGGCGTTCAGGGCTGTATCAGGTATGGGCTGGGTCATGACTGAGATTTTTGAGCGTTGATCGGGAGAGCAATATTCCAACAGCAGCGCCGGATTTTCAAATCAATTTTTTTTGCCGGAAGTATAAATACAATAATAGTATTAATACAATTTTTTAAAAAAGAGTCTATTATTATTACAGCTGTGAATTAGTGGATAAGTCTCCTACCGATGAATAATACAAAAGTACAAAATCAGGATAATTCACATTTATTTCAGGGTTATGCACATTAAAGATGAAGGACAGAAGCGGATTCTGTGGCGAAATACACAGTCCTGTGAATATCCCGGGCGGGATAAGTTTAGCGATCCTTTTTTAAAAACCTGATGTGAATTGTGGTGGAATAAACCGGTATTTCTGTACAGCACCGTAAACCGATCCGGAAAACCGGAGACTTTATGGCTAATCATCCCCTCCTGCATCCACGTTCCACGAGGGGTTATGCACATTTTTTTGCGGCTATTCACAGGTTGAAGGGGATAAATTTCCGGTTCTGCGTGGTTGTTGTTTAAACATCCTGTTCATTGGTTTTAGATATATATATAATATGTAGGCCGGTTGGATGGGCGGAGAACTGATCAGCAGTGAATGATTTACTTTTACAGGACTAAAATTCTATTTATGAGAGCGATTAAACGATTGTTGACGGCATTTTTCCTGTTCCTTGTATTTACCGCAAAAGCAGATGAGGGTATGTGGCTGCCCCTTTTTCTGCAACAGCTGAATGAAAAACAGATGAAAGCGATGGGTATGAAGATCAGCGCCGCGGATATCTATAATATTAATAAAGGAAGTCTGAAAGATGCAATTGTCAGTTTTGGTGGTTTCTGCACCGGGGAAGTCATTTCAGAAAAAGGCCTGGTACTTACCAATCACCATTGCGGATTTGATGCGATTCAGAATCATTCCACCCTTGAACGTAATTATATAAGAGATGGTTTCTGGGCCAGGTCTAACAGTGAGGAAATTCCCAATCCGGGTTTATTTGTCACGTTTATTGTTCGGATAGAAGACGTGAGCAAAGCAGCCCTGGCCGGAGTAAATGAGGAAATGAAAGAAGCGGAAAGGCAATCACGTCTTGATAAAAATATCGCCGAGATCCGCAGGAACCTGAAAAAAGAAGCCACTCAGGACAGTTATGTACGTTCTTTTTTTGAAGGCAACCAGTATTTTCTTTTTGTTACTGAAACTTACCGGGATATCCGCCTTGTGGGCGCACCGCCTTCGGCCATTGGCAATTTCGGGAAGGATACCGATAACTGGATGTGGCCCCGTCATACCGGTGATTTTTCCCTGTTCCGGATCTATGCCGGTAAAGACAATAAACCGGCGGAATACTCCCTGGAGAATGTGCCTTATAAACCCAAAAAAGCCCTGGCTATTTCCATGGCCGGTATGAAAGAAGGCGATTTTACCATGGTCTTTGGATTTCCCGGCCGTACTACCCAGTACCTGCATTCAGAAGCGGTGGACCAGATTGTAAAACTGAATGACCCGGTAAAAATTGCCATCCGCGATAAAGCGCTTTCGGTGATTGACGGATTTATGCGCAAGGATGAGCAGGTTAAAATACAGTATGCTGCCAAATATGCCAGTATCAGCAATGCCTGGAAAAAATGGCAGGGTGAAGTGCTGGGACTGAGCAGTACCAAAGCGGTGGAGAAAAAGAAAAATCAGGAAGCAGTTTTCCGGAAAAGGGTAGAAGCCAACCCGGCATTTAAAGCCGCTTACGGCAGCCTGCTGGATGATTTACAGAATGCTTACCAGGAATTATCCAAATACGGGGTGGCCCGTGATTATTTCACGGAAACCATGAGCCGGATAGAGGCCTTTGCCATCGGGTCACAGCTCAATAATCTGAGAAGTATAAAAGAAAAAAACGGGGAACAAGCCTATAAAGACGCCGTACCCCGTATCAGTGCGCGGCTGGAAGATTTATATAAAGAATACAATCCGGCGGTTGACAAAAAGCTCTTTGAAGTGCTGCTGGAAAAATTCACGAAAGACCAGCCTGAAGAATTCCTGGCCCCCGAACTGCGGCAGCTGGCTATGGATTATAAAAATGATTTCGGCAAAATGGCCGACGATTTCTATATAAATGTGGATTTGCTGAATAATGGGGCTAAAGTGCTGGCCAACCTGCAGGCCAATCCCGACCTGGTGCTGGCCGCGAATGATATGAACAGGGCCAACCAGCTTTTTCAACAGTTGAATACCTTTTACGCAAAAACCGTTACCCCCAAACTGTCTGAGCTACAGGCCCGGGTCAACCGATTACAACGCACCTATATGAAAGCGCAGATGGAAGTCATGAAAGAAAAGACTTTTTATCCGGATGCCAACAGTACCCTGCGGGTAACCTATGGGAATGTAAAAGGGTATCAGCCCCGCGACGCGGTGAAATATGATTTTTATACTTATCTCGACGGGGTTATGGATAAATACAAACCGGGGGATTATGAATTTGATGTACCGGAAAAACTGAGGACCCTTTATAAAAACAAGGATTTTGGTCCTTATGGTAAAAACGGGAAAATGCCGGTTTGTTTTATCGCCATGAACCATACCACGGGGGGCAACTCGGGCAGTCCCGCCCTGGATGCCCGGGGTAACCTGGTCGGACTGAATTTTGACCGGGTCTGGGAAGGAACCATGAGTGATATCAACTACGACCCCTCCATTTGCCGGAATATTATGGTGGATATTCGTTATGTGTTGTTTATCATTGACAAATATGCCGATGCCGGTCACCTGGTAAAGGAAATGAAACTGGTTTACCCGGGTAAATAAGCCCGGTTTGCCGCAAAAAACCGCCTGTTTTTCTGCCGGAAGCCAAAAAGCGCCGGAAAAGGGAAGAGGCGGCTTTTTTATGCCCGTTCCCGATCGGGCCGGAAAGCCCGCCAGACCTGCATTTTTTATAGATTTTCCACAGTTTTTCCCCTATTTTTGCCATCCTTAAAAAAATCAGTAATAATATTTTATGTCTATTATCCAGGATATCCGAGACAAGTATGCGAAGTTGACCGTGGTCCTGATCGCACTGGCCCTGGTGGGTTTTATTCTGACCGATTATTTTTCCGGCCAATCAAGGGGTATGTCGGGTGGTCCCTCCAGTACAATCGGGGTGGTGAACGGTAAAAAAATCAATTTTGATGATTTCAGCCGTAAGGTTACCCAGGCCGAAGAGAGTATGAAAGCACAGGGTTATCCTGCGCAGATGGCCAGCCAGCAGGCGCTGGAACAAGCCTGGAACCAGGAGATCAGTCAGCTCCTACTCGCTGAAGAGTTTGAAAAACTCGGGATCAATGTAGGTAAAAAAGAACTGGGTGATATTCTCTACGGAGCCAATGCCCCGGCAGATATCAAACAACAGTTTACCGATGAAAAAACCGGTCAGTTCAACGCCAGCCTGGCCAAACAGAACATTGACCAGATCCTGAAAAAAGGAACAGAAGAGCAGAAGGCGAATATCAATGCCTATATCAATCAGCTGGTGAACCTGCGGATGTCGGATAAATATTTCGCCTTACTGGCTAATACCAGTGTATATCCCCGCTGGCAGATTGAAAAGCAAAATGCCGACAATGCGCTGATGGCTAAAATTTCATTGGTAAGAGAAAGCTACAGCAGTATTCCTGACAGCTCCGTAAAAGTGGACGACAGCGAGATTGCCGATTATATCAGTAAGAACAAGAGTTTCTTCAAGCAGAATGAAAGCCGCAGTATCAATTTTGTGACTTTCCGCGCCGCTCCCTCTGCCAAAGACAGTGCGGATGTGAAGAACCAGCTCATGGGCCAGTACGAGAACTTTAAAAAGGCCGAAAACCTGGAACAATACCTGGCCGGTGAAGGATCCAATTTCTACGGTGGTTATATCAATGGTAAAACCATTCAGATCGCAGTAAAGGATTCTATTTTTAAAACACCCGTTGGTGAATTGTATGGTCCTTATCTTGATGGCGGCAGTTATTCCCTGGCCCGTATGCTGGGTGTACGCCAGATGCCCGATACCGTAAACATCCGTCATATCCTGATCAGCACCCAGAGCCGCGATACCGCTACTGCGTATAAACTGGCCGACAGCCTGAAGACAGCTATTGCCGCCGGTTCTTCATTTGACAGCCTGGTAGCCCGATTTTCAGACGATCCGGGCAGCAAGGATAAGGGCGGTAAATATGAAAATGTGCCTTCCGGACAAATGGTACCCGCCTTCAATGATTATATTTTCCTGAACCCTGCCGGTTCAAAAGGAATTGTAAAGACCGATTTCGGATACCACTATATTGAAATTCTTTCTCAGAAAGGAAGCGGTACAGCCTATAAAGTTGCCTATCTCTCCCGCGAGATTATTGCCAGCCAGGAAACAGATAACGCGGCCCTGAATGAAGCCAATATGTTTGCCGGTGACAGCCGCGATCTGAAATCTTTTGAAGCGAATTTTGAAAAGAACCTCAAGCCCAAAGGTTTCCAGAAAGGCATTGCTACCGATATCACTCCTTCCGGATCTGATATTCGCGGACTGGGTGTATCCCGTAACCTGGTAAGAGCGATCTATGATGCCAAAAAAGGCGAAGTCCTGCAGCCCGAGCGCGTAGATGATAACTACGTAGTGGCGGTGGTTACAGAAGTACTGGAAGAAGGTACCATGAGTCCTGCCCGCGCCCGCCTGGCCGGTGCCGAAGGACCTATCCGCAACAAGAAAAAAGCAGAGATCCTGAAAAAGAAAATCGGAACGGTTACTACGCTTGAGGATGCGGTAGCTAAACTGGGTGGCGGCCGCAGCATTGAAACCGCTGACAGCATCCGGATCAGTTCTGCAATCAGCGCTTCCCTGGGTTATGAACCCAAAGTAACCGGTGCAGCTTTCAACCCCGCCAATAAGGGCAAGCTTGTTCCTGAAGTAATTGCCGGCCAGCAGGGAGTATATGTGGTACGGGTAGATAACCAGACCACCACGCCGGTAACCGATGGCGATGTAAACGCCCAGCGTGAAGCCCGTTACCAGCAGGCCAAACAAAACCTGACCAACCAGTACAGCCCCAATAATCCCATGGGCATCCTGCGGAATGCGGCTGATATCAAGGACAAACGCTCCAACAGGTATTAATACAGCAGAAAAGAATTCAGCGAACCCCGACCGGAAGCGTCGGGGTTTTTTTATGCAGGTGAGGGAGAGGGAATTGATTTCCGGAACACGCAAACAGGCGGCAGGATTAATTGTTATTTTTACATATCGGAATGCATATGAGCGAGCCCTTTGTCAATAAAGTTGCGGAAAGCGGTCTGATCACACTCGACCTGGAACAGTTCTATCCCCGGGATCCCATCGCGGTGATGGACCTGAAGGAGTATCTCTTTATGGGTTTGATTCTGAAAGAAAAGGATTTCAGGGAGGCGCTGAAGAATACAGATTGGTCACTCTATCAGGATAAAAACGTTGCAATCATCTGTACGGCCGATGCTATCATTCCGGTTTGGGCCTATATGCTGCTGGCTTCTTACCTGCAGCCGGTAGCCAAGGAAATTATAATGGGGGATGAAAAAGAATTGTTTAAAACCCTTTTCCTGAAAAATATTGCAGCTGTTAATCCGGCTGATTATGCTGATCAGCGTGTGGTCATCAAAGGCTGTGGCGAAACCCCCATTCCGGAATATGTGTATATGGAAATAACCCGTTTACTGCGTCCGGTGGTGAAGAGTATTATGTACGGGGAACCCTGCAGCACTGTTCCGGTTTATAAAAAACCCGCTAATAAGCCGTAACCATTCTGCAATTTTAACCCCCACCCTCCTTCGCCAGAGGTTTCGGAGGGCAACGCAACTCCTCAACCCCTCAACCCCTCAACCCCTCAACCTTATTCAAAACCACCCTCTCTTTTTAAACCACATCAGCATGCCAAGGGGAACGAGGATCATAAAACTCACCGCAAAATAAAAGCCCCATTCATGATGTGAATAGGGAATGATATCAAAGTTCATTCCGAAAATACCCCCGATCACCGTAGCCGGGGCCAGCAGACAGGTAACAATCGTCATGACCTTCATCACTTCATTCAGCCGCAGGTTTACATTACTCAGGTAGAGATCCTGCACACTCATCATGACATCGCGGTAGTTTTCACTCAGGTCAAAAGCCTGTATAATATGATCGTATACGTCTTTAAAGTATTTGGTTGTCCGGTCATCCAGCAACTCACTTTCACTGCGGATGATACCCGCCACGAGGTCACGTACGGGTGCGATATTTCTTTTCAGTACAATCAGTTCTTTCCGCAGCTGGTTAATCCGGGCAAGGGATCGTTTATTACTTCTCCGTACCACTTCTTCTTCCAGGGCCTCAATCTGTTCTCCCAGCCTTTCCATGATAATAAAATAACTGTCCACCACAAGATCAATCATCGAATAAAGCAGGTAGTCGGCCGTGCGCTGGCGCACCTGGCTTTTCTGAATGCGTAAGCGATGGCGGATCGGATCAAATACATCACGGGAGGGATCTTCCTGGAAACTCATCACAAAATTCTTACCGAGTACCATACTGATCTGCTCGGTTTCCACCGTTTTTTTCTCTTCGTTGAAATACAGCATATTCAGCAGACAGTACAAAACACCCTCTACCTCATCCATTTTCGGCCGCTGATCCACGCTCAGGATATCTTCCATGATCAGGGGGTGAATAACGTATTGGTTACAGATAGCTTCCACATCTGTTTTGCGGATCCCGTCAATATTGATCCAGCTGATCGTTTCGGTTTCTTTATAATGAAATACAGCCTCTACTTTATCGGATCTTTTCTCTTCAAGATGTTCCGGGGTGTAATCATATACGGAAATAACGGTACTGGCCGCGTCCTCCCGGTGGGTGATTACGGTGGGATTTACCGCAAGAATTTCCCTTGTCCGTTTGGTGGCAAAGAGATTGGGCAGGTAAAGGTACCGGAGGTATTTCTCCGGTTTCAGTCGAACGTTCATAACAGAAAGGTAACAAATCTGTGCTGGGGAAAAAAGGGTTTACCCGGCTGCAAAGGCCACGGCTATTTCAGCCCCCACCCGGGCATTATGCCGGATCAGCGCAATATTGGCTTCCAGGCTTTCTCCCTTTGTATGATCAGCTATATATTTCAGCAGGAAGGGCGTGACTTCTTTACCACTGATATTTTTTTCCCTGGCAGCATTCAGCGCGATCTGGATATGGATTTCCATTTCGTCGCTGATGATTTCTCTTTCCGCGGGCACAGGGTTGGCAATTAATACAGACCCTTCCAGTCCCATTTTCCATTTGGCATGCAGCAGGGCGGCAATTGCTTCCGCACTGTCAAGCCGCAGCGGGGACGGATAGCCGCTCCGGCGGGAATAAAAGCTGGGGAAAGCATCCTGTCCGTATGTAATAACCGGAATACCTTTTGTTTCCAGGTATTCAAGGGTAAGTCCGATATCAAGGATGGATTTTACACCGGCCGATACAACTGCTACGGAGGTTTGTCCCATTTCCGTCAGATCGGCCGATATATCCATACTGCTTTCAGCTCCGCGGTGCACCCCGCCGATGCCGCCCGTAACAAAAATCCGGATGCCGGCCATTGCCGCAATACGCATGGTGGCGGCTACGGTAGTGGCCCCGTAAAGGCGCTGACTGATGACATAGGGCATATCCCGCAGGCTGACCTTCCATACATCTTTTGCCTGGCCGAAATACCGGATCTGTTCAGCACTCAGTCCTGCATAACATTTCCCGTTGAAGATGGCAATCGTGGCAGGAATGGCACCTGCTTTCCGTACTTCCTCTTCCACCGCCAGGGCCGTTTCCACATTCTTTGGCCAGGGCATACCATGGGAAATAATGGTAGACTCCAGCGCTACCACCGGTTTCCCTTTTTCAAGGGCCTCTTTTACTTCGGGATGTATTTCCAGGAAAGTATTCATCAGGAGGGGTAATATTTTTGAATGAGCCCCAGCAATTTTTCCTGGTTGAGGTGGGTGGCAATAGCGCCGTTTACCTGCAGTATTTCGGCGGAAAGCGTGTGGGCCAGTTTCAGACAGTCCATATCTTCCATCCCCAGGAATTTGCCGAGTATAAAACCGGAGAGAGAGCCGTCTCCGGCACCGGTACAGTCAAGCACCTCAATATTGGGCGCATGCAGGGTAATCGTTTTTTCTTTTTTATAAAGGGCTGAACCCATTTTACCATTGTGCAGCCAGATATGCTGCACGCCTTTTTCCAGCATTTCCTCAATCTGCATCTGGGTCATGGTGGCCTGTTCGGAACAAAGTACCGGTAACTCGTCTTCATTGGGGGTTACCATATAGAGGCCGCCCAGATCCACGTGGCGGAATTTACGTGCGGGGGGTACTGATACCGGTTCCAGTATAAAGGGAATACGGTACTGGTTGCTGAAGCTGAGCAGCCATTCCGCCGTATCCACCGGAATATTGGCATCGGCCAGGATATAAGAAGCGGAACGCAGGAGTTCACTGTGACCATCCAGGTGTTCGGGTGTAATCAGGTGAACGGCTGAATTGGTAAGAAATGCAGAGAAAAGAGATCCGTCCACATCGAGAATCCCGGTGTATTTACCGGTTAGTCCTTCCTTGGTGATCAGGGCATCAATTTGTACACCGGCCTGCCGGCAGCTTTGTTTGATCCAGTCGCCGTCACTGTCATTTCCCACCACACTGATTAATTGCACCGGTACTCCCAGCAGGGCCAGCTGGTGCGCGATATTGCGGCTTACCCCACCGGCGGTCTTGGTTACGGTAGCATCATTGGTAGTGGCCATCAGCATTTCTGACCTAGCGTGGAAGAGTTCATCGACGAGGGCGGCGCCGATACAGATTACGGGCTTTGACATGCTGCAAATGTACTCGGAAAGCTTATTCCTCCTTCTTCCGCGTCACTAAAAACAGATCATTTTCCAGCGGGCGGATACCGAATTCATAACAATAAAAAAGCGGCTGGCCGTTCCGGTGGCGCGACATGCCGGTTATGTACCGGAACCGGAAACCGTATTCCATCATTTTTTCCCGGCTGATCCGCACGGATTCTGTTTTTCCGGCCAGCACCGTTTCCAGTACCCGACGGTTTTGCAGTAAGGCATTATTGACCTGCCTGACGAGCGGATTTTGTCTTTCCCGGTTCCGGCACCCGTTATTATACCGGTTCCGGCACTGGTCGTCACAAAATTTTTTATCAACCCGGCCGCGTAAGGGATGGCCGCAAACGAGACAGTTTTTCTGTTCAGCGGAGAGCATATTCATAGTACAAGGTTTTAAGGAATTGAAATTACCCGCCATGCCGGGAAACACAAACGTTTTTTACCCGCTTATTTACGGGAATAAACGGTTATATACCGGATGAAAACCCGTCGCGGTTACAGTTTTGTACCGTCAGCGGCATGACGTCTGCCTCTGGTTGAAATAATCTTGTTAACCGTTCCGGCGAAATACCCGGGACACAAAATGAAAAACTATGTATGCATTAAGAAACAAAGTGCAGCTGATCGGGAACCTGGGCAAAGCCCCTGAGATCAAAACCCTGGAAAGCGGGAAAAAAATGGCCCGTTTTACCTTGGCCACCAATGAAAGCTACCGCAATGCGAAGGGCGAAAAAATTACCGACACTCAATGGCACAACCTGGTGGCATGGGGCAAGGTCGCCGAAATCGCGGAAAAATTCCTTGTAAAAGGCAAAGAGGTAGCCATTGAAGGGAAGCTGGTGAGCCGGAGTTATAACGACAAAGAAGGGCAGAAAAAGCAGGTCACTGAAATTCAGGTGAATGAACTGCTGCTCCTGGGTACCCGGCAAACGGAAGCATAGTTGGGTTAGCCACGAAACACTCCGCCGGCAGCAGGGTGATTTCGTGGCTTTTTTTATCAATAAAAAGAAGGAATATTGAACCAGATTTCTATAAGTCAGGTCCCCCGGTTCGGTTACCTGACCCTATCCGGATTAATCCATAACAGGTGGCAACATTTACATTCGACAAAGACAATACCGCTTTTCAGCTGGCAGCTGCACTGGTCACACAGACCCACCGGTCTGTATTCCTGACCGGTAAAGCGGGTACAGGAAAAACCACCTTTCTTCGTTATATCCGGGAACATTGTGCCAAACAAATGGCCATTGTGGCCCCAACCGGTGTGGCCGCTATTAATGCAGGCGGCGTAACCATTCATTCTTTTTTCCAGCTTCCGCTGGCTCCCTTTATACCGGATAAAGCAGCCTTTAATCCGGCGGTAACAGCGGGAACTGCTTATAACCGTGACAGTCTGCTCAGCCGCCTGCGGCTGAACGCAGAAAAACGGAAAATGCTGCAACAGCTGGAATTACTGGTCATAGATGAGATCAGTATGGTACGCTGTGATATACTTGACGCGGTGGATACCATTCTTCGTTCTGTACGAAAAAAACCGGCTGAAAAATTCGGGGGTGTACAACTCCTGCTTATCGGAGATTTGTACCAGCTTTCACCGGTTGCCAAAGAAACGGACTGGCAACTCTTATCGCCCCATTACCAGAGCCCTTTCTTTTTTGACAGCCTGGTAATCCGGGAATCTCCCCCGCTATGTATCGCTTTTGAAAAAATATACCGGCAGGATGATGAGGTGTTTATCCGGGTGTTGAATCAGGTCCGCAATAACGCGATGGATGAGGAGGGGTTCCGCATCCTGGAAACACGCCTGCGCCTGCAGCTAAGCCGGCAGGAAACCGAAGGATATATCATCCTGACCACGCATAACGAACAGGCCCGGCTTACCAATTTATCCCGGCTGGAAGAAATACAGGCTCCACTGTTTCGCTACGAAGCCATCCGGGAAAACGATTTTCCGGAAAACGTACAACCGGCCGATAATCAGCTGGAATTAAAAACCGGAGCTCAGGTGATGTTTATCCGGAATGACAGCACAGAGAAAGGAAAACGATTTTTCAATGGCAAAATCGGATGGGTCACCGCTTTACAGGAAGATACCATTACTGTACGCTGTGAAGAGGAAGAGGAGGAAATAGTAGTGGAAAGGGAAAAATGGGAAAATATCCGCTATACACTTGACCCCAAAAGCCAAACCATGGAGGAAGAAGTGCTGGGTTCTTTTATACAGTTTCCCCTGCGCCTGGCCTGGGCCATCACCATTCATAAAAGCCAGGGACTGACATTTGAAAAAGCGATTATTGATGCCGGGGAGGCGTTTGCACCGGGACAGGTCTATGTGGCCCTGAGCCGCTGTATCAGCCTCGAAGGACTGATACTAAAAAGCCGTATCCGGAAAAACAGCCTGTTCACCGATCCCCGGGTGGTGGATTTTTCCCGTCAGATCAGTGCACCGGAAGAACTGGAATCAGCCCTGGCGGAGGCCAGAAAAGCTTATCTGGAAAAACTGCTGACGGATTTGTTCGGTTTTGAAGAACTGGTAAAAAGCACGGCGCTATTACAGCAGGAAATAAAAGAAAACAAAAAGAGTCTGCCTGAAGCTGCCGGAAAATGGGGGGATAAACTGGTTCAGCTTATGCAGAGTCAGCAGGAAACCAGCCGGAAGTTCCAGCAATGGATACGAATGCAGTTCAATACTCCGGATCCGCCGGAACAGAACAGCAGTCTGGCAGACAGAATACCCAGGGCCGCGGCACATTATGTCACAGAAACCGGTCAATTACTTTCCCTGCTCAAAGACCCGCCGCTGGTCACCGAAAGTCATCCGCTGGCCGCCGGTTTACAGGAATTACTGATGGAGATTTTTGAAGCCCTCTCCTTAAAACAGCAGCAACTGACCGGTTTAAACAAATTGCCTTCCCCGGAAGAAATCCATAACCGGCGTAAACAGTTTAATCGTCCCGCATATTATCCGGTTCTTTATGCAAGGGGTAAAAGCATCCAATCCGACAGCCCTTATCCCGTCTTACATCAGTCACTGAAAAAAAGAAGGGATCATATTTCCCTGCTAAAAGGGTTGCCCCTGTACCTGGTGGCCTCTGCCCATACACTGGATGAAATGAGCCGTTATCTGCCACAGACCGAAGAAGAACTGCTGCAGATCAGCGGGATGGGAAAAGCGAAAGTGGACAAATTCGGAGATGAATTCCTGGGTATCATCCGGGCATATTGTGAGGAAGAAGGTCTTGGTTCCCGTATGCACGATAAGCTCCCCAAAAGGGAAAGGAAACCATCAAAAAATCCGATAAAGCCCAAAGGGAGCAGCCAGGAAGAAAGCTTTCAGCTGTTCAAACAGGGAAAAGATATTGCCAGCATAGCTGCGGAACGCAAACTCGCCGTATCTACCATTGAGGGTCACCTGATTCCGTATGTGGAAAAAGGAGCTATTCCGCTGCGGGATTTGTTGACTGAAGATAAAATCCTGCGTATCGAAAAAGTGCTGGTTATGACTGGTACGGTTAACGTTACGGCGGTTAAACAGGCGCTGGGAGATTCGGTTAGTTATACAGAGATAAGATGGGTGATGGCCGCGTCAAAAAAACCCTCCGGAATCTCAGCGGATCAGGGTTAAGGTCCCTTTTTTACTTTGCAGGCTTTTTCCCGGAAGCCTGTATTCACAATACCAGGCATAAATACCCGTATCCGGATAAATGCCCCTGATCCGCCCATTCCATTTTTCAGCCGGATTCGTGGAATAAAAAACCTGTTCCCCCCAGCGGTTATAAATACGCAGGCGGTAAGCTGTAACAGCGGCGGCCGAACCCAGGGGACCGAAAAAATCATTCCGTCCGTCTCCATTGGGGGTGAAACCGGAAGGGAATAAAAGATCCCGGCAATTATCATCCAGACTTACGGTGCCCGAAGCCGCTGCGGCACAAATACCCGAACCTGTTATGGACACATTGTAATTACCCGCGGCAAGTCCGCTGGCCAACGGTCCCTGTTGCGGGGGATTGGTATTCCAGGTATAAGAAAGAGCTGTGTTACCTGCACCCGTTACCGATACACCGAGAGAGCCGCCGGTATTGGTTTCACAGGAAGCAGGATTGATCTGGGTGACTTCGGCATCTGCTATGATAATATCCCTTGTTGTGGTGGAGGGAGCATTACCCGGTCCGTCAATGGTAAAGGTGACCGTATAACTTCCCGGTCTCAGATACTGATGCACAGGGTTCTCCAGGGTGGAGGTGTTACCAAAGGGTGAAAGCGGATCATCAAATTCCCAGCGGAAATTCTGCGGACAGAGCGGGGAGGTATTAAAGAAGCGGATCGTACGGTTGGTGTCACATTCATACCGGAACGAAGCCTGGTTGGGCGGCGCCTCACCAATCCACACAGAATCTATCGCAAATCCGTCGTAATTATTACAGGTAGTGCCTGCCCCAAAAACAAAACGGAATATAACCGATGTTTCTCCGGCAAGCATGGGCAACGTTTTACCGGCCAGTACCCATCCCCGGCTGCCATTGCCTCCCCGGCAGGAGCCGCTGTTCGCCTGCCCGTTGCCCGTCCAGCCCTGGGTATTGGTACCCATCGTTCCCAGGGTACCAATGGCAGCCGTATTGAACCAGTTCCGGTTCAGACAGTCGGTTCTGTCATTGACCCCGCCTGCTGTACGCCAGCTCAATCCATTGTCAACCGAATATTGTAAGGAAGCACCATCCCATTGGTATTCTGTTTCCCAGAATACTTTAAACTGCAGCCAGGGATAGATAAGGTTGCTGAAATCAAAACAGGGGCTTTGCAGGAAGGAGGCTTCCCCGTCATTATAATTTGTTCCCGGATTCAGTCCGCCTGCCATCCAGCACCGCTGACCGTCACCCGCAACACTGATGACGCTTTTGGCCGGTACACCCCAGGCCCAGGAGGAGGCATTGCCTCCGGTTACCCAGCCACCATTGGTTAATTCAAAACTTTCCTGATAGGGAAAACCGCTGATGGGCGCAGCACATTGGGTGAATGCCGGCAGAGGGTTCAGGTATAAAAGGATCCATATGATAAACGGGTACCGCAAAAGGACAGTAAAGATAACAAGCCGCGCCGGTTTAGGTTGAACCCGGATTTATTCACATTGACGCTGATTAAGCTTGCCGGTTTAAACTTTATCTATAACTTCATTTAATTACTTACCAAACCCATTTATGCATTTGCCTGAAAGCAACGCCTGGACCAGGCTCAGCCATCATGTAACCGAAGAAGTCCGCCAGCACAAGGAGCATGGACAGAAAGCACTTTTCAGTCTTTGTTCCCGGAAAGCAGGAGATGTCATTGCTGATTTTTCCGCCGGTACCATTTCTGCAGAACCCACTTACCTGACCGTTCAGCTTGCAGAAGGCAAACACATTACCCTGCAGCCGGAATATCTCCAGTATATCAATCACAGCTGCGAACCCAATGTGTTTTTTGATACCACAGCCATGCAACTGGTAGCCCTGAAAGATATTCAGCCGGAAACGGAGCTGGTCTTTTTTTATCCGTCTTCCGAATGGGACATGACCCAATCCTTCCGCTGTTTATGCGGCACGGCCTCCTGCCTCGGTGAAATAAGGGGGGCCGCACACCTGGGCCCCGAAACACTTGCCTTGTACCGGCTAACAGATTATATCCGGCAGCGTCTCCGCAAAAAATCCGCTAAAAAAGTAGCATGAAGACCGCCGACGCGCGCACGCTTTTACAACCGTATAATATCTGGGTGCTGGCTCCATACCTGGAATCAGCCGACCCGAATATTCAGTACTATTATGATTTCACCCAGAGTATAAAAGAATATACTGCCGTATTTGAATGCCTGCAGCTGGCCTGGCATTGGCAACCCGTAACCCTGCAGAATTTCCGGGAGATCATTGCCGGTATACGCGCCGGATCGGATGGCCTGATTCCCCTGGTGCTGAATCTGTGTGACGGAGATGAGGTGAACGGAACACCCGGGGTTTCGGTCATTAAGGAACTGGAAAAACAGCAACTGATCTATACCGGATCGGATATACACTTTTATACAATCACCACTTCCAAGATTCCGATGAAGAAAGCTTTTGATAAAGCCGCCGTGCCCAATGCAGCCTGGCGTGTATTATCAGACAAGAAGGGAAGCATCCGGGGAATCTGTAAACGGGTGGGCACCCCGCTGATCCTGAAACCTGCCGTATCGGGGGGAAGTATGGGGGTGTCGGTAAAAAATGTAGTGGATAATGAGGAACAGCTGGCCGTAAGATTGGAAGAACTGAAAGGCGGATACCGGGGCTGGAACCTGCTGGCGGATGGCATCATTGCAGAACAATTCATCAGTGGTCCCGAGTACACAACTTTTATTACGGGCTCTGCCGATGATCCGGAGCACTGTATCGTGTACGAACCGGTGGAAAGAGTGTTTCATGCATCCCTGCCGGAGAAAGAGAAGTTCCTTTCTTTTGACCGGCTCTGGGAAATTTATGAAGAAGAAACGCCGATGCCCGAACAGGAGAATTTTTATGAATACCGCCCGGTTAGCGGTAAACTGGCTGCAGAACTGAAGGAACTGAGTATGCAGGCTTATAGGGCCTGCGGGGGAAAAGGATATACCCGTATTGATATCCGTCAGGATGCGGCGACAGGAAAATTGTATATGCTGGAAGCCAATGCCCAGTGCGGACTGAGCGAAGATGAAAACTATACCTCCATCGGGGCCGTTCTGAAAGCGTCATCGGTCAGTTTTACAGAAGTGATTACTGAAATCCTGAAAGATGCCCTGCGCAGAAGTGTAAAAAGAGAATTACTTAATAAACAAAAATCAGCAGCAAGGAAAAAGAAAGTGGTTTCGGTCCGCTGATCCTTCCGCCTTTGGAGCTGTTTAGCCGTAAGAAGATGAAAATTTGTGTACTCCAGCCCGATTATTCCACCACCGGTGTGGATTATAAAAACTACGATCCGCCCCGCGATCTCAGTGTGCTGCTGCCCGGACATGAAGTGCATACGGTTTTCCTCAACAAACTGACCACCTACAGCCAGCTCCGGGAACTGTCAAAATCGGGGTACGATATTTTTGTCAATCTCTGCGAAGGATACCTGGAATGGGAAGTGCCGAGTATTGATGTTATCTATACCCTTGAACTTTTAAGCCTGCCGTTTACCGGTCCCACTACCCAGCTTTACGATCCTCCGAAGGAATTGATGAAATACCTCGCGTTCTGCGAAGGGGTGAAGACCCCGGGTTATGTACTGGTACATGGTCCGGAGGATCTGGACGAAGTAAATAAACAACTGAAGTATCCCTTGTTTGTTAAACCCGCCAAGGCGGGCGACAGCCTGGGGGTGGACGAACATTCCCTGGTGCAAAACCCGGAAGAACTGCAGCGGCAATGCGCCGGTATACTGGACGAATACGGTCCGCTGCTGGTGGAAGAATATATTGATGGCCGTGAGTTCACTGTGCTTGTGGCCGCTAATCCCGACGGACAAAACTGTACCGTCTTCCGGCCACTGGAATATGTTTTTCCGGAAGGAAGAACGTATAAGACCTATGCCCTGAAAACCTCCGAGCTGCACCCTGATTGTAATGTGCCCTGTACAGATCCGGAACTGGACCGGCAGTTGCGCAGTGCCACAGAAAAGATATTCCGGGGTTTTAACGGTCAGGGTTATGCGCGCCTGGATTTCAGGGTGAATGCGGCAGGCGAAGTTTATTTCCTGGAGATCAATTTCACCTGTTCTGTTTTTTATAAAGACGGCTATGAGGGCTCAGCTGATTTTATCCTGAAATACGATGGTATCGGCCAGGCCGGTTTTCTGCAGCATATGATCGCGGAAGGCATCGCCCGTCACCGGCGCCGGCAAAAGCCCTATTATTTAAAAGGAAATTCAATTGCCGGTTACGGCATTTACGCAGCAAGGGAAATAAAAAAAGGAGAATTGGTTTTTAAAGGGGAAGGCCGTGCCCAGCGGATTATCACCCGGCGTTTTGTGGAAACCCACTGGAATGAGGACGAACAACTGCATTTCCGTCGTTATGCCTACCCCCTGAGTGAAGAGGTTTTTATTCTCTGGGATGATAATCCCTCAGAATGGGCCCCCCAGAACCATTCCTGTGCTCCCAATACCGCCTTTGACGGCCTCGACGTATTAGCAATAAAGGATATTTCTAAAAACCAGGAACTCACCCTTGACTATGCAGATTTTTTAGGAGAACACATGGAACCATTTGATTGTCAATGTGGTTCAACAAATTGCCGGGGAAAAATAAAGGGACAACCCGGAAATACGCTAAATTTGCGGGAGAAATCCAGACCCCATTAAACGACTTACTACCCCAATGGTCTGAGTTTATACCCCATTAAGTTTACTGTTGCGTTTTTTTAGTGAGGAATTCATCTAAACAGAGGAATTATGTCCCGTTTTGCCGTACTCAGAGCAATCATGCTGCAGCACCGTTACCGGCTGGTGCTGACATACATTCTATTTTCCCTGGAAATGCTGGGCAGCTTAATGCGCCCCTTTTTCCTGGGACTGGCCGTGAACGATCTTATTAAAGGCAGTTACCAGGGACTTATTCTACTGTCCCTGGTTCACCTGGCCTGGCTGATCCTTGGTACAATCCGGCACCGGCTGGATACCCGTACCTACACCGCTATTTATACTTCACTGGTTACCCGGCTGCTCGCCCGCAGATATAAAAAAGAAGAAATTTCCCGGCTCAGCGCGCATTCCACCCTTGCCCGTGAATTTGTAGATTTCCTGGAATTTGACCTGATCTATGTCATAGAAGCCGCCTACAGTATCCTGGGTTCGCTGGTTTTACTTTTCTTTTATGATACCGCCGTGGTCATGGTTTGCCTGGCCATCCTGCTGCCGGTTACGGGACTCAGTTATCTCTATGGTAAAAAGATGAAAAAGCTCAACCAGCAGAAAAATGATGAACTGGAAAAGCAGGTGAATATTATATCAACCGGCAACAGCCATCTCGTACGCCAGCATTATGAAAACCTGCGCAAATGGCAGATCCGGATCAGCGATCAGGAAGCCTGGAATTTCGGTATCATGGAAATACTGGTAATGATTGTTATTGGTATATCGCTGCTGATCACCAACAAAACAGCTGGTTCTGGAATAGAAGCCGGCAGCCTGATCGGGATCTACAGTTATATACAGAAATTTGTATCCGGACTGGATACCATACCCTATACCGTACAACGTCTTTCTTCCCTCAATGATATTACCCGCCGGATTGAGATCCGGGACAGTGATCTCGATCAGCCCGGACCAGCCAGTGAAAAAATCAAAGAAGTGGCCTGAACCACTTCTTTTTTAATATTCGGTGATTTTAATTTTCTTATTGTTTTACAAACAGGAGCCAGGTCCTTTTCTTTTTCCTGCTTTCCAGAATAACAATATACGTACCGGCAGAAAGATGTGCTACAGGAAGCTCCACCCGAATGCGCCCACTGATACCCGTTTGCTGAATATATACACCATTACTGCTGAGCAAACGAAGGTTTTCCCACTGATCCGCTAACCGCAGGCTGTCAATAACCAGGATCTCATTGGCGGGATTAGGGTAATGCCGGATGCTGAACTGACTGGCTGGCACAGGGTCAATGGCGGTAACCGGAGATACAGTAAATGTCAGCACATTGCTGTTAACAGTCTGCGGACTGGCACAGGATGCATTACTGGTAAGCATACAGCGGATCTTCACCCCGTTGGCTGCAGGAGTATAGTTCAGAGTGGAACCGGTAGCCCCGCCGATATTTTGCCATCCGGCCGAAGCGGTACTGTCCTGCCATTGATAGGAAGGAGCACCGCCCCCGTTTACCATGACGGACACCAGGCTGCTGCTTTGTCCGGCATTCAGTGTGGTTGTTCCGGTTATCAGGATTACCGGTAATACAGCGGGTGTTACAGACAGACGGTAAATAGTTCCGAACTGGCTGCCATTCACCACACAGCGGTACCGGTAATTATTCCAGGAAGAGGGGATCGCTGAAAGCTGGAGCGTTGATGTGCCGGCTCCCGAGAAGTTACTGTTATTACTGATATTCGTATAGCCATTTCCGTTATCCTGCTGCCATTGATAGCTGCTGCCCGTAATGCCGGCACTGAGGCTGGTGCCTCCATTTGCACAGACCGCCACATTGGTAATATCGTAGGCGGGCTGCTTATTCTGCATTATACTGATGCTGTTGGAATAGCCATTGGTCCGGATCAGTTCCGGCCGGCCATCCGCATCCATATCACAAACAGCCAGTGCCCCGCCCGGATTGTTCACAAAGAATGAAACCGGCCGGTCAAATGCGATACCCGTTGCGTCTGAACGGTTGGAAAGTGCGTAAACATAGTTACTGTAAACGTCTGCCAGCAACAGATCCGGTTTGCCATCCCCGCTGATATCAGCAAGCACCGGACTTCCCGGGTTTTGAATCGGCAAACGGAGTGTTGTCTCAAGCGAAAAATATCCAGGGAACGACCGGTTCTTTAATACTACCAGCTCACTGGCCGCGGAGTTAGTTACAACCACTTCCGGTTTTCCGTCATTATCCAGATCTGCGGCCGCTACCTGCCGGGAACTCCAGGGCAGGGTAAGGGCGGATGCCTGGAAGGAGATCGAATTTTCTGTACTCGTATTTTTCAGAATGGCGAGTTCCGGGGTATTGCTGCCTCCGGCAATCAGGATATCCGGTTTTCCGTCACCGTCAATATCCGTGATAAACATATCCGTGGTATAGGTGAATGCCGGGAAAGTCTGACGGGCGCCGAAATTAAAAGCGGTACCCGTTCCGGTATTCCGGAAAACAGATACAGCACTGCCGTATTCACTCATCATACATACATCTGTACGGCCATCTTTATCAAAGTCGGCAGCCAGACATTTCCTTAATTCATAGTAACCGGTGAATGCCTGGGCTGTTCCAAAACTCAGCGGCCCTCCGTTGCTGTTATTGGGCAGCAGTGTGAATTCCAAACCGGTAGAACCGGCGGTTGACAAAATATCCGGTTTGCCATCATTGTTGAAATCAGCATATACGGCCGACATCGGTCCGTAAACTGTTTGTACTGTTGACCGCGGTGCAAATGCGATATTCGGAGCCGTCGAGGCATTGGTGTAAAAAGTAAGATTGGAGAGCAGGGTGGATCCGCTGGGATTACAAACCACTACATCCGGTTTATTATCGAGGTTCAGGTCGCCGATGGCCAGGGCAGAGGGCCGTTTATACGAACCCGAATCCACGCTGCGGATAAAGGCTGCAGGACTAATGTCAGCTGATCCGTTAAAGGAGGGAATAAAATCTTTAACGGAATAAGCGGTCCGGCCATTTGTGGTTACTGTCACAGGGGAAAGAGATGCTCCGTAGGGAACGGTTACCGTAAGGCTGCTGCTGCTGGCTGCCGTAACCGTTGCTTTTGCCGTTCCAAAGAAGACGGTATTTCCGGAAAGACTGCTGCTGAAGTTTTGCCCGGTAATGGTGACAGAGGTTTCCGGGGCAGCACTTACCGGACTGAAAGAGGTAATAACCGGTGCGCTGGTATAAATAAAACCGGGAAGCGTACTGGTACCAGCCGGCGCCAGTACAGTGACGGTGCCCGAACTGCCGCTGCCAACGGTCGCTACAATAAGGGTATCCGATACCACAGTAAACCCGGCAGCCACAGTAGCGCCGAAGCGCACTTCTGTAACACCGGTTAATTGCTGGCCGGTAATTGTAACCAATGAACCCGTAGTTCCTGTCAGCGGTGATATGGATGAAATGGATGGGACTCCCGGATTCAGGAACGTAAATCCTGAAATATTGCTTGTGGTAACCTGGTTGGTCACACTGATATTCCCGGATGCGCCAGACCCAACTGTCGCTGCAATTCGGGTGGGCGATTCAATAACAAAACTGCTGGCAGCCACCCCGCCGAATTTAACAGCGTTCACACTGCCCATATTATGACCATATATGTACACGCGGTTCCCGGTTGATGCTGATTTTGGAAAGAAGTCTGTAATAATTGCCGGGTTATTATACAAAAATCCATCGGCCACAGCTGTGCCTCCGGGACCCGACACTTCCAGTTTGCCGGTATTTCCGTCACCCACCGTGGCAGTAATACTTGTGGCAGAAGTAATGGTAAAGTTCCAGGCAGCGACACCCCCAAAACGCACGGAAGTTACCCCGGTAAAGCCCGTACCGGTTATGGTTACCGTTGACCCGCTGTTACCAATCTGCGGACTGAAGGAAGTAATAACAGGAATTTGCAAAAAGGTTATAGTGCCGAGAGAATCAGCTCCTGTGGCAGACACCACTTTTACCAGGCCGTTAGCTCCGGATCCGGCTATGGCGGTAATAGAACCGGGGTTATTCACCACAAAGGAGGTGGCTGCTGTATTTCCGAAATAGACCGCTGTGGCCCCGGTAAAATTGGCTCCTGTTATTGTAACCGGCGTTCCCGCCGTAACGCTGGTTGGATAGAAAGAAGCGATTACAGGCTTATCTCCATATATAAACCCGGGCAAACTGGCAATACCGGTATTGCTGTGAACGGTTACAGGTCCCGATGCGCCGGGACCGAGTACCGCTTCAATTATGGAAGAAGAGATTACCGTAAACGAAGCGGCTGATACACCTCCGAAAGTTACATTGCTGATTCCGGTAAAACCTTCTCCGCTGATTGTAACAACGGTACCCGAAAGTCCGCTTACGGGACTAAAACTGTTCAGCCTCGGACCCGGGCCTCCGTGCTGGTTCCGGAACACGGTGGCAGGTGCTCCACCGCCGAATACAATGATATCAGGCCTTCCGTCACCATCCAGATCTCCGGATTCAACACGGAAAGGGTCATTGCCGGTTTCCAGGGTAATTCGGGGGGCAAAGGAAAGGGAGCCGATACTGCTTGTATTGGCAAAAAGAGACAGCGAATCGGCCAGACTGGGAACAAAAAGATCCGGTTTACCATCCCCGGAGAGATCGTTGATGCCGTTTCCATAAGGCATATCTCCGGCAGGTATCTCGGGAAGGGAACTAAAGCTGATATTGCCGGAAGAGCTTCCATTCAAAAACACGGATATGCCATCCGAGCCCACATTGGAAACAAGCGCATCCAGGCGTCCATCGCCGTCGAGGTCACCTGTGGTGAGATAAGAGGGCCAGTCGTTTGCCGGAAAACTTACTCTCGGGGCCAGGTTGAAATTTCCCGGGGTGCTGAGATTACGGAATACCGACAATTCACCGGCCAGCGCAAGGATATCAGGCTTACCGTCATCATCCACATCTGCTGCTTTAATGCCATTTCCATACGTACTTAGCGGGTAATCAAAACGCGCAGAAAAATTGATAGCGCTGGCAGAGCTGTTATTCTTCAGGATACTGATGATTCTGCCGGAATAATTCGCAATTAATAATTCTGGCTTGCCGTCACCGTCAATATCACTGGCGGAGAGATAAGCTGAGTTAGAATGACTACCGGTCGGAAAACTGTATATGCCGGAAGCCGCTACATAACCGGGGGTGCTGTTATTCCGGACCAGCATTACCTGTGTATTGCTCTGAATAAAGGCAAGATCTTTTTTTCCGTCACCATCAAAATCCTCACTGATCATACCACCGCCGCCTTCCGTTCCGCTGATTACAGCAGCAGGGGCAAAAGAAATTTGTCCGGGTACACCGGTATTTCTGGCCACAGCAATAGCGGTACTGCTCCAGCTTCCCGCTATATCCAGTTTGCCATCACCGTCAAAATCCACGAGGCAGCCTGCGGGCATATTGCCGATATCTATCCGGTTGGCAAATGAATGGGCGGTCAGGGTACTGCTTCCATTGGGAAATGTTGTCAGGAAGGGTTTAGCCGACCAGGCGGTGAGTCGGTTCCGGGTTACGGATACCGGCGCATATACAGATCCTGGCGGTACATAAACGGTGAGGCTGGTTGCGGTAGCTGTTACGGCTCTTGATTTTACTCCGCCGAAATAAATAATATTGTCTTCAGGAATTGTACTGAAACCGCTGCCGGTAATGGTAACCAGTGTGCCAACCGTTCCTTTTAGCGGACTAATCGATGTGATGACCGGAGGATAACCATAAACAAAACCATTCAGGGAATCTGCTCCGGTGGAATTGAAGACCGATACATGTCCGGTGGCACCGCTTCCCACTATGGCTGTGATGGAGGAGGAAGAGTTGACCGTAAAAGAAGCCGCCGCCACGCCGCCAAAGCGAACTGCTGTTGTGCCGGTAAAATTAGCACCGGAAATGGTAACGCTGGTGCCGTTTTCTCCAATGGTAGGTGTAAATGACTGCACCGATGGTTCTGCTTTTACTTCATTGCGGAGAACATATACTTTACGCTGTACTTCACAGGAGACAGTTATATCATATTTTCCGTCATTATTGAAGTCAGCAAGGGCTATCTGATTTTCGGTTCCATACGCACCGGGGAAATAGTTTTTTTGTGCCAGCATACTGATGTTGCCGGGTGTGGATATGTTCTTGAATACCGTTAGCACATTTTCATATTGCGCCAGCGCCACATCTGGTTTTCCATCTCCGTCCAGATCGCCCACAATAAGTGAAGCAGGAAGTGATGCGGCGCTGTAGGATACCGGATCGGCAAAGGATATCGTGCTACCCGTACCGGTATTGCGCATAATGGAAAGCTGTGATCCGTAATGATCAGCCGATACCACATCCTGTTTGCCGTCACCGTCAATATCTCCCAGGGCAATATAAGAATGATTGTAAGGGGGCAGCGAAGCGGACATACTGAAGTTCAGTACACCGGGTGTGGAATTATTTTTCAGCACACCAAAACCCGAGATGACCAACTCGGGCTTTCGGTCACCGGTCAGATCCATCGGAACAAAATTCCGTTCGAAAATGGTATTATAGATTATCTCTGCTGTGGCGAATTTAATGTCGCCCGGCTCGCTGGTATTTCGTACCACATACATATTTCCCCCGGAACCAAAGACCAGGTCATTTTTACCATCCATATCCGCATCTGTGATACGTACACGTGCGTTTGCCAAACCGGTAGTGGTTGTGACTGCGGGCGCAAAGGATACTGTTCCGGGAACGGAGGTATTTATATAGGTCAGCAGATTCGGGGAAGCTGCAATGACGATATCTGTTTTGCCATCTCCGTCAATGTCCCCGGTAGCAAAGGATTCATAACCTCCCGGCAGTTCTACTGCTGTGCCAAAACTGATCGCTCCACCCGTACCGGTATTGGGATAGATAAGTACACCATGTACAGAACCGGGGTTGTTCAGTTTAAGTATGATGAGTTCAGTTCTTCCGTCACCATCAAAATCGGCTGCACCTGTACCAAATGGCAATACCTCATTTCCGTTAGTGAGCTGGCTTGCCATGGTAAAGGAGGATTGGGTAATGCTGCCGCCTCCCGCAAAAGTCACCAGGAAGGGCTGGGAAGAGTGACTGGTCAGGTTATTGGCAGATACCGTGATGGGGGTATACCCGGCTCCGTAAGGAACGGTTACCGTGAGGGATGTGGCAGAAGCGGCCGTGATGACCGCCCTGGTGGCGCCGAAATATACCGTGTTGCCCGCCTGGGTTGTATGAAAGCCCGTTCCGGTTATGGTTACGCTTGTACCCACAGGACCCGAAAGCGGACTTACAGAATTGATGACTGGTGGGGGTAACCAGGTAAATCCCGGAAGGGAGGAAATTCCTTCCGGTCTGGTGACCTGAACAGCGCCGGATGAACCGGGTCCCACAATGGCTGTGATCGTGCTGGAAGAATTTACGGTAAAGGATACAACATTGATTCCACCGACCGAAACAGCGGTTGTCCCGTTGAGGCTGGTTCCTGTTATCGTCATGATGGTACCATGTGTTCCTTTATCCGGAGTAAAAGAGCTGATCGTGGGTAACGAGGAATAGCCTGTTATAGTTGCGGTACCCCCCGGCGTGGTTACACTGATGGAACCGGAAGGACCCGAAGGAGCAATGGCAGTTATTTGTGTCGGAGAAATGACCGTATAGGATGCCGGTATGCCACCCATTAATACGGTGGTGGTCCCTGTGAAATTTGTTCCGGTAATCGTTACAGTGGTTCCGGCTGCAGCGGAAGCAGGGTTAAAAGTACTGATCGTGGGCGGCGGGATAAATGTAAATCCAGGCAGGGAATCCTGGCCGTTTACGGTGAGCACTTTTACAAAACCGCTGGCTCCTGTGGAGACCGTGGCATTGATCGTTGTGGGAGAGACAACGGTTACAGAAGCAGCCGGGACATTTCCAAAACGTACCGCTTGCACATTCGTGAAGTTCTGACCGGTTATAGTTATAACCGCTCCGGCGCCGCCTGTCTGGGGGGTAAAAGAACTTATGGATACGGGGGGCCAGAAATACTGGTGAATGGTGAGGGAATCGGACAGGGTCCCGTTGTTGACCACGAGTTTAATACTGTCGTGGTTACTGGCCGGATCACGCTGGTAGCTGGCATTATAAGCGGTACTGATCAGTACATTATTCCGGTACCACTTATGACTGTAAGCGGGTTTGGAATAGCTGAATAGTTTTACCGTATTGGTATGGTAAAACCCGGACGTGTCAATTTTCCAGTAGGCTTTGGGCAACGGAGTACCGCCGGCATTGGTGGTAATCTCAAGAAAATCGCGGGCACCCCCCGCCCAGAACTGGTTATTATTAATAAAGAAGAGATCGTAGTGTCCGTAATTCAGGTAACTGAAATTATTATCCCGGGGAAGGGGTTCCCATACCCTGCCGGAGTCGCTGGTTTTATAGGTATTAAACAGGTATGTTATGGCATAACCGGTGCTGTCATTTATAAATTTCATTTTCTGCATGCCGATGGGATTTACGGAGGCAACATTTTTCTTGGTCCAGTTAACCCCTCCGTTGGATGTATAATAGACCAGCAGACTGTCCGTGTTCGGATACACATTAATCCATCCTTTATCCGGCGTGATAAAATCAGCTGCATACAGGCGAAAATCAGGGATCGTTACCTGTGTCCAGGTCAGCCCGGCATTAGTTGTTTTAATCAGTTTACCCGTAGGAGCGGTTCCGCTTTCGTCATCCGAGAAGGCATAAACGGTAGTATTGTCCAGCGCATCTATTTGGGCAATGGAAAAAGTACTGCCGGCATACACACGGGTCCAGGTGGTACCCCCGTTGCTGGTTTTATAGATATTAAATCCGTCAGCCGCATAACCCGTCTGATTAGTTTGTGGAAATACGACGTGAAAAAGGGAACTGAATGTGGTTGGACCAATCTGCTGGTGATGCACCAGCAGGTAACTCAAGCCCCCGTTATCCGATTTCAGAATAGCGGGCACCAGCCCGTAATCCCCGTAGACGATCAGATTGTTCTGATCAAAAGCGACCACCCCGTTTATACTGAATCCGAAAGTCAGGTTCACTGAATAACCGTTGTAGTCCACATTCGCGAGGGTTATTTCTCTTTTTATAAAAGTACGGCCGCTGTCTGCAGTATACCCCACCCAGTCAAAGGAGTTTCCGGTAGAAGCTATATAGCCCTGCGAAGGACTGTAAAAACTAATTTTTTTGATGATATCATTCGGGGTGCTCAGATTGGAATATATCTGACGCATTTGCGAATAAGAAAGAAAAGACACTAAGGATAAGGTCAGGCAAAGAAAAATTTTCCGGAACATGCTGTTTGTTTCAGGTAAGGGATTCCGAAAAATAATAAAATAAAGGGAGGTCTTATATGAAATTAATTTAGCGTCCCATATAGACCATCAGAATCTGAACATCGCTGGGGTTAATACCAGAGATCCGGCTGGCCTGCCCGAGTGTACGGGGTTTTACCCTTGACAGTTTTTCCCTGGCTTCATTACCGAGGGAACTGATCTTTTTATAGTCGAAGCTTTCCGGGATTTCCAGATCTTCCAGTTGCGACATCCGCTGAACAAGCTCACGCTCCTTTTCTATATACACATTATATTTAATTTGTATAGATGCTTGTTCAATACTTTCAGCATCATATTCAGCAAGGGCGGTTTTTAATTTGGGTAAAGCGTTGGCAAAGGCATCCAGTTCCACGGAGGGGCGAAGCAGTATTTTTTCCGCCTTTACTTTTTCACTGATCAGGGAAGAACCAATGCTTTCAAACCAGGGATTAATTTCCGCCGGTTCAACGGACATTTCTTTCAGGACTGTGGCTATTTGTGAAACGGAGTGTTTTTTGGTTTCTACCCTTTTCATTCTTTCTTCCCCTGCCAGTCCGAGCCGGTAGCTGATTTCTGTAAGCCTTAAATCAGCATTGTCCTGCCGGAGCAGGGTTCTGAACTCTGCCCGTGAGGTAAACATGCGATAAGGTTCCTGTGTGCCCTTGCTGATGAGATCATCAATCAGTACACCAATATAGGCATCACTCCTTTTTAATACCAGGGGTTCCAGCTCTCTGGATTTCTGGTGTGCATTGATACCGGCCATCAATCCCTGACAGGCCGCTTCTTCATAGCCGGTGGTACCGTTGATTTGTCCGGCGAAAAAGAGATGACTGATACCTTTTGTTTCCAGCGAATAGTTCAGCTGGGTGGGCGGGAAGAAATCATATTCGATGGCATACCCCGGGCGGAACATCCGGGCCTGCTCAAAACCAGGTATATTACGAATGGCTTCGTATTGTGTTTCTTCCGGCAGAGAAGTGGAGAAGCCGTTCAGGTAAATCTCTACGGTATTCCATCCTTCCGGTTCTACAAAAAGCTGGTGTCTTTCGCGATCGGCGAAGCGGTTTATTTTATCCTCTATACTGGGACAGTAGCGGGGACCCACGCCATCTATTCGGCCCGCAAACATAGGACTGCGGTCAAAGCCGGTTTTCAGAATATCGTGTACTTTCTGATTGGTATAGGTAATCCAGCAACTTCTTTGTTCAGCGGGTTTGGGCACATCCAGGAAAGAGAACCCGGTGATCAAGCTGTCTCCGGGTTGTTCTTCCATTTTAGAATAATCAAGACTCCGGCCATCAACCCGTGGCGGGGTACCTGTTTTCAGGCGGTCACTTTCAAAGCCCAGACTAACCAGTTGTTCAGTAATGCCCGTAGCGGCTTTTTCGGCAATACGCCCTCCCCCGAAATGTTTTTCTCCGATATGTACAATGCCGTTCAGGAAGGTCCCATTGGTAAGCACCACTGCCTTTGCTTTTATCTCATGCCCCATACCGGTAAGAATACCGATACAGCGATTGTCTTTTATAAGGAGGCCATTGACCATATCCTGGTAAAAATCCAGGTTGGGGGTCTGTTCCAGTTTTTCCCGCCATTTAAGATGAAAAAGCATCCGGTCGTTCTGTGCCCTCGGACTCCACATGGCCGGTCCCTTACTCCGGTTCAGCATTCTGAACTGAATAGTGGAGAGATCGGTCACAATCCCTGAGTAGCCCCCTAGCGCATCTATTTCCCTTACGATTTGTCCTTTGGCAATGCCACCCATAGCCGGATTGCAGCTCATTTGGGCAATGGTCTGCATATTCATGGTAACCAGCAGGGTTTTGGAACCCATATTGGCCGCAGCGGCAGCTGCCTCACAACCGGCATGACCGGCACCAACAACTATAACATCGTAGAAAGGAAACATGGGGTGCAAAGGTATTTGGTTAGCGGGGCTATTTCTCCAGATTTTTAAGCAAACTGATATCTTTTTTCACTTCTTCCGGGGATTTACCGCTGTTCAGTAATTCAAAGGCATAGGAGGAGAACTCACTAATCGTGTTCAGATACGCCTGGTTATTCCGGATAAACCCCTCCTGAGCGGCGGTAGCGATCTTTTCTTCCTGTTCAATCTTATTAATCTTATCCAGGTACAACTTACAAAGAGGATAACCGGTTTGTTCCAGCAGGGAAGAAAAATAGTTTTTAGCAGTGAGGATATCCGGGTGCCCGCCTTTTTCGCCCTCAGGATTAATGTGTTCAACCCGGATATTGATGAAATTCCAGCACAGCTTTAAATCCTCTTCATTAAAGCAGTCAAAATAATTCACCGGGATAATATGCCCGAACTGCCAGTTAATCCCAAAACTAACCCAGCCCTTGCCTTCTGTGAACTGGCTTTCAAACCACTGACGCATTTTTTCATTATCCAGACCAAAGAAAGGAGCATAAGACACACTGGGTGTTTTTTCCAGCACATAACGCCGGAGGGCGATCTGCCACTTTCTTTTTTCCCTGGACTTAAGCAATTCAGGGGTTTCTTCCTGCGGGGTATGTCTTTTTCTGGCCATAACTGGATGTTTTCACAAAGATAGGTGTTCCACGGGACACTGTTTCACCCCGAAACGGTGTCCCGTGGAACGTTTCTAAAGCATTGATCGTGCTTCGGTAAGTTGGTTTTGATTCTTTTTAATAGAGAGATTCGTTGTTTATGCTTCGGTTCCCGGAAACAAATGTCACTCTGCCTGCCGACCGAAGTGAAACGTAGGTGGGAGCGTGCCGAAGGGTGAAGCCAAGAAAACGGCTTTTCGTTTGCCATGCTTCGGCTGGCTCCCGCCTTTGCTGCGCTGCGGCCGGCAGGCAGCATGACAGGGAAGATATCAGGAAAAGTATTTCTTCAGCCAGTAATCCTCTCTCCTTCTCATTTCGGCGATCTCTTCTTTCTTTTTATCCCTGTACCCGCAGAGATGCAGGGCCCCATGAAAGATAACGCGGTGAAGTTCGGACCTGAAAGTAACCCCCAGGTTCCGGGCATTCTCCTTTACCCGGTCAATACTGATATAAATTTCTCCGGTGACTGCCTTGTCTGCGGAAAGATCAAAACTGATGATATCCGTATAAAAGTCGTGCTGCAGGTATTGCCGGTTTATCTCCAGCAGTTTTTTATCCGTGCAGAAAATATAATTCAGGGAATCCAGGCTTCTCCCTTCTTTGCGGAACAGGGTTTCAATAAATGATTTCAGCTGACTGCGTTGGGTCAGCTTAAACGGGCGGGTTTCGTAAAAGAAACAAACTTTTGAAGAGGAAGACATAATTTCAAAATTCGTAAAGAAATCCGAGGCAACAAGGATAGCTTTGCAGAATTAATAATGGGATGAATGATAGCCAGGCTTTCAGATTTAAAACCGGGACAGGAAGGAATAATCAGGGAATTTCAGGATAATGAAATTTTTCTCAAACTAATGGAAATGGGCTGTGTGCCGGGTGAGCGTATTCTCCTGGAGCAGATCGCCCCCCTGGGCGACCCCATATCCGTAAATGTGGCAGGCTATCACCTGAGCCTCAGGCTGAATGAAGCCGAACATATTTATGTTGATATAAACGATTGATAATCAGCGTATTAAATGAAAATTGGTCTTTATTTCGGCTCTTTTAATCCCATTCATGTCGGGCATCTGATCATTGCCAGTCACCTCCTGAATGAAACCAATATCGAAAAAATATGGCTGGTTGTATCTCCCCATAACCCGTTTAAACAGGAAAACGGGCTGCTGAACGAGTATCACCGGCTCCATCTCGCCAAACTGGCAACAGAAAACGATCCCCGGATCCGGGCCTCCGATATCGAGTTTGCCCTGCCCAAACCCTCCTATACCGTGCATACCCTCGCCTGGCTCAGGGAGAAACACCCCGAACATGAGTTTTGCCTGATCATGGGGGCCGACAGTTTCGGCAATCTCCATAAATGGAAAAACGCGGACGTAATCATCCGGGATTATGATATCTATGTATATCCCCGGCCGGGATTTGCCGTGGAAAATACAATCAACGCCCGGCTTTTTACCGTAGAGGCCCCGCTTCTCCAACTATCGGCTACGCATATACGAAAATGTATCACAGCGGGTAAATCGGTCCGGTACATGGTACCGGATGTGGTACTGGAGGAAATTGAAAAGGGCGGCTACTACAGGAAATAACCCAGCGCCAGGCAAATCATCACAATAAAGGGAGGAAGGATGCGCGTAAACTGTAGCAGCAGGATGGTGCCCGCAATTACCCCGATATTCACCAGGCTGACTGTTTTGGGTTCAATAAAAGAAATATCCCGCACGATATAAAAGGTTGATGCGAGCAGGATACCCACCACTACGGCATTGATCCCTTCCAGGGAGCGGTAGACAACGGCATATTTCCGGAGGTTATGCCAGATCGGAAAAAAGAAAAGAACCAGCAGCGCGCTGGGCAGAAAAATGGCGATCATCCCAATGATACAGCCCAGCACCTGCATCGGAACACCCATATCACTCAGGGCCATGCCACCGGTAAAAGAGGCAATGGAAAAAACGGGTCCGGGTACCGCCTGCACAATACCCATACCCGTGTACAGTTTTTCCTGGTCAATCTGGATCGCATTCGGGTTTTTATCTTTTACGGTTTCGGGCCTTACACTCCACTGTTCATACATCAGCGGCATCAATACCTGTCCCCCGCCAAAAACCAGGCTGCCCATCCGGTATGTGTTTTCAAAAAGATTAATCGGCTTCCGCGCTTCCCATTCATTGCTCCGTGCCAGTTCACTGAAAATACCGGCGGCAATAAAAATGAATCCGAATAACCAGAAATTCCACCAGCGGATCTTTCTGGGTTTTTCCGCCGTTTGCGGGATCCTTTTCTGGCTGAAATTGGTGGCAATACCACCGGCCACTATCAGGGCCGGGATCACCCATGTTTTACCAAACAGCGCATAGGTGGCTCCGGCGCTTACCAGCATAATAATCCAGGTGATGGTATTCCGGATGGCATGGGGGAAAATATGCAGGATGGCATAACCGAGAAAACCGGCAGCCATCGGGGGGATAAATTTGAATATATCCGTGCCGAGTTCTTTTTTATCAATATAACCAAGCAGAAAGGAAAAAGCGCCCATAAGGGTACTTGCCGGTAAAATCCAGATGATCAGGGTGAGAATGGCCAGCGGCACTCCTCCCCTTTTATACCCGATCAGGGTGAGCGTTTGTGTGGAAGAGGCCCCGGGCAGCAACTGGCAAAAGGCATTGTATTCCATCAGCTCCTTCTCCGTTACATAGGGGGTCTCTTTGACAAAAGTGCGCATCATCATGCCGATATGCGCCTGGGGTCCGCCGAAAGCGGTGACACTATGTGTCAGAACAGCCCTCAAAAAAGCAAAATGGCGCAACAGCATTTGGGTTTAAATATAAAAAATTTCGCTTTTACCCGAACCCGCTTTGCCGGAACATATTGTACTTTCAGGATAAATTCCTTCTTTTCCGAATATCAATGTTATGTTACGTATCCTGTTTTTCTTTTTAATAAGCTTCTCCTTTTTACCGTTAAGCGCTCAAAAAACAGACCGGAGACTGGAAAAAAACCTGCAGGAAATCATCAGCGGCTATAACGGACAAATTGGTGTTTATATAAAAAACCTGCGTACCGGAAAAACAGCCATGATAAACGCAGATACCCTTTTCCCAACGGCCAGTATTGTCAAGGTGCCGATTTTTCTCGGCATCATGGACCGGATCAGCCGGGGCGAACTGGCCTATGATTCCTCTTTTATTTACCGGGATTCACTTTATTATGCCGGATCCGATATACTGGGCTCTTTTAAAAACGGGGAAAAGATAACCCTGAAAAAACTCATCATGCTGATGCTGACCACCAGTGATAATACGGCCAGTCTCTGGCTGCAAAGCCTGGCGGGTACCGGTACGCGTATCAATACCCTGCTCGATAGTTTTGGCCTGCAGCTCACCCGGGTGAATTCGCGTACACCCGGCCGCGAAGAGAACCGGACCCAATACGGCTGGGGACAAACCAGTCCCCGGGAAATGGGACAACTATTTGAAATGATATACCGGAAAGAAATCTATACACCTGAAATCTGTGACCGGATGCTGCGTTGTCTGGGCCGGAATTTCTGGGATGTGGACGAAGCCATCTCCGTAATTCCACCTACCGTGGAAGTTTTCAGTAAAAACGGTTGTGTAAACGCCTCCCGCAGTGAGGTTATGATTGTAAATCTTCCGGGGAATCCCTTTGTCTTTTCCGTATTTACCAAAAACAATCAGGATACCCGCTGGACACACGACAACGAAGCCTGGACCCTGGCGCGCAAACTGGCCGCCTTTCTCTATGACTATTATAAATAAACGGGATTATTTCAGCAACTGATAAGCCAGTAAACTGAGCAGGTAGGCCAGGGCGGTCATATATACCAGTTGTATGGCGGGCCATTTCCAGCTGCGGGTTTCTCTTTTTACAATGGCGAGGGTACTCATACACTGCATTGCGAATACATAAAAAATCATGAGTGAAAGTCCTGTGGCAAACGTGAACACCGGGCTCCCGTCCGGCCGCACAGCGGCTTTCATTTTTTCCTTAAGCAGCTGACCATCATCGTCACCCTCCCCCACGCTGTACAGGGTGGCCATTGTACCCACGAACACTTCTCTTGCCGCGAAGGAGGTTACCAGCGCGATACCGATTTTCCAGTCGTAACCCAGCGGGGCGATGGCCGGTTCCATACTCTTGCCGATGATGCCGGCAAAGGAGCTTTCCAGTTTTTCGGTTTGTAAGGCCTTATCCAGCTGCGCGGCATCGGCACCGGGTGCAGCTTTCAGTTGTTCATATTTGGCCTCCAGGCGCTGCATGGTATTCCCCGGTCCGAATGAACTCAGGGCCCAGAGCAGCAGGCTGATGATCATAATGATTTTACCCGCATCCACAATAAAGATCCTCGCCTTGCTGATCATGGTGGTCAGGGCGTTTTTCCAGCGGGGTGAGCGGTACGTAGGCAGCTCCAGGATAAAAAAGCTCTTCTCCTTAATATTAATAAACCATTTGGCTACCCAGGAAACCATCAGGGCCAGGATTAATCCGAGCAGGTACAGCCCCATCATCACCAGTCCCTGTACACTCAGAAAGCCGAGCAGGTAGGTATTGGGAATGACCAGCGCAATGAGAATGGTGAAAACCGGCAACCTGGCTGAACAGCTCATCAGCGGCGTAATCAGGATGGTCAGCAGCCGCTCTTTCCGGTTTTCAATATTACGGGCGCTCATAATGGCGGGTACCGCACAGGCAAAACCGCTGATCATGGGCATCACACTTTTTCCGTTGAGGCCAACGCTGCGCATCAGCCGGTCAGACAAAAAGCTGATCCGGGCCATATAACCACTGTCTTCCAGTAATGTGATCAGCCCGAAAAGAATCATAATCTGGGGCACAAATACAAATATGCCGCCGAGACCGGCCACCACTCCGTTGATCAACAGGTCGGACCAGCGGTTAGCCGGCAGTGAGGCAGATAAAACACTGCTTAGTTCCGCAAAACCCAGTTCAATCCACTCCATGGGATACTGGGCCAGCCAGAAAATACTCTGGAATAAGAGAAACAGAACACCTAACAGGATGATATACCCCCAGCGCCGGTGCAGCAGTACGGTATCCAGTTTTTCGGTGAACAGATTTTTTTTCAGCGGGTCAGGTTCTGATACGGCCTGCTGCATTACATACCGGATCCGGCTGTACCGCTGCAGAATTTCTTCCGCCTGGGTCCTGGTATGGTTGAACTGGTTCCGGGCTTCAATGTTTTCAATCCTTTCCTGTGTTTGCTGGTCAAGGCCAAACTGCTCATGATTGATCAGGTAATGAATGGCTTTATAATCGCTGAGCTGGGGGAAATAAGACTTTAATTCTTCAATCGGGGCAACGGCCAGGGCTTTATTGTCAATAAAGTCGCGCACCGGGGGTTTGTAAGCCTGTTGTACGGTGAGTTCGATCGCTTTTTTCAGTTCAGCGATCCCTTTATTTTTTCGCGGATTTACCGCCACCACCGGAACCCCGAGTTCTCTTTCCAGTGCCGCCAGGTCAATTTTGATCCCTTTTTGGCGGGCCAGGTCCATCATGGTCAGCACAATCACCACCGGCACTTTCAGGTCAATGATCTGGGTGCAAAAAAGCAGGTTTCTTTTCAGGTTGCTGGCATCCGCCACCGCCACCACCACATCGGCTTTGATATCGGTATCTTCCCCCAGCAATACCCGGTAACTCACCCATTCGTCCAGCCTTTTGGGATAAAGACTGTAAGAACCGGGCAGGTCAATGATTTCAGCGCTGATTGAGCCGATTCGGGCGCTGCCGGTTTTTTTATCAACCGTCACTCCCGGAAAATTACCCACCTGCTGATTCAGTCCTGTAAGACAATTAAACAGGGAGCTTTTCCCGCTATTGGGGTTACCTACCAGGGCAATATGAAGGTTCTTTTTTTCCAAACCGGGGCAAAAGTAGAGCGCGGGAGGCAAACAGCCTTACGAATTGCGATTTTTAGGAGGGGCAAAGCGGAAAAAGATTGACCGAATTATGGCATTTTAACCCGGGAAAAATGCCGGGGGGTAATACCTTTGCTCTCAAAATAAACAGATCTGTATGCGTATTGCCTCCCTTCGTTATTCCGTACCGTTTGTCCTCATCCTGGCCGCCTGCTCCCCTTCCGCGAAAATCAGCAAGGAGGAAACCAGGCTGCTGGCCGGACTGCAATCTCATATTGGTTACCTGGCAGATGATAAACTGGAAGGCCGGCGTACCGGTACGGCCGGCGAAAAGCTGGCCATGGAATATATCAGCGCCCGTTTCAGCGAGGCCGGGTTGCAGCCCCGGGGAACCAATGGTTTTTACCAGGCATTTGAAATCAATGAAGGCAAACAAACAGATCCCGCCACCCGGTTCAGTATTAACGGAACGGAACTGCAAAACGGCAGGGATTTTTTTCCCTTTCCTTTCAGTGCCGTAAAACAACTGGAAGCCACTCCTTCCATTGCGGTGCAGGAAGCGGATATGCCCTGGTTTATTGACCTGAAGGATGGCCTGGAGGAAAATAAAGACAATCCCCATTTTGATCCGGGCACCTATATCTACAATAATTGTAAGAAAGCAGCGGAAAGAGGCGCTTCCGCCCTGGTATTATATAATACTTCCGCCACCGACGATAAACTGGCTTTTAACGGCAAGGATAAATCTGCCAGCTTACCCATTCCGGTTCTCTATGTGAAAAAAGAAGCGGCTGCCCGGTTTTTTAAAGATCCCTCCGCTACCATCCAGGTGAAATTGAATGTTTCCCTGAGTGATAAAAAAAGAACAGGACATAATGTGGTAGGGTATATTGATAATGGCGCGGCTGCCACCGTGGTGCTGGGCGCCCATTTTGATCATCTCGGTTATGGCGAAGACGGCAATTCCCGCAACAGCGCCACAGAGCCGGCTATCCACAATGGCGCCGATGATAATGCCAGCGGAACCGCCGCCCTGATCGAACTGGCCAAAACCCTGAAGAACAGCAAGGCCAAAAACAACAATTACCTTTTTATCGCTTTTTCCGGTGAAGAACTGGGGCTGTATGGCTCCAAACATTTCACCGAAAACCCGACCATTGATATAAAGGCAGTGAATTACATGATCAATATGGATATGGTGGGCCGCATGCCCGATTCCAGTCATACGGTTACGATTGGCGGCTATGGCACTTCTCCCTCCTGGTCATCAGTGATTTCCGCGCAGCTGGATAATCCGCTGCGGGTTAAGATTGATTCCAGCGGCACCGGTCCCAGTGACCATACCTCTTTCTACCGCAAAGACATTCCGGTTCTCTTTTATTTCACCGGACTGCACACGGATTATCACAAACCCTCTGATGACGCGGATAAAATCAATTATAACGGCATAACCCGGATCATCCGCCATGTGCTCATGGTCGTGGAAAAAATGAACATGGAAAAAAAGCTGACCTTCCTTAAAACCCGGGAAGCACAAACCACCACTTCTGCCCGCTTCAGCGTATCTATGGGTATTATGCCGGATTATACCTGGTCGGGCAATGGCGTAAAGGCTGACGGGGTGACCGAAGGCCGCCCTGCCCAGAAGGCCGGGATAAAGGCCGGGGATATTATTCTGCAGATCGGTGATTACCGGATCAGTTCCATGGAGACCTATATGCAGACCCTGGGCAAATTCAAAAAAGGCGACCAGGCCAAAGTGATTTATTTACGCGGAGAAGCCACCCTCGAAACCACCGTTCAGTTCTGATTTCGTAAATTGGGGTATGGCCGAAAAGACCAAACTGGTACTGGACACCCGGGAACTCACCGAAGGATTCTTTGAAAATACCCGTCTGCTGGGTATCATGGCGCCTATTAAGGACTACCAGTTTTGCTGGCACCTGAATCAGCAGATCGGGCTCGACTTCCGGCTCAATGACCTGGAAATACGACTGGTTAAAAAAAAGCGGGACTATTTTTTTTCTGTCTATGAATACCGGGTACCCACCGGTTCGCTGGAGCATTATATCTATAATAATAAGTTTGACGGGGAGTATCTCCTGCCCGAATTCAAGCATATTGACTTTCTCTGGCTGATGAAAGGAGATGAAGTGGATGATGAAAAAATGCAGGAAACCATCCAGGTAATCAGGAGCATTTCCACGGTACAACTGGTGGCTGAACTGGCAATTGGCCAGATAAGAAATAAAGAGAATCTTGTTTTCTGAACCTAAAAGCAGCGTTTCATGTGGACGATAACACCTGAATCCATGTACCGGAAATTTCAGTTCCGGGATTTCAGCGAAGCCTTTGCCTTTATGACCCGGGTGGCTCTGGAGGCGGAAAAAATGAATCATCATCCGCGCTGGACCAATGTGTGGAATACCGTGGAAATCTGGCTCAACACCCATGATGCCGGCAACCTGGTCACCGGTAAAGACCACGAACTCGCTGCCCGGATTGATAATCTAATCTGATTGATTGTATGCGCCGATACAAAAACCTGATACCCGCCCTGGTCCTTTTTTTAGCCTCCTGTAATAATGCCGGGGAAGAGGAGCCCGATGGAGGGCCCTGCAGCTATAAGGAAACTGTTTTTCCGGCCCGGCTGATTCAACTGGAACAACGGGACAGCCTTTCCTGGGATGCGCGGTTTGAGGTCAGCCTTCCGGATGGGACGGATAAGAAGGATACGGTTGGTTTCTATCAGCTCAACAATCAGTATATACCCGACGGAAAAATAAAAAAAGACAGCATTGCAGTGGACTCCCTGTATCAATACGTGGTGATGGATATTGTCAGCGGCCATTGCAATCCTCAAGTGATCATTGTTCGTTTAGAAAAACCCTGATATGCAGGTTGCTTCTGCCATTCTGATGATACGTCCCGCTGCTTTCGGGTATAACAATGAAACGGCAGCTAATAATTTTTTTCAGCATAATCCCGGGCTGAGCAGGGAGCTATTACACAAAAAAGCGCTTGCCGAATTTGATGCCATGGTGAAAAAACTGGAAACGGAAGAAGTGGAGCTGTTGTTGGTCGAAGATAGTCCGGAGCCCCCTAAACCCGATGCCATTTTTCCCAACAACTGGCTCAGTACCTCTGCTGCCGGTCAGGTTTTTATTTACCCCATGTTTGCGCCCAGCCGAAGGGCGGAAAAAAGGGATGATATCATTCAGCTGCTGGCCAGAGATTTCACGGTTACCGATGTGCAGGACTGGAGTGAATATGAAGCAGAGGGCCGCTTTCTGGAAGGTACCGGCAGTATGGTGGTGGATCACGATAACCGGATGATTTATGCGGCCATTTCAGAGCGAACCAATCTTTCGGTGCTGGAAAAATTTGCCCGCGCCAATGATTTCCAGGCCATCGTATTCCTGGCAACCGATAAAAACAATCAGCCCGTTTATCACACCAATGTCGTTATGTCGCTGGGAGAAAAATTTGCCGTCATCTGCGAAGACGCTATTGAAGAGGAATGGGAGCGGATCGCGGTTACCCAGTTGCTGGAATCCACCGGACATACCCTGATTCCCATTACCCGGGAACAAATGCATTGTTTCGCCGGGAATATGCTGGAAATAAAAAACAGAAAAGGAGAGTCGCTGATTATACTCAGTACAACCGCGCTGGATGCCCTTCGGCCGGAACAACAGCAGGTATTACGCCAATTTGGTAAACTGGTGCCGGTTTCGGTGCCCGTTATTGAACAGGTGGAAGGCGGCAGTGTACGTTGTATGATTGCCGAAATATTTCTGCCCCGCAAAACTCAGGGCTGAACCATTACTTTTTTATTCTGCGCGGCGATCATTCTTCCTACCGGTTCACCGAAGAGCACTTTCAGCGGCTCTGCCAGAGAAGCATCGGCACTGATCAGCAATCCCCCGTTTGTCTGCGGATCGGGAAGTAACTTAAACGCTTCGGCCACCGGTACCCCTTTTTCAAAGCTGACATGTTCTCCATAGCTGCTCCAGTTGCGGGTAGTTCCATCAGGGAAAACGCCCTGCGCGATAAAATCCTGCACACCTGGTATGGCGGGAATTTTCTGGTACCAGACTTCGGCAGTAAGACCGCTGCCTCCGGCCATTTCAATCAGGTGGCCCAGGAAGCCGAAGCCGGTAACATCGGTCATGGCGTGTACGCCCGGCATTTTACCCAGCTCCTCCCCTGCCTTATTCAGCGTGGTCATCTGTTTCACGATCAGGTTTAGCATCGCTTCCGGCAGCAACCCTCTTTTTTGGGCGGTGGACAGGGTACCCACACCCAGCGGTTTGGTCAGGAAGAGCAGGTCGCCTTCTCTGGCCGTATTGTTCTTCTTCAGGTTTTCAACGGGTACAATGCCGGTTACGGCCAGTCCGAATATGGGTTCCGGGGAATCAATACTATGTCCCCCGGCCAACGGAATACCCGCCTCCTGGCAAATACTCCGGCCTCCTTCGACTACTTTTTGCGCTATATCCGCAGGTATTTTATTAACCGGCCAGCCCAAAACGGCGATCGCCATCAGGGGTTTGCCTCCCATAGCGTAAATATCACTGATTGAATTAGCCGCAGCGATCCGGCCGAAATCAAAAGGATCATCCACGATCGGCATAAAGAAATCGGTGGTGGAGATGATGGCCTGGCCATTGCCCAGGTCGTAAACGGCGGCATCGTCGCGGCTATGATTTCCGACCAGAAGTTTATCGTTATCCGGCCAGGCGACCGAGGTTTTCAGGATTTCATCCAGGACTTTCGGAGCGATTTTGCAGCCACAGCCTGCTCCATGTGAAAATTGGGTGAGGCGAATGGCGGGTGTTTCAGTCATATAAAAAGGTAAAATTGAAAATCCCGGTAAAATTCGGAAGAATCGCCCGAAAGTGAATAAAAATGATGAAAAACGGGCCTTAATTGGTGATTTTCCGGCGAAAAACGATACCAGCGCTTTTTTGAAAATCCGAGCTGAAACGAAGGTTATAAATATCATTGCCGTCACGGATAACCAGTAAACCGGTATTCGGAGGATATTTACCCAGGCTTTCGGCAAACATCACAAGGGTAAAGGTTTCGGCTCCGGCCGGAGGGTGAATGGTTTTCCGGATGGCCGAGCTTTTCAGTCCCTGGCTGGGCATAACTACTTCCCCGTTAATATATACACTTACTGTATCCCCGTCGATCTCCCCGTTATCATAAAGAGTCAGCACCAGGCTGTCGGAACTGAATACCAGTTCCTGGCTGAATTCAGATTTCCGGCCGGCGATCACAGCGGATTTCTTCAACGGATCTCCTTCCGTCTTTTTGATGACCAGGGCATCCGGTCCGGGCTGAGGGATAGATGGTTTAACAGCGGGAATGGCCGGTTTCTCGGTTTTAGCCATTTCATCGGCCTGTTTTTCCTGTTTCGCAACAGAGCTAACTGCCGGTGATGGGAATTCCGTTTTTGCTATGTTTTCGGGCTTTACCGACGGAACGGTTGCTGGCTTTTCAGCAGTTTTGGAGATAGTTTTAGAGGGGTCGCTTGTTTTTCGGTTATTTACCGCTGCAGCGGCCACTTCTGTTTTCACGGGCTGAGTGGTTTTCCCTTTTTCAGCTTCCGGAGACGGATTTTCGTCTTTGCGGGACGCTGCTTTTTCTTCTTCCGTTTTAGGATTAAGGGCTATAAGGGGATTTGCCGGATTTTCGTTTTGGGACTTATTTACTTCATTTTTGGCCAATTTTTCCGGATTTTCTGCTGTTTTTTCTGCTTTTTCCACCAATTTCTCTTTTTCCGGTTCTTTGTGTTTTTCTGTTTTTTCTGCTGAAGCGGCCGAGCTCATGGCCATGTTATCAGGTACAGGCTCTGGAAGGATTGAATCCTGGGTCCGGACCGGTTTTTCCGGAATCACGGTATTCAAAGAGGGCAGTTCAGGTTTCCGGACGGCAATTGCCGTTTCTTCTTTTTTGATTTCTGGTATTACCGATTCCTGGTTTTTTTCCGGACGGGCCAGCCGTACGGTGACCGGGGCCTCGGTTTGTTCACGGTAAATAGTCAGGGTATTCGCCTGATTGAGTTCTTCCAGATGGGCGATCAGTTTTGACACCCGCAGGTCTTTTTCCGGCTCCATATTCATTTTCCCGCCAACGGAATAATATTTCTTTCGGATCGCATTGGTTTTCCAGTGACTGAGGTACCAGCTGTTTTTAACCGGATCGAGCAGAAAAGTACTGGTAACGGAAATGCCTTTTTCCAGTTTGCCCGGGAAATTATAAGAAATAACTTCTTCGTCGGTCACCTCACAAATATTGCCTTTGATCGTCCCTTTTACTTTTTTGACAATGGTATACAGGGTGTCATTTACAATGAATTCGTTCCGGGAGAAGCCGGTGACCTTCCCGTCTTTTTCTGTAAGGGCGATTTCGAATGACTGGTCTTTGCGGACAGATACACTGTCATTATGAATGGTGCCGGTCCAGAGTCCGGTTAAGCTCTGTGCCCGGACGAAGAGGGGTAAAAGGAAGAGCAGCAGGCTAAGGCTGCGGCGGATTATAGGGCTGATTGATTTTTTGGAGGAGGAGATCGGCATTTTCAGGACAAACGGATTTACAGGTTACCGTATGTAATAACGTTTCCAGCCGCTCCCGATTGTGCAGCGACCTGAAATAAAACTTATCGTAGTATTTGAGCAAAATCGAGAAACTTTCCCTGATTTTACCCTCATTTAAGAGAGAAATCGCCGTTTTTGCGTTCAAATGACCCAGTTTTTTACTGATCCGTTCAATGGCGTTGATCAGGCGCTCCCTGTCCAGGGCCCCGTATTCGGGTACAATATGATTCAGTCTTTCCTCAAAAGGAATATCGAGATAGTAGACCGGTGACTGCCGCATGGTTTTCCAGAGCTCGTTGGGAATATTGACCAGGCCGATGCGCTGGGATTCGTCTTCGAGCCAGACGGGAGACGGGAAATCGGAGCCGGGAGCCGGGAGGCGGGAGGCGGGAAGTGCGCTTGTTTTGGCGGTCAGTTCTATACTCAGCAGGTTTTCGAACATTTCCTGGCTCGGTTGTTCGGGCATACCGATATTGCCGAAGGCAGAGCCTTTATGATGAGCGATTCCTTCGAGATCTATGATTGTTTCACCTCTTTTACTGAGAGCGTGCAATAACTCTGTTTTACCCGATCCGGTGAAACCGCTCAGTATACGGAAGGCATAGGGCTTTTTGAAACTCTCCAGCACATAATTCCGGAATGCTTTATACCCACCGGCCAGGGTGTACACCTTAAAACCATACATATCCAGCAGCCAGGAAACCGCGCCGCTGCGCATACCGCCCCGCCAGCAATAGACGAGAATGAGACGGGAGTCCGGAGACGGGAGCGGGGAGACGGGAGTACGGAGGAGGGATTCAACGGTTTCGACCATCGGACGCATTTTGGGGCTGAAATAGTCAAGACCAATTTTAATAGCGTCCTCCCGGCTTACCTGTTTATAAGTAGTACCGACCTGTTTTCTTTCTTCATCACTGAATAGTGGCAGGGATTGTGCCCCCGGCAGATGGGCATGTTTGTATTCCCCAGGAGAACGTACATCCACCACCGGGTTTGTTTTGGCCAGTTTCAGGAACTCTTCAATATGGATGCGCTGTACTGCCATGCCGCGCGAAATTATAAAAGAAAGAAGGAGGAAAGCCTGAGACTGCAATATATAAACGACTTTCTGCAGGCCGGATAAAAAAAAGACCTCCCGGGGGAGGTCCTTTGCTATGACAGATGATATTATTAGCGGTTCATACTGGCCAGGAACTCATCATTGTCCTTGGTTCCTTTCATCCGGTTTTGCAGTTCACGCATGGCTTCTTCCGTATTCATATCGGTGAGATAAACACGGAGCAGGTTCATCCGCTGCAGTACATCGGGGCGCAGCAGCAGGTCATCGCGACGGGTACTGGAAGCCACAATATCAATAGCCGGGAAGATCCGTTTATTGGAAAGACGGCGGTCGAGCTGCAGTTCCATATTACCGGTACCCTTGAATTCCTCAAAGATCACTTCATCCATTTTAGATCCGGTATCCACCAGTGCCGTGGCGATGATGGTGAGAGAGCCCCCGTTTTCAATTTTCCGGGCGGCGCCGAAGAACTGTTTCGGTTTTTGCATCGCGTTGGCTTCCACCCCGCCGGATAATACTTTACCGGAAGCGGGCGCCACGGTATTGTGGGCGCGGGCCAGACGGGTAATGGAATCGAGCAGGATCACCACATCGTGTCCGCACTCCACAAGCCTTTTGGCTTTTTGCAGCGCAATCGTGGATACTTTTACGTGTTTTTCAGCCGGTTCATCAAACGTGGAGGCAATTACTTCGGCCTTCACACTGCGTTCCATATCGGTTACCTCTTCCGGGCGTTCATCCACCAGTACCACCATCAGGTAACACTCAGGGTGATTGGCGGCAATGGCATTGGCCACGGCTTTCAGCAACATGGTTTTACCCGTTTTGGGCTGGGCCACGATCAGTCCCCGCTGTCCTTTACCAATCGGGGTAAAGAGATCCATGATACGGGTTGAATAGTCGCTGGCGGTAGTGAACAGGTTCAGTTTTTCGAAAGGGAAAAGCGGCGTGAGATAATCAAAGGGCACGCGGTCGCGCACTTCCTCCGGACTCTTGCCATTGATTGTATCCACTTTCAGCAGGGCAAAATATTTTTCGCCTTCTTTCGGAGGGCGAACAGCCCCGTGTACGGTATCGCCGGTTTTTAAACCGAAGAGTTTTATCTGGGAAGGAGAAACGTATACATCATCGGGTGAGGAGAGATAGTTATAATCGGAGGAGCGGAGAAAACCGTATCCGTCAGGCATCATTTCCAGCACGCCTTCACCGAGGATCACGCCGTCGAACTCAACATTAAAAGCCTGTTCGCGGCGGGCGGGATAGGCTTTTGGTGCGCCGCCTGTTTCTCCGGCCTGCAGGCTAGCTTCATTCAGTATGGCCTGGGCCAGCAGTTCTGTTTTACTGTCCATCACCGGTTCGTTTGCCTGGGCGGGTTCTTCGTTTTCACCGGCTGTTTCTTTATTTTCAGGGGCAACCGGTTTTTCTTCCTGCTTTTTGCGGGCTTTTTTTACCGGCAGCTCCTTTTTGGGATGTGCCGCTTTTTTAGGGGCCGGTTTTTCCGGCTCGCCGCTTTCCACCACGGCTTCTTCGCTGCCGCCGGTGCTGGTGCTGGTTTTCACGATCCGCTTGCGTTTTCCGTCATCGGAAGGACGGGCGCCCTTGGAACCGGCAATCGCCTGGTTGTCCAGAATTTTGTAAACCAGGTCCTGTTTGCTCAGCTTTTTGGCATTGGGAATTTTGAGCTGCTCAGCAATATCCAGCAACTCAGGAACGAGCATGTCGTTCAGTTGTAAAATGTCGTACATAAAAGAAACTTGAGGTTAGTCACAACTCGCGTCACCAATCTTGTAATGAGAAAAAAAATTGAGTTTTATTGAATGAAACAGGCAGGTAAATGATGAGCCAGGGCTTTGGAGAGCTAAACTTATCGGCCTCTTTCCGCTGCAAGTATACAGTAAATCCCGGAAATCCAAAAATTTTTGGCCCCCGGGGCTTCTGCCCCCCGAAGGGCTAAATTACTTGTATATAACAGGCAGACAGCCACTTAAAGCTTGCCGGCTTCTTCAGAAATTGCCTCCCGGGGCTGGAACGCATGCCTTACCTTTGCACCTCGCAAAACCTTCTTTATGTTCAACAAAAGGATCAAGATCAGGGAACTGCTGGCCCAGGAGCCCGCAGGACAGGAAGTAACGGTAATGGGATGGGTACGCACGTTCCGGAATAACCAGTTTATTGCGCTCAATGACGGCAGTACAAATACCAACCTGCAGGTGGTACTGGAACTGGGCAAATTCCCTGAAGAAACCCTGAAACGAATCACCACTTCGGCCTCTGTTAAAGTAAGCGGGGTGATTGTTCCTTCATTGGGCAAGGGACAGAAAATGGATCTGAATGCGCAATCGCTCGAAATACTGGGTGACAGTGACGCGGAAAAATATCCCCTTCAGCCCAAGAAGCACAGCCTGGAGTTTCTCCGGGAAAAAGCGCATCTGCGTTTCCGCACGAATACATTCGGCTCTGTTTTTCGCGTAAGACATGCCCTTGCTTTTGCGATACACCGTTTCTTTAATGAGAAAGGATTTCTCTATATGCATACACCCATCATTACGGCCAGTGATGCGGAAGGAGCGGGAGAAATGTTTCGTGTAACCACACTGCCTATGGATGGCAGCGCTCCGAAAAACGAGGACGGCACCATCAATTACAGGGAAGACTTTTTTGGACGCAGTACCAATCTTACGGTAAGCGGACAACTGGAAGGGGAACTCGGCGCCACGGCTTTCGGGGAGATTTATACATTCGGGCCCACGTTCCGGGCGGAGAACAGCAATACCACCCGTCACCTCGCGGAGTTCTGGATGATTGAACCCGAGATGGCTTTTTATGATCTGGAGGACAACATGAATCTCGCGGAGGAGTTCATCCGCTATATCATCCGCTATGCCATGGAGCATAACCGGGAGGACCTGGAGTTTCTGGCGCAGCGCCTGAGTGAGGAGGAGAAGCAGCTGCCGCAGGACAAGCGCAGTGAAATGGGGCTGATAGAAAAACTGGAATTTGTGCTCAACAACGATTTTGAGCGGCTGACCTATACCGATGCCATTGAGATTCTCCGGGAGAGCAATCACAATAAAAAGAAAAAATTCCAGTACCCGGTAACCGGCTGGGGCATGGATCTGCAGAGTGAGCATGAGCGGTACCTGGTGGAGAAGCATTTTAAAAAGCCGGTGATCCTGTACAATTATCCCGCGGCCATCAAGGCTTTTTACATGCGGCAGAATGAGGGTTGTGCGCCCGGTCAGCAGACGGTGGCGGCCATGGATATTCTGGCGCCGGGCATCGGGGAGATTGTAGGCGGATCGCAGCGGGAGGAAAGGCTGGATAAGCTGGAAGGCAGGATGAAGGAAATCGGTATTCCGGTGGAGGAGCTCTGGTGGTACCTGGATACGCGCCGTTTTGGTACGGTGCCGCATGCCGGTTTCGGGCTTGGTTTTGAAAGGATGGTGCAGTTTGTCACGGGCATGACCAATATCCGCGATGTGATCGCGTTTCCGCGTACGCCGGGAAGTGCGGAATTTTGAGAGAGAGGAAGTAGAGAATGGAGAGCGGAGAGTGGAGAGTGGGGAGCCTGCCTGCTCGCCTCACTGCGCATTGGCGAAGCGCGCCGGCAGGCGGGTTGGGGATATGAAAAAATGGCCTTGGCTGTAAGATTAAGTCTTAGCTAATACACTTTATTTACAAAACAAGAGCCAAGATTCCAAACTTGGTGAATTAGAATATATTTTGTTACCCATTTTGATTACTCCCAAATTTGCTTCTTCAAACGAAATTGTTTGAATTGAACCATCCTTATATGTAATATCACATAGCATATAAATACTTCGCATCGCATGTGTCCCTTTTAATTTTTTTAGCGATTCTATCCTCTTCTTTATTTCTTCTAAACAAAGGCTGTCCTTTATCTCAATTATTTCAGCAGTACTATTGAGTTTAATATTCACCTCTGTAACGCCAATAAATCGTTCTTTACCTTTAGCAACTTTATATACAACAATTCTTGAAATTTGTTTCCCTACTGAAATTGAGCAATAAGATAATAGCGTGATACTTGTACAAACAAGCAAAAATTGAAAATAGTAATTTCTCATTATCTATATTTTGAATGATAAGTTGGATTAGATACTTTAAGAAGAGCCCCTCTGTGGTTATCTCGTTGGACTTCGCCTATTTTTTGAGCGGCTGGGTTTTCCACTCTAATAGTAACTCTCAGTTCTTCAAAATTATCGTAACTACCATAATCAGGTCCCCATGTAGGAGTGTACTGAGCCATGCTATATCGTGCCGGGTCTGAAAGAAAATTATTTGCATGTGCTATTTCATGTAATAACATTAAAGCAGGTGAAACAATTCCATGATCCCCATTTTTGTTCCACGCTAATGAGCCTGTATTGGGGTCCCATTGAATCGCATTATTCTTATTGAATATGTTTTGAGGATTAAATGAAGGCCCTTCACCTCCTTCGGCCGATGCAGCTTTTGTATTTTCAAAAAACACACCCTGCTTGTTATCTATAAGTGATTGTACTTGTTCTCCCACCCCATTACTCATTAAATATTCAAAAGCAGTATTTAGATTATTAACATAGTCATTCTGGGTTACATCATACTTTGCTCCTGTTGCAGCATCAAAAAAACCGTAATTTCCCTTTTTATCCTTGTCATAAAAAAGTTTCTGTGTAAATGATGAAGTGGTGCCATCAGGATTTGTGATACTATTAATCACATTTACCCAAATACTATCCCCGTTAATATCAACAAATTTGATTGGGTCATTTGCTGCATATTGATACGGGTTTAATGCATAATATTTTTCTGCAAATCTATCCTGTGTAAAAAATCTCCCAATCTGATTATCATACATCCTGGCTCCATAGTCTAACCACTCAAAACCTGAACCGTCGCTGAACTCGTTTCGCTGCTCTTCCTTGGCGTTGTACTTGAATTTGTTTTGCGGTCCACCGAAGGCCAGGGCTTTACTGCTGATGGCGGACATCGTCAACCCAAACGGATAATAATGCGTCTCTTCGAGGATCAGACCCCGTGTATGGGTTACCTACAGGTTGTCAAAGAACAGGTCTGTATTTTCAGACTCATTGCTGGTATAAATATACAAATATCCGCTTTT
>JACSRW010000042.1 GCA_014879565.1 Chitinophagaceae bacterium
CCGGCGCCCTGGTCTTCTTTTTTCTTTCTTTCCACGCCCTGGTTGATGTCGGCAGACTGCTCATGGATGGCAGAAAGCACCCCGCAGCTGCTGGCTTCAAACATATATTCACTCTTTGTATACCCGATTTTACGGATAACCCCGCGGGCAATTTCCTGTACATCCAGGTAGGCTTTTGATTTCACCTCACCGGCCAGCACGACCTGCCCGGTGGTCACCAGGGTTTCACAGGCCACTTTTGATTGCGGATCAAAAGCAAGGAAGTTATCAATCAGGGCATCAGAGATCTGGTCAGCCACTTTATCGGGATGGCCTTCACTCACGGATTCAGATGTAAATAAATAAGGCATGAATAATAGGTTTTAAGACCGCAAAGATAAGGGCGGACAGAGAATAAAAAAGTCCTTCCCGTAAAGAGGAAGGACTTTTGAACATATCTTGATAAAAACTCAGAGGCGGGAATAGACCAGCCGGAGACGGATCCGTTTGGCCGGGTTCACATAAGCACCACCTGCCAGGACCACCCTGCCGGCAACCGGACTCTGGTTAACATACAGCTGGTTGGTTTCCCCGTATATGGGGGAGAACAGGAAGGTTCGTACAGGGGCGTAGAGCCGGAGCCGGTAATTGGTTGCCCGGTTGGTTACGATCTGCTGTACATAGCGGGAGATATTGAACCGGTAAGTGCTGTCTGTTTTCAGCCCGCCGCCAAAACTGGCAAAATCATAGGTGAAATTGGTGAAATTATTACCTACAGACATATCCGCGTCAAAAGTGGAAGCGGTATCGCCGGTGGCATGTATCCGGTCAAGGAAAAGCGCGCCGGGCTGAATAAACTGTTCATCCTGGCTGCTGCGGATCGGATTGGCAATGATCTCCGCACGGTGTACCACCACATTCCGGAAAGTATCCAGCGCCGGAATCCGGAGCCAGGCAGCGGATCCGGGTGCGGAGTTAATATACAGCAGATCATCATTCGGAATACTGTTTGCCAGGTAACCGGCCCAGCCTCCGCCGGGTGTTCGGTTAATCAGGTTGGCTTCGCCGCCGGTAGAGTGGAAGAAATCAACCGAAGTGGTATCAATACTGCCGTTCCTTTTCACCTGGTAATACACCGTGAGTTTGGTCTTCTGGTTATCCGAGGCATTTATAAAAACCACCGCGTTACCGGTAGCATCGGGCCTGACAGCAAATCCGCGGAAAAGGGTTTTAAAAATGGAGTCGTTGCGATAGCCTCCGTTTGCGGTATTGGTGGTATCGTACCCCTTCAGTCTTTCTCCGAACTGATTGCTGATTGGAATCCGGATGATATTGGCCACTTTGGTGGTATCTCTTTTCCGGATATGCAGCACAGAGTCCTTCAGTTTGTAAACCTGGTAAGTTTTGCTTCCCAGTTCGGGTCCGGTGGTGGCAAAGGCCGGGTGACTGTATTTATATACGGTGGTATCGTTAAACCCGGCATTCTGAGCTATCTCATATACCCGGAGCGTCTGGGTGCTGTTGCTGTCGCCGTAATAACCGGAATACGACAGGGATAATATCACTGAATCAATCGCCAGTACAGAGTCCTTGTTGAGAAAAGGATAAATCATGTAGTTGGCGTGGCTGATAGTGAAATAGGATTCACCGTTGGTGGCGCCAAATTCGGGGTCATTGCCGATATACCCGAGTGCATGCTCATCCCCGTAATAAACTTTATTCGAATCCAGATAGGCCCGGTTGTCCGACTCAATATCCAGGAAGGTTTCAAAAGTGGTGATATTGTCAATGGGGGGAATCAACCCGTCCCCTACATCCGTGGCATCGTTGATTTTACGGCAGGCAGAAAAAAGCAGGGCTACCGCAGAAACGAGCGCCAGGCCGGACAGCACTTTTTGAGTATAATTCACGAAACAGTATTATGGTCTGGGTTAGTGATTTTATTTGCCCGCAAGGTCGCTATACAGTTGTAAATAGTCTGTTAAATCTCCTTCGGGATTAAAGGGCAGTGTTTTTTTGCCACGGACTTTGGTGAACTCTTCTGTCAGTTTCTTATCAATTTTTTCCGCACCGAAAGTAATGGCATCGGCATAACCGGCTCCACCCCGCTGCAGGGCGGTATTATTACCTTCTTTATAAAGTTCCAGGTCCTTTTCTTTCAGGCTGGCATGAATCAGGGCCTTTTTAATAAAGCCGCTGCCCAGTTTTTCTTTGAAGGTGTTCTGTCCGATGGTATATACAATCTTGCTGTGCGCAAAAACCGGTTCTTTTTTATATACCGTTTTGAGATAAGCGGGGATCAGTCCGGTCATCCAGCCACTGCAATGGATCACATCCGGAGGCCAGCCGAACTTTTTGACGGTTTCAAGGGCACCCTTGCAAAAAAAGATAGTACGCAGGTCGTTATCATCAAACCATTTTTCATTTTCATCATGAAAAATGAATTTTCTCCGGAAAAGCTCTTCGTTGTCAAGGAAATAAACCTGAAGACGGGCGCTGGGAAGAGATGCCACTTTAATCTGAAGGGGCATATCGTCGTTGTCAACCGAAACATTGATCCCGGATAACCTCACCACTTCATGCAACCGGTGGCGGCGTTCATTGATGACACCAAACCGGGGCATGATGCAACGAACTTCAAAATTATTGTCATTCGCTTTAATCGCGAGTTTGTTCACCGTTTCAGAAAACTCTGTCAGCTCCAGGTAGGGTGACATTTCGTTCGCGATGAATAAAATTCTTTTCTTTGCTGACATGTTCGTCCGTTTTTACGGCAAAAAGGGGCCTTGTGCCCGCAGCCGGATTCAATAGATTCGCCTTAAGGCCTGCAAAGGTAACCAATTTTAGCCGAAATTGACTTTTTAACCGCATTATCCCTCAAATGCTACCGTGAAATGATTTTATTTAAAAAAACAAATAACCTAAGAAAATACCTTGATAACCAAAAAGAAAAGAATTATCAAATAGGTTTTGTGCCTACCATGGGCGCATTGCATGAAGGCCATCTCTCGCTGATCCGGCAGGCCAAAAGCCAGTCAGACCTCGTGGTTTGCAGCATATTTATTAATCCCACCCAGTTTAACGATCCGGAGGATTTTCTGAAATATCCCGTAACCACCGAAGCGGATATCCGGCTCCTTTTATCAGCCGGCTGTGATGTACTCTTTCTTCCTTCCCGGGACGAAATGTATCCGCCTGAGGCTTCAGGACAGCCCCCTTTTTACGCACTCGGGGAACTTGAGTTATTACTGGAGGGTAAATTCCGGCCCGGTCATTTCCAGGGAGTTTGCCAGGTGGTGGACCGGCTCCTTTTCCAGGTACAACCCGACATTCTTTTCCTGGGTCAGAAAGATTACCAGCAATGTATGGTAATCAGTCGTTTACTGGAGCTGACAGACAGAAATAAAAGTATCAGTCTGGTAGTCTGCCCTACGCTGCGGGAAACAGACGGACTTGCCATGAGCAGCCGCAACCGCCGGCTTTCCGTCACTGAACGCGAAAAGGCCCCGGTTATATTTCATACACTTTGTTACGTACGGGATCAGTTAAGGCCCGGGCCCACGGGTGATCTTTTAAAGGAAGCAGTTTCAGCACTCACCGCAGCCGGCTTCCGGGTGGAATATATTTCCCTGGCCGACGCCCGCAACCTGAAGCCCTGCACAGACTGGGACGGTCAGCAGGAACTGGTTGTTTTGTGTGCGGCTTTTCTCGGTGAAGTACGGTTAATTGATAATCTGCCCCTCAATTAACCCTTCCTTATCACCCCGGGTTTTGTTTTTCAACCAGCAGGTTTTACTTTCGGGCCGGGATGAATAAAAATATCCGGACCATACTGCAATACCTGCTCTTTCTGGGCATTGGCGTCTTTTTTGCCTGGCTTTCTCTGAAAAACCTGAACAAGGAAAATATGGCCCAGATCAATGAGGCCTTCCGGAATGCCCGGCACTGGTTGGTTATTCCCGTATTACTGATCCTGGTAGCCAGTCACCTGGTAAGGGCGCTTCGCTGGCGTCTCCTGCTGGAACCCATGGGTTATATGCCTTCCCGGAGCAATGCATTTTTCGCCGTGATGATTGGTTATCTCGTCAATATGGGTGTACCCAGACTGGGAGAAATTGTAAAATGTACCGTACTGGCCCGGTATGAAAAAATTCCGGCCGACAAACTCATCGGTACCATCATCCTGGAACGAATAATAGATGTAGTATGCCTGTTGATTGTGTTTGGCATCACCCTGCTCATACAGCCAATGCTTTACCAGCAGATACTCGACGCATTCTTTAACAGTGCCGAAGCGCCGGAAGAAAAAAAAGTATCCACCCTGCTGGTAACACTGGCTATTGCAGCCGTCATTTTCCTGATTGCCGGTCTCTGGATGCTGATAAAAAAGAAAACCCTCAAAGACCTGTTTGCTATTTTTAACAAGATCAGCCGGAGTGTTTGGCAGGGACTAAGTACCATCCTTCACCTGAAAAAAAGAAAGCTCTTCATTTTCTATACACTTCTATTGTGGACTTTATACCTGGGTGGCGGCTATCTGGGATTTATGGCCTTCCGCGAAACCGAAAACTATGGCATCCGGGAAGCCTTTACGATTCTTTCCGCAGGTAGTATCGGGATGGTTGCCTCTCCGGGCGGTATTGGCGCCTATGCCTTCCTGATTGAGAAAACCATGCAGTTATACGGGCTGAACTATACCATTGCACTTGCCTTTGGCTGGATTCTCTGGCTGGCCCAGACCTTTGTATTCCTGTTGGGCGGCGTACTGAGTTTTGTGGCCCTGCCCTTAGTCAATAAAAAACCGAAACATGAACAGGGCTGATCTGATCCCCTCAAAAATTCTCACCCGTGAGCAGGCTGTACAACGGGTGGCCCAATGGCGTTTGCCGGGCAAAACCATTGCCTTCACGAATGGTGTTTTTGATCTTTTGCATCCGGGTCATATTTTCTCCCTTTCAGAAGCGGCGCGTGAAGCCAGCTACCTTATTGTAGGCCTGAATGCAGACGTGTCGGTAAAAAGACTGAAGGGAAATGACCGCCCCGTCAACAACCAGGATGCCCGGGCGCTGCTGCTGGCCTCCCTGCTGATGGTGGATGCTGTGGTGCTTTTTGAAGAAGATACCCCGCTGGAACTGATCAAGGCCCTGATGCCGGATGTCATTGTTAAGGGCGGAGATTATACTCCGGAACAGGTAGCCGGCGCCAAAGAAGTAATCGCTGCCGGGGGAAAAGTGGTGATCAATCCCATCCTGGAAGGCTGGTCCACCACCCGGCTGATAGAAAAAATGAAAGCCCCACCCGATAATCCGTAAAACTTAACACGGACTTAGCCGCCGCATCGGTATTTTTAAGGACTGAAAAATACCTGGATGATGGAAGCCCCCCGGACCGGAATGATTGCCCGTGATATAAGTTGGTTATCTTTTAATGCGCGCGTTTTACAGGAAGCTGCAGATCCCACTGTACCACTGAGAGAAAGAATCCGCTTTCTTGGCATATTCTCGAATAACCTGGATGAATTTTTCCGGGTACGGGTAGCCACCCTGAAACGCATGATCCAGTTCGGCACCAAAGCCCGGATGCACCTGGAAAACAATCCCCAGCAGATACTGGATGAAATCCAGATGACGGTGCTGAACCAGCAGGGAGAATTCACCCGGATTTGGGAAGAACTGCAGCAGGAATTAAAAAACCAGAAAATTTTTCTGCGAAAGGAAACGGAACTCAGCTCCGCCCAGCAGCAGTTTGTACGGGATTATTACGAAAATGAAGTGAGTGCGGATCTGATTCCCCTGATGATTGAAAACATCCCGGCATTTCCGAATCTGCGGGATAAATCCATTTTCCTCGCGGTAGTTATGTGGAAAAAGGAAAGCGCCCTGCAACGGAAATACGCACTGATTGAAGTCCCCTCCCGTATTCATGGTCGTTTTAAAATATTACCCTCTCCCGGGGATGAACACCATATTATCCTGCTGGAGGACGTGATCCGTTTCAACCTGCCTGATATCTTCTCCTATTTCGGGTACGATCATTACCAGGCGCATATATTTAAAGTAACCCGCGATGCGGAAATTGATCTGGACGATGATCTTTCCACCAGCCTGATCCAGAAAATTGAAAAGGGGGTAAAAAACAGACGTAAGGGGAAACCGGTCCGATTTGTGTATGACCGGGATATGGATGCGGGTTTGCTGGAATACCTGGTACGCCGGCTGAACCTTAGCAAAAAAGACAACCTGATACCCGGTGGCCGGATCCATAATTTCCGGCATTTTATGGATTTCCCGGAGGAGGTGTTCAAGGTAAAACGACACCGGCAGAAACCTTTTGACCATCCGCTCTTCACCAGCAGCCGTGTTTCGGATGTGATACAGGAAAAAGATGTATTACTCCATTTCCCCTACCATTCCTTTTTGCCGATGATTGACCTTTTGCGGGAAGCGGCCTTTGATCCGGAAGTTACAACCATCAAAATCACCTGCTACCGGCTGGCTACCCAGTCCAAAATCATCAACGCCCTGATCAACGCCGTACGGAACGGAAAGGAAGTGGTAGTTATGATGGAATTAAGGGCCCGTTTTGAAGAAGAAGCTAATATTGCCTGGAAGAACAGACTGGAGGAGGAAGGGGCCAAAGTGCTGGAAGAAATACCACATCTGAAAGTGCATTCAAAACTCTGCCTGATACGGAAACGGACCCGGGATAATAATATCCGCATGTACGGTTTTGTGAGCACAGGAAATCTCAATGAAAAAACAGCCCGGGTATATGGTGATCACTGCCTCCTTACAGCGAATCCAAAGATCATGGCGGATGTAAACCGGATATTCCATTTTCTTGAACAACCCAAAACAGGCGGGCATTACCTGCGGGACTGCCGCCATGTATTGCCCAGCCCGCATTATGTAAAGAAAGAAATGCTCCGTCTGCTGGACGAGGAAATCAAACAGGCCCGGAAAAAAAGGCCGGCCTGGGTGATGCTGAAAATGAACTCCCTCTCCGATCCGCAAATGATTGCCAAACTGGAAGAAGCGGCAAGAGCCGGGGTGGAAGTAAAACTGATCGTGCGGGGCATTTTCTGTATGCGTTCGGAAAGCAAAAAACACCTGAAGCCCATCCGGGCTATCAGTATTGTGGACGAATACCTGGAACATGCCCGGGTGTGGGTATTTCACAACAGAGGCAAAGAGAAAGTTTACCTATCTTCGGCCGACTGGATGTTGCGGAATCTGGAGCACCGCGTGGAAGCCACCTGCCCTGTACATGATCCGGCGCTGAAACAGGAACTCATAGATATCCTTAAAATCCAGCTGGAAGACAATGTAAAAGCCCGTCGCCTGGACAATGAGCTGAAGAATGAATATGCAGAAAAAAGCGGGAAAAAAATCCGTTCACAAGTGGAGACATACCACTATCTCCACAAAAAAACGCTGAAACAAGTTGAGACTGGCAGCCATTGATATCGGCAGTAATGCAGCGCGCTTACTGATCACGGATGTGATTGAGGGGCCGATGGGAAAAACCGAATTTATCAAAACCGTACTGGTCCGGGTGCCCCTGCGCCTGGGTTTCGATGTATTTGACAAGGGCGAAATTTCACCGGGCAAGGTGGAAAAAATTGTAAAAACCATTCAGTCTTACCGCCTTTTACTGGATGTATATGAAGTAAAGCATGTAAAGGCCTGCGCCACTTCCGCCATGCGGGATGCATTAAACGGTCCTGTGATCATCCGGCGCGTTAAAGAAGAAACCGGGCTGCAAATTGATATCATCAGCGGTGACCAGGAAGCCTCCCTGATATACGAAAATCATGTAGCTGAAAACATGTCGAAAGACGAGTCGTATCTCTATATTGATGTGGGCGGCGGAAGCACGGAACTCACCTTCTTCAGCGATGGAAAACTGGTCTTTAAAAAATCTTTCAATATCGGCACTATCCGGATGCTGAAAAACCAGGTGGCCGAAAGTACCTGGGATGAGATCAAGGAATTTATCCGCAGCCAGACAAAGGGCTACCATCATGTCACTGCCATCGGGACTGGCGGAAATATCAACAAAGTTTTTTCTTTATCAAAAAGAAAGGATGGCAAACCCCTTTCTCTTGATCTGCTGCGGGAATACTATAAAGAATTCAGCAACCTGTCGCTGCCACAGCGAATCAGCCTGCACAAACTGAGGGAAGACAGGGCCGATGTGATTGTCCCTGCCCTGCTGATCTATATCAATATCATGCGCTGGGCCGATGCCGGGGAAATCTATGTGCCGAAGATCGGTCTGGCCGACGGACTTGTACAGAACCTCTGGGAAGAAATCAGGCTCCGGGAAGTGGAAGTCTGAATCCGCTCATTTTAATTTAACTGTCATGTCAGTAAACAAACAGGTCAAAAGAATCACCACCCATACGCTTCAGAAAATGAAAGCTGCGGGAGAAAAAATCAGTATGCTTACCGCCTATGATTTTTCTTTTGCCCGGATCATTGACGGGGCCGGAATGGATGTGATCCTGGTTGGCGACTCGGCTTCGAATGTAATGGCGGGTCACGAAACCACCCTGCCGATTACACTTGATCAGATGATTTATCATGCTTCCTCCGTTATACGGGGCATTGAGCGCTGCTTTGTAGTGGTGGATCTTCCTTTCGGCTGTTATCAGTCCAATTCCGATATCGCGCTGGCCTCAGCCATCCGTATAATGAAAGAAACCGGTGCACATTCGGTAAAACTGGAAGGCGGGGAAGAAGTGCTGGATTCAGTAAAAAAAATTGTCGGTGCGGGTATTCCCGTGATGGGGCACCTGGGTCTGATGCCACAGTCTATCTACAAATTCGGCACCTATGAAGTACGGGCCAGGGAAGAATCGGAAGCCGACAAACTCCGCAAAGATGCGCTGTTACTCCAGGAGGCCGGCTGTTTTGCCCTGGTGCTGGAGAAAATTCCTGCCGGGCTTGCCGGGGAAGTTTCTGCCAGCCTGCAAATACCCACTATCGGAATTGGTGCAGGCAGCGGCTGCGACGGACAGGTTCTGGTGATGCATGATATGCTCGGTATCAATACGGAATTCAAACCCCGGTTTTTGCGCCAGTACCTGAATATCCATGAACTGGCCTCCGATGCCGTCCGTCGCTATATCAGTGATGTGAAAAAAGGTGATTTCCCGGGACCGGGTGAACAGTACTGATCTGTCGTTTTCCTGTCATATTTATACACTAAAAGGAGTTTCAGCCCCCCTGTCCTATTTTTGCCCAAAACCAACGGATGGCACGTATACCTTTACTCCTTATATCAATTTTCACCCTTTCTGTACACTACCTGAATGCTCAACAGGACAGCAGCCTCCAGCTTGACAATGTTATTATAACCGCCAATCTGGCGGTACAGCAGCAAAAGGAAAGCGGCAGAAATATCATTGCCATTAACGGAAACACATTCCGGCAGCTTCCGGTTCATTCGGTAGATGAACTGCTCCGGTATCTCCCGGGAATTGAGATTCAGCAACGCGGTCCGCAGGGCGCACAAAGTGATATTACCATCCGGGGCGGCACTTTTCAGCAGGTACTGGTCATAATTGACGGCATAAAACTCAATGACCCCCTCACCGGACATTTCAGTATGTATGTGCCCATTCACCCTGCTGAAATTGAACGGGTGGAGATTCTCAAAGGAGCTGCTTCAGCAATCTGGGGATCCGAAGCAGTAGGCGGTGTGGTTCATATCATCACAAGAGCCTTCTCCGGCAAACAACAAAATTCCACCACCAGGGCCCGGTTGCAAACAGGCGAATACGGGTTGATAAACGGAGACGCTTTTTTTTCCCGCAGTGATGAAAAATCCTATTTCAGCGCCGGGATTCTCAATAATAATGCCCGGGGGCCGGTATTGCGTGGAACCCGGAACCGGTTTAACCTGCATACCACAGGTCTGAGTTACAGCAGAATGATGGCTGATAACTGGCAACTCAGGTTAAGGGCATCGGCTGACTTCCGGTCTTTTAACGCGCAGAACTTCTACACGAGTTTTGCCAGTGATACAGCCAGGGAAAAAGTGAACAGCGGCTGGTTACAGGCGGGTTTACAGAAAAAAACTTCCAGAGGGAGTTTTCAGGCTGATATAGCTTATAAAAAGCTCCGTGATCAGTATTGGTTCAGACCGGCTGCTGTTCCGAATGATAACCGGAGCGGCTTATTCCTGGCTCAGGCATTTTATTCGGGCCGGGCAGATAAAAAAAACCAATACACTGCCGGGGCCCAGCTGATCCGGAAAACCATCCGTTCCAACGACCGGGGTAATCACGGTTTATGGCACGGAGCGGTTTACGGAATAGTGCGGCATAAACTCAACGGAAACTTTTTCCTGAATGAAAGTCTCCGGCTTGACTGGGATGAAAGTTATGGATGGGTATTGGTTCCGCAGGTCAGTATGGCCTGGAGTCCGGGGCGGTTAACCCTTCGTATGGCCGGAGGGCGTTCCTTCCGGGATGCGGATTTTACCGAGCGCTATAATAATTACAATAAAGTCCAGGTCACAAGCGGCCGTATCGGTAATCCTGATCTCGGAGCCGAACAATCCTGGAATGCGGAAATCGGAGCCGATTACCAGTTCAATTCCCGTTTCCGGATCAGTGCCGGGGTCTTCACCCGTGACTACGCTGACCTGATTGACTGGGTCAATACGCCGTATGCGGAAATGCCCCGTAAAGAAAACCTTGTACCCGGTGGCAGTTATGCCCTGGCCAGTAATGTGGAAAAAATCCGGACCAGTGGTTTTGAACTGGACCTGGTATATCGCCAGCCCACAGGTCCCCGAAGTAACCTCCTTGCTGTGGGCGGGTTTACCGTACTGGATTCAAAGAATGATGACCCGGTTCCTTCCCTTTATATATCCTCTCATGCCACACTCCTTTTTAATTATTCCCTGGCCTGGACAATCCGTTCATTCAGTATTGCGGTAACCGGTCTGTATAAAGAAAGAGATCCGCAAAAATCTGCGGCGCTGAATACCGAACTATCCACTGCTGTTTTCCTGCTGAACAGCCGGCTTTCCTGGCAATTTTCCGGTAACCGGGGAAAACTCTATGCCCAGGCCGATAACCTGCTGAATACCCGATTCAGTGATTTATTGGGAGCCCGGATGCCGGGACGATGGTTATCAGCCGGAATTGAGATAGCTTTGTGCCCCTAAAATGCACATATGGAATTTCTGAAAACCCTGCAGATCGGCGATATGAATGCCGGGGTAAGCACCGGTACCCAATGGATACAGTCCTCCGGTGAAATAATTGAATCTTTTTCCCCGGTTGACGGCCAAAAAATCGCGCAGGTTCAGGGCGCGGACAAAACAGCCTATGAAACAGTTGTAAAGAAAGCAGAAGAAGCATTTCTGCAATGGCGGCTGGTTCCGGCTCCGCGAAGAGGGGAAATTGTACGCCAGATAGGTGATGCCCTCCGCAGCTACAAAGAACCGCTGGGTAAACTGGTTTCTTATGAAATGGGAAAAAGTCTGCAGGAAGGCCTTGGTGAAGTGCAGGAAATGATTGACATCTGTGATTTCGCGGTCGGATTGTCCCGTCAGTTGCACGGACTGACCATGCACAGTGAAAGACCCGGGCACCGGATGTATGAACAATACCATCCTCTCGGGATCGTCGGGATAATTTCCGCGTTTAATTTCCCGGTGGCTGTATGGAGCTGGAATAGTATGCTGGCCTGGGTTTGCGGGGATGTCTGTATCTGGAAACCTTCGGAAAAAGTACCCCTTTGCGCAATCGCCTGTCAGCATATTGCCGCAGAAGTTTTCCGGAAAAACAATGTACCCGAAGGCGTAAACGGGCTGGTAATCGGAGGCCGTGAAACAGGCGAATGGATGGCAGCAGACACCCGCATTCCGCTGGTTTCAGCCACCGGATCCACGAGGATGGGGAAGGCGGTTGGCAGCGCAGTGGCAGCCAGACTTGGCCGTTCACTGCTGGAACTGGGCGGCAACAATGCCATCATCATTTCAAAAGATGCCGATCTGGATATTGCCATCCTGGGTTCCCTTTTCGGAGCCGTGGGTACAGCCGGTCAGCGCTGCACCACCACCCGCCGGCTCATTATACATAAAGATGTTTATGATACGGTAAAGGATAAACTGGTGGCTGCCTACAAACAGCTTCGAATCGGCAGTCCGCTGGATGCGCAAAACCATGTGGGTCCCCTGATTGACAAAGCAGCTGTACAGATGTACCTTGATGCCATTGAAACCTGTAAAAAAGAAGGCGGTAAATTTATCGTTGAAGGAGGGGTACTCAGCGGAGCCGGTTATGAAAGCGGCTGTTATGTGAAACCCTGTATAGCGGAAGCACAACCTGGTTATTCCATCGTACAACATGAGACGTTTGCCCCCATCCTCTATTTGCTGAAGTATTCAACGCTTGAAGAAGCCATTGCAATCCAGAATGAGGTGCCCCAGGGCCTGTCATCCGCGATTATGACCCTGAATCTGCGTGAAGCGGAACAGTTCCTCTCCCATGCCGGAAGCGACTGCGGTATAGCCAATGTAAATATAGGCACCAGCGGAGCCGAAATTGGCGGGGCTTTCGGCGGGGAGAAAGAAACAGGCGGAGGCAGGGAAAGCGGCAGTGATGCCTGGAAAGTGTATATGCGCCGGCAAACCAATACTATCAATTACAGTACGGCCCTCCCCCTGGCACAGGGCATAAAGTTTGATCTCTGAACAGATCTCCACAGCTGTTGAAAACAATTGAAAACCGGTATATTATGAGATACCGGTTTTTTTATTGACTTTTGCAGTAAACCCATTATTTACAAAAATCACACCTATGAGAAAAATTGCGGTTCTGCTGTTCGCCCTGCTTACCGGGACTTTGCAAAGCCGGGCCCAGGTACGGGTTGCCGTGCTGGCCGGTGGTCATTATTCCGATGTGATAGAAGAAAATAATCTGCCGAACTGGAATGATATAAAGTCCGGTTACGAGGGACGAATTGGTTTCCATACCGGTTTCCTGGCGGATATCCCCTTTTCTCCCCGCTCAAAAATCTTTTTCCAGCCCGGTGTTATTTATTATAACAAAGGCCGCAAATTCAGCCAGCGTTTCGACCCGCCTGTCGGCACGGTGATCAGTCAGAAAAACACCCAGTACATTAATTATATTGATATCCCGCTGAACCTGGTGCTTAAAATGGGTAAAAAGACCAAATTTATTATCGGAGGCGGTCCTTTTGGCTCTTTCTTTTTCAGCGGAAAGGAAACCAGTCAGACGGTTCAGAATAACGGGGTTACCGACCTGGATGAAAACGAAGACCTCTCTGTGGGGAATCAACCCGGCCAGTACCGTACCTACAATTACGGGGTTAACGGATTACTCGGACTTGAATTCAGGGGTTTCTTTATCACGGCCAATTACAGCCGGGGACTGAACGATTTTTATGAATCCACTTCCTATACCGGGAGTTTCCGCCACCAGGTAATCGGCGGAACCCTGGGTGTATTCCTCGGGAAACCGGTAAAATTGGAGAAAAAAATTACGGACAAGGATAAGGACGGTTTACCGGATGATAAGGATAACTGCCCGGAAGAAGCCGGAACAGCAGCCACCAATGGTTGCCCGGATAAGGATGCGGATGGTATCGCGGACAAGGAAGACGGTTGCCCGGATGTATCCGGACTGGCCCGCTATAAAGGCTGCCCGGTACCCGATACTGATAAAGACGGCCTGAATGATGAAGTGGATAAATGTCCTGCAGTATTCGGGGTGGCCCGTTATGACGGCTGCCCGGTGCCCGACCGCGATAACGACGGCGTAAACGATGAGGAAGATAAATGCCCGGGTGTGAAAGGACTTAAGGAAAAAAATGGCTGTCCACCGGATGAAGTAAAAAAAGAATTTGTTGAAAGGGTGAATTATGCCGCCAAGCGGATCCAGTTTCACCTGGGCGCCGCCACCCTCCTGCCCCAGTCCATTCCCGTACTGGATGAAGTGGCCCGGATCCTGAAGGAAAACCCGGACCTGAAACTGAGTATTGAGGGACATACCAGCGGGGACGGCATCTATGAAGCCAATATGAAACTCTCACAGCAAAGGGCCGAAAAAGTGAAAGCCTACCTGGAGGGTAAGGGGGTCAGTTCCGGACGACTCAGTGCCAAAGGTTATGGCCCCGACAGGCCGGTAAGTAAAGGAAGCAGTCCCGCAGAAAAGGCTAAAAACAGGCGGGTGGAACTGAAACTGAGTTATTAAACCTGATTTTTGTCAAGATTTTGTGAAAGCCCCGCCAAACGGGGCTTTTTATTGTGCAAAATGTATGAATGGTAATCCTTATTTTTATTTCTTAACCAAATTTGCATTACAAATTACAGCAACATGAACGCAGGACTGAAACGTACCTTTTTCGCCCCTCTCGTATTCTTATCGGCCGCATTACTGGCCCAGAAAGACGAAATCCCGAAAGGCTGGCATATGATGGATAAAACCAGCAGCGGTTATTATGGCATCAGCACCGACAAAGCCTATGAATTTGTAAAATCAAAAAAACTGAAAAGCACCCCGGTGATCGTTGCCGTTATTGATTCCGGTATTGATACCCTGCACGAAGACCTGAAAACCGTGTTATGGCGCAACCCCCGGGAAATACCGGGTAATGGTATTGACGATGATAAAAACGGGTATGTGGATGATATTTACGGATGGAACTTTCTGGGTGGCAGGGACGGCCGGAGTGTGGAAAAAGACTCCTATGAAGCCGCCCGGGTTTACCACCGCCTGAAGACAAAATACGGGGATAAAAACACAGATCCCACCACCCTAAGTCCCGAAGAGGCAGAAGAATTTAAAATGTGGAAACGCTCAGAAACAGAAGTGGCCGGCGACAGCAAGGAAAGCGGCATGGAACTCATCTTTATGAAAAGAGCGTATACAAACCTTCTGAAAAGCGACAGCATCCTGCGTAAAGCAATGGGGAAAGAAAAATATACCGGGAAGGAACTGGGAGACTTCAACCCGGAAGAAGCTGCCGTTAAAAAAGCCAAAAACGCGCTGTACAGCATGATGTCGGGCAATGATGCCCTGGAAACAACCAATGAGGAATTCCTCGGCGGCTTCGGTGAATATATTGCCAGCCAGGAAAGCAAGGCGGAAGCCAGGAATACAGCCCCTCCCTCTTACCGGGCCGATATCGTAAAAGACAATTATTATGATTTCAACGACCGTTTTTACGGCAATAACGATGTTATGGTCAGCAATAAATCGGCGCTGCATGGTACCCATGTATCGGGAATCATCGCTGCAGCCCGGAATAACGGAAAAGGAATGGACGGCGTGGCCGGAAATGTCCGGATTATGACGTTGCGGGCTGTTCCTGACGGGGATGAACATGATAAGGATATCGCCCTGGCCATCCGTTATGCCGTGGATAATGGCGCCCGGGTCATCAATATGAGTTTTGGCAAGGGCTTCTCTCCTGAGAAAAAATGGGTGGACGAAGCGGTTAAATATGCAGAAAGCAAAGGTGTCCTGATGGTCCATGCCGCCGGAAATGATGCGAAAAACCTGGATTCTTCCTTCAACTACCCCACTCCCAACCTGCTGGATGGCACCCGCCCGGATAACTGGATTACCGTGGGCGCCAGCGGCGACCCCAAAGCGGGTGGACTTACCGCCAGCTTCTCCAACTATGGTAAAAAAGAAGTGGATGTTTTTGCTCCCGGTGTAAAAATCTACGCAACCGTACCCGGCGGTAATACGTACCAGAATCTGCAGGGTACCAGCATGGCTTCACCCGTTGTAGCCGGTCTGGCAGCTTTGATCCTCGAGTACTACCCTAATCTGAGCGCCCGTCAGGTAAAGATGATTATTGAAAAATCCGCAAAAAATCCCGGCGACAAAGTAAGGGATCCGGGAACCGGAGATCTGACCGAAATGACGGAGATCAGCCGCACCGGTGGTATTGTTAATGCCTACGAAGCCATTAAACTGGCGGCAACCATAAAGGGCGAAAGAAAACCGGAAAAAAAACCGGTCAGCCAGGTAGCCCCCAAGAAAAAGAATTAAAAGTATTTTTCACTTTCAGGATAAAGGCTGTACAACCCGTGCAGCCTTTATTTTTTTCCCGGATTGGACAATACACCCTGAGATATTCAACATACGGGTTATTTTTGAAAAAAAACAGGGTATGATCTCCTATAATACCAGGGACTGGTTCACATTTATATTCCGTTTTCATAAAGCAGATACTTTCCGGCAGTTACTGCCGCTGATGATCGGCATCTGCGCCTATTCCGCCCTGATCGCCTGGCTGGAGCTTTATTACTGGAATCTGTCCGATAAAAATTATGTCCGGAATATTCCCGTTATGCACTCGCTGCTTGGTTTTGCCATTTCCATGCTGCTGGTATTCAGAACCAACACCGCCTATGACCGCTGGTGGGAAGGCCGGAAACTCTGGGGAGCCCTCGTGAATAACAGCCGGAACCTGGCCATGAAACTGGCAGCCATCCTGCCGGCTTCGGATGAACAGACCCGTTCCTTTTTCCGGAAAGCCATCCCCTCCTATGCGTATGCCCTGCACAATCACCTGCACAAGGAAAAAACAAGAACTGAATTGTTTGAGGATGATGAACACGGACATATTTTCCGGAGTATTGACCGGGATAAACATATCCCCAACCAGCTTGCGCTCCTGCTCTACAGACAGGTGCAGCAGCTGCATGCAGAAGGACGCATCAGCGGGGAACAACTGCTCTTTCTGAATGCGGAACTCCAATCCTTTACTGATATTTGCGGTGCCTGTGAACGGATCAAAAACACCCCGATCCCTTTTTCGTACAGTGTTTTTATCAAAAAATTTATTTTCTTTTATATTATGACCCTGCCTTTCGGCTATGTATTTCAGCTGGGTTTTTATGTAGTACCGGTGGTGGCCTTTATCTTTTTTGTGCTCGCCAGCCTTGAGCTGATCGCAGAGGAAATTGAAGATCCTTTCAGCGGTGATCCCAATGATATCCCCACTGAACTGCTTTCACAAAACATTCAGCGTCATGTGGCAGAACTTATTTAGCTGTTATTTTTTAGGCCCCTGTTTCTCCGCCTGAACAGCCAGTCCCTTTAAACGGCTGCCGGCTGTTTCAATCAGCCTGTCTGAATTATTGATCAGCAGCCGGGTAACAAATGATTGCCGGGTTGCTTCCTTTACCGAAACAGCTATCGCATACTGTCCCTGGCTGAATGACCGGCCGGTACTGCCATCCGGCTTGATATAATAACCGGCCGAACGGGGAACAATAAAACTCCGTCCTTCCAGTATTCGTCCCTTTAATTTGTCATAATAAGCCTGGTAGCCGGGATCTTCTCTGTTAACCGGCGCATTCCGGAGAAATAAATGAAAAGTGCCCAGAGTGGCATCGTCAACCAGGGTCCCCTGCTCGGTGATATAAGAGGTGGTGAATTTGATCTCGATATCCATATGAAGGGTCTGCGGTCCTTTTTTCTCCACTTTGGCCCGCGGAACCCGCAGGTCCAGTTCATCCAGCCGGAGGCGGAATGTACCGTTATTCAGGACTTCATAGAGATTGCTGTTATCAATACTGAAACGAACCATCAGGGAGGTATCTCCTTCAGTTTCCTTTCCCGGTACAGACCGTAATAGCGTAAAGCCGCTGAACTTCATACCAACAGGATCAAAAGGACTTTCGGTTGACAACTGGTCATAAAAATACAGATCCTGCTGACCGCAGGTATAGGCTGCCGTGTATTTGCTCTTATCTTTTTTGATGACATTTTTAACGGCGTTGGTAGCCAATGAAACGAGGCTGCCGGCCATCATGGTTACTAATCCGCGGTTGCCTTCCTTCTGCAGGCTGGCTCTTTCATCAAAGCTGTAAATCTTCTGACCTTTCAGCGAACTGAAATCCACTTTATGCGGATCCTCTTCCACAACAATTTCCGCCCGGTCACGGACGGCATTCCGGGATGTCTGGCAGGAGGCGGCGGCAAGAGCAAACAGCCCTGCAAATATTATCTGACGCATGTTTTTTTCCCAAGATAAAAATTTGCGCTTTTTCCACATGAAAAATCCTGCTCAAAATTTAAAGGAGGCAACTTTTAATTTTTCTTTCCGTTTTATATAGCAAACGAAACATTACCAATGAAACACATGTCAATTAAATTTCTCGGCTTTTTTGCCCTCCTGATGTATATCAGCTCCTGCAGCAAAGAAAATACCGGTAACGGCGGCGGAGGCGGCGGCGGCACCCTTGACTGCAGTACGGTGACCAATAAGGCCTTTACCGCAGATGTTAATCCCATTATCCAGAGCAGTTGTGCCGTCAATTCCTCCTGCCATGGAAGCGGCAGTATCAATGGCCCGGGGCCGCTGACATCTTATACAGCCATTTTTAATGCCCGGGTATCTGTCCGTTCTGCCGTTGCCTCCGGTTCCATGCCAAAGAACAGTAGTCTGAGCACAAGCCAGAAGAACAGTATTTTGTGCTGGATTGACAGCGGAGCCCCTAATAATTAGAAAGGAATTCCGGATGCCTGCTCGCTGATTGGCTTTGTATAATATATTTATAGCCAAATCAGCCTGTATGTATAGAGTTATCCTGCCTCTGGCATTATTCCTGACATCCTCCATTGCGGCACAAACCGGTCTGGCCCCGCTCAGCGTGGAAAAAATCATGCGTGATCCAAAATGGATTGGCAGCTCGCCATCCGGCGCTTTCTGGAGCCGTGACGGGAAAAAGCTCTGGTTTCTCTGGAATCCCGAAAAGGAGATATCCGATTCCCTTTATTATATCAGCTTGCCCGGTAAAATACCGGTTAAAGCAACAGCCGCAGAAAAAACAGCCCTGCAGGATGAAGGCGGATATGTGTATAATCACAAAAGAACAGCAGCCGTATACGCCAGCAAAGGTGATATTTACTGGACGGAATTAAAAAGCGGCCGGATTCAAAAAATAACTTCTACCACCGGGCAGGAATCCAATCCCCTTTTCAGTTTCTCAGGCAATAAAATCGTTTATACAAGGGAGTCAAATCTCTATGCCTGGGATATCAGCAGCGGGTTGACAGAGCAACTTACCAATATTAAAACAGGTGAAAGCAGTGCTGCACCGTCTTCCGGCAGCGGCAGAGCGGGTTTTACAAGCGCTGTTTCTGCCACAGCGGGTAATAATCCGCAGGAGCAATGGTTGCAAAAAGATCAGCTTGCCTGGTTCCAGGTATTGCGCGAGCGAAAAGAAAAAAAGGAAAAAGCCGAAGCCTATACCCGCTCTCTGCCTAAAGAAAAAGAAATGCGGAGTTTTCCTTTTGAGGGAAGGAATATACAGGGACTGTCCATCAGTCCTGATGGAAGATTTATACACTTTCGCGTCTTCCGCCCGGTCAGTTCCGGGAAATCCACGATAGTACCCAGTTATGTAACGGAAACCGGATTTACCACGGATATCACTGCCCGGTCAAAAGTGGGCGGACCCCAGGCCGGCTCAGAACTGTATATCTACGACCGGGACCGTGACAGCCTGTATACGCTGAAACCGGATTCCATACCGGGTATCCGCGACCTGCCGGATTATGTAAAAGATTATCCAAAAACAGCAGAGGAAAAAAGCAAAAAGCCTGTTAACCGGGGAATCAGTTTTGGAAATGTCAGCTGGTCGCCGACTGGCCTTTATGCCATACTGGAAGTAAGATCCCTGGATAATAAAGACCGCTGGCTGATGCGTTTTGACACGACCGGAGGGCGTTTTTCCTTACTGGACAGGCAACGGGACGAAGCCTGGATCGGGGGACCTGGTATTGGCGGTTTCCGGGATGTCAGTGGCTGGGTGGATGAGCACCGGTTCTGGTTCCGTTCGGAAAAAACGGGCTATTCCCATCTTTATCTTACCGATATGCGAACCGGTGAAACCCGGGCACTTTCCAGTGGCAACTATGAAGTGCAGAGCGCACAACTTTCCCTGGATAAAAAGTTCTTTTATCTCAGCACCAATGAAGTCCATCCCGGCGAGCAGCATTTTTACCGGTTACGTATAAGCGACGGCCAGAAAGAGCAACTTACCCGCGGCACGGGCGCACACCAGGTCAGTCTTTCACCCGATGAAAAAACACTGGCTATTCTATACTCCACCCCAACCCGGCCCTGGGAACTGTATCTCCAGGATAACAAGGCGGGGGCCCTTCCTGAACAAATTACTTTCCGGGGAAGAAGCGATGAATTCAATTCCTATCCCTGGCGGGAACCGGAACTGATCCGCTTCACCGCCCGTGACGGGGCCGGCGTATATGCCCGTTTGTATAAGCCGGACAAACCGCATCCCGGTAAACCAGCCGTATTATTTGTTCATGGAGCCGGATACCTGCAAAATGCCCACAAATGGTGGAGCAGTTATTTCCGGGAATTTATGTTCAATAATCTGCTGGCGGAAAATGGTTATTATGTGATGGATATAGATTACAGGGGCAGTGCCGGGTACGGACGCGACTGGCGTACCGGCATTTACCGGCATATGGGTGGAAAAGACCTCACAGATCATGTGGATGCCGTGCAATACCTCGTAAAAGAGTTCGGGGTGGATCCCTCTCGAATCGGCATTTACGGAGGATCCTATGGCGGGTTTATTTCCCTGATGGCCCTCTTCACCGAACCGGATGTGTTTGCGGCCGGGGCTGCATTACGACCGGTTACCGACTGGGCCAACTACAATCATGGTTATACCTCCAATATCCTGAATGAACCATTTACCGACAGCATCGCATACAGGCGCAGTTCCCCCTTGTATTTTGCTGAAGGACTGAAAGGGCATCTCCTGATCTGCCACGGTATGGTGGATGTGAATGTGCATTACCAGGATGCGGTGAAACTGGCTCAGCGACTGATCGAACTGGGAAAAGATAATTGGGAACTGGCTTCCTATCCCCTGGAAGATCATGGTTTCGTTGAGCCCAGCAGCTGGACTGACGAGTACAAACGGATCTTTAAACTTTTTGAAAGGGTTTTAAAAAGATAACAGCCTAATTTACCGGCCATTATGATGTAATTCCAAAGTTCCTATATTTGTACACTCAAGATTTGGTTATGGCGAAACACTTTGAAGATTTTGATGCAAACCTGGCTGGTGACGATGAGAAGACCGAAGAAGTAAAGACCAGCTGGTTCAAACGTATAAAAAAAGGAATTAATACTAAAACCTCAGAAAAAAAGGAAACCCCGGAAGGACTTTGGGTAAAATGCCCGGATTGCAGTTTTATCTGTACGGTTAATGAACTGAAAGAAAATCTTTACGTCTGCCCCAAGTGCAATTATCATCATCGCATTAACAGTCACGAATATTACGAAATCATTTTTGACAATGGTGAATACCAGGAGTTATTCGCCAATATCCGGAGCAAGGACTTTCTGGAATTCACCGACCTGAAGCCCTACAAAAAAAGGCTGGATGAAATCTGGAATAAAACGGATTTGACAGATTCCATGCGGGTGGCTGTGGGTAAGGTTGGCGGGGAAGAACTGGTGATTGCCTGTATGGACTTTGAATTTATTGGCGGGTCGCTGGGCAGTGTAATGGGCGAGAAATTTTCCCGGGCCGTGGATTACTGCCTGGAGCACCGGCTGCCCTATATGGTTATCAGTAAAAGCGGCGGTGCCCGGATGATGGAAAGTGCGTTTTCCCTTATGCAGCTGGCGAAGACCAGCGGAAAACTTTCGCAGCTGAGTGATGCACAGCTCCCTTATATCTCCATGCTTACCGACCCCACTTTCGGGGGGATTTCCGCTTCTTTCGGCATGCTGGGCGACCTGAATATAGCGGAACCCGGCGCATTAATCGGTTTTGCCGGCCCGCGTGTTATCAAGGAGACCATTAAAAAAGACCTGCCGGAAGGTTTTCAGCGCAGTGAATTTATCCTGGAACACGGTTTTCTGGATTTTATTGTACCCCGGAAAGAACTCAAAACAAAATTACATTCTGTACTCCGGCTTTTTAAAAACTGAGCGGACCATCCGCCCGAAGTCAGGTGGTAAAGGGCATTTGTGCCATTTACTGATTTTCCCATGGCAGAACTGAAGAACAGGCAGGCTTACCACGATTATTTCATCGATGCGAAATACGATGCCGGGCTGGTATTGCTGGGAACCGAAGTAAAATCGCTTCGGGCCGGCAGGGCCAGTTTTAATGACAGCTATTGCCTGGTGGACAAGGGTGAAATCTGGGTAAAATCCCTGCACATTGCGGAATACTCACATGGTACCATCAATAACCACGATCCCCTGCGCGACCGTAAATTGCTCCTGGAGAAAAGGGAAATCCGGAAAATACAGGGCAAGCTGAAGGAAAAAGGATATACACTCATCCCCCTCCGTATTTATTTTTCAGATAAGAACCTTGCCAAAATGGAAATAGGTCTGGCCAGAGGCAAAAAACTGCATGATAAACGAGATACCCTGCGTCAGAAAGACGCGGAAAGGGAAATGAAACGTTTTCTTAAATAAGGTGTGAAAAACTTTCCGTTGCCGGGGCACGGCTTTTGCCGAACTTTCAGGACTATGCGGAAATACCTGTTTATCTGCTTACTGGCCGTTTCTCTGCCGGCTGCTTCCCAGACAGTTTTCGGTTACTGGTACGGGTATGCGAATGTAAAAACAAGCGGCTCCTCCAGTAATTACCTGGTGGAAATGATCCTCCAGGAAGAAAAGAACTATGTAAAGGGAATTCTCAATTATTACTTTAAGAATATATACCGAAGCCTGAATGTAAAAGGCAGCTATAACCCGCAGACAAGGCAGCTTATTCTTTATGATATACCGGTTGTCTATTACGGTTCCACCGGCCCTTTTGAGGTAGATTGTACTATGGATATGAACGGCACCCTGCGGGTGGCCCAGGCCCGCTCTACCCTGACCGGCTCCTTTGTAGCCCGGCCGGATTATAAATATACCTGCACGGATATCGGTTTCAGTCTTACCCTCAACGCGGATATCAGTAAGAAAGATTCCGTACTGAAAGCCATCAGTGCCTATAAGGAAGAATACCAGGTCTGGCGCCCCTCGGAAGAAGACACAGTGGTGGCGGCCAAAGTAATACCCCGCAAAGTGGTAAATTATGTGATTGAAAAAGAGTATACCGAACGGGAAAATGAAGTGACCACCGAACTGGAAGTGGAATCAGATTCCCTGCGGGTAGATGTTTTTGACAACGGGGAAATTGACGGAGATATCATCTCCCTTTTTTACAATGATAAACTGATCCTGTTTAATCAGAAACTGACCCATAAATCCATCCGGATAGACCTGGTGCTTGACAGTACCCAGCAAGAGGGAAATAAAATCACCCTGTTTGCGGAGAATCTCGGACTGATACCTCCCAATACAGCTCTGGTCAGGATCAGGGATGGTAAAAAAACCTATGATCTCCGGGTTTCAAGCAACCTGCAGAAAAATGCGACCATCCGTCTGCGGAAAAAAAATACTCCCTGACAGGCATTCTGTGAGGGAGTAATAAATCGTTATGCCGCTATCAGAATAACTCAGGCTGGTTGTCCTCTTCTTTTGGTTTCACCCATTCCATTTCTGTGGACTTACTGTAATCGGCAAGTTTGGTACCGACAGTTTTCCAGCCGGTCACTTCCGCCATTTTGGTAATTTTCAGCTTACCCTTACGGATCTGCGCCCCCCGCCCCTGTTGCATGGCCAGTATTGGCTCTTCCTGCGTAGTGACGGCCTCCACATAATTCCCGTCGCCTTCTTTAATAAAAAGGAATCTGTTTTTAAGGGTAGTCGTTTCAATCCGGAATCGTTTCACCATAAATTGTTTCTTTTCCAGATCGGCATAAACGGCCGTCAGGATTTTATCCGGGCTGAACTTTTCAATGAGTATAATTTTTTCCGCATCAATCTTTTGTGTGAGCTCCTGGTCCGTTATTTCATAATACCCGTCTCTGCCTATGACAAGAATCCTGTCATCGGGCTCAAACACGCCGAGATACATTCCTTTTTCGTCCGTATTCAACCGGCCAAACTGATCGTCGTACCAGAGTTTCCTTCCGGCCAGCGTGGAACGGCCGGCTTCCTTAAATTTTACGGAACGAATGGGATATTTGGTTACCTGGTTACCCATACTGTTTCGTCCCTTGATCTCCAGTTCCTCAAAATAAAAATCAAATTCCTTGATACGGGCTGTACAGTTCCCCAACAGCACTTTCACTACTTCAGCCTCTCCGTTGGGATTCGCTGAAAAATAATGCACCCTTGACTTTTCATGTCCCTTAGTCAGGTCATATTCTTTATCCCGCGTCACCCCGGTTACATTAAACCGCTTGGCATAACTGATCCCGCTGGCCCCGTCGGCATAGATCATATTATAGGTGGTACGCTCGTCATTTTTCTGAAAAACAGCCGCATGCAGGATATCCTTTCCGATGAATATCTTATCGGAAACTTTGACCACTTTCATGATCCCTCTTTTGGCAAATACGATGATATCATCCAGGTCAGAACACTCAAAAAGCAATTCATCCTTCTTCAGCCCGGTACCAATAAATCCTTCTGCCCTGTTTACATAGAGTTTTGTATTGGCAATCGCCACGCTTTTGGCTTCAATTACCTCAAACTGGCGGATCTCAGTCCTGCGCTCCCGGCCTTTTCCATATTTCTTCAGCAGGTTTTCGTAATAGCTGACGGCAAAATCAACAAGGTTGGCCAGATCATTTTTTACCTGCCGGATATCCGCTTCCAGTCCCCGGATCTGTTCATTCAGTTCATCTATATCCAGCCGGTAAATCCTGCGTACCGGTTTTTCAGTGAGTTTCAGGATATCTTCCCGGCTGATATCCCGCTTCAGCAGTTTTTTGAAAGGCACAAAGGCTTTGTCAATGGCCTCAATCACTTTATCCCAGGTCTCGTATTTCTTCTCCAGTTCTTTATAAATCTTTTCTTCAAAGAATATTTTCTCCAGAGAGGTATAGTGCCATTTTTCCTGCAGTTCAGCGAGCCGGATTTTCAGTTCCTGTTCCAGCAGGTCCTTGGTTTTGTCCACCGACAGTTTCAGCAACTCCTGTACGCCCAGGAATTGCGGTTTCTGATCAACAATCACACAGGCATTGGGAGAAATAGACACTTCGCAGTCGGTAAACTTATATAAAGCATCAATCGTGATATCAGGTGAAATCCCCGCAGCCAGGTCCACCTGTATTTCCACTTCTGCCGCTGTATTATCGGTAACCTTCTTAATCTTGATTTTACCCTGATCATTGGCCTTTACAACAGACTCCATAAGCTGGGTGGTCGTTACTCCGTAAGGTACACTCCGGATAACCAGTGTTTTTTTATCCAGCTCCTCAATATGCGCCCTTACTTTTACCTTACCGCCTCTTTTACCCTGGTTATAATCTGCCACATCAATCATACCACCGGTCAGAAAATCAGGATAGAGTTCAAATTTCCGGCCGCGCAGGTATTTCACCGAAGCCTCAATCAGCTCGCAGAAATTATGCGGAAGTATTTTCGTTGAAAGTCCTACAGCAATACCATCCGCCCCATGGGCCAGCAGCAAGGGAAATTTCATGGGAAGGGTCACCGGCTCATTCTTCCTTCCGTCGTAACTGAGCTGCCATTCCGTGGTTTTGGCATTAAAAGCCACTTCCAGTGCAAACTTACTGAGACGGGCTTCAATATAACGGGCGGCGGCGGCATCATCCCCTGTGCGTACATCTCCCCAGTTTCCCTGGGTATCGATCAGTAAATCTTTCTGGCCCATATTCACCAGGGCATCCCCGATACTGGCATCTCCATGCGGATGGTACTGCATCGCCTGCCCGATGATATTGGCCACTTTATTAAAGCGCCCGTCATCCATTTCTTTCATCGCATGGAGAATCCTTCGTTGTACAGGTTTCAAACCGTCTTCCACGGCAGGAACGGCCCTTTCCAGGATTACATACGATGCGTATTCCAGGAACCAGTTTTTATACTGTCCGTGAAGTCCGCTGTCGTTCAGCTGTATATCTGCTAATTTATTCTTCGCTGCACTCATAAATCGTCGTAAAAATTCAACTATATATTGCCATCATATTTTCGAGCCCGGGAACCGGTTTATTCCTGAGCGGCTTTTTCCCCGGTTTCCTGAACAGGTTCAGCCGCCGAGGGAAGTTTTACATCAAAGTCCTTCCAGGACTTACCCGCATCCCCGGTAATTTCAATTTTACCATCGGCTACCAGTTGCTTCATCCGGTGCATCAGAAAAAGATCACCGGTTTTGATTTTCATCCGGTGAAGGGTATTACTGAGCACACGGGTTGCTTTCTGCCAGTCGGCACTGAGGTTTTTAAGGATCTCCCCGTCGAAAAAGCTTTCTTCCTTTCCGGCGATTTTTTTTCCTCCTTCCAGTATCCGCACCATGGCATTCTCTTCAGCCATCCGGCGCCATTCATCGGGATCAATTTCAAACTCGCTGAGGGTAACCGGCCGCGCCAGTTTTTTGGCTTTGATGAATTCCCTCGGTTGTATTTCATGCAGCCAGGAGGGGTAAAATATCTGCCCTTTCTCGTTGATGAAAGGAAGATTATTCAGGTACAGAACCATCACCCTGCCCTGGAATGCCCGTAATTGCGGCATGAGCCAGTAATAGCCCATCACATCATGCTGGTTTTGCCCCATCCATATCCATACTTCTTCTTCAGCCGTTTCGTTCAGTAATTCAATGATCCGGCTGACTGTTACACGGTCATCAATACCGGCTGTGTTATCCGCATAGGGCGAACCCTGTGATAATTCCTTCCACCAGTTAAGTCTTGCCTGCCAGCCTTCTTCTGTATCCAGCATAGCCAGGGGGCCTACAGCAAAATCATCCCGTATCAGGAGGACTTCCCCGCGTAATGTTTCATCCAACTCTGCCACTTCCTGCATCAGCCGGACTTCGCTTTCATTAAAAACAATATGTATCATACATCATTTTATTACCTGAATAGTATAATAAACACAGGTAGTCAGAAAATTCCTGAAAAATGGAATTGCCCGGATCAGGGCGAACTGCCGCCTTGCCTTCCAGCCAAATTTCCATTCATAAATCGGGTTCAGCAGGTAATGGCGGCTGTCCAGAAACCGATAGCCCTGTTCCCGGCAAATCCGTTCAAACCGCTCAATACTGATCCCGGTATCCCGTATTTCCATCATCTCTTCCACATTCTCTTCCCCCCTCCGTAAAATCCACCGGTAGAGTGCCCGGGGGAGTAAATGAATATATGGCAGCCGTGACAAGCCTGATTTGCAGATCTGCTGATGGCCGCCAAAGGGCATATACCAGGGAGGAAATCCAAAGAAAATAATTCCATCCGGCCGAAGGTATTGCTTCATCCACCCGATCAGGCGGGCCTGGTCATGGATATGCTCAATCACATCCTTGAGCAGGATAATATCAAAAGGGCCGCCAAAATCTTTTTCCACTTCTACCTGGTAAATATCCTTTACCACAAACCGGAGCCGTCCTTCCCGGATATCATCCGGCAGGTACGCATTGGCAAGTTCAATCCGCGGGGCATCCAGTTCCACCCCCACACCTGTACAGCCCTGGTTGATAAAAGCTTTCAGCACCCCGCCTTCCCCGCATCCGATCTCCAGTACCCGCATTCCTTCCCGGATGGCGAATTTTTCCCGGATAAAGGGAATGACATATTTCTCCGCATTCATGACCTGAATGTCAAAATATCGTTTTCTGTCGGCGTGAAACTCAAACATGGGCTGCTGTTTCCTCCACTTTATCCGTTTCGATCCGCAGATTACCAATGATAAACTCCTGCCGGTCGGGGGTATTTTTACCCATGTAGTATTCCAGCAGTTGCTGGATATGATCTCCTTCCTCCACCCGCATGAGCTGTTTGCGCATATCCTGACCGATAAACTGGGCAAATTCATCCGGGGAGATTTCTCCCAGTCCCTTGAAACGGGTTACCTCGGGTTTACCCCCCAGCTTTTTCATGGCCGCCTGCTTCTCACTTTCATCGTAACAATAGATCGTTTCCTGTTTATTTCTGACCCGGAACAAAGGCGTTTCCAGCACATAGACTTTTTCGTGTTTGACAAGGTCCGGGAAAAACTGCAGAAAAAATGTCATGAGCAGGAGCCGGATATGCATCCCATCCACATCTGCATCGGTCGCGATCACCACATTATTATACCGGAGCCCCTCCAGTCCTTCCTCAATATTCAGGGCATGCTGAAGGAGGTTGAATTCTTCGTTTTCGTACACCACTTTTTTGGTCAGGCCAAAGCAGTTGAGGGGTTTACCCCGCAGACTGAACACAGCCTGTGTCTCCACATTCCGGGCCTTGGTGATAGAACCGCTGGCACTGTCACCCTCAGTGATAAATATGGTGGTTTCTTTTTGTTTGGCGACAAACTCTTCTTTATTACGGGATGGCGCTTCCTCATCCAGGTGATAGCGGCAATCCCGTAACTTACGGTTGTGCAGGTTGGCTTTTTTAGCCCTTTCATTCGCCAGTTTTTTAATCCCTGCCAGTTCTTTGCGTTCCCGCTCACTTTGTTCAATCCGTTTTTTCATGGCATCCGCCACGGCCGGATTCTTATGGAGGAAATTATCCAGTTCGCGGGAAAGAAAATCGCCTACAAACTGTTTCATACTGGGGCCATCCACATCCACATTCACCGAACCCAGTTTTGTTTTGGTCTGGGATTCAAATACCGGTTCCACCACCCGGACGGATACGGCAGCCACAATACCGGTACGGATATCGGAGGCATCATAATCCTTTTTGTAAAAATCACGGATCGTTTTCACAAAGGCTTCGCGGAATGCCTGCTGGTGAGTGCCTCCCTGGGTAGTATGCTGTCCGTTGACAAAGCTGTAAAGATCTTCTCCGTAATCATTGTTATGGGTGATGGCCACTTCAATATCATCACCCCGGAGATGGATAACCGGGTAACGGATCTCGTCTTCGTTGGTTTTCTTTTGCAGCAGATCCAGTAATCCGTTTTTGCTTACATAGCTCTTGCCGTTAAACAGAATACGCAATCCGGCATTCAGGAAGCAGTAATTCCAGAGCTGGTTTTCGATAAACTCAGGTATAAACCGGAAGTTTTTAAACACGGTTTCATCCGGAATAAAAGTAACCAGGGTTCCGTTCTGCTCTCCCGATCTGGCTTCTTTATGCTCTTTTACCAGTACCCCCCTTTCAAATTCAGCTGTTTTTTCCTTTCCCTCCCGGATAGCCGTTACCTTAAAATAATTACTGAGCGCATTCACTGCCTTTGTACCCACCCCGTTCAGGCCCACAGATTTCTGAAAAGCCCGTGAATCGTACTTAGCACCGGTATTGATTTTGGATACCACATCCACCACTTTCCCAAGCGGGATACCTCTCCCGTAATCCCTTACGGTGACGGTCTTCCCTTCAATGGTCAGTTCCACAGTTTTTCCGTATCCCATGGTATATTCATCAATACAGTTATCCATCACCTCTTTCACCAGTACATAAATACCATCATCGGGTGAGGAACCGTCTCCGAGTTTACCAATATACATACCCGGACGCAGCCGGATATGCTCTTTCCAGTCAAGGGATTTGATACTGTCTTCCGTGTAATCAAAAAGGTTACTGCTGTCTTTTTCCTTTGCCATCACAAATAGTCAAAAAAGTAAATAGAAAATACCGGTAATACCCGGTTTGCTGTCTGTAAGGACTTCCGGTACGGTCATTCGGGCAAATATACCGAAACAGGTTTGCCGGTGCCTTTTTGGAATTATTCACAGATGGGGATAATAAAACACACGAATTCCGGTGCTTTTGGAAAATACTTCATTCAGATACGGATAGCGATGACTCTTTTTACCCGTTGAATGAACCAATCCGGTATTTACATATATTTATTTTTATATTTATATAATATTATTTAACAGTAATATAAATCAAATATGGTATTCCTGACTGCTTGTCAACCAATCTCCGTAATTTTGTAATGTTCCTGTCAGGAAACGGGCTCTTAACCCAATTTGATTTTAAAAACGCGGTGTTATGTTTACCTATGAGTTGCTGGAGAAAGGATGTTTTTACCTGGTCAGGGAAAAAGAAGAGTCAGGTATCAGCCTGATCCGGGTGGCGGTGGAAAGCGATCACTGTGTTTTTTTGCAGCATTTTGATGAGCCGATGGAAACCTCCTGGAGACTTAAAAAAGACCCCCTCTTTGATATTATCGAATGCCTCAGTGATGAAGCGGTACGCGACTGGAAAGAATTTTATCAGCGCAGCGAAGACGCTTTTTATGAGGACAATGATGAGGATAACTGACCGGCCCTTATTTCCCCTTTTTATTAGTTTTTTTTTACATGCGGGCAGCATTTTGTCCTCTTTTTACCTCTTATATAAAAATACAGCGTCCAATAACTTTTTTTGCGTTTGACAGTTATATTTGTCCTCCTCTGAAACCAACGAATCCATTCCTGCAAAAACCAAAAGAAGGCTTTTTTACTAATTAAAATACCTATGCACATGAGAAAAATGCTAAGCATGTTCTTGGTCATCTTTTTATCGGCATTCAGCCTGATGGCCCAGAACAAAACCGTTACCGGCACGGTGACGGATGAAAAAGGAGCACCCGTGGCCGGTGTTTCGGTAACCATTAAAGGAACCCGTACGGGTGTGGTTACCGGCGCCGACGGTGTATTCCGTATTGAAGTAAGCGCCTCAGCCAAAACCCTGGAATTCTCCTACGTAGGGTACGAGACCATGGATGTGGCCATTGGCAGCCAGAGTAACATCAGTGTACAACTGAAGCCCGGTCAGAGCCAGATGGATGAAGTGGTGGTCGTGGCTTATGGTACAGTCAAAAAGGGTGATTTTACAGGGTCCGCTGCCACCATCAGTGCAGAGGACTTCAAGAATCGTCCCCTGACCAACGTAACCAATGCCCTTCCCGGATCTGCGCCGGGTGTGCAAACCTCTGCGGCCGGTGGTTCACCGGGTTCCAGTCCGGGTATCCGGATCCGTGGTTTTGGTTCTGTAAACGCATCCAGCAGTCCCCTGTATGTGGTGGATAACGTACCGTATGAAGGGGGTATCGCCAACCTGAATGCGGAAGACATCGAAACGATGACCGTACTGAAAGATGCCTCCACAACCGCATTGTATGGTTCCCGCGCTTCCAATGGGGTAATTATGATTACCACCAAAAAAGGGAAGAAGAATAAAAACACACTCAGCTTTAAACTGATGCAGGGTGTGAGTTCCCGGGGTATTCCTGAATATGACCGGGTGAATGCTTCCCAGTTTTATGTACTGATGTGGGAAGCCTACCGTAACAGCATGCTGTATGCGGCTACCCCTGTACCCCTGGCCACTGCCAACCAGAATGCCACCAACGGTATCAAAGGCTTACTGGGCTATAACCCCTTTAATGTTCCTGACAACCAGATCGTGGATGTAAATGGCAACTTCAACGGAAGTGCCCGTCTGCTCTGGGCTGATGACCTGGACTGGACCAAGGAACTGGTTCGTCAGGGTAACCGGAAAGACGCTACGGTTTCTTTCAGCGGCGGAAATGAAAAATCCGATTATTTCGGTTCTTTCGGCTATACTGACGAAAAAGGTTTTATTATTCGTTCCGACTGGCGTCGTTTCACCGGCCGCCTGAACATGAATACGCAACCGGTTAGCTGGTTTAAGATCGGCATGAATATTTCCGGAGCTATTAACCGCTCCAACCAGGCCAGTGACGGTAGCAGTACCGGTCTGGTGAATCCATTCTACTTCTCCCGTGTAATGGGCCCGATCTACCCTGTGTATCTGCATAATCAGACCACCGGAGAATATATCCTGGATGCAGACGGCAACCGGATTTATGACTATGGTAATATCCAGATAGCCGGTATGCCTTTCCGTACCCAGCTGGGCGGACGTCATATCATCGCTGAAACAAGATGGAATCAGGAACTTTTCAAACGCAATACGCTCAGTGCCCGGAGTTATGCCGACCTGATCTTCTTCCCATGGCTGAAATTCACCACCAATATTTCAGTAGACCTGACTGATTATCTCGGCAGTTCCTACCAGAACAAAATTGTTGGTGATGGCGCTCCTGCCGGCCGGGCAAGCAAAGAAGCTTCCAAAACGACTTCTTACACCTTTAACCAGATGCTGACCTTCAATAAAAAAGTGGGTAATCACAGCATCAACGCCCTGGCAGCACATGAAAACTACGATTACAACTATAATTACCTCTATGGTTTCCGCCAGGGTCAGGCCGTTGACGGAAACTTTGAACTGACCAATTTTGCCACCATCAATTCCCTGACGTCCCAGGAAGATAACTACCGGATTGAAAGTTATTTCGGTCGTTTCAACTATGACTACGATGGTAAATATTATATAAGCGGCTCACTCCGCCGGGACGGAAACTCCCGTTTTGCGAAAGATGTACGCTGGTCTTCTTTCTGGGGACTTGGCGGTGGCTGGCGTATGGACCGGGAAAAATTCCTGGGGGATGTGAACTGGATCAATATGCTGAAACTGCGCAGTTCCTATGGCCAGACTGGTAACGATGCCGGTATCAGCTTCTATGCTTACCAGGCACTTTACGGTGTTTCCAACAATGCAGCTGAATCCGGTTTCCGCCAGAGTTCCCTGCCCTCTCCTGAACTGACCTGGGAAACCAGCAAAAACTTTGATGTGGGTGTGGACTTCGCTTTATTTAAAAACCGTGTTTCCGGTACTGTTGAATATTACAACCGTATCACAGACAGGCTGATTTTTGATGTGGCCACGACTATTTCCAACGGTCAGTACACCATCAGCCAGAATATCGGTTCCATGTACAACAAGGGTATCGAAGCTGAAATTAAAGTGGATGTAATCCGCAAAAAAGATTTCCGCTGGAACCTGGGTGTGAATGCTTCCACCATTAAGAACAAGATCACCAAAATGCCGGCCGCTAACCCGGAAATTATCAGTGGTACCAAGAAACTGAAAGAAGGACAATCCATTTACGATTACTGGCTGCGTGAATATATGGGCGTAAATCCCGCCAACGGAGAAGCCCTGTACCGTGCCGATGTATGGAATCCGGCCAACAGTTTTGTAGACAGTAAAGGTGATACCGTAACCAATACCGTGAATAACGGCCGTTACAAATATGCCGGTACTGCGATCCCCGACCTTTATGGTGGTATTACTACCGAACTCAGCTATAAGAATTTCAGCCTGAACATCCTGCTGAACTACCAGCTGGGCGGACTTGTTTATGATGCCACTTATGCCGGTATCATGCACGCCGGTTCTTATGGTGTGGCCCTGCACGAAGACATGCTGAAGCGCTGGACTACTCCCGGTCAGGTAACAGATGTACCCCGGATGGACAACTCCAAAACCGGCATCTTTGATGCAGGATCCACCCGCTGGCTCGTGAGCGGTTCCTTCCTGAATGTACGTACCGTTACTCTTTCTTATGACTTCGGAAAGAATATCCTTTCCAAAGTAAAAGCCGGCAGCGCTTCCGTATATGTAAGTGGTGAAAACCTCTGGCTCTTTACCAAGAGAAAAGGAATGAACGTAAACCAGGCATTTACCGGTGTAACATCCAATGCCTACACCCCTGCCCGTATTATTACAGCCGGTTTAAACATTAACTTCTAATACACCGAATTATGCGAAATACAAAATTCACTTTACTGGCTCTTGCAGCAATGCTTTCCCTGGCATCCTGCAAGAAAGACTACCTGGAGACGGCTCCGACCAACGCGACCTCTTCAGATGACGTATTCAAAACCACGGCGAACGCCTGGACCGCTATTAACGGTATTCACCGGATGCTGTACATACAGTGGAACGGTAACCAGGACCAGGGCGGACAAAGCGCCAACATGATCTATATGGACATGCTGGGGGAAGACCTGGTAAATACCGCCCAGGCTAATGGCTGGTTTATCAGCTGTTACCGCTGGCTGGATCACCGGAACGTGAACCACCGGGTACCTTACTTCAATTACCAGTTCTATTTCAAGATCATTGCCAATGCCAATATGATCATTGCCAATATTGACAATGCGGAAGGCCCGGAAGCTGACAAAAAAATCATCAAAGGTCAGGCCCTGGCTTACCGTGCCTGGTGTTATCACCAGATGGTACAGCTTTTTGGCAAACGCTTTGATGCTGCCGGCGCCAACGACAGTCCGGGTGTACCCCTGGTTCTGGCTCCCACCAACGAACCGGCCCCCCGTGCTTCCGTAGCCGAAGTATATACCCAGATCAATAAAGACCTGGATGATGCCATTGTAAACCTGGCTGGTTATACACGTGCCAACAAATCGCACCTGAACGTAAATGTAGCCAAAGGGCTGAAAGCCCGTGTGGCCCTGACTATGCAGAACTGGACTGTAGCTGCCCAGATGGCCAGTGAGGCACGCCAGGGTATCAGCCTGATGAGCAATGCCCAGTACCTCAGCGGGTTTAATGATTATACCAATCCCGAATGGATGTGGGGCAGCAAACAGCAGGAAGACCAGCAGACATTCTTCTATTCTTTCTTTGCTTACATGTCTGTTAACTTCAATTCCTCAAATATCCGCGGTAATCCCAAGGCAATTAACTCCTTGCTGTATAACCAGATCAGTGCCACCGATGTACGGAAGCAGCTTTGGGACCCCACAGGTACCAATACCGCTTTCCCGATTCCTCCGGGTGGGTTACGCAGACCTTATATGAACCGCAAATTTGTAGCCCCAGGTGGTTCCGGTATCAGTATCGGTGACCTGCCCTATATGCGTGCAGCTGAAATGTACCTGATCGAAGCTGAGGCTCTGGCCCGTGCCGGCCAGACCACTCCTGCCGCCCAGGCCCTGTTCACCCTGGTGAAAAACAGGGATGCCAACTATACCCTTTCCACCAATACGGGTCAGGCCCTGATTGATGAAATCCTGATTCACCGCCGCGTGGAACTCTGGGGTGAAGGCTTCCGTTTTTACGACCTGAAGCGACTGAACCAGCCACTCAACCGGAATGGTGCAAATCATATTTCTTCCCTGGCTGTGGTATTTGATGTGCCGGCCGGAGATAAGCAGTGGGAATTCCTGATCCCACAATCAGAGCTGAACACCAACCCCCTGGTAACCCAGAATCCTCTCTGATTAACCCGTCTTAATTTAAAAAGAGCTGCCGGTTGGCAGCTCTTTTTTTTGCCGTTTGTACATTCACCGGCCAATTCAGGCCGGAATATTTTAGATTAGCATTCAAAACACAGCCCATTATGCCAAGGACGTATTCCCTGCTTATTTTTTTTATTTACGGCTTTTTAAGTCTGCCTACATCTCTTTTTTCACAACATCATCACATTACCGCAGAAGGTTTACCGGAAGACTATCTGCCGGCCGCCTTTCATGCCGGCCGCAGAGAAGCGCTGCGCCAGCTGATGCCCGACAGTTCAGTGGCAGTGATCTTTGCCTACCCCACCCGGAATTTTTCCAATGATGTGGATTATAATTACCACCCCAACCCCGATCTGTATTATTTCAGCGGCTACCGGGAACCCCATTCCCTGCTGATCATTTTTAAAGAGCCGCAGACCGGGGCAGACGGGAACACGTATAAGGAACTCCTGTTTGTACAAAAGAAAAATGCGCAGGCCGAACAATGGACCGGTAAGCGTCTGGGGGTGGAAGGGGCCCGGGAAAAACTGGGATTTAGCCATGTTTATAATGGGCAGGACTTTAAAAACTTTTCACTTGACTTTTCCCGCTTCCGGAAAATTCTGCACGACCGTATTCCGGCAGATATCACCAATGGTTACGATAAAGCGGATTTGTGGGACCTGGTTGACCAGTTCCGGCAAAAATTAAATCCTGCTTCCGGCAGCCTGAGTCAGCGTTCAGATACCCGCATGTATATGGAGCTGACCGGTAAACTCCGCCGGATTAAAACCCCCGAAGAATTAAACCTGCTCCGGAAAGCCGTGGAAATTTCCTGCCAGGCACATAATGAAGTTATGAAAGCCGTTCATCCCGGTATGTCAGAACTGGAAATACAGGGATTGCAGGAATTTGTCCATAAAAAACAGGGCGCAGAAGGTGTAGGGTATGGATCTATTGTGGGTGCAGGAGAAAACGGCTGTGTGCTCCACTACACCGAAAACAGCAAAACAAAAATCGGAGAATCGCTGCTGCTGATGGATGTGGGGGCCGAATATCATGGCTATACGGCAGACGTAACAAGGACGATTCCCGCATCGGGGAAATTCTCCAAAGAAGAAAAAGAAATTTACCAGCTGGTGTATGAGGCCCAGGAAGCGGCATTCCGCACACTGCGCAACGGGTCAAAGTTTGCCGATGCCAGTAATGCAGCGCGGGAAACTATTGCAGAAGGCCTGCTGAAACTGGGCATCATAAAAAACAAAAGCGAAGCTGCCCGTTATTATCCGCATGGACTGGGACATCATATCGGGCTGGATGTGCACGACAGAGGATCGATGGAAGTGCTGCTGAAAGATATGGTCATTACCATTGAGCCCGGCATATATATCCAGTCTGGTTCCGACTGTGATAAGAAATGGTGGGGTATCGCCGTACGGATTGAAGATGATGTGCTGATTACGGAAAACGGTTATGAACTTTTATCCCGGTATTCTCCGCGGAAAGCGGAAGAAGTGGAAAAAATGATCAGCCAGAAAAGCGCCCTGGACGATTTTCGTTTACCCGAACTGGAGTCCCGTAAGAAGAAAGCCTTTTAAGAAGCTGTTGAAAGCTTAGTCATAGGTACAGGTAAACGAACCGTTTGTTACGGTCAATGTACTGCCGCTTCCGCTTTTCAGCTGCCCGCTGAAAGTACCGGACAATGTTTTTGCCGTTGTATTATGACTGGTGACTTTAAAGGTCAGGTTCCGGGTGGCATCTGTTGTCAGATTTTCCATTGTTGTTCCGTCAATAAAGGTAAAAAGAGCCGTATTGTTGGCAGAAACAACCGTGGAATAGTTTTCATTTACATTTATGGTACCGGATACATCCACGAGGGCAATAACCACCTGATCTGAACTGGCATTGGACCCGCCATAGGCAAAATTGAGAATCGGCGGCATTACACTGAGCGCTGTGGCCGTGGTAGTTTCTCCCTGATAGGTTTTTGTTCCGGCAGTGAATTTCCAGTCAACTGTTGGTGCCGCCGTCACGGTAACCGGAAAAGTACAGGAGGTGTTACCGGGCACCGGAATATTAAAGGTGCCGCCTGCAGCCGGTGTACCTGAACCGGTAAGTTGTATAGACTGCGCCCCTGTTGTGGCAAAACTGCCGCTGGCGCTGAACACCATTCCGTTGGTGGCCGTGGTACTGATGGTATAGGGACCTGCGGTAACCACATTCACCGAAATATCCACTGTATTGGCTGCTGTAAGTGCCGTACCTGCCTGATAAGTTCCGTTGACGTTCGCCGTGCTGCAGTCAAAAGAATAGGAGGCCCCTGCTACAGTTGTAACCTGGAAACTGCAGGAAGAGCTGCCGGCTGTTACCGGTACTGTAACCGCACCCGGTGTACCGGTCGGGATGCCGGAACCGGTCAGCACCAGCGACTGTACCCCGGTAGAAAGAAAGGCTCCGGAGCCGGAAAAAGTCATTCCGCTCACCGTTGAGCTGGTAACATTATAAGATCCGATAGTAGTCACATCCACCGTGAGTGTGACCGTGTTGCTGCCGGCAAGCGGGTTGCCAACAATATAATTCCCGTTGGCGGTAACACCGGAACAGGATGCAGGGGTTCCGGAAGACTGAATGGTAAAGGCAGCCGGACCACCGGCACCTGAAGGCAGCACGGTCACCTGCACATCACAGAAAGTGCTGTCAAAACTGATCCTGAAATTATTTATTCCGGAGGCAAAGGGTGTGCCTTTGGCTTTGAGTGTAACACTGTTGATACCGGTAGAAGTAAACCGGCCTGATGCATTAAAAAAGTATCCGTTGACCGTATCTGTTGTAATCAGGTAAGACCCGGTCTGCAATACATCCACACTGATCGTTATCGTATTTGAATCAGCTACCAGTGCTTTTGTGGCTTCATAGACTCCTTTGACTGTTTTGGGTAAACAATCACCACTGGCCTCACTCTGGAGGCTTCCCTGGGCCGGATTATCACTCCCTTCATAACTGAGTTCTTTCTGACAGGAAAAAAGAATACTGGACAGGACGAAAAAAATGCCGGTGAATTTTTTCATATAAAGATCGGTCTTCTGTTTAAGCGTTAAAAATAGCACTATTTTTCTATTAGACGGTAACCGTAAAAGGAAAAGCGGTTTACAGAGGCAAATATTGTGCTATATTTAAAAAAACCCGTGCATGAATCACGCTCACAGCCATCATCCAACCGGAAAACAGGGTATTCAATTCCGGAAAAACAGGGGATTGTTCCTGCTTCCGGTAATCTGTCTGATCCTTATGTTTTCTTTTCGCCCGGAACCGGCTCCGGAAATCAGGATCCTCAACAACGGCACAAAGACAAGTCTGCGGGGGCTCAGTGTGGTGGATGACCAGGTTATCTGGGTAAGCGGCAGTAACGGAACTGTCGGGCGCTCTGTAGACGGTGGCCAGAGCTGGAAGTGGACCGTAATCCGGGGATTTGAAAAAAACGATTTCCGGGATATTGAGGCCTTTGATGCCCAGACAGCAGTGATCATGAGCGTGGATGCACCCGCCTATATACTTCGTACAACCAATGCAGGGGAAAGCTGGAAAATCGTGTACCAGAATGAAACCAAAGGCATGTTTCTGGATGCGATGGAATTCTGGAACGACCAGGCCGGGATCGTTATTGGCGATCCGGTAGAAGGGAGATTTTTTGTGGCCCGCACATTTGACGGGGGTAACAACTGGCAGGATATTCCGGTAGAAAAAAGACCGGTGGCTGACAGCGGGGAAGCCTGTTTCGCGGCCAGCGGAACCAATATCAGGGCCTGGGATACCGATGAAGCCATTTTCGTCAGCGGCGGCCTGAAATCCAGGCTTTTCACGCGGCATCCTCCGGCTCCCCTTCCCCTGTTACAGGGAAAGGAAACCACGGGCGCCAATTCAATAGCGGTCTGGGATAACCGAAAAAGGAAGGGCGGAAAACAGCTGATTGTGGTCGGGGGTGATTTTACCAGTCCGGATTCCACCAATGGGAATTGCCTTTTCTCGTCAGACAGAGGCCATAACTGGAAATCCCCCCTCGTACCTCCGCATGGTTACCGGAGCTGTGTGGAATTTTATTCCCGGCAAAAGGCATTTGCCTGTGGCCTGAACGGGGTGGATTATACGGCTGACGGTGGGAATACCTGGAAATGGATCAGCCGGGAGGGTTTTCATGTATGCCGGAAAGCCAAAAAAGGAAATCTGATTATTTTGGCAGGAGGTAACGGAAAAATTGCTAAGATTGCATACCCTTAACAGATCAGAAACCTTAACCTGTGATAAAGAATTTTTTCAAGCAGCTTCGCTGGCGGCGGGTAGCCGGACAGTTAAGAAAGCCGGCCGGCAAAGAGGGCATGGAAATTGCCCGGAAAATGAATGCCGCCAATGAATTTCTTTACGACTTCACCCTGGATGAAATGCTGATCCGGGATAACCAGACACTCCTCGAAATTGGTTTTGGAAACGGTAAATTTTTTAGCCGCCAGTTTGACCGGGCTGCCAATCTGCGAATTACCGGGATTGATTATTCTCCGGAAATGATAAAAGCCGCCCGGAGCGAAAATGAAGAATGGATCAAAAAGGGTCATCTCACGCTGATCAGAGGAGAAAGCGACCGGATGCCCTTTAACGAAGCAAGTTTTGATTCGGTTTTTTCAATAAATGTTACCTATTTCTGGGACTACCCGCAGGATCATCTGCTGGAGATTCACCGGGTGCTGAAACCGGGAGGCAGGTTTTATACCACCATCCGGACACCGGAAAGCCTGGCGACACTTCCCTTTTCTTCTTTCGGATTCAGAATGTATACGGTGGATGACTGGAAACTGTTATGTCACCTGAATCACCTTACGTTTATTCGCTGCGCACAGGTTACAGAACCACCGGTAGCCGGAAAAGGGCCGGCAGAAGGACTGAAATCTGTTTGCCTGGTTGCAGAAAAGAAAATACTATAAATTAGCCAGCAGTTCCTTCACTGAGGGGCGCTTCCGGTAATCGGATTCAAAAAAGCGGTAAGTGATATAGGACTCCTTGTCAATTATATAAACGGCAGGCACGGGCAGGTACTTACCGTTTTTGCCATTATTTTTTTCAATATCCACTCCCCCGCTCCGGTACCGTGACAAGCTGTTTTCTTCTACTTCAAACTCCACATCATAACTTTTCATGATCTTCAATTCCCTGTCATGTATAACCGGAAAACTGACCCCGGTTTTTTCCACTGTTTTGGTAATCCCTTCCGGCAGCTCAGGTGTAATGGCCAGCACAGTAGCGCCCTTTTCTGTGAGCAGCCCCAGTGAATCCTGCAAACGGCTGAGTTCCTTATTGCAATACGGACACCAGTAACCCCGGTAAAAAACCAATACCACTTTTCCTTTTTTCAGCAAATCCCGGAGTCGGATTTCCTGTCCTTGCTGATCTGTAGCCCGGAAATCAGGCGCCCGGGAACCAATAAACAAACCTTCCGGCTTTTCCTGGGAATAGATTAAGCCGGAGAAACACAAACAGAATAGGAACAGATATATTTTTTTCATACTAAATAGCTACCTCAAATTTAACCGGGACTGATGAAAAAAAGCAGTCATTTCATCGTATTAACACAAGATTATTTTTCCGTAAATTTGTGAACCTTTGAACACCAAAATTTTATCGCTATGCCCGGCGCTCATTCGCACTCTCACTCCGAGAGATATTTTACACAGGTTTTGATTGGATTTGCCAGTTTAGCCGGTTTTGTTTTCCTGACTTATTACGCCATATTTCAGGTTAAAAAAGAACAACCCTGGTATTTCTGGGCTGCAGCCGGGGCTTTCCTCCTGCTGACAGGGATCTATTTTTGCATGAGCGCTTTTGTTCATAAAGTAAAATCCGATTTTAACCGGAGAGCCAAACAAAGAGAACAGCACCGGACATTCATGGCAGACAATTAAGCCGGCTGTTTACTGAACATAAAATAGACAGCTCCCATCAGCATAACAAAACTGGCCAGATACCTCCAGTGAAACGGTTCCTTCATCACCCAAACGGCAAATGCGGCAAATACAAGCAGGGTAATGGCTTCCTGAATCATCTTCAGCTGGAATAAGCTAAACCCATCTGTCTTCCCGAATCGGTTTGCAGGAACCATGAGGCAATACTCAAACAATGCGATCATCCAGCTGATAAGAATTGCTTTCCATAATGGCCAGCCCTGATGTTTGAGATGATAGTACCAGGCAAAGGTCATAAACACATTGGAAGCAAAAAGAAGAATAATTGTACGCATATTTTTTTGTGTTTCTTGCGGAAAAATTTCTGCGGGATCGTTTCCCGTTATAAAAATCCCCGGCATCTCTGCCAGGGACTCTATTTCTTATTATCCTATTGCCTGCTGCCTGTTCCCCCTCAATTCTGATTTCCCTGCAAATTTCTGAAATCCACCGGCACCAGTTTACTCACTCCGGGCTCCTGCATGGTAACGCCGTAGATCACATCCACAGTACTCATGGTCATTTTATTGTGTGTTACAATAATAAACTGGGAATTGTCGCTGAACTGGCGGATCATATTGGTAAACTTGCCCACATTGGCATCGTCCAGAGGGGCGTCCACCTCATCCAGGATACAAAACGGAGCCGGTTTGATCAGGTAAATGGCAAAAAGCAGGGCGGTAGCGGTAAGTGTACGCTCCCCTCCGCTGAGCTGAGTTAAGGATGAGGGGCGTTTCCCTTTGGGTTTCGCCACCACATCAATACCGGTCTCGGCCAGGTTCTCCGGATTTTCCAGCACCAGGTCGGCCTGGTCATCTTCCGTGAAAAGCGTTTTAAAAACCTTCTGGAAATTATCCCTTACCAGGTGGAAGGTTTCCAGGAATTTCTGGTTCGCCGTTGCTTCCACCTCTTCAATAGTTTTCAGCAGACTGTCTTTGGCATTGACCAGGTCGGTTTTTTGCTCTACAATAAAATCATACCGCTTTTTCATTTCTGTAAAGGCCTCAATTGCCGTGGGATTAACTTCTCCCAGGTTTTCCAGCCTTTTTTTCATCCGGTCGGCCTTTTCCTGCAGTTCTTCCACCGGCACTTCTGAAGCCCTGGCTTCTCCCAGAATATCTTCCAGGTTGATCCGGAACTCCACGTTCATTCTTTCCTTCATACCGGCCAGTTGCAGCCGCAGTTCATTCAGTTTATCCTTTATGGCAGCCAGCAGGTATTCAATCTGTTCCTTATCCTTTACCAGGTGACGGATCTGGCTTTCCTTTTCACTCAGCTGATTACGGAAATTATAATAGGCCTGATCGGCTTCATTCAGTTGCTGTTCCTCATTTTCCTTGCGGCGCATCAGTTCCACCAGTAAACCTTCAATATCTTTCAGCTGGCTGCCGGACTGTTCTATATTCAGCCGGGTATCGGCCAGGTGACTGGTATTGTTCTCCATCTGCTGGTGGAGGTCCTTCAGCTGGTTATTTTTAAACTCCAGTTCCTGCCGGAGCCCGGTGATCTTACTCTGCTGCCGGGTAACATTCAGGTTAAATTCATTAAACTGGCGGCTGGCTTCATTATAATCTGTTTCCGTTTCGCGGAAAGTTTCTTCCGCAGCAGCCAGCCGGCTGGCATTGGCCTGGAGCTGTTCGTTGAATTCGGCGAGCTGGTTTCTAACTCCTTCCACTGAGGCATGGGTCTGTTGCATCTGATGCTGCAGGTCTTCCAGGCGGTGAAGACTGCTGACCTGCATACCATGCAGATTTTCGAGTTTATTATGCAGGGCAAATACTTCATTGGTGAGTAGCTGTATTTCCCTTTCGGTTTCCCGGATAGCAGACTCCCGCAGGTCTTCATTAAAGGCTATGACTTCATTGTGCCGGGCCTGTATATCCGCCCGCAGGCTCTCTACTACGGCATCCTGCGCGTCAATCATTTCCCGGAGTTTTTCCAGGTTTTTAGCCCTTCCGATTTTTTTCCCTTCAATCAGTCCCACACTACCCCCAGTCAGGGTGTATTTGCCCTTTACATACTTCCCGTGTTTTTCAATGACGACAAACCCGTTGCTGTTTTCCAGCGCCTCTTCGTTGTCGGCAATAAACACATTACCCAGCAGGTGTTCTGCCAGCTTGCGGTATTTCTCTTCCACTTCCACCACACTCAGGGCGGGGATTGCCCCCTGTGGGTGATGGCCCGGTAACGGGGTGCCGGCTTCATTTACTTTATCCAGCAGGAAGAAATTGGCTTTCCCTTTCTTATTTTCATCCAGCAGATGAACGGCTCCGAGTCCTTCCTGCAGGTTATTGACCACATAATAACTCAGGTAAGGCTCCAGCACATTTTCCAGGGCGGTCCGGTACTCTTCATTTACATAGATCACATCGGAGAGAATCGGTGCCTGGTGATTCCATTGCTGGTTATTGTGGAGGAATTTAACCGAATCCGGATATCCTTCCATCGAATCAATCATGCTTTTCAGCAGTTCATGTTCGTTTTTGCGGGCATCCAGTTTACGGGTTTCTTCCGCCAGCTGGTTACGCAGCCCATCCAGTACTGCCTGAGTCTGTAAAATCTGTTCCCGGGTATATTCCTGATGCTGCTGCAATTGATCAAGGTCGGTTTTTTTAACTGCGAGCTCTTTTTCTTTGAGCAGTCTTTCACTGTCCAGGTGATGCCGCTGTTCTTCCCGCTGTGCCCTTTCTTCTTCAATCTGCCCGATTACCCGCTGCAGGTTCTGTACCGAAGTATCAGCCACGGCCACTTTCTTTTCCGCATCAAACTGGCTGCGCTGCACCTGCTGGTATTCATTCCGGAGATTATCCAGCATACGGCGTTTTTCATCCAGAATTTCCCGGCGGTCGCTGACATCCTTACTAAGTTTATCCAGTTGTTCAGTCAGCAGTACGAGACTGTTTTCTTCCTCAGTAACCTGCTGACCGGTAAAAGCGATACTTTCTTCCAGCCCGCGGATCTGCCCTTCCGCCCTTTGCAGAAACTCCTGCATACTGGTTTCCTTTTCATGCAGGTGTTCCAGACGCTGAACGGCCAGGTTGCGTTCATTTTCACGGCTGCGAACCGTCTGCAGCAATTCATTAAACGCATGTTGCAGGGACTGCAGCTCTCTTTCTTTTTCCACGAAAGAAAGTTTCTCCTGTTCCAGTTCCGCCTCCCGGGTGCCGATTTCCGCTTCCAGCTGGTGCTTTTTATCGGTTTCAGCATCCTGTTGTTCGTTCAGCTCTTTGTAGCTCAGATTAAACCCTTCCAGCGAGGCCTTAGCCAGTTCAATACTGATCTCCCGGTAATCCTTCTTGATCTCATGGTATTTCTCCGCTTTTTTCGCCTGGCTTTCCAGGGCTTTGAGCTGGTTATTGATTTCAAAAAGCAGGTCTTCAATACGGGCCAGATCCTGTTCGGTAGCATCCAGTTTCTGGCGGGCTTCTTTTTTACGGGTTTTATAAATAGAGATGCCGGCTGCCTGTTCCAGCATTTTCCGGCGACTGTTATCCTTGTCTTTGATCAGATCATCCACCATGTCCAGGGCAATGATGGCATAGCTGTCGGTACTCACCCCTGTATCCAGGAAGAGATTCTGGATGTCTTTCAGCCGGCATTGCACATCATTCAGCCGGTATTCACTTTCTCCGCTTTTGTAAAATTTCCGGGTGATGGTTACCGTACTGAACTCTGTCGGTAACAGGTTCCGTGTGTTTTCAAAAGTCAGGCTGACCTCCGCCAGTCCGCTGGCACTGCGGGTTTTGGAACCATTAAAAACCAGGCTGTCCAGGTTCTCACTCCGGAGTTGTGAAATCTTTTGTTCACCGATCACCCACCGGATACTGTCCACAATATTTGACTTGCCGCACCCATTGGGTCCCACGATCCCGGTGATATTGTCGTCAAAATTCACGACCGTTTTATCGGCAAAGCTCTTAAAGCCCTTGATTTCTAAACTCTTTAATCTCACGATTTGCTTTTTTTATTCGGGTTAAGTCAGGCGGCGAATTTAATGTAAAGGGCGAAAAATCAGGTTCTGCGCCGGGGGCAGTTATTCACATTTAAGCGGAAAAAATGTGGGTAGTTTTTTCAGTATTCTGTTTTTTTAAAATCCGGTTGTCCTGACCAGCTTATTTCCTCGCCTTTTGATCGGCTTCAGCCGTGAATTACAAAAATTAAAAACAATCTTACACGCTGATTTTTAAATCATTCTGTTTCTTAATTTTAATTTAAAAAAAATAAAAAAAGCTATGGGCCGGTTTGCCATTTTACTTGTTTTATTCCTGTTTTTATTCGCTTCCTGTACACAGCGTATTACCGGGACAAAGAAGTACAGGGTGGTTTGGCAGCCTTCCCATCAGACCGATACCGGGAAGGATTTCAGCGAAGCAGCTACCTGTAATGCCATTGTGGAAGCGGCCATGAAAACAGCGCCAAAAATGAGGGAATACAAAGTCTGGAGTTACGGGCAGCCGGGTCTTCACCATGCAGATTCAGGCAGTAATACCAAAATACTTCATACGAGTGCTGTACTTGAAGGCAAAATTTCAGGGTATGCCTGGGAATTGAATGAAGCGAACCGGAAAAAACCGGCTGTTTTTATAGCCGTTCACAATAACGGGGGAACCCGCCGGAATGCCGTATGGGGTTATATACATTATGGGGACCGATACGAACAGGCCAACCGGGAGCTGGCAGCCAGGCTGGTTAAGGCAATTTGCGAAGCCACCGGCATGGAAAACCGGGGAGTATTGCTGGACAGCACTACCGGCCGGAATGACTACCGCTGCATTCAGACTGGTAAACTTTCCTTTTACAGCCTGGACGAAAACATCAATCAGGCTCCCTACCGGGTTTTACTGGAAATCGGTGATAATGCTGCCAGCCGGGATATTCTGACAGATCCTGTTAAACAGAAATTGATCGGTCAGTCCATCAAAATGGAGCTGGGGCGCTGGGCTGCGGAAAACTGATGGCTGATCCTGATCATTGTTTTTCCATTTATAATTTAGTTAATTACAGCAAACTTTTTCCCATGTCAGACAGTGGATTTTCCGCTGAAGACAGCGGATCAGAGCGATACGTTACCCATCCGTCAAGACCCTACCCCTCAATGCTCGTTTACTGGGATATGGATCAGGTCTGCCGTTATGCCAATGACGCCGCCCTCAACTGGTTTCAGCACAAAAAAGAAGATGTAATTGACCGGATGCGTTTAACCGATTTTGTCGGGAAAACCTTGTACCAGGATAATCAGTCGCGGATACTTGCGGCCCAGCATGGCAAACCGGCCCGGTTTGAAAAAAAACTGGAAAGTCCGGCCGGAGGAAAACTCACCGCACTGATCAGCCTCATGCCCGATGTGACAAATGGCCGGACAAAGGGCGTTTACGGGCATGCTGCCGACATCGGTCAAATCCGCCAGAGTGCCGATAAAGTGCTATCAGACGAAAAAAAATTATTACACGCAGTGATTGCCATCCAGGAAAAGGAAAGATCCGTTATCGCGGAAATGCTGCGGGATAATGTAAACCAGTTGCTGGTATATGTCAGCCTCATGATGCAGGGCAAAACAATGGGAAAAGACAATCAGCGATTTACGGAAGATATGATGCAAACCATTCAGCAGGCTATCCTCGAACTCAACCGGCTCAGCAGCCATCTCTATCCCTCGGGACTGAGTTTACTGGGTTTAATTCCGAGTATAGAAAGTCTGCTCAGTGAATACCGGTCAGATTATGGCATGGATATCCGGTTTCTGGCACCTGATCCGCGGATGGAAGAACTGGCACATGACGAAAAGCTTTCGGTGTTCCGGATTATTCAGGACTATTTATCCCTGCTAACGAATAACCGGCAATTTTCTCCCGTAGATATTCAGCTGCGCTACCGGAACCGGCTGCTCCAGTTACAAATAGAAGTACAGCACCCTGCCGGATCTGCGGAAAAAGACAGTGATGCCTACCGGGATATCCGCAGCCGGATTGAATTTTACAATGGGCATTTCCGTGAATACACTACAGCAGCAAAAAGGATATTCCGGGCCCGGCTTGTTTTTCCGGGAGTTACTGCTGTCAGAAATTAATTAATTGCCTGATTTTACGGGTGAGCAGGGCCATACTCAGGTATTTGATATTGAGAAATTCAAAATCCCGGATCAGGAGCATGGAAACTGCTGCTTCTTTGAGGGCCACCGCATTGTTGAAACATTCCAGGGCTTTCTCCCGGGCGCCTGCATGGGCATAGTCAACCCCCATCCATAACTGGGAAATATATTCACTCCGCTGACGGAGCGAGGCATAAAAATCGTCCACTGTTTTCAGCAGCAGGGTATTATCTCCATCGGAATAAAATTTCAGCAGCCCCATATTCCCTGATTTCTTGGCAGCAATCAGCGCTTCCGCTTTTTCGCCCAGGGCCCAGTGAAGCCGGGAGAGTTCCTCATATCTTTTTCTTTTCAGGTTACTGTCATGTGCTTTTTCAATGAGTCCCTTCATACAAAGCAGGGCTTCTTCTCCCCTGTTCAGACCCATCAGCAGATGAATTTTATTTTTCTGCAGGTAATCCCACATCGGGTTGATCTCCTCACCCAGTTCATAAATCTTCAGGGCTTCTTCCTGTTCTCCTTTAGCCTGTAAGAGGATAGCCAGCCAGAGATAGACATTTGACTGGTTGGCATTCAGGCTGATTGAGCGGCGATACGTGATTTCAGCCGCGTGGTAGTCAAGGCTCTGGAAATACCAGTAGCCCAGGGATGCCTGTGTTTCACCCGAAAATGAATCCAGTCCTGCAGCCACATCAATATATTTTTTTGCCTGCCAGAGCATTTGTACCGGATCCTCATACCCCCTGAAAGAAGAAAGCAGGTAGGTATCGGCCAGACCGGAATAGGCATTGGCAAATGTTTTATCCCGGGCAATCGCCTGCATAAAGTGTTCACGGGCCAGGAGCAGGTCAGCTTTATTCCGGTTTTCTATAAGCAGTTTCCCACGCAGGTAATAATCATAGGCCTGCAGGTCTGAAGTGGGAATATAATCCAGTTCACGGGCTTCTTTATTGGAAATCGTGGTGTTCAGCACGGCCGCAATGGCGAGCGCCACCTCGCGTTGAATAGAAAAAATATCATTCATGGGCCGGTCATAGGATTCCGCCCAGATATGTTCATCTCTTACCGCATCAATCAGCTGCGCAGTGATGCGGACCTGGTCTCCCTGGCGCTGCACACTGCCTTCAAGGATCAGTGTCACCCCGAGTTCACGGCCGATTTCCTTTACCGATTTACTGGAGTTTTTATAGGGCATAACCGAAGTCCTGGATATCACTTTATACGCCCTGATTTTTGACAGCTGGGTGATTATATCTTCTGTCAGCCCGTCGCTGAAATAATCCTGTTCGTCACTGCTGAGATTGGAAAAAGGCAATACCGCAATACTGCTGGGCGAAACCGCAGAACCGGCAGCATCCTGTCCCTGTGCCGGTGCAGTTTCAAACGGAAGTCCCCCCTCGGTAAGTATCTGGTAGATCCGGACAGGCCCCTTGATATTTTTCAGCTTTTCTTCTTTGACAAACACCGATTCCAGCTCCTTTTTATTCGCAATATTCCGGTAAACCATTTCGGAAATATAAATTCCGCCAACCGGGGCGAGTGACTGGATACGGGAGGCTATATTCACCACATCCCCGAAGATATTACCGGAATGAACCAGCACATCACCCATATGAATACCGATCCGGGCCGGAATCCTTGGTTCATTCTGCAGATCCTCCTGTAATAATTTGGCAAATTCCGCTGCATCCGTGGAGCTTTGAAAGAGCAAGAGGGAGCCATCTCCGTAGTATTGTATGATACGGCCGTTCAGTTCTTCCGCGATCAGTTCTACCGTTTCCCGGAAACGATTGACTTTTTCTACTGCCAGCTCTTCATTTTCCTCCATCATGGCGGTATAGCCGACAATATCAGCAAAGAGAATCGCTGCCAGTTGATGTGAATGTTCTGCCATGGGTTGAAGTCGCCGCAAAGTTAGGGAATCGGAGTGGTTTTCCCTGTTTCCGGCTCCGGGACTTATCCCCTTAACGCTGTTGGTTTCCTGCATGTTACCCTCATATACAAGCAATTATCCGGAAGGTGAAATACAGGGATATACGGCCTGCCAGTTGCCACCTGATTCCTGTCAGGTCATTTCTACCCGGTTACGCGTATGCAGTTTTCCGCAGCCGGGGCATCGTATTTCTACGTTTCCGGGGGAATTTGACCTGCATTTTATAGGTAGTTTCCCGCGACAAACAATACATTTGATAATCCAAATCCTAAAGAAAGTAACCAATGGAAATAACCGCCCGGCCACTGCTGCATGATAAGGAAAGCTCCCCTGCCAGCCAAAGGATTTCTATTCCCAAAAAACAACTGCTCAGCCTTTATACCCTGGTACAGTCTTTTGGTATCAGTGAAAATATGGAGGAGTATGATCAGCGTAAACTCCGCATTTTTAACCAGGTTAATTTTTTTCAGCTTATCACCGGGTTACTGCTGCCCCTGAGCGGTTTTTTACTGAATACGGCCCTGCCTGGCCGGGTATGGCTGATTGCGGCTTTACCGGCATTGGTCAGCGGGCTGGTACTTTATCTGAATTACGGGCGGAAACAGGAACTGGCGCTTATTTCCTATTTCCTGCTCTACCCTTTCTTTACCTGTGTTGTTTATCTGTCAGGATTTAATCCCGGTGTCAGTCTGAGTTTTATTCTCTTTGGCATACTGTCTGTTTTCTTTCTGAACAGAATCGGCAATATTATTTTTTCGCTCAGCTTTTCCATGGTCAGTTATTTTTTACTGGCTGTAGTCATCCGGCAGCAGCCCTACGAATTAAGAGAAGCCAGCAACGGATTATACCTGCTGAACCAGGGTTTGTCCCTGCTTTTTATATTCTATGGGTTATTTCTGATTAAAAAAGAAAACAGCATTTACCAGGGCCGGATTCTGAACAAAAACACGATCCTGGAAGACAAAAACAAAGAGATCCGGAAACAAAGCCAGAAACTGGAGGAAAGTGCAGAACTCCTGAAACAACAGGCCACGCAACTGGCGGAACTCAATACTGTTAAAACCAAACTTTTCAGCATCATTTCCCACGATCTGAAAGCCCCGATGTACGCCATGCGTAACCTGTTTAAACAGGCACACGAACAGGATCTGCCCGCAGAAGAGCTGAAAAAAAATATACCCGAACTGCTGAATGACATGAATTATGCGGTTGGACTCATGGAAAACCTGCTGCAGTGGGCCAGAGCCCAGATGCAGGCGCATACCGTGAATCCCGAAATAGTGGATATTGAAGAAGCTATTAATGATGTTTACCAGGCCCTGCTCCTTCCGGCACGTACCAAGGGAGTGATCCTGCTTAATGATGCCCCCCCGAAGGTTTTTGGGTATTGCGACCGGGAAATGATGAACCTGGTTATGCGTAACCTGCTTTCCAATGCCATCAAATTCACTCCTGAAAAAGGGAAAATCTGTATCGGGGTACACGAACATAAATCCTTCCTGGAAATTTATGTGCAGGACAGCGGTATGGGTATGAGCCATGAAGCCCTGATGCGCATCCGCAATAATGACTACTTCACCACCAAAGGCACAGCCAGTGAATCCGGAACCGGTCTCGGACTGATGTTATGTAAGGAGTTCCTGGTCAGAAACGGGGGACAGCTGTATATTGAAAGTGAACCTGGCAAAGGCAGCACATTCTCCTTCTCCGTCCCCAAACCGGAATAAAAAATGCCGGTCAGCCCGGCAGTAATCCCTGTTTATACACAGGGTTATTAAATCTTAACGACTTCCCATACGCATCCGGCTCCCTCAAAAAAGAGAGCAACCGCCACTTGCAGCGGTATCAGTTTTCGGTTTCCTGGTCAAAATAACCGGTGGTAATCAGCACCAGATCCGGATCCACATAATTCAGTAAACTGTTTTCAATACTGTTACGGAGTTCTTCCCGGGCCGTGTTAAATCCGGCATTTACCTGTGCCATCCGGTAAGAATTGATTTTGAAATAAGCGAGACGGGCGGACTGAAAGGTAAAATCTTCGTCCATGTTGAATGACTCGGCTATAAATGCCTGGTCGTTAAATTGAAGGAAATTCATACTGACGGATATTGGTTTTCAGAAATTGGATTACGTTAACAACGTAAAGTTGGAGAATAAATTGCAGAAAAAACAACATTAAGCGATAACCCTCAGAGTCCATGAGGGTTACCTTTTAGAAAAAACGGTATTAAAAACGATTCTGTCCCTCTGAACACCTTCCCGATTGCTGTTTGTCAAATGATTATACTTTAAATATTAAACCAATAAGACAAATGGTAACAAAAACCTATTACAAGACCAAGGACTATTGTAAAGTGAAATTCAGCTTTAACCCGGAGAATGCAACGGCTGTCAGTATTCTCGGCCTTAACGGTAAATGGGAGGAAGCCATTCCTATGAACCGGAAGAAAGACGGAAGTTTTTCCGCGGATGTGAATCTCCCGAAAGACTCAAGGCATGAATTTAAATACCTGGTAAATAGTACGGAGTGGATGAATGATCCTGAAGCCGACGGACAGGCCCCGAACCAGTATGGCGGCACAAACAGTGTAGTGCTGGTATAAAACCACCGTGTACAAAAAACGGCCTTCCGCTTTTTGCGGAAGGCTTTTTAATGAAAAAAAAGCTGTACCGGTACCGGTACAGCTTCCTTGCATAATCAAAGCCTCCTGTAAAACAGGAAATAACAGATAAAAATTAACGTAGCCTATTTATAAAACTGCTGAGACAGGGAGTTGGACACCACCTTATATTCCCCGCTTTTCAGCACAATCTGATAACTGTTGTTAATGGCCCTTGTGTTAGGATTCGAAAGATGTTTTTCGTTATACGGATTGATCATATCCGTTTCACCCACCACTTCCCCGTTTCCGTTTACAGTCCGTTTAAACAAGCAGTAACTGAAATGCCAGGGATTCAGTTCGCCTTCATCTCCTTTGGCGGTGTAATCATCATTAAAGCCTTCAAAAATGAGTTCGCTGGTGTGACCGGAATGTTCATTCAGCAGTTCGGTAATTTCAATAAACTTGTTCAGGGCGGGGTCGTCATGTACAATGCCGCTGTCCCAGACAGTTTCTCCGTTGAGGTAAATAACGAGGCGGTTGTCCACATGTTTTACGTTGATCCAGTATTCTTGTTTCATGTTGCGGGATAATTTACGTGTGAAATCAAATTTTAAAAAAAATAACAGGGACGAAAATAATTTTTTCCGTCATACCGTGGTCATGACAAAAATTAGACAGGCGGCTGATAATGGTTAATTTATCCGGATAGTTATGCACGAAGGTGGATAACCCGCAGCCGGCTTTGTATACTTTTCTTTCCGGGAACGTTTGCACTACCTGCTTCACCCCGGAGCCTGTTCTTAATCATAATGACACATGATTTCGCCCCTGCGTGATAAGAGTCACAAAAGGCGGATTTTGCGCGCAAATAGTTTTGTGTAATTTTAAAAGCGGCCAGGAGCCGCTTCATCAAAACACATGTATATGAAAAAAATAGTTTCTGCTTTTCTGATGGGATGTGTATCCCTCGGACTTTCTGCCCAGACAGGTCATATAATGCAGGGTATCGGTGCCCAGAACATGTCAATGGGCGGTGCCGCCACCGGCCAGGCGCTGGACATTAATGGCGCCCTTCACTGGAACCCGGGAGCCCTGACCGAATTTAAAGGCAAAATACTTTCCGTTAATGCCGGCCTTTTTTATTCTTCCCCGAAAGTGAAATCTTCCGTTAATACACCCATGGGGCTGATGAGCGGAACTACCAAAGACGCACGGGGCGTATCTATTATGCCTTCGGCCGCCTATGTATGGGGCAAAAAAGACCGCAAACATACCTGGGGTATTTCTGCATTTGGCATCAGCGGATTTGGTGTAACCTTCCCGGAAAGTAACAGCAATCCCATCACCATGCCGCAAAGTATGGGTGGTTTTGGCCGGATTGAATCGGATTACCAGTTATTGCAGGTGGGACTCACCTATGCATACAAACTGAATGATAAGGTATCGGTCGGTCTCGCTCCCACTTTCAATTTATCCACGCTGGAAATGCTTCCCAATCCGCTGGCAGCGCCCAGCTCCACCAAGGGATATCCCGGCAGCGATAAAGCAACGGCACTTGGAATCGGCGGACAGGCTGGTATTTATTATAATTCCGGTAATGGTTTTAAAATGGGTGCCTCCTACAAATCCCAGCAGTATTTCCAGGAATTTAACTTCAAAAACTATTATCCCGATGGTTCCCAGGCACCGGGGGTTGATTTCCGGATGAACTATCCGGCTATCTATTCAGCTGGTCTGGGTTACAGTAATAAATTGTTTGACCTGGCGCTCGACTACCGCTTTGTGGATTACAAAAACACCAAAGGCTTTACTGCCAAGGGATGGAATATGGATGCTTCTGTGGCCGGTTTTGGCTGGAAAAGCATCTCGGTAGTATCTGCCGGTATCCAGTACAAAGCGCTTAAAGCAATGCCCTTCCGCTTAGGCTATACCTACAGCAGCAGTCCGATCAATTCCGAACTGGCCATGTTCTCGCTTCCGGCCACGGCCATTATCAAACATGCCTTCCAGTTAGGTTTTGGCTATGAAGTCGGCAAGAAATTCACGCTGAACGGAGTATTCCATCACGGAAGCAGTGGTGGTTACACCAGCGGTCCCCTGCTGAACCCGATGATGATTACAGGCAGCAATCCTTACGGCGCAGTTCCCGGAAGTAATGTTTCCTATAAAATGAGCACCAATATGCTGATGTTTGGCGTGAATTATAAATTCATGTAAAACGGAACTTCCTTTATAAAAAAACGCCGCGGCAACCCGCGGCGTTTTTTTATGCACCCCTACCTGACTTCTAGAATCAGGGCCGAGCGGGCAGGAACCTGCAGTTCTTTTCCCAGGGCGTTGTTTTGACCGCTGATCACATTCGTAACCTGTGATTTCCCCCCGAGTATTTCAGCAAAACGGCCGGTGGGCAGTAATCCGGCCTCCCCGTTTTTATTCAAAACAATCATTACGGTTTCCTTTTCATTGTATCTGAACCAGACATAAAAACCGTTGGCCGGACTAAAATGCAGGGTCTTTCCATCATGTATCACCTGTTTATTTTTTCTCCATAACAGCAGTTTCCGTAAAAAGTCCTGTGTACGTAACTGACCGGCCGTAAGTCCCCTGCCACTGAATCCGTCTGCCGCATCGCCGGGCCAGCCTCCCGGAAAATCAGTGCGGATAAGCCCATGATCACCGGGTTTGGCAGAATTCTGCAGAAGAATTTCTGTACCGTAATACAACTGTGGTATTCCCCGGCTGGTAAGTATCCAGGCCAGGGCCATCTGCTGCAGCGCGGTATCCTCTTTCAGCGAGGTAAAAAGCCTGTCCATATCATGATTGTCGCCAAATATCAGCAGGTCTTTCGGATTCGCATATACATAGTCGTTTGCAAGCCCTTCATATAATTTAACCAGTCCTTTATCCCAGGTTTCCGGTTCTGTCAGGGCCTGTACAAGGGCGGCCTGATTGGGAAAATCCATGGTGCTTTTCAGACAGCCCCGGTAACCCGTGGCATTGGCTTTGCCCTGCTGCCAGTAGGCGGCAATCAGGGGATTGGTACTCCACTCCTCTCCTGTAATACTGAATCCGGGATATTCCTTCATGATACTGCAGGTCCAGTCTTCCAGAAATTTCTTCCGGGAATACGGATAGGTATCCTGCCGGATACCAGCCAGTCCCAGGGTTTCAATCCACCAGATACTGTTCTGGATCAGGTAGGTGGCCAGGAAGGGATTTTCCTGGTTCATATCCGGCATAGACGAGACAAACCAGCCTTTGACCATTTTCTCCTTATCAGAGGAGGCGGCATATAAATCCTGGTTTACGGTACGGCGGTGATTTGTAATCTGCAAAGAATCCGGGTAGTTGATCCAGTCCCGGAACGGAAGGTTTTTCATCCACCAGTATTCAGATCCCGTATGGTTGACCACTCCGTCAAAAATGAGTTTTAACCCTTTCTGCCGGGCTTTATCAGCCAGTTCTTTATATTCCTCCAGGGTCCCAAAGCGGGGATCCACTTTATAAAAATCTGTGATCGCATAACCATGATAGGAAGCATGGGCCATATCATTCTCCAGCAGGGGTGTCGGCCAGATGGCGGTAAAACCCATTCCGGCAATATAATCCAGCCGGTTGATCATCCCCCGGATATCTCCCCCGTGACGGCCATAATCATTTTTTCGGTTGACCCGGGTTTCCCGCATACCGGATACCCGGTCATTGGTTGTATCGCCGTTGGCAAAACGGTCAGGTGTTATAAGATAAATCACATCAGAAGAACCAAAGCCCTTTACAGCGGCTTTCTGTTTATCCCGGGAAGCAAGCGCATATTCATAACTGTAAACAGACTGACCGTTTTGGGTAAACCGGATAGTAAACCGGCCCGGTTTCACTGAGGGAGACAAAACCAGGTCCAGGAACAGATAATCGGGACTGTCTGCCTTGTGTACTTTCCGGAGTGAAACACCCGGATATTTCAGCGATACGGTACTGGCCCCGATACCCGGTGCATGAACCAGTAATTGTAAGAACGGATTTTTCATGCCTGTCCACCAGTTCATTGGCTCCACACGAAGGTTTTGCGCCTGAAGCAGGCAACTGTTTACCAGCAAAAAAAACAGGAACCCGTTGCTCAGCAAAAAGTTCCTGCGGACAAATTTATTTCTCATAAAAACTGAATATACTCAAAGGTATTTATTACCCTTTAATCTGCTCAGTAGTTTTCCGGTTTATTCCACCCGGAAGACCGGGTTTTGCACACAAATGATTTTTTTCTCTTTATTACACCAGGTTTTACGGGCTTTCGCAATGGTCTGTGCTTTTGCCGAACTGATCAGTTGGTTCCAGTCCGGGTTCCGCGTAAAGGGACTCATGTATTTCTCCAGCGATTCCCGGAAATTAAAGGTAAAAATCCCGCCCAGGCTGGCATTGCCTGCAGACAATTCCCCTTTTGCAGCTGCTGTCATGATCAGGGAAACAGGCTTTGGCGAAAGAAAAAGCGCCATACAATTGTTCTGATCCCAGCCAACCGAGGAGGTGCGGGTTGTGGCCCCTTCATCCACCACCAGACTGGCTGCCCCCGGATCGTTATTACAGCAGTCACTGATGACAAGGTTCATACGGGCCCCCTTTGCTTTTAGTTTCTGGAAAATGGACTCTGTGTTCAGGGTATAAGCCCCGCCAAATTGCTGAAAGCTTTTATCACGCAAATCCAGGTAGGGAAACTGGTAGGCCTGGTTCATATCATTAAACCCATGGCCCGTATAATAGAAAACTACAATATCGTTGGGTGCCGGGCGAACTGCACTGATGGCTTTATCCACATTTATTTTACTGAAGGCCTGCCCCTCAATTACCTGCGGGTTAAAGCGGATCTGGAGAAATTCGGCTACCTGGCTGAACAGCCGGTAGGTCGCTTCCTTGTCCACCACGCAGGTACGGCCGATGGACTGATCATTGGTATTGGCCACCAGTACCAGGTGCAGACTGGTTTGTTTTTCAGCCGGGGTAAGGTCACGGGTAACGGTTTCAAACTGCTGAATATAAAAATCATCCTGCTGGGTGAAATAATGCAGTACCAGATCTTTGTCTAGATCCTTTTCATCCAGCAGCCTGACCTCATCAAAAGTTCCCATATCCTGTGACTGATCCTCATTCACACAATACACAAAAGCGGGATCATAATATCCGGAATCCGGGACCTCCTCAAATACAAAATGATCAGGCAGATAATCTCCGGCGTTCCCCAGTATACTTCGGGGCTGTTCGGCATAAAAAATCAGCTGGGTACTGTCGGGTGTACCATCCTCATGTTCGCCGTAAATTTCCACCATGGGCAGCTCAACCAGGTGCCGGGTATTCATTTCATCAAAATATTCCACCCTGAAAAAACCGGTGCCATCCGCGTTCCTGAGCATAAAAGCCCGGTAATCCTCGCGAACCCCGTCAATAGTATAATGATACCTGAACTCATAAATGGTCTGGGAAAAGGCGCCAAACCCTGCAGACAACAGGGATGCCAGGAGGATCAGCCTGATCGGATAAAGCATGGTTTTGGTTTTGAGGTGAACTTAAATCTAAACAATCCCGCTGACAAGGCCAAAAAAGTACCAACGCTTCTGTCCGGCTGAACGGGGAAATATTTATATTAGGTACTTCAACGTTGAACATGAAACCACACTACCTCTTGCCGGGAAGTCTTCAGCGACTGGCCCTCTTTCTGCTGCTGTTTTTTTTCCTAACAGAGCCATGTGCAGCCCAGAAATCAAAAGCAGACAGCCTTCGCTTTTTACTCGACCGGGAAAAAACGGACACGGCCCGGGTCAGACTGATGTGGCAGCTGGCCGGAGCCATTGGTGTCTATAATCCTGACACAGCCCTCCTGCTTTCCCAGCAGGCCTTATACCTCTCGCGGAGTTACCACTATGAGGAAGGTGAGTCACGGACGATCGGGGTACTGGCCAATACCATGACCAAGATCGGGAACTATCCAAGAGCCCTTGAACTCAATTTTCAGAAACTCCAGCTGGAAGAGAAACGAAATAAACCCCGTAACCTGGCAAGTGTACTGATGAATATAGGGGTGGTTTATGTGCTGCAGGAAGAGTACCGGAAAGCGCTTTATTATTACCGGAAAGCAGATTCCGTTATCCGGCAGCACCAGGTGGAAGACATGCGGTATTATATCAATCTGAACCTGGGTGATGTTTATAACCGCCTGCATATTTCTGATTCCGCCTTTACTTATTTCAGTATTTCCCTGGAACTGGCCCGGAAGCTGGATGACGGGGATCTGGTGGGCACTTCCCGGACAGGTTTAGGCCACACGTACCTCAAACTGGGAAATTTTCCGGAATCGGCCATTCAGTACAGAACGGCGACAATACTGCTGCAGGCAGCACAGGATGACGAAATCCTTTGTGAAGCTTGGCTGGGAATGGCTGAATTGTTTCAAAAAACCGGGGAAAAAGATTCTGCCGCCTATTATGCCGGTCAGTCCATGCGGCTTGCCCGGGCAGACGGTTTTCTTTCCAAAGAGCTGGAAGCCGCCGAATTCCTCGCCGGTTTATACCGGGATAAAAGAAATATTGACAGCGCTTTTTTTTACCTCAATACAGTTCAGCAGCTCAATGATTCCGTAAACAGTAAAAGCCGGATCCGCGAATCACAGGTTATTTCAAGCAATGAACAATTCCGGCAACTGGAACTGGAAGAATCGCGGCGTAAAGCAAAAGAAGAAAGGGCCCAGCAACTGCAGTTACTCCTGATTGCCATTTTTATCCCCGGTTTTTTTCTGCTCACCCTGTTATTAAGCCGGGTGAATGTACCGGTCCGGATGATCCGGGTACTGGGTGTGCTGTCCCTGTTGTTCCTTTTTGAATACCTGACCCTGCTGCTGCATCCCCGGGTGGCCGCACTGACACATCATACACCCCTGCTGGAAATTCTGATTTTTGTGGGTATTGCCTCTTTTCTGATTCCCGTTCACCATAAGCTGGAACACTGGTTTGTACACAAACTGACACAGCACCGGCATCGGAAATCCCTGGTTGCTGCGCCGGAAAGCATGCCGGAGACAGTGATCCCCGAAAACAGGATGGACGATTCGTCACCGCCACAGGAGGAAAAGCCGCAGGCTGACCTACCTGCTCCCTCTGCTGAAACCAATACGGATATAATCCCGGAATTAAATGAATCTGCGGGTGTAGCACCGGAGCCGGATACAGGTACAGATCCGGACAGACTGGAAGATCCGGAAATAAAAAAAGCCCCGCCTGGCAAGCAGTAGGCGGGACTTTCTACATTGTTCAGTAACTTAATCCGTCGTTTTTACCGGACGGGTGTCCGCTGTATCCATACCGGTTGTATCCGGCGAAGCAGGCGTGGTTATCTGCTCAACTGGTTTTGCAGCGGGGGTGTCGGCGCTTTCTCCTTTTTTATCTGCGCTGTTATTACAGGCCATTACAAAAAGGGTAAACGCCAGCAGGATTCCGGATACAATTCCGGCAGAGGTGGAGGTTTTTTGGGTGGTCATATAGTTAGTTTAGACATACAGGTTACGATATTTTTATAATATTTCCAAAAAATACTGAAACCCCTGTAATGACCATCCTGTTTATCACTCAGGGAGCCGGCATTTTGGGAGCTGCCGGTAATAACCGGAAATAGCTGGCCTTAAAGCGCCCTTTAACAACTTTGCCTGACACTTCCGCTTTGCGTATGGCATTGCAAAAGCCGTCTTCCGCATGCGCGTCTCCATGATCATTAATATCGGCTCCGTCCACGAAATAGGCTTTCCCGTCAATCCTGATGGCGAGACTGCAACCGGGAGCTTTCAGCCCGAACTGGCATTGACCGCAGGAAGCTTCAACCACCTGTTTTTTTTGCAGGGTGTCCCTGGTCTGTACATCTGCCTGCCGGGCGCTGACCCAACCGGCCAGGCAAAGAGACAGAAAAAGCAGCATTGTTTTTTTCATATTTTTAATTGTTGGTTTTTAATGGTGCGTATATCGGCCGGGGCGATACATACATTCACTGTTGCCCCTTTTTCCAGCTGGCCATTGGAGCGCACAAGTAAATGAATATTCCCCGATACCAGTTCATTCATAAAATAACTGCCCCGGTAACGGGAATTTTTTACTGTACAAATCAACCCCGTTTCATCCGGATTGCCCAGGTAAAATTTCTCCGTCCTTGCAAACCAGCTATTCCCCTCCCCCGCATCCCGGGATGTGCCGGTGAGCTGATAAAAGACCGGGGCCGGCAACAGGTTAAATTCACCCAGCAGGGAAGCGGTATAAAGATCCGCAGGATGCTCATATACCAAATGCGGCGTTCCCTGCTGCACCAGGCTTCCTTTGCGTAATACCAGCACCCTGTGGGCCCAGGACAATAAATCCTCCGCATCATGCGATACCATCATCACCGTAACGCTGGCCATTTCCACAATATCCTGTAGTACCTTTTTCATCAGGCGGGTATGGGATTGGTCAAGATTGGAAAAGGGTTCATCCAGCAATAATAAACCCGGTTGGGTACTGAGCAATCTTGCCAGAACCACTCTTTGTCTTTCTCCTCCCGATAACTGGTCGGTGCGGCGGGAAAGTAAAGTTGAAATCCGGCAACGCTCATATAAAGCAGCGGCTTCTTCCGGCGCCAGGAGATTCTTTGCTTCCAGTTCTTCTTCCACCCGGTAATTGTTCCGCAGTTCAAAATGCTGACTCAGAAAAGCTATCTCCGGGTGACCCGGCAGTAATTTTTCCAGGGGGCCTCTGACCCGTATTCCTTTATAATAAATTTCTCCCTTGTCCGGTTGTAAAAGACCGGCAATCATTTTAAGCAGACTGCTTTTGCCCGAACCGGTTTCTCCGATTATGGCCATTTGTTCTCCTTCCTGCTGCACAAAACTCAGTTCCTGTACAGCCAGTCCATCTTTTATTTCTTTACCCAGACCTTTAACTTCCAGTAGTTCCATAGTTCCTGTTATTTCAGGCCTGTTCAGTTTTTTCCAGCATTTTTTCCATGGTCAGAAATTCAAGTGGCCGGAGATGTTTGCCCGTAAGTCCGTCTTCCCGGAAAAACTTTCTTTCACCGGTATCCCGGTATCCGTGCCTTGCATACCAGCTGATAAGCTCATCTCTTACGGATATAACGGACATATAAATGACTGTACACCCCCTGCTTAAGGTCCACTCCTCCGCAGCCTGTAAAATGGCTTTCCCGATACCCCCACCCTGGTTTTCCGGCCGTACACTGAACATTCCCAGGTATACTTTTGACCCGTGTTGCTGCAGGTTGACACATCCCAGCAGGCTCCCGTCTGTATCTGTATATTTTAAAAAAACACTCCCCTCCAGATCCATCACCTCCCGGACATTCTTTTCATCGGTCCGCACATTTCCGGCAATAAGATCCGCCTCTGTGGTCCAGCCTTTTCGGGAACTCTCCCCCCTGTAAGCACTGTTTAGCAGGTGTACCAGGAAAGGAATATCGGCCTGGCCGGCAATCTGTATAGCAGGATGACTGAAACGGTTCATCCCGCAAATGTACAGGCTTTATTGCAGCGATTAAAAGCGGAAAAGGAATCGTCCGGGAAGTATCCGGATATCAAGTGCGTTTGCTTCGCCGTATTCGCCATCCATATGAAAGGGGAAAATACGGGTACTGCGAATGCTGACCTGCAGGCACACCCGGTGAACTATCACAGGCAGATGCAGGTGTTTACCTTTTTCGATCCGGGGCAGATAATACAATCTCTTCAGTGGTGGCAGGGCCGCTGCCAGTACAAGATCCAGTTTGCCATCATCCGCCCTTGCAGTGGGAGCCACATGAAAACCACCACCTGCCCTTCTGCCATTACTTATATCAACCAGTAACCGCTTCCCGGTAAAGGTTTCTGATTCAGTTGAAATGATATAATCCTGTGAGCGGTAAGAAAATATATTGCGCAGAATAGTCAGCAAGTAAGATGATTTCCCCGGCCGTTTCTTTTTGTGAACGAGTGCGCGTGCGACTTCTCCTTCAAAACCGGCTCCGAATCCGTTGATAAATAACCGGCCGTTGCATTCCCCCGCATCCAACGGTTTAGGAGTTGCCTGAATAACCTGTTCCACTTGTGCCTCCAGACCGGTTTGCCCGTATAAAAGCCAGTGAAAATCATTTCCGGATCCTCCCCTGAAAAGAGCCAGTGGTATTTGACAGGCGGGATATTTGTTAATAAAAAAATTCAGCGACCCATCACCCCCTGAAATAAAAACATCGGTAAATCCGATCAAGTGATCCGGCCAGTCATTGATAAACACAGTATGGCCGATTTTTTTCTGGTGCAGAATCGTTTCCAGGGCAGCTGCCATCTCCAGGGAGCGGCCGCCCCCTGCTTTTTCATGACATAAAACAGCAATCCGTGATGTTCCGGCAAGAATCATATTTGCAATAAACGATAAATCTAATTTTTTATGGGTTGTATCCCAAACAGAATGGATTTTTTTATTCCTGCGGGACTGTCTATTTTCACCGGATGCACCCGCATCTGAAAAACCTGCTGCATTGTGTGGAACTGGAAGAAAAGGAAGAAGCGCTCCGCTACCGGCTTGACCAGTCAAGACCGCTGAAGCAGCTGAAAGCAGAAGGATTGGTTCTGCATCCGCTGATCATTACCCGGAAGGGGTTCGGATTTGCGGATTACCCGGAAGTCAGTTTCCGTATTTCATTTCCGCCGGAAACCAGCCTTTTCCGCGACGGGTCTGCCATTGAGTGCTTTGTACCCGGTGAGGAACCCGTTAAAGGAGTCCTGCTTTCCCTGGAAGGGAAAAGTGGTGAGTTTCGTCTCTATGCCCCGGATTTTCCGGAATGGATTGAAGAGGACGGTTTAGCCATTAAACTGGCACCCGATACACACACCACCAGTATTCTTAAAAAAACATTGGGAGAACTGGAATATGATAAACGCCTTTTCCGGCTATTTACACAGGTACACGGAGAACCGGTGCAGGTTACCCGGCTCTCTTCAAAAACGTCGGATTCCGTTCGTTTCCGGAATCAGTCGCTGAATGCAAGTCAGCGCCAGGCTGTTGAGGCGATTTGCGGACAGGAAGAAATAATCATTGTACATGGTCCTCCGGGAACGGGTAAAACCACCACCCTGATTGAAGCAATTGCACAACTGGTGAAACGGGGAGAAAAAGTGCTGGTTTCCGCCCCCAGTAATACGGCGGTGGACACCATTGCCAAAGGGCTGATCCGGGCAGGTTGTAAAACCCTGCGAACCGGCAACAGCAATAAGGCCGATCCGGAAATCATGGCCCATACCCCGGAAGGAATGCTGAAAGACAGTAAAATTCAGAGAGAAATCAGGCAGCTGAAAATACGCGCAGAAGAATTTCGTCGCATGGCACTGAAGTATAAACGCCATTACGGGAAAGCCGAACGGGAACAGCGCAGCCTGTTGTTTAAGGAGGTGAAATCCATTCGCGGCGAAATCCGCCGTCTGCTGAATTATCATGAAGAAAAATTCTTCAGCGAGGCACAGGTTATTGCAGGAACGCCGGTGGGTATTTATGAATCCGGCCTGGCAAAAAATATTTGCAGTGTACTGGTACTGGATGAAGCCGGGCAATGTGCCGAGCCGCTTGCCTGGGCCATTTTCCCGTTTGCCTCCCGCTATATACTGGCGGGTGATCACTGGCAGCTCCCTCCCACTGTACTCAGCCGGGAAGCAGCCGCAAAAGGGTATAACCAGTCCATTCTGGAAGCAGCTGTCCGGCATTGTGCAGCTGTTTATCTGCTGAATACGCAGTACCGCATGCGGGCATCTATTGCCGGGTTCAGCAGTGCCTGGTTTTATAAAAAAATGTTGCAGTCGGCGGAACACCTGGCCGATTCGGGCATCCATATCCGTTTTATAGATACTGCCGGCACAGGCTTCCGGGAAGGCCCGGGCCAGGACGGCATCAGTCTGCGAAATGAAGGTGAACTAAAACTGGCAGCGGAAGTGCTGCAAAAGGAAGGATGGGATCCGGGAAAAACCGCTTTTATATCCCCCTATTCCGCACAGGTGGCCGCAGCCAAAGAAATCTTTTCGGGTAAAATCCGGATCAGTACGATTGACAGTTTCCAGGGACAGGAAACCGATTACCTGATAGTTTCTCTTGTGCGCAGCAATGAAGACGGTGATATCGGGTTTCTGAAGGATTACAGACGCATGAATGTGGCTATCACGAGAGCCCGTGAACAACTGGTAGTGATCGGTGACAGCTCCACTACCGGTGGAGATCCGTTTTATGCCGCCTTTCTGGCTTATGCAGAAAAGACAGGACAATACCATTCAGCCTGGGAATATGCTATCTGGTAATCCGGCTTAAAGGACAACTACCTCTTTTTACTTTATTTGACAAGAATCAAACCGGCCGCTGACAGCTATCAATGGCAGCACCTGTCTGTCCGGACTACCTTTTCGGAAATTGACCATATGAAACCCTTATTCCTTTTCCTGACCGCAGTATGTTTGGCTGCCCTGCACAATACCGCATCCGCTCAGATTCTGAATCCGAAAAAATTACTGGAAAGAAAAGCCAATAAAGTAATAGAGAAAAAAACTGACCAGGCTATAGACAGCCTGTTTGACAAAAAAGAGAAACCGGCAGAAAATAAAGAAGTAAAAAAAGAGGAGCCGGCAGAAAAGCCGGATGCGCAGAAAGAGGAAACACAGGCGGGCGAACCCGCTAAAGCGGTCCCGGTTTTCCAGAGCTTTTCCAAATACGATTTTATTCCCGGAAGTAAAGTCATCTTTTATGATGATTTCAGCCAGGACAATGTAGGCGATTTCCCGGCGCTCTGGAATACCAACGGGTCAGCAGAAGTGGTAACAACCAATCTGTATCCCGGTCACTGGATGAAATTTCAAGGAACCAAAACCATCTGGACAGATGAACTGCTTTCGCTTCCGGATAATTACACGATTGAATTTGATATTATCCCCGCAAAAGGAGAAGATGGTAATATGGACGGCTACATGGTACGTCTGATTCAGGCCAATAATCCCAAAGCCTGGGATGCGGGAGCGGTTCCCGGTAAAGCCGGTTTTACATTTGGTGTGGAATATTTTGGCAGGCCTTATTACCGTACTTATATCAACGGGGAGGAAGGACAGGGACTCGGGCTGACAGGATTCACTGACGACAAAACAAAATACCAGAAAGAAAATCAGAAATACCATATCGCTATCTGGGTCCAGAAGTCCCGGGTACGTTTATACGCGGATGAGAACAAACTGGTGGATTTACCCAAAGCCTTTCCGCTTGCCTCTGTTAAACTGGACAGGCTTCGTTTTGAGCAGGGAGCTGCACTGGTCAGCAATGTACGGATCGCCGTCGGGGCGCCGGATATGCGCAACAAACTGATGACAGAAGGAAAAATAGTGAGTTATGGTATTTATTTTGATGTCAACAAAGACCAGGTAAAACCCCAGTCATACCCTTCGCTGAAAGAAATTGCCGCTATACTCAAAGAAAATCCTGAAATAAAAATCACCATTGTGGGACATACCGATGCAGACGGGGCAGATGCGAGCAATCTTGATTTGTCCGGAAGAAGAGCTGCCGCTGTAAAAAATGAGCTGGTGAAGTCTTTCGGCATTGAGGCTTCGCGGATGGAAACAACCGGCAAAGGTGAATCACAGCCTGTGGCTCCGAACGACAAACCAGCCAATAAGGCGCTTAACCGCCGTGTTGAGTTTATTAAAAATTGAAAAACCAGCCCACCGCACGATAAAGCTGCCGGCCGGTGCGTTAACGTCACCGGCCTGTCATGGTTACTTTGTTGTTAAAAAATACAACCGGGTATTTTTATTTCCTCCCGGTGAATTTTCTGTGAGAAAATGCATCTGTGGCACTGACGATTGTCATACAAAACCGGTTACTCACGCTGTTACATTTAACAGGCGAAACGTACCATTCGTTTAAACTATACATCATGAAAAAAATTCTTATCGCGGCCGCGGTGACATTAATAGTCAGTACCGGAATTTCTTTTATTCCGCAACAGGAAGACCCCTGGAAAGTTCCGGAGAAATATGAAAAACTGAAAAATCCCGTACCCGCCGATGAAGCTTCCATTGCCTCCGGGAAAGAATTATATGACTACTTCTGCCTGTCCTGTCATGGAAAAGACGGCAAAGGCAGCGGCAAAAGAGCGTATAAACTGAATAATACACCCACAGATTTTACCCTGGAGGTTTTCCAGGCTCAGTCAGACGGCGCCCTGTTGTATAAAATTTATTCCGGCCACAGTGAAATGCCCGGATTTAAAAAAAGAATACCCGGCAACCAGGATGCCATGGAGGGCAGTTTTGGAAAAACAAGAATACCGGGAGACCTTGTCAATTATGTCCGGACTTTTGGTCACAAGACTCATCATTAATCAACAAACTCTTTCCCGTAAAAATCCGGCCGGTAACCGGTGAATGGTCTCCTGAAGCCGGGACCAGAAAATGTCTATTTTTTACCAGCAGCCAACAGGGAACCCGTTGCATCTTTACGGAACAAAAACCAACAAAGATGCAACGCAAACAATTTCTGCTCTCCGGATTACTGGCTGTGCCGGGTTTTGCCCTGGCACGGACTCCTTTCCTGACCGAACCTGCTACCCTACAGGGGGAACCATTTATAGTAGATGCAGGCAAATCCCGTTTCGGAGAGGTGGTAAAATTCCTCGGTGTGCACCCCAATGATCTGAAAATATCATCTAAGGATACAGGGGGGCAGCTTTCCGTTTTTGAATACACAGGACTTGACAAGGTCGGTCCGATGCTGCACATTCATTTCGAACAGGATGAAATTTTCATGATTACGGAAGGAGAATACCGTTTTGTAGTCGGGAATGAAACCCATGTGCTGAAAGCGGGTCAAACCATCTTTCTTCCCCGGGGTGTTCCTCATACCTGGATTCAACTGAGTGACCGGGGAAAAATGATTTATTTTTTGCAACCCGCCGGGAAAATGGAGGAGTTTTTCTCCTATATGAACCAACTGAAAGAACGTCCGGGTCCGGAAGAGATGGACAGGATACATGCCGAACACCAGATGAAAGTGGTGGGGCCACCGCTTACATTATAAAAAAGCTGTATCTTATACACTGAACAAAAACCCGCTTGCTTCTCAAAGATTTCATACCGGCCCCGGAAGTCAGGGAATTCGTACAGTTGTACAGGATTGTACACCTGCAATTTGACGGCCATCAGGTCATTCCGCCAAAAGCCTATCCGCCCAGACCTGAACATTGCCTGGCTTTTTACCCCTTTGAAACGGAAACAGTTCAGTATGCTGCTTCAGGAAAACTGATAAGGCATATTCCGGTGGTTTTATACGGCCAGTTCACAGAAGTCACCCACCGTATGATCGGGCATAAGTTCCTGGTATTCCAGATTATATTTTATCCCGGGGCCCTGTACCGGCTTACCGGTATGCCGGCCTCAGAACTGAATAACCAGTACCTTGATGCCGGGACAGTATTTTCAGCAGAATTAAACCATGTAAACGAAAAACTTTTTAATGCTGCGGGTTACCCGGAAATGATCGCCGTCGCCAACCAGTTTGTCAGCCGGTTGATCCGGAAACAAAAAAAGCCTCGTTTACTGACGGATAATGTCTGGCCGCTTATCCTTACAGGCCGGGCAAAATACAGCCTTGATCAGCTGGCCAGGGAAGCCTGCCTGAGCACCAAACAGTTTGAAAGACGTTTTAAAGAACGTACCGGGGTGAATCCAAAAATATATGAAAGGATTATTCGTTTTGACCGGGCCTTTCGTTTAAAGAATTCAAGACCTGCGTATGACTGGCTGCGAATTGCTGTAGAGTGCGGATATCATGATTACCAGCACCTGGTAAAAGATTATAAAGACTTTACAGGTCTCACGCCCCCCGCATTTCATGAAATTGAGAATAATGCCCCGGAAAGAAAATTGGGCCTGAGCGAAGGCTACTATGAATAGGGTTTCGCATCCCGTAGTCAGCTGATGAAACCCGCCAGCCTGACTTTACTGAAACTTATAAAAACCGCTGTTTTGACTTTGTTCACTAATTTTATACTTCAAAACAGCAGACATGAAACAATACCCTGTGCTCATTTTACTAACCGGCTCCTCCATCCTGTTTAATGCCTGTCTTCATAGTAACGGAAGTCCGGCTTCTGAATTAACCGGTGAACAGTTGCCCCCTGTGGAAACCCGCGCACCTAACGCGAATTATAAACCAGCATTTTCCGGTCAGACCCGTATCAGCGGGGTAAAAACCAACACAGCCTATAAAGTTGATAAAATTGCCTCCAATATGGGCCAGCCCTGGGCGGTGGTCCCCCTGCCTGATGGCCGGCTCCTGCTGACCTTCAAACGGGGATATATGGAAATCCGTAAAACAGACGGAAGCCTGGTAAAACAGCTTACCGGATTGCCCAAAGTGGATGACAGCGGCCAGGGCGGTCTGCTTGATGCAGCACCCGATCCGTCTTTCAGCAGTAATAAAACGATTTACTGGTCTTTCTCCGAGCCTTACGGTGGAGCCAACCTTATGTCTGTAGCCAAAGGACAATTGAATGAAACAAAAGGTACCATTGATAATCCGGTTGTCATTTTCCGGGCTACTCCGGCATTGAAAAGTTCCCTGCATTACGGCTCCCGGCTGTTATTTGACAAAAACGGATACCTTTTTGTTAGTACGGGTGAACGTTCCGTTATGGAAGGCCGTGTGCAGGCTCAGTCCCTCAATTCAGGTCTGGGTAAAATTTTCAGACTGACAAAAGAAGGGAAACCGGCGCCGGGAAATCCTTTTGCAGGCAGAAAGGATGCCATGCCCGAGGTTTTTGCATACGGAATACGGAACAGCCAGAGTCTCGACCTGCATCCGGTTACCGGGGAATTATGGGAAGCAGAATTCGGGCCCCGTGGCGGTGATGAACTAAATATTATTAAAGCCGGAAAAAACTACGGTTGGCCGGTTATTACTTATGGAATTGAATACAGCGGGAAAAAAATCGGGGAAGCCATTCAGCAGCAGGCGGGTATGGAACAACCGGTCTATTACTGGGATCCCACACTCTCACCGAGCGGAATGAGTTTTTACAAAGGGAAAGACATTCCGGAATGGCAGAATAATCTTTTTATCGGAGGTCTGAGCGGACAACATATTGCCCGCCTCATTATTACCAATAATAAAGTAACAGGTGAAGAAAGACTGCTGGCTGACAAAAACGAAAGATTCCGGGATGTGGCATATTATAACGGAATGCTCTTTACGGTAACAGATGGGGGGAATTTATACCGGATCAGTAAAAAGTAATGGATGGATGAATTAAATTACAAGAACCAAATTACAAGAACCGGAACGATCCTTTCATAAGAATCGTAAGCTTAAAAATTGGTTCTTGGCTCTTGGCTCTTGGTTCTTGGCTCTTGGTTCTTGGCTCTTGGTTCTTGGCTCTTGGTTCTTGGCTCTTGG
>JACSRW010000044.1 GCA_014879565.1 Chitinophagaceae bacterium
TGACAACCTGCAGGTAACCCAAACACGGGGTCCGATCCCGGAAGAAGCGCATTATTATCCGTTTGGGTTAGTAATGAGCGGCATCTCATCAAAAGCCTTGAATAATGCACCTGAGAATAAATATAAGTTCAATGATGGAAGCGAATTAAATAACGACTTTGATGTTAGCCTTTATGAAACAATGTTTAGGCAATATAACCCGCAGATAGGTCGCTTCCATCAAATAGATCCATGGGCCATGTTTTCTGATAATTTAAGCCCTTATAATTACTGTACAAATAACCCTATTCGATATAATGACCCTCTTGGCTTAGATACCATTCCTACTACTATGGATGGGAACAAAATGAATATTCCCACGAATCCCAATCAGAACGATGTATTATCAATTTCGAATCCTGATGGCTCAACATCTTATTATACTTACGACCCCAATAATCCAGATGCAAATGCACAAGGTTATGTAGGGTCTGGTATGGCAGGAACTAATCAAGGAGTTACTGTAACGGCAAAAGCAAAGCCAAAAGACAATAGCGACATTGCCGGCGCAGGTACCGCCCAATATTATTTATCCTTATCGGCAGGATTTGCGGAAAACCTCGGAGGTTTTGAAAATGCAATGAATCTTTTAAGGGAAGGTAAATTTAACATGGTTTACAATGGTGAGTTAAAGACATGGAGTTTAAATTTCTATGGGAATCAATCGGTATCAGCAGAATTGGTTAAGACAAATAAGGTGGCATTTGCAACAAAAGCGACAGGTAATTTTGCATTTTTCAAAGCTGTTAAAGCGGGCGGGGTTGTTTTAAATGTCGCTGGTATTTTAATATCTTCCTGGGATATGAAGCGAAACGGTGTTAATGTTCAAAACTCTGCGGATATGGTCATGGGGGGAATTGCATTTTACCCTGGTGTTGGTTGGATTATCTCAGGAGTTTATTTTACGATAGGAGCGACTGTTGGATGGGATAATGCAATACCTAGTTACATTGAGATGGAAAAGAATAAAGCAGACATGCGAAAGCAGGGGATTAGTACTTACAGTGATTTTAAATATTAGGTAATGATAGTAACTGATTTTTTTGATTATATATTTTATCGGGTTTACAAAGGGTATATCAATTGGGGAGAATCTGACATCCCGGGAGTTTATGCCTTATGCGTTATTACCTTATTCCCTTGCTTAAACATCAGTTCATTGATATTTTTCGGAATTGATGTTTTTAAAGTGAAGTCATGGAATTATGATAAAATATTTTTATTCTTTTGCTTTCTTACAGTAATGCTTTTCAATTACTATCGGATATACAAAAGAATTGGGTTATCCAATCTCTTAAACAAATGGGAAGGTGTGGAAAAGGAACAGAAAAGAAAATATACGGGATGGATGTTTGTTTATTTTATTCTTTCAATAGTTGTTTTGTTTATTAGTATTTTGTACTAAAGTGTAATAGTTAGGACTTTACCTGACAGTAATAGTTTTTAAAGATTTATAGGGTAATGATATTTTTAAGCAGATTCATGATATTGGATCAGCCTTTTTTGGCTTGGTACAAGAAAAAATACCTGCTAAGTGGAATAAACCGGTCCACAACCTGCCCGACGGCCCGCTTCGCCAAAGCGCAGCGAGGCGAGCAGACAGGCTGGAACCAGCCCCTTGCTCAGTTATCAATTATCTTTGGAGAAATGTTGAAACTGAATATCTAAGTAAATTAAAGCGGACGCAGTTTATGTAATACCACCCGGGTATCAACACCTCCATCTGTTTTCAGTATAATTCTACAATGACCTGCTTTTGGCCTGAGACAGCTTTAAAGGAAATTTGCGGGTGTGCGATTTCACTGATTGTCCCGGCTTCAATTTCAAATTCATTCCTGTCATCTGCGACAAACCAACTGTACTCCTGGCCGGCAGCGCTGTGCACTTTCACATTAAAATTCCCTTTTGTAAAGGTCAAACGAATATTCCTTCCATATTCCAACGGTTGTTGCATGGACCATTGATCATTAAAAGATACACGCTGCATCAATTTCATTTTCCTGCTGAGATCATGAAAATATCCAGGCGACCAGATTTCCATCATCTTCTCCTCACGGATAAAAGGCCGTACATCCGCTTTGATACTATTAAAAGATACAGCATCAATTTTTTCATTTAATAACTGCAGCACCTTCGCTTCGGATATCACCGGTGCCGGCCAGTCGCCGCTGTCGCAGGCCCGTGACCCAAGGTGAACCAAATTCAATGGAACCGCTTTTCGGATATACCATTCCATGTCAAACCAGTCCCGTCCCTTTACTCTTCCCTTCCATTTTCGGAAGAGCAGGGCATGCATTTTCCCGGCAAACAGATCCGGTAGTGTGAAGCATTTTACATAAAACGAGAAAGGTTTCAGTAAGAGTTTTTCCTCTGTTGTAAAACCAAGCGGCGGCCTGGTGTCCACTTCGATCTTAATTTTTATTGCCGGCCGCATCTTTACCGACTCCTCTGGCATGATTTCCTTAATCACCAACTCTTTCCAGGTCGTGTCTGGCTTCAGAAAGGCCGATTCCACTTTTGTATCCTTTGTTTTACTTTTTTCCTCCACACTCACCGTCACCCCTAATGCACTGAACTCCGCTTCGATTCCCCGCAGATATGGTTCCAGCGAAAATTCATCGTTTGCTGTGAGCAAAGAGAAATCCAGGTCTTCCGAAAACCGGGGAAGTCCGTGAAAGATGCGGAGTGCCGTGCCTCCATAGAAAGCCGCTTTTTCAAAAAAGCCACTACGCTGTAACCCCGCGAGCGCAATCTCCTGCATGATCTCGCGGAGCGCCTGCTCCGCATCTGTTTGCGTTGCCGGCCTATACTCTTCCAGCCATTCCTTTATCATAGTGTTTTCAATGTTTTTACCAGCATGGCAAGGCTTTTACCCTTCGGGGCATCCTTTACCCAACTGCTGATCTTTTTTATATCCAGTTCTTTCAATCCCGCCCTGTCTATCCGGAAATCTTCCACAAGTATTTCCAGCGTTTGTTTCACACTCCGGAGTATCAGCCCCCGTGTGAGCACTATTTTATCGCATACCGCTTTTTCCGGGCCCGCCATCAGCACTGTTTGCGTTTTGGTGAGCGATACCTGCCGTATGCCGAAAGCATAATACGGAAGCGCCAGGCCCCAATAGGTGAACCGGCCGACAGACGTCTTTATCTTTTTTGACGGGTTCATGGTCGCGGAAACTGTTTCGAAGACCCGTTCGGGGATCAGTACCCAGTGCTGGAGCGCCGAATCCAGCGATATATAACTCGGGCCGTACAGGTGATTAGCCAGCAGGAATAGTTCCGGTACCGGCAGTTTCAGCTTCGGCCCTGGTATATACAACCCTCTTTTAATCTGCAACAGCATTCCCTGCTTCACCAGTTCATTAATTTTATCGTATGGACGTTTATATTCCTTCAGCACATCCAGCAAAAGTTGCCCTGGCAGGGGTTGTCCGGCATACGCTTCTATCGCATTTCTGAAGTCCATCTTGCTAAAATTTACACAGTAATTCGGATTAAATCCGAATAGTTTATTTAAAAATAGCACAATAATGTCAAAATTTAGTATTTAATTCGGAAATAATCCGAGTTATAGTGTATAAAATGGCATAACGGGAGTTGCGCCCCAATTGAAAACTATAGTTGTGGAAACATCAAATTGGCAATGAAGACTTATCGTAAGGTGTAAGTACCCCCTAAAAACCAGACAGTTTAAAATTAGAAAACCGGGCAATTTGAACCCCTTTCAACCTATCAACCCGTTAACCTTTCACCTATTCATGCACACACATCACCGGCACATGCGACTGGTAAACCAGCTGCTTGGTGGAACTGGGCTTAAAGACGCCTTCAAGCAGGCGGTGCTTTTTGGGAATGGTGATAATCAGGTCAAGATTGTTTTTTTCCGCGAAATCGTTGATGCCGTCTTCAATATCGGCATGTTCTATAAAATGATAGGTCGGTTTGGCTTCCTCCAGTAAAGTGTGCAGCAGGATGGACTGCTCCGGTGTCTCGGGTTTGAAATGCCGGTTGTGATAATCCACATTCAATACCTCCAGTCCGGCGCCGAACTCTTTTACAAAGTCCATGATCCAGCGGGTGGGGGTGGTTTTCACCACATCCTTGAAATCGCAGGCAAAGCCCACTTTTTTAATCCCATGCCCGTAGGTTTTGCCGGGCGGCACACAAATCACCGGCCAGGTGAGGTGTTTGATGGCCGTGAGGGTATTGCTGCCGAATAAAATACGTTCCATACCCGAAGCGCCCTTGGTGCCCATCACCACCGCAAAGGGATTTATCTTGTTGCAGAGATTTTCCAGCTCATCGGTTACATTGCCCAGCCTTGTTTCCGTATAAACCTTCAGGCTGCCGGATGTCAGGTGCTCCACTTCTGTTTTCAGCTTGTGGATCTGTTCCTCCGCTCCCTTCCGCAGTTCTTCAATGGAGACCAGGACAATCGGGGTATCCGTAAAACTCACCGGTACCTGGTACACATGCAGCAGCAGCAGACTGGCATTCACCGTGCGGGCCATATCAATGGCATAATGCATGGCATTGGCGGCAACCGGCGAAAAATCGGTGGGGACAATAATGGTTTTCATGACTGAGGCTTTGTTTTAAAGTTAGCCCATTAACCCCCCCGCCCTTATGACCCCTATCAATTTTCCCGATGATTTTTTTGTGGAAAACCTGCCCGCCTGTATCTGATTAATAAACAACGCTTATGGATGCTATTTCTGCCGATGGCAACAGCCCGCGTACGCGCGCCCGCAGCGGGGTACGCCGCTTGCCCGCCAAATCCCTTCGTATTGATATGACACCCATGGTGGACCTGGGATTCCTGCTCATCAGTTTTTTTGTAATCACTACGGAACTGAGCAAACCCACGGCCCTGTCACTTGCCATGCCTAAAGACGGAAAACCCAGTGACCTGGGCGAGTCGTATGCCCTGACGGTTTTACTGGACGATGGAAACAACAGCTGGTATTATACCGGCAGCTGGGAGGCCGCGGTCGCGGAAAACCGGGTACGCCCCCTGCATACAGCGGGAAAGGAAAGTCTCCGTGCGGTTATCATGGCACAGAAGGAGCGCCTGGATAAATATCCGGGTAAGGAAGGCCGGGCCGGACTGATGGTTTTACTGAAAGCCGGTAAGGGAGCCCGTTACCGCCAGGTGGTGGATGTACTGGATGAAATGAGCATCAGCCAGGTGGGGAAATATGCCGTGATCAGGATAACAGAACCGGAGCTGGCCTGGATGGAAAGGACGGCAGAAAACTGATTAATCCTGTTTATCCAGCGCGTCTTTACGGATCAGTTCCGTGAGCTGCTGCTCCAGCCGGCGGATGCGGGCATAGAGTTTCAGGATAACAAACCAGAATAAAAGGATACTGGTATAAAAAACCAGGTCGGCCCCCCGGCCCACCCCCAGGGCATTGGCCAATTGGTTGCTCAGGTCGGGGAAGAGGATAAAGACCACCGCGGTGGCAAACAGCAGGAAAAGCAGGAAGAGGTCGAACAGGCTGTTGCGCAGCCGCACAAAAAAATAAACGGCGATAAAAGCCACCCCGGTGATGAGTAAAATCTTGATGCCGTTCATTCAAACAGTTTGTGTAAAAATAAATCAAAAAGGATCCGGAAACCGTTGAGGGAGGATTGCCCCTTGTTCCGGGAATAATCGGTGTAACGCACCCCGGCCGGCACTTCCCGGAGCCGGAGCTGCTGTTGCTTTACCCGGATCAGGATTTCGGTGGCATGGGCCATGCGGTTTTCCTTCAGCCTGATTTTTTGGGCGGCCTCCCGGCTCATGGCCCGCAGCCCGTTATGCGCATCACTCAGCATAACCCCCGTAAAAAGAAAATTGACCCGCCGGGCCAGCTGCAGCAGCCAGGTTCTTCTTATACCGGCATTGTGTTGTCCCGCCTGCAGAAAGCGGGAGGCGAAAACGATATCGGCCTCTTTCTCCAGCAGGGGCTGCAGCAGGGCCGGAATCGCGGAAGCCTCATGCTGTCCGTCGGCATCAAAACTGATGATATAGTCTGCCCCCTCCTGCAGGGCCGCATCCATCCCGGTTTGCAGGGCGGCGCCCTGTCCCAGGTTGACGCGGTGACGTATTATCCGGAGCAGGGGGTGCGCGGCGGGCTGAAGCGGCAGGGCCGAACCATCATCCACGAGGATCACCCGGTAATGCCGGTTCAGCAGGCTGCTGAGCGTTTGCTCCACCTGTTCCGGCGCTTCATTAAAGGCCGGTATAATTACGGTTACCTTATCGGGAGAGGGGTTCTGCATCGAGCAGGTAAAAATAATGATTCCCCTGCCGGTCATACGGATTGGCGGCGTTAAAGTGCAGCAGGGGCGCATAATGTTTGGCGCTGAGGGAGTCCATGATCAGCAGGACCTTTGTGTTTACGGCGGAACGGAAACGAAGCGGCTCCTGCTGAAAATGGGAAAGCGGCAGGGCCCCGAAGCCTTCCAGCCCGGCATAATGAGCAAGCGAATGGTCGGGCGAGGCAATCACGAGCCGCTGATGGGGGTACTGCTGCTGAATGCGGTGGTAATAGCGGGTGAAAAAGGAAACCCTTGCGGCATATACCGGGGTGCGGTAAAAGGGCTGCTCCGCGGAACGGATCATCCGGGTAAAATCATATCCCGCATAGGCAAGGTTCAAAAGCAGGAGCAGGAGCACAAAACCGCTGAGGGTTTTGCCCCAAACAGAGAGCCGCGGAAATTTTCCCAATGAAAAAATAAAATAAGCCAGTTGCAGCAGGATGACCGGGAAAAGAAAATACCGGTATTCCTGGATATAGGTCCAGGGCTGGTAAAAAGGGGACTGCTGTATGGAATTGCGGAGGGATAAATAAAAAAGAAGTCCGATGATGAGCAGGCTGATGCCGCTGCCCAGGAAGATAAAATCATCCGCCGGCTCCTTCATTTGTTTTCTTTTTCTACAGACAGCAATAAGGGTAAAGGCGGTTAACAGCAGGAAGAGAAGATAACCGGCGAGCAGCAGCGCGTTTCCGTTGCGCAGGTAATCTGTGCCCGTTTTCGCGGAAAATACCGTGAGCGCGGTTTCCACATCCACAAAAGAGGCGGGAACAAAGGGGTAAAGATATTTCAGGTTGGCCGGGAAGAAACCGCTGGCCTGGCTGTTGATATAATAAGCGGATCCGGCATATTGCTGCTGAAAGAATAATAAGCCGCCGCCCAGCAACAGGGTTCCGGAAAAAAGGACCAAGCCGGTGCGGACCAGGGCCTTGTTTTTTTGTCCGTACCCTGCCAGGGAGAGGAGCAGCGGCGCGGCGATACCCACGGGGATATATTGGTATTTAAATAAGCCGGGCAGGAATAAGAGCAGCGCGCAGCCCCAGAGGGAAACGGAATCGCCCCGCATAATTTTCAGCAATACCCCAAAAGCGGCCAGCAGGAAAACCAGCGCGGCGAGGTCAGTGGCGGATTCTCCCCCGAAGGGATAGGCAAAGAAGCCGGCGAAAAGCAGGAAGAGATTTTGTAAACGGGGAGTCGCTCCTGCATAACGCAGCAACAAAAGAAACAGCAGCAAAAAAGGAAGCAGGAGGATAAGGTCAAAAAGCAGGGCGGCTGTTTTATAATCAAAGTCCGTGATCAGCAGCAGGGGCGCCAGGGAAAGTGAATAACCCGGCGGCCATCCCGTCAGGGGTTTATACAGGGTTTGTGAAAGATCTTCGGGCGGACTGTATGGCAGGCAGATGCCCTGTCCTTCCGCCAGGCTCCGCGCGGCCAGCAGCTGGGCGGATTTATCACCGTCAATAGTAAAGGTGTTCCAGCATAAAAGTACTTTCACCAACAGGGCAATCAACAGAAAGAAGGGCGTGCTTTCCTTCCGGCCGAACCAGTGCTGTATTGTTCCGCTGTATGGCATCCCTCCAGTTATTATTTCCGAAGGTAGGCGCTTATCCGTTGTTTTACATTTTCCCGGATGTTTACGTAAAACAGGTTGATATCCCCGACATGATAATTTTTGCTGCGCAGCAGAAAACTCCAGGGAAAACGGGGATGATTGGTCCAGAGTACCCCATGGGCAATGCGCCCGCCGGTTGATTTTTTATAAAGCTTATTGAAACGTACAATTGCGCCGAGATTTTGCTGCCTGTCTGCCGGGGTATCGTCACCGGTCCAGTTCAGGGGATTGCTCACCAGGGCCGTATCCGTTTCTTTTTTCACCCAAACGGGAAGGTATCCTTTCCGGAAACTGCGCCAGCTGCAGAAACAACCGGTCTGCAAAGAATCCCTGCACAGGGGAAGACTGCTGAAATAGTGACCGGGTACCGGCCAGCCGATGATATAGGCGGCGACCAGTTGTGTATACAGCGGTTTGTTTTCAATAAATTCTTTCAGCAGCTGTTTGCCCAGTAAAGCACCCTGACTGTGTCCGGCTATAATAAAGGGTCTTCCCTTGTTTTCATGTTCGAGGTAATACACGAAAGCCTGGTATATATCCGCATAGGCGGTATCAAAAGCGGCTTTACTTCTGGTACTGTCTTTACTGAAAAAATTATAGAGATGTGCCTGGCGGTAACGGGGGGCAAAGACCCGGCATTGTCCGTTAAATACAGAGGCCTGGTAAAGAATCGAACTATAATCGGTTTTGATATTGATGTCAATATCATCAATCGCGGCATTGCTTTGCTGCCTGAATTTCTTTTTGGTGAACGTGGTGGGGTGAATAAAAAAAACATCGGCCAGGCTGTCAGCTGCTTCTGTTTTTAAAGCAGCGGGCACACTGTCGGCCGGATCTTTTTTTCCCGGATGAGAAGCCCAGTAATTCAGCTGGCTGTAATCGGGTCTTCCATCAGGACTTTGAAAACGGTACAGGTCCCGCTGAACCGGGTATTTAGCGGAGCAACCAAAGAGCAGGAGGGCCAGTACGGGAATCAGGAAGGGCTGTATTTTCATAAAGATTGTCCGGTAAAAATCGGGAAAATCGGCAGTTTTTGAAGAATTACGATTATCCCGGATTTTGGCCGCTCCTGTAGAAGAGGGCGGCCTGTCGTCTACCAACACAATCGTAATAAAATCATAATCAATCGTTTGTGAAATTTTTTTACTTTGACAGGATAAAATAGCTTAAAAAATATGGTACTTTGTTTTGCATAGTACCAAATATCACCCTATCTTTGAGAGGAAAGAAAACGACCGATATGAATATCGAGAACACACAGAGCCAGATGCGGAAGGGAATCCTGGAATTCTGCATTCTTTCCATTATCAGGAGAGGAGAGGCTTATCCGAGCGATATTGTGGAGGAAATGAAGGGGGCCAATCTCCAGATACTGGAAGGCACGCTTTATCCTTTGCTGACCAGGCTGAAAAATGCGGGCATGCTCACTTATCGCTGGGTGGAAAGCAATTCGGGGCCACCGCGTAAATATTTTTCCCTGACAGACAAAGGGGAGCTCTTTTACGGGGAACTGGAAAAAACCTGGAATGAGCTTTCCAACGGGGTCAATTCCCTCGCCAGTAAAAAACCGGAAGAACCTATTCACAACTGATAACCAACAGCACTTCAACCAAACTCCTGAATCATGAAAAAGATCATTAACATAAACCTCAGCGGCCGGGTCATTCCGATTGAGGACTCTGCGTACGAAAACCTGCAGGCCTATATAGAAAGTCTGCGCCGGTATTTTGCCAATGAAGAAAGCCGGGATGAGATCATCAATGATATTGAAAGCCGTATAGCGGAACTGATGAGTGAGAAAGTGCGCAAGGGCTCCACTTGTATTACCGATGCGGATGTCAATGAAATTGCCGCCTCCATGGGCCGGCCCGAAGATTTTGAAGCCGAAGCGGCGGCTGATGCTGCCGAGATTCCGCTTACCGGCAACGGGCATAACCAGCAGCAGTCCTCATCCTATCAGCAGCAGGGGCAGCAGACCTTTGCGGAAAAGCCGAAAGCGACCCGTAACCGCTTGTACCGCGATACCAGTGACAAGTTCATTGGCGGGGTCTGCAGTGGTATTGCTGCCTACCTGAATATAGATCCCGCGATTATCCGGATTCTTTTTGCCATCATCACGTTTGGTGGTTTTGGTCTGGGTTTCCTGGCTTATATCATCCTGTGGATCGTGTTACCACCCAAGGACCTGGATGAGTATACCGGCAAGCGTCTTTTCCGAAATCCCGAAGAAAAAGTGATCGGGGGTGTAGCCAGCGGACTGGCTGCTTATTTTGGCAAGAGTCCGGCCACCATCCGGCTGCTTTTTGCCGCACCGCTGATCCTGAATATTGTTTTCGGTTCATTCAACGGTTTTCGCTGGCATGATTTTGACCTGTTCTGGAATATCGGATTCAGTTCACTCTCGGGCACATTTATCCTGATCTATATTATTCTCTGGATTGTATTACCCGAAGCGCATTCGCCCTACCAGAAAATGGAGATGCGCGGGGAAAAAGTGGATGTGAATACCATCCGCCAGAATGTAAAGGAGGGAATGGACAGTATGAAAGACCGGGTGAAGGGCTGGGGAGAAGAAGTAAAAGAAACCGCTGAATCTTTTTCAACAAAGGCCCGGGAATTTTCCGGCACAAAGGGAAAAGCCTTTGCCGCCGAAGTAAGCCAGACCGCCCGCAAAACCGGTTCCGGTATTGGTCATGCCATCGGGGTACTCTTCAAGGCCTTTTTCCTGTTTATTTTTGGCACCATTGCCTTTGCCTTGTTTGTTGCCCTGCTTGCCCTGCTCTTTGGCGGTGTGCAATGGTGGCCGCTGAATAATTTTCTGTGGACCAGTAAATGGCAGCAGATTTATGCCTGGGGTACGCTGATCTTTTTCCTGCTGGTGCCGCTGATCGCTTTTATTGCCTGGGTGGTACGCCGTATTATGAATGCCCGCGCAGGGGGCAATTACCTGGGCTGGACATTCGGCGCCTTATGGACACTTGGCTGGATATCTCTTGTACTGCTGATTTCCAGTATTACCCGCGATTTCAGCCGCAACGGATTCCAGGATGAGGAACTCGCTCCGTTTAATCCCTCTAACCGCAAACTGATTCTTACCGTAAGCCAGCCCGAGCTGATGTACACCGGTAATTTCAGCTGGCTCGATGGCGATATCCGGGGCTGGGACATAACCGATGACACGATGCGGCTGGCCAATACCTGGTTTGAAGTATCCGCTTCTCCGGATTCACTGTATCATATCACTGTCCGCCGTTCAGCCAACGGGCGTACAACCGAAGAGGCAAAAATCCGCGCCGCTGCCTTTACCTATAAGGTGAACCGGATGGATAGTCTGCTGGATCTGCCCAATGGATTTACCGTGGATAAAAACAGCAAATACCGTTTGCAGCAGACTGGTATACTGATACAGGTACCCATCGGGAAAAAGATCCGCTTTGATCATTCCATCAGTGAAAAACTGAACCTGGGTAAGATGGTGGTACGCACCCGCAACCGCCGCGATCTGGGGATACAGGTTGATGAGGAATACCAGTTTGGTTTTATGACCGGCGTGGATTACACGATGGGAATTGACGGCAAACTGAAATCGGACGAAACACAATGGAACAAACCGGAAGGCACCACTCCCCGGAAAAACAATGCCGATTACCGGTTTGACGCGAAAGACAGTACAGCGCCGCAGGGACCTTCTGAAGAAGAGATCAAACAACAGCTGGAAGAGGAAAAAAGAAAGATCCGCGAGGAGTCTGAAAGAAAAATAAAAGAACTGGAACGTAAAGCCAATGAAGCCCGTCAGATCAGTCAGCGAAGAAAAAAGATCCGGTCGCTTCAGGAAGGTGATATTGTAGGTATTCCCTCTCCGGCCAGTTCACTGATCTTATAAAAGAACTGATATAGGTTGAAGTCCCGCCCGGTTGCGGGCAAGCTGAAGGTTCCGCAAGGAACCCGGAAAGACTCCCCCTGAGGAGTCTTTCTGTTTACATACTAACATCTATTCGCGTACCTTTGCAACGCTATAAATCAGCTTTATGGAAATCAAAAACACGCCCTTTACCCAGAAACATATTGCCCTTGGCGCCAAAATGGCCCCCTTTGCCGGTTATAATATGCCGATTTCCTATACCGGCATCAATGATGAACACGCTACGGTCCGCCGCAATGCGGGAGTGTTTGATGTGAGCCATATGGGGGAGTTTATGCTCAAGGGTGAGATGGCGCTGGACCTGATTCAGCGGGTAACCAGCAATGATGCCTCCAGGCTGAAAGCCGGCCAGGCCCAGTATTCCTGTCTGCCGAATGAAAACGGGGGCATCGTAGATGACCTGCTGGTGTATTGTATTGAGGAGAATAAGGTATACATGCTGGTGGTGAATGCGTCCAATATGGAAAAAGACTGGAACTGGATCAGTGCCCGTAATACAAACGGGGTGGAGATGCACAATATATCTGAGAAGACCGCTTTACTGGCCATCCAGGGTCCCAATGCCACCAAAATTCTTCAGCCCCTGACGGAACCGGATATCATCAACCTCAAATATTATACGTTTGTAAAAGGAACTTTTGCCGGGGTGGACAATGTACTGATCAGCGCCACAGGTTATACCGGAGCCGGCGGAGTGGAAATTTATTTTGAGGATAAAGACGGCGCGGCAGATAAAATCTGGAATGCCATTTTTGAAACCGGCACCCCGCAGGGACTTAAACCCATCGGACTGGGCGCCCGCGATACCCTGCGCCTGGAAATGGGATTCTGTCTCTACGGCAATGACCTGGACGATACTACATCCCCGATTGAAGCCGGTCTTGGCTGGATCACCAAATTCACCAAGGAATTTACTTCCCGCGCGCTGTTTGAAAAACAAAAAGCGGAAGGGGTCAGCCGTAAACTGGTGGGTTTTGAAATGGTGGACAAGGGCATTCCCCGTCACGGGTATGAAATCAAAAACGCGGCCGGCGAATCTGTTGGTGTAGTGACCTCCGGCACCCAGTCACCCAGTCTCGGTAAAGCGATCGGTATGGGATATGTACGGCCGGAATATGCCCCGATTGATTCGCAGATTTACATCCAGGTGCGGGATAAACTCCTGCTTGCCAAAGTGGCAAAAATTCCTTTTTCATAAATAAATAAGAGGTCCGGTTTTTGCAGCGCGGGTAAATAAATTATTTTACAGGCATTCTGTCACCAAGCGCGTTGTCATGCCAACCATTCATCTCACAACCTTTATTGCCGCGCCCGCGGAGGTGGTTTTTGACCTGAGCCGTCATGTCGGACTGCATAAAGAATCCATGTCGGATTACCGGGAGGAAGCGGTGGCCGGCACCCGCTTTGGTCTGCTGGAAGCGGAAGAGACAGTGACCTGGAAAGCCCGTCATTTTTTTAAAGACAGGCTGATGCGGGTACGCATCACTGCGATGAAAAAAAAGGAAATGTTTGTGGGCGAACAGGTGGAAGGAGATTTTAAAGCTTTCCGCCATGAACATTATTTCAAAGCCTGTGACAACGGTACGATCCTGATCAGTCTGCTGCATTATGAGCCACCCATGGGCCTGCTCGGCCGCTGGTTCAGTTCCCTTTACCTGAGCCGGTATCTGCATAACCTGCTGGAGAAACGATTCAGCAGTATCCGCGCCTATGCGGAAAGCGGCCGCTGGAAGCAACTGCTTGCCGGATAATGAAGGAAAAGAGCCGCCCAGTCCTTATTTTTGCGCCACAATTATGAGCGCTAAACCTTCCCTGCATACATCCATTTCCCCGGCCCTTCTTCATTTATACGATCTCAGCAACAGTGTAGTGGTGATCATTGATGTGTTCCGGGCTACTTCCACCATCGCGTCTGCTCTGTACAACGGGGCCAAATCGGTCATCCCGGTAGACAGTGTGGCCAAGGCCATTGAAATCAGCCGCCGGATTGACGGTATTGCCGCCGGTGAACGCGACGGTATGATTGCCGAAGGACTTTCCCATGGCAACTCCCCGCTGGAATATACCCGCGACTTTATTGAAAACAAAACCCTGGTACTGACTACTACCAATGGTACAAGGCTGCTGCAAATGGCGCTCGACCGTAATGCGGATACGATTATCTCCGGCTCCTTTCCCAATCTCAGCGCGGTCTGCGATTTCCTGGTGAAAGAAAACAAAAATGTGGTGCTGGGTTGTGCCGGCTGGAAAGACCGGTTTAATCTCGAAGACACTCTTTTTGCCGGCGCGGTGATTCATGCGGTTTCCCGTCACTTCACCATACACTGCGACAGTTCGCTGATGGCGGAAACCATGTATCTGAAGAATAAAAACAAACTGACGGAATTTGCCCCGAAGCTGACACACTATCACCGCCTGGTGGAGCGCTTCGGTCTGATAGAGGATATCAATTTTTGCCTGACACCGGATGTGGCCAATATTCTGCCCCTGTATAAAGAAGGGAAACTGGTAACGGGATAAATCTACTAAGATACTCCTTTTTCATTGTATAAAACGGGAATTAAATTAATTAATTATTTCCCTGTATTTACATGGAAATCCCATTCATTATCATTTAGATTTGCCGATTCCCCCGGCCGCATGAATAACACCGCCGGGAGTATGTAACAGATATTCCAATCGAATGGCTTTACCGCACCTTGTAAAATATGTGTACACCCACGGCACAGATGAAGTGATCCGCCGGGGGAAAAAGATACACGCGATCGGTTTTGTGGAACTGGTGGAATATGATGACCTGTTCGGCTCCGCTGTATTCCGCGTAAAGGATGACAGCTATTCCACCTACTACAAAGTTTATATCCAGAAATTCAAGGATCCCCGGGGACTGTCCATGCGCTGCGGCTGTCCCTATAATCTGGGCGATATCTGCCGGCATGAAGCGGCGGCACTGTTCCAGTTGCAGGAACTGATTGACCGCGGGCACCTGCAATCCGACGCGGTGAAGTATGACCAGCGGCATACGGTGGCCAAGATGAAAACCATCGAACTGAAAACCCTGCGGCTGCTGAGTTCACCGGAAGATTTTAGTACAGCAGAAACCTATTTGCGTACCCAGAAAGCGGGTATTGAGCTGGCAGAAAATGAAACCGTAAAGGCTTCGGTGACCCTGGAGGGCAAGACCTATAAAGTACTGATCCGGAAAAACGAAGAAAGGAATTTTGATACCAGCTGTGATTATGTGGATGAACAGCATCCGCTCTGTCTGCCCAAACTGATCGTTTTTCTCCAGCTGCTCAATACACATGGCGCCGGTTATTTTGATACGATCCGCAACTGGGACAAGGAAAAAAATAAACTGCTCGAAGCCTACGGCTATTCGCTGAAGGATGATCTCAGCGGCAAATTTGAGTTTGCCTATAAAGAAGGAAAACCCTTTCTCCGGGTGCTGGATCCGTCTATTAAAAGAGTGGCGCCCCTGGCTTCTCCCAACCGGCCCGTACTGATTCCCCAGCCTGTGAAAGAAGCAGAACCGGTTGCCCCCCTAGTGGAGGAAAGCGCTCCGTCCCTACCCGGTCATCGCCTGGGCGTGGTGTTCAATTTTAATAAAAAGAATTATCCCCGCTTTACGGTGGATGTGGTGATCGGGGAACCGGATGAAAACCAGGAAGGTTTTGCCGGTAAAGTGGAGAAAGCCGATATCAGCCGTTACCTCAATACGGATTCGCTGCCGGAACAGGACCGGGAGATGCTGGGGCTGCTGCGCAAACTGCAGGAGCCGGAAATTGATAAATATATCAGCCGCAACTCCCCATTCTCCGGTATCTGGGAAAATATTATTCATCATGAAGAGGATGATCTGCCTGAAGAAACCCGGGATCTGATCGCGGAATATATGCTGCCCAAACTCCGTAAACTGTTTACCGAATCAGCCGGCAGCCCCTTTGTGTTTTTACTTCCGGCGGGCAAGGCCTTTAAAACCGCTAACCTCGAACCGCTTCAGCTGGCGGAAGAACCGGTACTGCCGCATTTTAGTGTCCGGAAAAATTCCCATTACAATATTCAGTGCCGGGTAAAAGCCGGTCCCCTGGAATTTGAGCTGGCGGATAACGAAACAGACACACCACTTTTTTTCCTCTATAATAACCAGGCCTATCTCTGGAAAAGCAAGGAAGAGATACAACTGGTGGAGAAATTCCTTCCCTCGGGCAAAATGACGGTGGACAAGGAAAGCTGGACCGGTACACTGCAGCAATTTGTGATTCCGCTGGCAAGAGAGCATAAGGTGGATTTTGACAAATCACTGGTACAGGAAGTGAAGGACGGTAATCCCGAGGTAAAACTCTTCCTGCTGGAGAAAGGAGAATTCCTGGTATTCCAGCCTTCTTTTTCCTACAAGGGCTATGAGACGAGGGCCAAAGACCGGGATGAAGTGATTGTACCGCAGGGGGAAAAAGTAATGGTGGTGCACCGGAACCGGGAAAAGGAAACGGAATTTATCCAGTCGCTCCAGAACCTGCATTCCAATTTTGTTTATAATGAGGATTCCATGACCCTGGCCCTCAAGGGTACGGATGTATTGCGGAACAACTGGTTCTTCCTGTTCGTGGATGCCATGAAGGAGAACAAGACACCGGTTTTCGGATTTGAAGCCCTAAAGAATTTCCGCTTCAATACTGCCAAACCACAAACCAAAATTTTTATCAGCAGTCATACCGACTGGTTTGACGCGAAAGTGGATATTGTTTTCGGCGATCAGAAAGTGACGGTAGCCGAAGTGAAAAGGGCGCTGGCCAATAAACAACAGTTTGTACATCTCGGGGATGGCACACTCGGCATCCTACCGGAAGAGTGGCTGAAGAAATATTCCCTGCTATTCCGCGTGGGCGAGGGGAAAACAGATACACTCAAACTTTCCCACTATCACCTGAGTGTGGTGGATGAACTCTATGCGGCCCGTGATGAGGAAGAGCTGGTGGTACAACTGGAAGAAAAATACGAACGGCTCCGTTCCTTTGATAAGATCAGTGAAATTGAACCTCCCGAACAACTCGCTAAAATTCTGCGGCCTTACCAGGTGGCGGGTTACCAGTGGCTGAATTACCTGCGGGAAATCAACTGGGGGGGTATCCTGGCCGATGACATGGGTCTGGGTAAAACCGTACAGGCCCTCTCCTTTCTGGAACATTTCAAAAAATCGGAAGGCAAACTGAAAGCGCTGGTGGTTTGTCCCACCACCCTGATCTATAACTGGGAAAACGAGATCCGGAAATTTACACCCTCCCTCAGTTACCGCATCCATCACGGCCCCCTGCGCACCCGGGCCAGAGAAGAACTGCTCGACCATGATGTGACCATCACCACTTATGGAACGCTGCGCAGTGATATCAAACTCCTGGTCAGTGTGGCCTTTGACTATGTGATACTGGATGAATCGCAGGCGATCAAAAATCCTTCCAGTAAGGTTACCCGTGCTGCCTGTCTGCTCAGTTCGCGGAACCGGCTCTGCATGAGCGGTACACCCCTGCAGAATAATACCTTTGATATTTACGCGCAGATGAATTTCCTGAACCCGGGAATGCTGGGTACCATGGAGTATTTCAGGCAGGAATTCGCGATTCCGATTGATAAGTTCGGGGAACAGGACCGGAAAGAACATCTCCGGAAAATTCTGTATCCCTTTATTCTCCGGCGCACCAAGGAACAGGTGGCCCGCGATCTTCCGGAAAAACAGGAGATGATTCTTTTCTGTGAAATGGAAACGGAACAACGCAATATTTACGATGCTTACCGGAATGATTTCCGTAACCAGATCCTCGGCAGCATCGAAACACAGGGTATTCAGAAATCACAGCTTACCATCCTGCAGGGACTGATGAAACTGCGGCAGATCTGTGATTCACCGGCTATTCTCAATGAACAGGAGAAATTTGAAAACCATTCCATCAAACTGGATGAACTGGCCAGGGAGCTCAGTGAGGATATGAGCAATCACAAAGCCCTGATCTTTTCGCAGTTTCTCGGTATGCTGGCCCTCATCCGCAAAAAACTGGAAGAACTGGGCATCAAATATGAGTATTTTGACGGCAGCACCACGGCACCCGACCGGGAAAAAGCCATTCAGAGTTTCCAGAACGATGAGGAAGTCCGGGTTTTCCTGATTTCACTGAAGGCCGGGGGCGTGGGTCTTAACCTCACGGCAGCGGACTATGTATATATTGTGGATCCCTGGTGGAACCCGGCTGTGGAACAGCAGGCGATTGACCGGACTCACCGGATCGGGCAGACCAAGAATATTTTTGCTTACCGGATGATCTGTAAAGACACGATTGAAGACAAGATTCTTCAGCTGCAGGAAAAAAAGCGGGCCCTGGCAAAAGATATCATCTCGGATGATGCCAGCTTCGTGAAATCCCTTACCCGCGAAGATGTGGAATACCTTTTCAGCTGATACCGTTTATCTGCCTAAACAGCCGTTTTAACCCTTTATTTGGAATTTTCCCCCCGTTTGCGAAGGTTCGGAGCCTGCCTTACGTCTATTTTCGTACAACACATGAAGCTGATTATGAAGAAGATTTTTACCTTATCCCTTATTCTCCTTGCATTTGTTTCGGGAATCAGGGCGCAGAAAGCCGATGGAAGTATCCGCGGAAAACTGATGGATACGACTGCAAAACAGGCGGTTGCAGATGCCACGGTAACCATTTTACTGGCTAAAGACTCTTCCCTCGCCAATTTTACCCTTTCCAATAAACAAGGTGTTTTTGAAGTAAAAGGCTTATTGCCGGGTGATTACCGCCTGGTGATCAGCAGTAAGGGCTATGAGGAAGTAAAGAAAAACTTTTCGATCACGACTGCCGAAAAGCTTATTGATTTCGGAAACCTGTCACTCCTGAAAGACTATAAAATGCTGGAAGGGGTAACCATCAGCACCGAATCCCCGATACAGGTAAAGAATGACACCATTCAGTTTAATACCAGTGGCTTTAAAACCCAGCCCAATGCCACCCTGGAAGACCTTTTGAAAAAAATACCCGGACTGGAAGTGGATAAGGAAGGAACCGTAAAGGCACAGGGGGAACAGGTACAGAAAGTGCTGGTAGACGGTAAAGAGTTTTTTGGCACAGACCCCAAACTGGCAACCAAAAACCTCACCGCCGATATGATTGAAAGCGTACAGGTTTTTGATGATATGAGCGATCAGGCCAAATTCACCAAGATTGATGATGGCAGCCGGAGTAAAACGATAAACATCAAACTGAAAAAGGACCGCAACAAGGGCTTTTTCGGCCGGGCGCTGGCCGGTTACGGCAGCGATGACCGGTATGAAACCAATCTTAGCATCAACCGCTTCCAGGGGCCGCAGCGGGTGTCCGTTCTCTTCAATGCCAATAATATCAATAAGCAGGGTTTTTCCTTCTCTGATATCATCAGCTCCATGGGCGGTTTCAGCGGATTTGGCGGCGGCGGCGGTGGTGGTCGCGGTGGTGGTGGTGGCGGAATGAATTTCGGGGGACTGAATTTTGGCGGCAGCAGTACCGGGATTACCAAATCACTGGCAGGCGGTCTGAACTATTCGGATGAGTGGGGCAGTAAGATTAAAATTTCGGGCAGCTATTTCTTTTCCGACAGCCGGCCGCAACAGGAGCAGAATACTTTCCGCAGAACCTTTTTTGCCAATGATTCCACCGCGGTACTCAGCAAGTCATCGGTTTCGAATAACCTGAACCAGAATCACCGCTTTAACCTGCGTTTTGAGTACCTGATTGATTCCATGAATTCCATCCTGTACACGCCGACCTTTACCCTGCAGCGTTCGGAGAATTTCAGCCTGGATACATCAGAAACGGCGTCTGAAACACCGCTGTCCAAATACCTGGCCATCCGTGGCCGTACCCAGAATACCAATGAACGGGACGGGTTTAACCTGGGAAATAACCTCTTGTACCGCCATAAATTCGGCAAAACAGGCCGCACGATCACACTGGGACTGAATAATTCAATCGGCAACAGTGAGAGTGAGGGACTGACCTATTCAAATAATACTTTTTACAACAGCAACGGGCTTATTACTTCTTCGTTTACCCAGAATCAGAACTATACCCAGAAAACGGAATCCAATAATAATGTAGTGAGTGTATCGTATACAGAACCGGTGGGACTGAACAAACTGATTGAAGTAAATTATGCTTATACCAATAATGTAAGTAAATCCTTCCGGAAGACATTCAATTATAACGGCGCCTCCGGTAAATACGACAGTCCGAACCTGGCCCAGACCAATGACTTTAAAAATACGTTTGAAGCGCACCGGGCCGGTTTGAATTTCCGGGTGCAGCAAACCAAATACAATTATCAGCTGGGACTGGGTGTACAGCAGTCCACCCTGGACAACTGGAGTTACCAGGCGGCCACGGATAAAGAAACCCTGACCCACCAGACCTATACCAACCTGTTCCCGACCGCGAATTTCAATTACACGCCTACCCGCAGCAAGAACCTGCGCTTCCGGTATAACGGGCGTACCAATCAGCCCAGCGTTTCGCAGTTGCAGAATGTGCCGGATGTGACCGATACCCTGAATGTGCGCATCGGTAACCCGGATCTGAGACAGGAGTTCGGGCATAATTTCAATGTCGGCTACAATACGTTCAATATGCTGACTATGAAGTTTATCGCGGCCAATATCAGCATCAGCACTACGGATAATAAAATTGTAAACAGCATCAGTTATTCCGGCCGCCGGCAGACCATCACCTATGAGAACCTGGACGGCTTTTTCAGCGGCTCTGCTTTTGTTACGGTGGGACTTCCCTTCCGGAACCCCAAACTGAAAGGCTCCAGCGTGAACATTACCAACAATACACGATTCTCCCAGGATGTGAGTCTGTTGAATGATGAAAAGAACATTACAAGAACATTCACGGTTAACCAGGGTGTGGGCATGAACTTTAACAAGGAAAAACTGGATTTTGGTATCCGGGCGAACCTGGCCTATAATACAGTGACCTATTCGGTAAACAGCACCCAGAATGAAGACTTCTATACACAGACTTATTCGGGTGATGTTTCCTATACCTTCCCGAAAAACTTTATCCTGTCTACCGATTTTGATGTGCTGATAAACAGTGGCCGTGCCGCCGGTTTCAATCAGACCATTCCTCTCTGGAATGCGAGCTTCAGCAAACAGCTTTTCAAAAACAAAAACGGGGAACTGAAGTTTTCAGTAAGAGATATCCTGAACCAGAACCAGAGCATTGCCCGGAATACCACCCTCAACTATGTGGAAGACACCCGCAGTATGGTGCTGAAACGTTACTTTATGGTAAGTTTCCTGTTCAGCCTGAACCGGATGGGCGGACAAAACCAGCAACAGCAACAAGGCATGCCGGGTATGCCCCGCTTTATGCAACGGAATATGCGGGATGTAAGGATGTACTAAGCGCTATACTTTACCGAAATAAAAAAGGAGGCTTCCCGGGGGAGCCTCCTTGTATTTTCAGGGGTTAGTAAAAAAATTACCTGCGGTAATAAGCATTACCCGCCGGAGAACTGCCCGTCAGGATTACCGACAATACGGCTTTCAGCAAGCGCAGAAAATTAACCGATGGTTTGTAGTAATGGCGGTAAATCCGGGCGGATTCGTGGTGGTGAACAAAATACCTGTTTTTCATATTGGATAGCGTTTACTCGGGTTTAACGATTAACTGTTCAGAAAAGTATGGAATAAAATTAAAATTTAATAATATTGGCGGATGTTAGTAACCCGTTAAATCCCGTACAGATGAAAAACACCGTAAAAACACCTGTCCTTCTTACGCTTTTTTTCCTGTTCCCCCTCTTTCTGCCTGCACAATTGAAACTTCCGCAGGGCAATGGTTTAGGGGCAGATCTCAGAAAAGTGATTGCGGATTATCCCAGCCGCTTTATCAATATCATGGGCGAAGTGAAAGCCCGCCATGAACAGGCCACTGATTATTTCTGCAATTTCAAAATCAATGGCGCGGAGGAAGCCATTGTCACCCGGTATTCATCTGACCGGGAAGCCGTGGTGAGCTGGGAGGCGCTGTTGCTGACGACGGATGATTTTGAACAGGCCCGGAAAAAATTTAAATCCCTTTTTAACCAGCTGAATCATCTGGCCGTATCGCTTAACAAAAAAGTTTTTCACCTGCGCGGAAATTATGAGGAGCCGGCGGAGGAAAATAAATTCACCGCACTTCTGTTTGTCTTTGATCCCAATGAGGAAACCATAAAGAAACTGAAAGTGGAGCTGCTGCTGCAGTACCAGGCGCCGATGGACTGGCAGGTGAAGCTGCTGGTGTATGATAAGGAACGCGAAGATGAGGAGAGAAGTGAGTCGGGAGACGGTAGATAGGAGTTAGTAGTTAGGAGGCGGGAGACGGTAGATAGGAGTTAGTAGTTAGGAGGCGGGGCTATTAACGATAATTAACCTTAAAGCAGACTGCATTAACCCGCTTTTTATGCCGGGGCTTTTATTTTCGTGGCCGAAACCAGGAGCCATGAGAAGATTTTTTTCCTTTTTCTTTTTATTCTTTATTCAGTTTACGCTGTTTGCCCAGAAAAACGGCAGTGTGAAAGGGATTGCTTTTGACACCGTCAGCAAACAGCCGGTTGCTGCAGCAACCATCACGGTGCTGGAGAAGAAAGATTCCTCCCTGGTGACATTCACCATGACCGGTGCCGACGGCCGCTTTGAGATCAGGGGACTGGCCAACGGAGACTATCGTTTACTGGTCACCCATGTGAATTATCATAACAGTAACCGCTTCTTCAGTATTACAGACAGCAACAAAAACCCCGACCTGGGTCAGCTGGTTATGTATGATAAGGCCAAACTGCTGGCTGAAGTGGTGCTCAGCAACGAGGCGCCGCCCGTTACACTTATCAATGATACCATACAGTACAACGCGGGTTCTTTCAAAACCGCCCCCAATGCCAGTGTGGAACAGCTCCTGAAAAAATTACCCGGGGTAAAAGTGGAAAAAGACGGAACCGTGAAGGCGCAGGGTGAAACGGTAAACCGTGTACTGGTGGATGGCAAGGAGTTTTTTGGCAACGATCCCAAAGTGGCCACCAAAAACCTGCCGGCCGATGCCGTGGATAAGGTACAGGTATATGACCGGCAAAGCGACCAGGCCCAGCTCACCGGTTTTGAGGACGGGAATTATGAAAAGACCATCAACCTCAAACTGAAAAAGGACAAAAAGAAGGGGATGTTCGGGAAGGTCAGTGCCGGCGGCGGAGATAAAGAGCGGTATGAAGGCAAATTCAATGTCAACTCATTTAAAGGCGCCCGCCAGTTTTCCGCGATCGGGATGGGGAATAATACCAATGCCGAAGGATTTTCTTTTATGGACATCCTGAACTTCACCGGCGAACTGGCCCGTATGCAAAGAGGCGGGGGCGGCAATATCAGTCTCAATATTTCCTCCCAGGACGCTTCGGCCATGGGTATGAACGGAAGCAACCGCAACAGCGGGATCAATACGGCCTGGGGTGGCGGGCTTAATTACAATAATATTATCGGCAAAAAACTGGATCTGCAGAGCAATTACTTCTATAACCGGTTTAACCCGCTCAGCGAATCGCATATTCAAAGGCAGTATATTTTACCGGATACTTCCTGGTATAATTCAAATACCTACAGTGATAACCTGAATAATTCGCACCGCCTCAACCTGAACCTGCTTTACCAGATTGATTCCATGAATTCGCTCCGCTTTATTCCGTCGCTTAGTTTTCAGCAGAGCCGTACCCGGAGTGAGAGTGATTATGAAACCCTGAATGAAGCCGGTCGGGTAAATGAGGGTTTCAGTAACAGCCGGTCGGATAATGAGGGCTATACTTTCCGGAATGAAATTGCCTGGCGCCGCAAATTTGCCCGGAAGGGAAGAACTTTTTCCCTCAGCCTGCAAACCAGCCTGAATGAATCAGACGGGCAATCCGGTCTCTATTCGGTCAACAGTTTTTATCAGCCGGGTGCCGGGCTCTTGCGTAAAGACACCCTGAACCAGGAGGCGCAGACAACCGCCAGCCTGCAGGGGTACACAGCCAGGGCGGTGTATACCGAGCCGCTGGGTAAAAGAACCCTGCTGGAACTGAGCCTGTCCGGAAGTAAAACCAAAAACCTGTCGGAGAAAAAAACCTTTGATTATAACAGGACAAACGGAAAATTTGATCAGCCCAACGGATTGCTGACAAATGATTTTGAAAACCGTTTTGGGTTTACCAATGCGGGGCTGCGGATCCGGAACCAGCAGAAGAAATACAATTATTCCCTGGGGCTGAGCTGGCAGCAATCGGAACTGGAGGGAAAGATCATCAGCGGCACCAAGGATTCACTGATCGCCAAACGTTTTCAGAACCTGCTGCCCAATGCCCGCTTCCAGTATAATTTCTCAAGGTTCAGAAATTTCAACCTGACCTATTCCACGTCAACAAATCAGCCATCTGTTACCCAGTTGCAGCCTGTACCGGATAACAGCAATCCGCTGAATATCCGGGAAGGGAACCCGGAGCTCAAACAGGAGTTTACGCACAACCTGCAAACCGGGCTGACCCTGGTGAATCCCTACCGGAATAAAAACCTGTTTTTCTTCCTGCGGATGCAGGCCACCGCGAATAAGATCGTCAACTATGATTCGCTGAACCTGCAGAACGGGGTACGGAAAACCAAACCGGTTAATGTAAACGGGGTGTACAACCTGAACGGAAATATCAGTTACAGTTTGCCCGTAAGGGCCCTGAACGCCACACTGGAACTTAGTTCGGTGACCGCGTATAACCGGGGTAAACAACTCATTAATACCAGCACCGGATCGGTGGGGGAAAACCGGATTACCACTTTCAGTACCGGACCCGAAACCCGGCTGGACATGAATCTTACGGAAAAACTGAATCTCTCGCTGGGTGCCGGATTTAATTATAACCATACCCGTTATTCCCTTCAGCCCGATTTTACCAATAACTATTTTTCGCAGGAATATTCGGCAACGGCCGACTGGGAACTGCCCAAGGGATTCTTTTTCAGCAGTGACTTTACTTATTCAGTAAACAGCCAGCGGGCAGCGGGTTTCAATGTAAAAGTACCCTTGTGGAATGCCAGTATCAGTAAACAGGTGCTGCGCTTTAACCGGGGGGAACTGAAATTCAGTGCCCGGGACCTGCTGAACCGCAATGTGGGCATCAGCCGCAATACCAGTAATAACTATATTGAGGATTCCCGGGTGCTTACCCTGCGGAGATTTTTCCTGCTGAGTTTTACCTATAGCCTGAGTAAAACAGGACTGAATAATGCCGGGGGCGGGGGTATGCGGATTATTGCACGGTAAAAAACTCAGTGTTTCAGCGGCCTTTTTTTGATCATGCCGCCGCGGGTGTCTTTTACGGCACTCATAACAACAAAAGTGTCCGGTTCAATCTTTTCTATTTCCGTATTGAGTTTATTGATTTCAAGACGGGTGATAACCGTATAGATAATATCCACATCCTTGGTTTCCCCTTTTTTCCCATACCCCTTTTTGCCGCTGTATACGGTAACACCCCGGCCCATTTTATTGATAATCATCTGGCGGATTTCTTCGCTGTGAGAGGATACAATGGTGACCCCGATATACTCTTCAATACCCTCTACAATAAAATCAAGGGTTTTGGAAGCCGCGAGATAAGTAATCATGGAGTAAAGCGCGATTTCAACGGACAAGAGATAGGCGGCCGTCGAAAAAATCATGATATTGATGATGATGATGATATCGCCGATTGTGGTACCCAGTTTCCGGCTGAGATAGATAGCCAGGATTTCAGTGCCGTCAATCACCGCTCCGCCTCTTACAGACAGTCCGATACCGGCACCCAGGAAAAATCCCCCGAAAATAGCGACGAGCAGGTTGTCGTTGGTGACATTGGGAAAGCTAACCGTTGCCAGTACCAGGGCCAGCGCGCTGATCGCTACAGCTGTTTTAGTCGCGAATCCCCTGCCCAGAATTTTGTATCCAAGGATCATAAAGGGAATATTCACGCAAATAATCAAAACCCAGAGCGGAATTCCTGTAAGAGCGGAAGTGAGCAGGGAGATACCTGTTGCGCCCCCATCAATGAATTTGTTGGTAAGCAGAAAACCTTTAAAACCAAAAGCGGCGGAAAAAACACCCAGCGTCATCAGGATGGAGTCCCAGAAAAGCCTCCGGACCGAAATAGTCAGATTGCGGTAATACTTGGCAACCAGGTAAGGGGTAATTCGTTCATCAGGCAGCTCTTTATCTTTTTTGGCATTACTGATGAGCAATTCAAGCAGGTAGGTATGCAGCCTCTTTTTTTGTTTCATAGTCTGCTTCAAATTTACCGGTTTGGAATGTTTTTCTTATAAAATATACGGAAATACCGGGATCACCGGAAGATACCGGATTGTTTATTATTTTCACGCCTCTCAGCATACTATGAAGCATTTGCCTGTACTCCTTATCCTGGTACTGCTGCAGCAAAGAGGCAGCGCCCAATTGTCAGCCTTTCCGCAAAAAACCCTTGTGGTAAAGCGGATGATTGAACTCAATCACCTGGCTCCGCGCCCGGTGGATGACCGGTTCTCTGCTGATTTTTTTAAAAGCCTGCTCAACCGGACGGATGAACGGCGCCTGCTTTTTACCGAACCGGAATTCCGGCAACTCAAAAACTGGGAGCTTACACTGGATGAGGAGCTGAACGGGGTATCCTGGACATTTTTTGAACCATTTTCCGCCCTGTATAAAAAGGCGCTGAGCCGGGCAGACTCCCTGCTGCAAAAGATCGCGGCCAAACCGTTTGACTTCAGCCAGCATGAATCCGTAACCAGGGGCAAACGTGACAGTTTTCTCTTCGCTGCCGATCCGGCCGCACTCGCTGCCCGCTGGAACCGGTACCTCAAATACACCGCACTGGACAGGCTGTTTGATATCAGGCAGGCGGACAGTACCGGCAAAACATCCTTAAAAACAGTGATAGCCCGGTCGGAACCCGGCCTCAGGCAGCAGCTCCTTCACAGTGAAATCCGCCGGCTGAAAAGAATACAGCAGCATCCTTCCGGAGCGGAGGGTTACCTGCAGGAGCTTTTCCTGGAATCCATGGCCGCCGTCTTTGATCCCCATACCGGTTATTTTTCACCGCGGGAAAAAGAAGCTTTCCGGGAGGAATTGAGTTCGGAAGCCCTTTCCCTGGGATTGCAGCTGGATGAAAACAGCAAGGGGCAGGTAATGGTGGACAAACTGGTGCCCGGTGGTCCCGCCTGGAAATCGGGTGATCTGAACAAAGGAGATCTGTTGCTGAGTATTCACCGGGAAGGGAAGCAGGCGCTGGATATAACCGGCCTCAGCGCCGGAGAGGCCGAAGAAGAACTGGAAGCTGTGGCGAATGAAAAAGTGATGCTGAAAGTCCGGAAAGCAGACGGCACGGAAAAAACGGTATTGCTGCAAAAGGAAAAAATGGAGAACGAAGACAATGTGGTGAAGGGATTTGTATTGCAGGGAGAGAAAAAGATCGGGTATATCCTGCTGCCCGGATTTTATACGGAATGGGAGAAGGAGACCGGGTCCAGTTGTGCCAATGATGTGGCCAAGGAGATTGTAAAACTGAAAAAGGAAAATATTGAGGGACTGATCCTGGATGTCCGGTATAATGGCGGTGGCTCTGTAGGAGAGGCGATGGAAATGACCGGCATTTTTGTGGATGAAGGTCCGCTGACCGGGATTCAGACCCGGGAGCCCAAAATACTTTATCTCCGGGATCCCAACCGGGGTACTATTTATTCCGGTCCGCTGGTTTTACTGATCAACGGGCAAAGCGCTTCGGCTTCCGAGATGCTGGCGGCGGCTTTGCAGGATTATAACCGGGCGGTGATTGTTGGCAGTGCCAGTTTTGGGAAAGCCACCATGCAGCAGCTGTTACCTGCAGACACACTGGTAAAAAGAGTACCGGCCGGCAGTATCCGCGGCGATATGGTTAAAGTCACCACCGGTAAATTGTACCGGCTGAACGGGAGTTCTGCTCAAAAAACAGGTGTACAGCCGGATGTGGCGCTGCCCGATGCCTTTGACGGGATTGAATACCGGGAACAGTATTTGCCCCATGCCCTGAGCAGTGAGCCTGTTGCAAAAAACAATTATTATAAGCCGCTGGCCCCTCTTCCCCTGGCTGAACTGGCTTTGAAGAGCCGGGAAAGACTGAAAGCGGATCCGGGTTTTAAGGAAATCCAACAGGCAATTGCTGTGATGAAAGCCAGGAATGCCGGCCTGGTAACCATTCCGCTCCGGGCGGAGGATTTTGAAAAATGGGCGTTACAGCAGGAGCAGGAACTGTCTTCACTGGAAAAACCCGGCGTTGTGCCGCAAAAGATTTTCACTGTAACCAATCACGGCGCTGAGCAGGTTCTGTTAACCAATAATGCCTATGCCCGTGAACAGAACCGGCAGTGGCTGGAAGACCTGGCGGAGGATATTTATATCCGCGAGGCCTTCCTGGTACTGAATGACCTGATAACTTTACGCAAACAATAAACAAACACCAGATCATGAGAATTCATTTTCGTCTTTTTATTCTTTTTTCCTTTCTGCTGGTAACCGGACTGCGCGCGCAGTCGTTTGACACGCCGGTAGCTTATCTGGACTATATCGGCAAGGCCAATGAGCAGTTAACCCTGAAGTACATGGTGTATATCAGCAGTATGTCGCACGGAAAGAGTGCCCGCAAGGTGGAAAAGCGCCGCCTGGAAGTGCTGGATGCCATTACTAATACCCGGATGAATATTATGGGGATGCCGCCTTATAAAGGTGACAAATCTTTCCGGGATACCACAGCTGCCTATCTGAAAATGCTGTACAGCGTGTTCAATGAAGATTATGGTAAGATTGTGAATATGGAAGAGATTGCCGAGCAGAGTTATGATGCCATGGAAGCGTATATGCTGGCCCAGGAGAAAGCGAATGAAAAGCTGGCGGAAGCTTCCCGCAAACAAAATGAGCAGCAGAAGAAGTTTGCGGAAAAAAATAATATTAAACTGCTGGAGGGCACGTCGGAGCTGGAGCTGAAGATGAAAATTGCCGGGGATGTGATGCATCATTACAATGAAGTGTACCTGGTTTTTTTCAAGGCCTACAAACAGGAGGCCTACCTGATGGAGGCCATTGGTAAAAAGAATGTAAACAGCATTGAGCAGAATCTGAATTCTCTCCAAAATTTTTCCGAAGACGGGCTTGAAAAACTGAAGACGCTGAAGGGGTTCAGCGGGGATGCTTCCCTGATCAGCGCCTGCCGGAATATGCTGAATTTTTATAAGGAAGAGGTAAAGAAGAGTTCGGTGATTACTGACTTTTTACTGAAGGAGGAGAATTTTAATAAAATAAAAAAGAAGTTTGATACCAAACCGGCGGGCAGTCGCACCCAGCAGGATGTGGATGAGTTTAATAAGGCGGTGAATGAGATCAATGCCGGGGTGAATGCTTTTAATAATACCAATAATGAATTAAATAAGAAAAGGAACCAGGCGCTCGACGGCTGGAACAATGCGGTAAAGCGTTTTATGGACAGTTATGTGCCGGAGCAGCGGAAATAGTTAAACGGGAAGTTAACCTGTAAGCTACCCCGAAAGTTGACCATTTTATACCAGAAAAAAATCATCCCGTCAAAAGAAATTAATTCATCCGGATAACCCGGCGCATGCCGCCGTTGTTTTTATTCATCTCCTCCAGCATTTTGTCCCTTTCTTTCCGGAATTCTTCCTGGGTGTATTTTTTCTTGCCCTCCGGCGCTTTCAGCACACTGAGATCAGCCGATTCACTGAGAGAAGTGGCTTTATATACCTGGTCGCCATTGCGCACATCGAGCTCCAGTATCAGACCCGGTAATTGCCCCTGAAATTCTGAAGGACCGGCTGAAACCGGGATATCCGTGGCAAACCAGGCGACTATCCTGGCCGTATCATCCACCTCCTTTCTTTCCATTTTACCATTGTCCATATTCATAGTCATTCTTTTGCTGATACGCACCGCTTCAGCCCGCATACAGGGATGATTCAGGATGGTCTTTGACTCGCCGGTCATTTTCCATTTCAGGCTGCTGAGACTGTCTTCAATTATAAAGGTCTTGTCAAACATTTCTCTTTTTTCCACGCGTCTGCTTTTTTCAAAATCACAAAACAACACATCATTGCTGCCAGCCACCACCATCCGTATCTGCATGCCTTCCCCGCCAAACGAAGGGCCTTCGTCCGCATCCTCCTGCTCACCCTGTTTCCAGAGCGACTGGTTATTGCCAAAAACCAGCTCATATTTATCCGTGCGGCTGCTCGGCATCTGCTGCTCCATACCGCCGGGCATCCCGGCAAAACTGAACTGAAGCTTTACGGTGCGGTCATAACTTACTTTACCCTGCGGGAACTGGGCAAAAAGGGAAAGACTGAGCAAAATAAAGCCGCCGGCCAAAAACAGTTTTCTCATACTTGATTATTTCTGTCAAAACTAAAACAGTCACGGTTAATCCATCTTTATATCAGGTTAATAAAGGTTAAAAGGGATTTTCTCCCTCTCCCGATTACCTACCTTTATACCGGTGAAAAAATTAACCCGTCTTCCCCTCCCCCTGCTGATGCTGCTCTCCGTTATCGGGCTGGCGGCTTTCCAGTATCACTGGCTGCGGCAGAGCTATACGCGCGAGGAAAAAAATCTCCGGTTCAGCACCGAAGGACTTTTCCGGGAAACGATCATGAAATTACAGGGAGCCAAACTGAAACTCAACTGGCCGGAAGAAGACAGCGCCCGGAACGGTGCCGTACGGGTAATAATGAGCAATGACCGCAGGAAACACCTGGAGTTCAGACCGGGCCGGGAGGAAATGATTTCTTCCATCAATATTATCCGCGACAAACTGGCGGACTCGCTGAAAAAAAACGGACCGGAAAAAAAAGCCATGCTGATCGCCATGCAAACAGCCAGATCCATGCGGGTGGATCGGGATTCGCTGCGCCTGGAAATGGACATGGAAGCCCCGCCCGGACCACCCGGCGGACAAATGTTCAATTTCATCTACGGAGTAGATTCCCTGCAGGATAGTATCCGGATAACAGAAATTGATTCGGCTTTTTCCCTGGCTTTACAAAAGCAAAAACTGGTGGTTCCCTTTACCATCACCCGGTCGGATAAAAAATCAGCGAACAGCGGCTGGTCCTCCGTTACCATCGGTCTGCTGCACCCGGTTACTTATTCCGTACAGACCGGAAATGTTTTTCCCTACCTGATACGACGGATCGCCCAACCCATTCTGTATTCTGTTTTATTGCTGCTGATCACCATCCTGGCATTCTGGCTGCTTTACCGCAATCTGCAGAAACAGCGCCGGCTGGCTGAACTCAAAAATGAATTTATCAGCAATATCACCCATGAACTGAAAACCCCGATCGCTACCGTAGGTGTGGCGATTGAAGCGCTGAAGAATTTCAATGCCCTGGATGATCCGGCCCGCACCAGGGAGTACCTGGATATTTCCCAGAATGAACTGCACCGCCTGGGTTTGCTGGTGGATAAGGTACTCAAGCTTTCTATGTTCGAAAAGCAGGAGATTGAACTGCAGTATGAACAGTTTGATTTGCGTGATCTGGTGAAAGAAGTGACGGAGTCGCTTAAACTGCAACTTGAAAAATTCCGGGTAGAACTGGATATACAGGAGCAGGGTGATACCGTACTGGAAGGAGACCGGCTCCACCTGCTGAGCCTTGTATTCAACCTGCTGGATAATGCCCTGAAATACCGCGGAGGACAGGAGCCCCGGATTACGGTGCGGCTTCGCGGAAACAATACCGGGGTGGAACTGATTGTTGAAGACAACGGGATCGGGATACCCCCGGCTTACCAGGAAAAAGTGTTTGAAAAATTTTTCCGCGTGCCGCACGGGGAAACACATAATGCCAGGGGCTATGGACTGGGACTGAGTTATGTGGCGCAGGTGGTCCGGAAACACCAGGGCACCATCCGGCTGGAAGCTGAAGAGGGCCGGGGTACCCGGTTCTTTATCACATTACCCAAAACAAAACCAGTATGAGCGCTGTAAAAATCCTGTATGCGGAGGATGAGCTTTTCCTGGGCAAAATAGTCAGGGAAAGCCTGGAAAGCCGCGGGTTTGATGTGTTCATGGAAGAAGACGGAGCCAACGTGACCGCCCTTTTCAAAAAAACAAAACCGGATATCTGTGTGCTGGATATTATGCTGCCCAATAAAGACGGCTTTACTATTGCCGATGAAATCCGCCGCCTGGATGAAGACGTGCCGATTATTTTTCTCACCGCCAAAACACAGACAGAGGATGTGGTAAAAGGATTCAGTATCGGGGGGAATGATTATATCCGCAAACCGTTCAGCCTGGAAGAACTGATCGTACGTATTCAGCACCTGTTGCGTCACAAACAGGAACCTGTCCCGAAAATCCAGGGCGGCACGGTGACTATGGGATCCTTTAGCTTTCAGCTTAACCGCCAGCTGCTGGTTTCCGGTAAAACCGAAAGAAAACTCTCCTTCCGCGAAAGCGAATTGCTGAAACTGCTGTATGAACACCGCGACCAGATTATTGACCGCCGCGATATCCTGAACCTGCTCTGGGGCAACGACTCCTTCTTCAACAGCCGCAACCTCGATGTTTATATCACCAAACTCCGGGGCTACCTCAAAGAAGATTCTTCGCTGGAGATTATTACAATTAAGGGAGTGGGGTATAGGTTTGTTGTGAATTAAGAACCAAGAACCAAGAGACAAGAACCAAGATCCAATACCTCCTTTTCATAAGAATCGCCCGCATGATAATTGGTTCTTGGATCTTCGGTTCTTTGGTTCTTGGTTCTTGCTCCTCTATACATTATCTTCCGCCCTGAATGCATTCACTCAGGGCCATAGGGGCGGGACGGATTTTTACCGGTGAAAACTGGCTGGACAATCATGCCGTTCTGATTCGGGGGGAGGTTGTTGAAGACCTGCTGCCGGCTGCCACTTTACCCGAAGGTATTCCGGTTGAACAATACCCCGATGCCTGGCTGGTACCCGCCTTTATAGATCTGCAGATTTACGGGGCCTATGGCAAACTGCTGGCGGTTTACCCGGAAGCGGATTCCCTGTATAAGCTGAATGCCTATTGCCGGTCCGGCGGTGCCGCCCTTTGTATGCCCACGGTGGCCACCAACACAGCAGACGTTTTTTTGCAGAGTATTGATGCTATCCGTGATTACTGGCAACGGGGCGGAGAAGGGGTCATGGGCTTGCATGTGGAAGGTCCCTGGCTGCACCCGCTCCGCAGAGGGGCGCATATAGAATCGCTTATTCATTCACCCACGGAGAAAGAGGTAAGGAAGCTGCTGGATTATGGCCGGGATGTTATCCGCATAATTACCCTCGCTCCTGAAATGGTCTCTCCGGCTATCATTGATCTGATTCTGTCCCGGGGTATTCTGATCTCCGCCGGGCACAGCAATGCCAGTTATACGGAAGCGCTGGCGGGTTTTGACCGGGGCATCAGGGCGGTTACCCATTTATACAATGCCATGAGTCCGCTGCAGCACCGGGCGCCCGGACTCGTCGGGGCCGCCTTCCTGGATCAGCGGGTGATGGCCAGTATTATTCCCGACGGGTACCATGTGGATTATGCGGCGATCCGTATTGCCAAACAGATGATGAGGGACCGGCTCTTTGTGATCACCGATGCGGTTACGGAAACAACTGAAGGCGCTTATCCGCACCAGTCAGCCGGAGATAAGTATGAGGCATCGGGTATTCTCAGCGGTTCGGCCCTTACCATGCTGCAGGCCGCCAAAAACCTGGTGCAGTATGCGGATGTGGAAGCCGGGGAAGCATTTCGCATGTGCAGTTTGTATCCGGCCCGGCTCCTGCGGCTGGACAAGGAATTTGGAAAAATTGAAAAGGGCTATAAAAACAACATGCTGCTGCTGAATCAGCAACTGGAACTAATCAAATGGGTATGAGAAAAACGTTTTGTGTTTTTGCCGGGATGATGATCGCTGTTCTTTTTTTGAGTAACAGGTCCGGGGCACAGGAATTCAGGGGACAGTATTCGCCTGCTTTAAAGAATTCTTATTTCGGGGTAAATATCGGGTATATCAATTATCCTTTTTCATCCCGGCAATTGCTGCCCGGTAATACGGTGGGTTCGGTAAAAGTGCCGCATACCGCGGTGCGCTTTGTGTTACTGGGCCATGAGTTCAATAAATACCTTTCCGCCCAGATCACCTACATGCGACCGGTTAAATGGGTGGAGTACCGCGATGTAAATAATACGGGCAAAACCCTGACCGTCTGGATGAATGTAGCGGGACTTACGATGGCGGGCAAGTTGCCGCTGAGCCCCAAACTCTATCTGTCGTGTGAAGCGGGTCTGGCCCTGATCATGCGAAGGGGTTTTAAAGAAAACAATCAGGAGATTGTTACCAATGCTTCTTATGGCACCGGACAGTTTGGCGCCAGTCTGCAATACCAGCTTAATCCCAAGTGGCGGCTCCAGGCAGGAAAGGTGTATTCTCCGGCCAATGAAAAAGTAAAACAACCCCATACGGTGTTTCATTCCGCCGGCTTTCATTACTCGCTTCGGGAGCTTTCAAAAGAAAGAGTGGAAGCCGTAAAGGCCGCGGGCTATCATTTTCCCAAACAGACCGTATCCGCCGCCTGGTCAACCAATGTGCTGGATTACGGATTTAATAAGTTTGTATCACAGGGGGTGGTTCCCATTTTCTGGGGCGGGGAAGTGCGGGTACGCCGGGCCCTGAGTCTGCGTTATGAAAGGAATCTCTTTCACAGCAAGAAGGTTTTCTCGCTGGACTGGGGCCTGCAGGCGGGATTCTGGAAAACAGACCGGGACGGGACTAATTTCTTTACGCTCAGCGCCTATCCCCTGCTTCGTTTTCATACCATCCGTTCCAAAAAGACTGATTTCTACCTGGAATATTCCGTGGCCGGTCCCTCTTTTATTTCCAAACCCAAAATGGACGGACTGCATACGGGCGAAAAATTCACTTTTCTTGACCAGATGGGGGCCGGTATTTTCACCGGTAAAAACAAGAGCCTGAATGCCGGTATCCGGATTGCGCATTTTTCCAATGGGAACCTTTTTCCCAATAATGACGGGGTGATGGTACCGCTGACCTTCAGCCTGGGCTACTCGTTCTGAAAGATCCGGACTGTTTAAGAAATACTTTCGTACCTTTTAAGGGCGAAGATACCTGTGTTACCGGCTAACCATTAAACAGCAACCAACGTTATGAACAAGCTGCTTGCCCTGGCAGGTGTATGCACCTGCGTGTTCCTGGCCGTCTGGTCTTCCTCCTGTAACAATTCTTCCGAAGAAAAAGAAAAAGCCCGTGCCGATTCCATTGCCCTGGTGGTGGAAAGGGGCCGTTACCTGGCCAATCATGTGGCCGCCTGTATCCATTGTCACAGTGAACGGGATTTCAGCAAATTCTCCGGTCCGGTGAAACCCGGTACCGAAGGTGGTGGCGGTCTCCGTTTTTCTTCCGAAGAAGCATCCATCATTCCCGGAGAGATGTATTCATCTAATATTACTCCCGATTCGGCTACCGGCATTGGCAGCTGGACGGATGCAGAAATTCTGCGCGCCATTACACAGGGGATCAACAAAAAGGGGGATACCTTATTTCCGCTGATGCCCTATGCCAGTTTTAATAAAATGGCGAAAGAAGATTTGCTCAGTATTATTGCTTACCTGCGTACCTTAAAACCCATTTCCAAAAAAGTTCCGGCCCGCCGTTTGCCCTTCCCGGTATCGGTAGCTTATCCGGGCCCTGCCTTGCAGGCTTCAGTGGATCAGAATCTGCGGCCGGCGGAAACAGATACAATCCGGTATGGTCAGTATCTGGTCACCATGGCCAATTGTGTTCCCTGTCATACCCCCTTTGATAAAGGGAAGCCGGATATGACGCGGATGTTTGCCGGCGGAAATGTCTTTACGCACCCCGGTTTCCAGGTGGCTTCGTCCAATATTACCCCCGACAGTACGGGGATTGGTAAATGGGATGAAGGAAGATTCCTCAATAAGTTTATGATCTACCGGGATTCTGCCCAGGTAAATGTCAGTGCCGGCCGGCAGAATACAGTAATGCCGCTCTCGGATTATGCGGGGATGAAGGACAGCGACCTGAAAGCGATTTATTATTATCTGCGTTCTGTAAAGCCGGTGAACAATGCCGTTGACAAGTATCCCGCAGAAAAAACGAAGCAGTGGAATATGGGCGCGTTTAAAGTAGTTAAATAGGAAACCCTGTTTCCCGGAAATGCCTGCCGGTTTTATCCGTTGCAGGCATTTTTTATGGTTGCGGATTTTCTGCAGCGGGCCGGATGCTGACCTCAAAGTCTTCCCGTTTAAACAGTCCCGGCTGGGCGTGATCACCCTCTTCAAAATCGAGATGGACAAAACGGATTCCCGGTAATTCGGTAAAGTTGTACACCACTTCGGCAATATATACATCCGGGCCGGAGGAGCCCATTTGCTGGGTGAGATAATGGGCATCGGTGATTCGCAGGAAAAGCGTATCGGCCGTAACCCTGACCTGTTCCAGCACGATAGTCGGATTACTGCTGTTGATATGGGAAAGAATGGTATTTACAGACAGGGTATCCAGTTCCGGTGTCAGTCTTTTTTCCATTACCAGGTTGCCCACCGAATCCATATCGGCATCCCAGAGGCTGATTTCCGTAGCCGGCAGGGTTTCCGTTTCAGCATCGTTGCCGCCACAGGCAAAAAGCAACACAAGCAGGGGCAGGTAAAGCATCTTCTTCATATACTGGATTGAACGTTAAAGATACTTTATTCGTATGGACCGCTTCTTGCTAAAAAAGTTAAAACAGCGTAACGGTGTAGGAATCAATGCACGGCAGTGACGTTAACCGATTGAATTCCTTTCAGGTGCAGTTCTATATGCCGGTCATGCGCCTTGGCGGAAAATTCACTGATGACCTCAAGGATATCATAATCAATAAAATTGCAATCGGTGCCATCAATTTTCAGCACACTGTATTCCGGAATTTTATCGAGGGCGTCACGGAGTTTGACTTTATTCAGAAAGGTTACATTGCTGTTAAGCCGGATTTCGTAAAATTCTGTTTCGTGCTGCTTATGATGAACCACCCGGAACTCATCCCTGAAATTATTCTGTACAATAAAATAAATGGAGATCAGCAGCCCGATGCTCACGCCGATGAGCAGATCGGTGGCCAGGATCATGACAATGGTAATGATAAAAGGTAAAAACTGTTTCATACCCAGGCTCCACATATTGCGGAAAAGTTTGGGTTTGGCCAGGTTGTAACCGGTCAGGATAAGAATAGCGGCCAGGGAAGCCAGCGGGATCATATTGAGCAGAAATGGAATCAGCAATACGGCTAGCAGGAGAAAAGCGCCGTGGGTAAATGCAGAGAGTTTGGTCCGGGCCCCGGCGTCGGCATTGGCTGCTCCCCGTACTACGACCGCCGTCATGGGAATGGCGCCGAGTAAGCCACAGAGCATATTTCCGATACCCTGTGCCACCAGTTCGCGGTTAACCGGGGTGATCCGGTTATGCCGGTCGAGTTTATCTACCGCTTCCACACAGAGCAGGGTTTCCAGGCTGGCCAGCATGCCGATCAGTAAACCGGCTTTCCATACTTCACTGTTGGAAAACAGCTGGCTGAAATCGGGGAATTTAATATCGGCGAAAACATTCGCGGGAATATTTACGGATTGGGTGGGTTTCAGGAAAACACCCGGGAGCCAATAGGTGAAGACGGCATGCAGCAGGATACCGGTGAGCACCACGGCCAGCGGAGCCGGGAGTTTTCTCCATTTTTTGGCAAAGGGTTGCTGCCAGAGAATCAGGATAACCAGCGATACAACAGAGATGGTGATGGCACCTCTGGCTACATTATAGTTCAGGTGATTGAAATTGCTGCGGAACTCGGTGGAGGAAAAAAGTTTGGGAAAACCGCTGGTCCAGAAATCCGGTCGTTCATACCCCAGGGCCATTGGAATTTGTTTGGAGATCAGCAGGATACCAATTGCCGCCAGCATGCCTTTGATGACGGAAGAGGGAAAGTAATTGGAAATTTTTCCGGCTTTCAGGAATCCGATGGCTAACTGGAAGAGTCCCGCCACCATCACAGATAAAAGAAATAAGCGATAATCGCCGAGAGAAAGGATGGTCGCGCTGACCAGGGTGGTTAAACCGGCAGCGGGGCCGGATACACTGAGGTGTGATCCGCTGACCAGGGAGACCACAAGGCCTCCGATAATACCAGAGAGAATACCGGAATAAACCGGTGCGCCGGATGCCAGTGCGATGCCCAGACAAAGGGGCAGGGCCACCAGGAAGACTATTAGACCGGCCGGAAGGTCATGGCGCATCCACATCAGCCGGTAATACCTGATCGTTCGCTTCACCGTAAATAAAGAGTTGAGTAGGGACAAAGATAAAAATTTCAGCCGGCAGTACCTAGTGATTTATTCTTAGTACGGGTACGTGTCTATTATCATGCAACCGTCATCAATCATTTCAGGGCGTGACTGCTGTTACAGAAAAAGGAATGGAATTTTTTATACTTTGGGTGAATGTCTCCCGGATATTTCACTGTATGCAGGACCAGGAACTGATTCAATCCATTCAATCGGGCCATACGGATGGCTTTGCGCTACTAGTAAAAAAGTACACGGACAAGGTATTTCGTATTGCAATGGGTTTTATGCATCAGCAGGAGGAAGCGGAAGATATTACACAGGAAGTGTTTGTAAAAGCCTGGCAGTCACTTGACCGGTTTAATTTTAATGCCGCCTTCTCCACCTGGCTTTTCCGCATAGCCATCAACGAGAGTATCAATGCCCTGAACAGGAAAAAAAGAAAAAAGGCCTGGAGCCGGATGAGTTCCCTGTTTCAGGCAGAAACATCTGTTGCGGATACCGCGACACCCGTGGAAGAAAAGGAAGAATTCCGCCTGGTCAGGCAATTACTGGAGACGCTTACCAGCAATCAGCAAACAGCGTTTGTACTGTTTGAGTATGAAGAATTATCACAACGTGAGATTGCCGCCATTATGGATATCCGCGAAGGGGCGGTGGAGCAGCTCCTGCTCCGTGCCCGTCAGCAGCTCCGGAAAAAAATGGAAAAATTCCGGCGGCACCCATAGGATTTTCTTTTCAGCCTTTGTCTAATATAATGCAGATGCGTATGGAAAAGCAATACGATACAGATAAACTGATCCGCTCCTTTATTGACACGGAAAAAGAAAAACGGCCCAATCCCTTTTTGCATACCCGGGTGATGGAAGCCATAACAGCCGGTCAGAAAGCGGAACGATCCTGGTACCAGCCGGCGCTGAAGCCTGTACTCGCGCTGGCCAGTCTCGCGCTGGTCATCTGGCTTGGGATTGTTGCCGGGAGCGCCTGGACGTCCGGTGCCGGAGGGGAGGCTTATCTGGAGAATGATTCCCGCACGGAAAACCTTTCCCTGTATGTACAGGCAGAAAATGAACAGCCATGATGACGTATCGTAAAACACAAATTCTTACCTGGCTGGTGGTTTTACTGCTGGTATTGAATGCCGTAACTATTGGTACAATCCTGTATCATAATTACCAGGAGAAAAAGGCGGAGGCCCCGCTGCTTTTACCCGGACCAGGCGGAGGCAATCCCCTTAACGGAAGATTTTTAAGACAGGAACTGGGATTTGACCGCGGGCAGATGGATATATTCAGGGAACTGAACCATGATTTTCGTCCGCGGACGATGGACCTTACCTACCAGATAGATTCTTTGAAGGAGGAGATGTTTGCAAAAATGCAGGAATCCGTGCCGGACAGCCTGGCTATACTGCAACTGGCTGCCGGTATCGGGAACCTGCACGGGGAGTTAAAGAAAGAGACCTTCTTTTTTTATAACCGGTTAAGGCAAATCTGCCGCAGTGAGCAAAAGGATAAACTGGAAGAAGTATTCCGGCCCTTATTTATAAATGACCAGACAGGTCCCGCCACCGGCCCCCCGTATCACCGGGGACCGGGCTGGCGGAATCAGCCGGGGAATTAAGCTGAAAAATTTTATGTATGAAAAATATGCACTGGTTACTGGCCCTTACATTTATGGCAGGTACCTCATTTGCCCAGGAAACAATCACCTTAAACAAGCAGGAGAAAGAAGGATTGCAGTTTATGCGCGAGGAAGAAAAACTGGCCCGCGATGTATATGATTCCATGTATGTGAAGTGGGAGGTCAATCCCTTTGGTAATATCCGGCAAAGTGAAAGGGTGCATATGGGCCGGATGAAGGACCTGCTGGATCAGTATAAGGTGGATGATCCGGTGGATAAGACAAAGGATAAACCGGGTGTATTCCGTAACCGTGATATGCAGAAGGTATTTGATGAGCTGGTAAAAAGCGGGTCCCTTTCACTGACTGATGCGTTGAAAGCCGGGGCCAAAATAGAAGAGCTGGATATTGCAGACCTGGATGAACGGATCCGTCAGACTAAAAATGAAGATATACTCAATGCTTACCGGTACCTGCGGATGGGTTCGGAGAATCATCTCCGGGCATTTACGCGCCGGCTGAAAACACAGGGGGTGGACTATGTACCCGAACACCTGAGCCGCCAGGAATTTGATAAAATACTGGCGGGTGAAAACGGCGGGGGTGGCTGTGGCCAGGGGAATAATGGAAACGGTAATGGCTGTGGCCGGGGTCCCGGTAAAGGGCAGGGCCGCGGAGGTTGTGGTAACCGGAATAACTGAACGAATCATTGTATAAATATTCACCGTTAAACTCAGCACTATGAAAAAGGTGATTTTTACAGTCCTGCTAATTTTTGGACTGGGTGCCGTTTCTCTGGCACAAAACAATCCAACCGGGTCGGCTGCGCCCGGAACGCGGAAGACAAACAGCAGCTATGTGGACAGGAACCGGAACAACGTGTGTGACCATTTCGAAAACAGGTCTGCAGTAAATGGCAGGAACCAGGGCCGTGGTTATGGCTACGGACCGGGTAATGGCCAGTGCAGACAGGGTTCCGGTAACGGACGCGGCTGGTGCCGCCGCCGTGCCTGATGAAAAAGGGTGCGGGAAAGAGCGAAACAGGCGTCAGGTACGTTGAGGAATTTAAACAACAGTTATGGCAACTAGTATACGGTTATGGAAACAGGAGGACCTGGGCAACCTGGTCCGCTATGCCAATAACTTTCATATATGGAGTAACCTGCGTAACTATTTTCCGCATCCTTATACCGAAGAGAATGGAAAAGAATGGCTGGCAAAAGTGGTGGATGCGCCCTTGCCCGCGCTCAATTTCGCCATTGATGTGGAGGGGGAGGCCGTTGGCGGAATCGGGCTGATTCTGAACAGTGATGTATATGTGAAATCGGCCGAAGTGGGCTACTGGCTCGGAGAGCCCTGGTGGGGAAAAGGCATAACCACGGAGGCGCTGCGGCTGATTACCGAACATGCCTTTTACTATTTTGACCTGGTACGTCTGTATGCTGAAGTGTTTGAAACCAATAAAGCCTCCATGCGGGTGCTGGAGAAGAACGGGTACTACCTGGAGGGAGTGAGGCGTAAAGCGGTCTTTAAAAATGAAGTGCTCATGGATGATTATATATGGGTAAAACTCCGTCCCTGGTAAACACTGTCATACCGTTGTTTAATACTAACGGTAAAGAATAAACGAAAACTTTTAAACCTGTTCTCCGTATTTCAGTCATAGCTAAAATGAATCTCATGTATCTCCGGAAAAATATCGCCACCAGTGAAAACGGGTTTATTTTTAATCCTTCAACGGGTGATTCCTTCTCCGCCAACCCGGTGGCTGCGGCCATCCTGGAGCAGCTGAAACAGGGAATGACTTTTTCGGATATAAAGGCGGGTCTGCTGGACAGCTATGAAGTAGATCCCTTGCGGCTGGAGAGAGACTGGGATGAATTTATTAACCAGCTCCGGGAGGCCAACCTTCTCGCGGACTGAAAGCATATACTATATGAAACTGCCCGACGAACTACTCACCATTGCGGTGACAGGGTTGAATGCCATTGACAGTCCCGGCCCGGGAATCGCGGTGATCCGCTCACTCCGGGAGGGTCTGCAGCGGCCGCTCCGGATCATCGGCCTCGCTTACGAGACGCTGGAACCCGGTATTTATATGCATGAGGTGGTGGACAAGACCTACCAGATTCCCTACCCGGCTGCCGGTACACAGGCCCTGCTGAACAGGCTGGCCTATATACACGGGAAAGAAAAGATTGATCTGTTGATTCCCAATTTTGACGCTGAACTGCCAAATTTTATGAAGCTGGCCCCGGTGCTGCAGTCAATGGGAATTGCCAGTTTTTTACCCGACACCGACATGTTTGAGGCCCGGGACAAAGTCAATCTTTATTCATTCGGCAAACAGCATGACCTGCTCGTTCCCCGCGACAGGATTATTCACCAGGTATCCGGTTTACATGAATGCGGGGAGCTGTTTGGCTATCCCCTGGTGGTAAAAGGGAAATTTTATGATGCGGTGGTAGCCTATACGGCTGAACAGGCAGAAAAAGCCTTTTATAAAATCTCCGCCAAATGGGGACTGCCCATTATTGTACAGGAATTTATCAACGGAACGGAAGTAAATATCGCGGTATTGGGCGACGGGAAGGGAAACATGATCAGCGCTATTCCGATGCGTAAATTGTATATCACCGATAAGGGAAAAGCCTGGTCGGGCATTACTCTGCAGGATGATAAGCTGCTGGAGTTAGCTGCCTCTTTTGTAAAAGCCACCCGCTGGAAAGGGGGTTGTGAACTGGAGATCATGCGTACCGCAAAGGATGAATGCTATATCATGGAGATCAATCCGCGGTTTCCTGCCTGGATCTACCTGACGGCTGCAGCCGGGCAAAATCAGCCGGCCGCCCTGGCCCGTATGGCCCTTGGGGAAGTAGTAAAGCCCTTTACAGGATATGAAGCGGGAAAAATATTTGTCCGTTATTCCTGGGATCATATTACAGATGTCAATGCGTTTCACCAGATCAGCGGCCAGGGAGAGCTCTGATCAGAAAACAGATCGTATGAAAAAAACATGGCAAAGCCCGGTGATCCAGAAAATGAACGGGGGACTGATGAATAAATTCGGTACCCGCACGGAATATGAACCGGTGAAACATATAGACGGGGTTTCTGTGCAGTCCCTGATCAAAGAATACGGGTCTCCGCTTTTTGTATTAAGTGAAAGAACCCTGCGGCGCAATTACCGCGATGCGTACCGTGCTTTCAGTACCCGTTACCCGTCGGTTCAGTTTGCCTGGAGTTACAAAACCAATTACCTGAATGCGGTTTGCCGGGTCTTTCACCAGGAAGGAAGCTGGGCTGAAGTGGTCAGCGGGTTTGAATACCAGAAGGCATTGGGAAACGGTGTTCCCGGGCCGCAAATCATTTTTAACGGACCTGAAAAGACCAATGAAGAACTGGAACTGGCTGTGCGGAACGGGTCGCTGATTCATATTGATCATTTTGATGAGTTGTTTCAGTTACTCGCCATCACAGATCGTATACCGGAAAAACCCCGGGTAGCTATCCGCGTGAATATGGATACGGGCGTATACCCGGTATGGGACCGTTTCGGATTTAATTATGAAAACGGCCAGGCCTGGGATGCCCTGAAAAGAATTGTGACGTCGGGGAAAATGACGCTTACCGGTCTGCATTGTCATATCGGAACTTTTATGCTTTCCACCAATGCCTACCGCCAGGCGGTAAAAAAACTGGCCGACCTGGCCTGGCGCTGCAAGACCGAACTCAATACCCCCCTTCAGTATCTTGACCTCGGTGGCGGATTTCCTTCCACCAATACCCTGCGGGGGTCTTTCCTGCCCGGTACCGATGCGGTGCCTTCGGTGGATGAATTCGCGGAAGCGATCACGGCCCAATTAACCGAACTCGGATACGGTACACAGGATACACCCAAACTGATTCTGGAAAGCGGCCGCGTACTGGTGGATGATGCCGGTTACCTGCTTTCCACCGTGGTGGCCACCAAGCGACTGAGTGATGGCCGGCGGGCAACGATCCTGGATGCTGGGGTGAATCTTCTTTTTACCTCCTTCTGGTATGATCATACCATCAGCCCGGCCCAGGATTTCACGCACCATACAGAAGATATGGCCCTGTTTGGCCCCCTGTGTATGAATATTGACGTGTTGCGCCAGAGCAGCAATCTGCCGCTGCTGAACCGGGGCGACCAGGTGGTGATCCATAAAACCGGGGCCTACAATATGACCCAGTGGATGCAGTTTATTCATATGCGGCCCAATGTGGTGATGATAGATGAGGAGGGGAACACCCACCTGATCCGGGAAGCAGAGACGCTTGAATACCTGCAGCAACCGGAAAAAATTCCGGCACATCTGCAGCAACCTGAAAAGAAATAATGCGGATGAAATACTTGCTGAAAAATGAACAGGTACACTTCATCACCCATACGGTGCTGAACAGTTATGCCATGCTTTTTTTCAGTAACCGGTCCGGCTTTGCCCTGCTGGTGATGCTGGTTTCTTTTTTTAATCCCTATACCGGGCTGGCGGGTCTTATGGCCACCCTGGTGGCTGCCGTTACCGCCTATTTTATGGGTTTTAGCCGGGAACAGGTAAAAAGCGGTTTGTATACCTACAGCGCATTGTTGCTGGGACTGGGCATGGGCACTTTTTATGAATTCAGCGGTGGCTTCTGGCTCTTGCTGACCCTGGCGTCCATCCTGGCCTTATTACTTTCCGCCGCCCTGATTGCGCGGCTGGGAAAAAGTAATCTGCCGGCCTTATCCCTGGCATTTATTCTCTCCCTCTGGGTGGTCATCTTATCGGCCAGGGAGTTTGGCGCCATCGGACTGACGGCCCGAAATATTTACTGGTTAAACGAAATGTATGCCACCGGGGGCAATGAGCTGATCCGGCTGGTGCAATGGACAGAGGAGTGGCCCATGCCGGCAGCGGTGTCAGGTTTTTTCCGTTCGGTCAGCGCCATTTTGTTCCAGAGCAATATCGCGGCAGGCATGCTGCTCAGCATTGCCCTCTTTCTTTTTTCCCGCATGGCCCTGAGCCTGATGATCGGGGGCTATGCCGTGGCCATCCTGTTTATCCGGCTGATGGATGGGTATGCAGGCAGTGTGAACTACTATAATCTCGGTACGAACTTCATGCTGGTATCGGTGGCGCTCGGCGGTTTTTATATCATTCCCTCCGTACGTTCTTATTTGTGGTCACTGATTACCGTGCCGATTTCCTATATCCTGGTAATTGCTTTATGGAAGATCACCTATACCTGGGGATTACCTGTGTTTTCCCTTCCGTTCTGTATTACGGTGATTGTATTTATTTATGTGCTTCAGTTACGGCAGGCCGGGGGCAAAATGGTGCTCACGCCGGTGCAGTATTACAGTCCGGAGGAAAACCTTTACCGCTATCTGAATAACCGGGACCGCGTATACAGCCAGTATTATTTCCGGCTGGCATTGCCTTTTATGGGAGAATGGACCGTTAGCCAGGGGTATGACGGAAAGATTACCCATAAGGGCGACTGGTCAAAAGCCCTTGACTTTGTCATAACCGATACGGAAGGAAAAACCTGGGGAGGCACCGGAACCCGGCCGGAAGATTTTTACTGCTATACTAAACCGGTGCTGAGTCCCGCCGATGCCGTGGTGGAAGAAATACAGAACTGGGTGGATGATAATCCGGTAGGCGGAAACAATACGGCCCAGAACTGGGGAAATACCATTGTATTAAAACATGCGGAAGGGCTTTATACCAAACTCTCTCATCTTAAAAAAGGAAGCATTAAGGTCAATAAAGGGGATTATGTTAAAAAGGGCAGTCTGCTGGCTTATTGCGGTAATTCAGGCCGTTCTCCGGAACCCCACCTGCATTTCCAGGTGCAGGCCACCCCATATATTGACTCGCGTACTTTACCCTATCCGCTTGCCTTTTTTCTTACAAGGGATCAAAGCGGCGCTGTTTCCTTCAACAGTTTCCGGGTTCCTTCAGAGAATGAAAGGGTCAGTAATCTGCAGACGGATCCCCTGTTGCTGCAGGCATTTGATTTTAAACCGGGCTTCCGGATGAAGGTAAAAAGTGACAGACTGGAAGAGGAGTGGGAAGTGATGGTCAGTGTTTATAATGAAACCTATTTCTGGTGCCGCGAAAAAAACAGCTATGCCTATTTTGTGAATGATGGCCAGGTTTTCTTTTTCACCCAGTATTTCGGGAATACAAAATCGTTATTGTATACCTTTTATTTATCAGCCTATAAGCTGGTACTCAGCAGTACTCCCGGCATACAGATAACGGATCATTATTCCCGGGATATAAAAGGGAATATATTTTTCCGCTGGGTGCAGGACCTGGTCGCTCCTTTTTATTTGCTCTCCAGGCTGCAGTTCCGAAGTATATGTATTCCGGGCGGAGAAGAAGAAGCCCCCGGCAGCCTGTTGTTCCGCACATCAGCTATACGGTGTCTTTCAGGAAAAGAAAAAAATATTCAGTCGGCCCAAATCCTGGTGCAGGGTGGAAAAATCCGCCTTTTCCGGGTGCAGACCGCTCATCAGCAAACGGAGATTGTATGCGAATACTGAGTCTGCTTTTTCTCCTGCTGGCAGGCTTTGCCACAGGAATGCACGCCCAGCAACCTTTCAGTTACGGGCAAACGGACAGCAGCAGTTATGCCCTCTACCAGCAGGGTCGCTGGAAAGAGCTGCTGCAATTCGGCAAACAGGCTGTATCTGCCGGTCAGGATTTTCCTTTGCTGCGGATGCGGATGGGTTATGCCGCTTTTGTTACGGGCCGTTACAGTGAAGCCATCCGGCAATATGAAAAGGTACTGAAGGAAGACGCGCTGAATGAAACGGCCCATTATTTTATTTACTGGAGCCGGATCAACCTGGGTCAGTCAGTGGTGGCCATGGCCTCCCTGCCTTATACGCAGGCAGCGGATATACCGGTAGCCCAAAGGAAAATCAGCGCGGTGGAGTCGGCGGAGGCGGAGTTCAGTTATAAGCAAAACAGTATTACCGATCGCGGCAACCCGTTTTATTTCCGGGCGGGACTGGGTCACCGTTTCAGTCACCGGGTACATATGGAACATGCCCTGGCCGTTTACCGGCAAACATTGAATGAACCGGGTTTAACCGCGGTAAACAATAATGATGATATTTCCATCGGTCAGTTTGAATATTATAACCGGGTCAGGATCCAGCTTGACCGGCACTGGCAATTAAAGGGGGCCTGGCATTATGTGCGTACGCCGTTTAATAACTTCAGCTATAATAATCATCTGCTCCTCTTTGGCATAAAATATCACGGCGCGTATGCCAGTCTGCAGGCAGATCTGGTACTGGGCCGGATTACGGACAGCAGCAGCCGCCAGTTTAACCTGGAGTGGCAGTGGTTTCCGCTGGGTAATATGAAAGTGTACAGTTTTTCAACAGCCATGCTGCGCAACCGGCAAACAACGGATTTTCATTACCGGCAGGTACTGGGATTTCAGGTGTATAAAAACACCTGGCTGGAAGGGAATATCACCACGGGTCCCTTCCGGAATCTGGCAGAAAACGACGCGCTGTATCTGTATAATGCCATTGATCCGAACAAGGTGAAAGCGGGGGCTGCCCTGTATTTCTTAGTCGGCAAAACCAGGTTGCAGATCGGGTATACCTATGAGCAGCGGGAGCGTTTTGCCACCAAACAATTATTTCAGCAACATTCAATCAACGGAGGATTATCATGGACACTCTGAAAAAACTAAGCGGGTTGGCCGTACTGGTACTGGCCACCTTTATTGTATCTGCCCAGCAGGAAGCGAAATGGCAGGCTGCATTTACCGAAAGTTATACGCAGGAAACCGGCAAACAGTATGCGGCGGCAGTTGCCACCCTGAAAGCGGTGTATGACGAAAAGAGTTATGAACTCAACCTGCGTCTGGGCTGGCTCTGTTACCTGAACAAGGATTATCCCGCCTCACAGGGGTATTACCAGAAAGCGGTAGGCTTAAAACCCTATGCACTGGAGGCGCGCTTCGGACTGGTATATCCGCTGGCCGCCCTGCAAATGACGGATAAGACCCTGCTGGTATACGAGGAAATTCTGAAGATAGACCCGCAGAACAGCAAGGCGAATTACTGGACCGGTGTGATCTGGTATAACCGGAAAAAGTATGAGCAGGCTGCCCGTTATTTTGAAAAGGTGATTAATCTTTACCCCTTCGATTATGATGGCAATCATATGCTGGCCTGGACTTATCTCAGCATGGGCCGGAGCAATGATGCGAAAATTCTGTTTGGCAAAGCCCTGCTTGCCCGGCCGGGAGATGCTTCCTGTCTGGAGGGGATGAAACTGATACGCTGATTCAACAGGGTTGTTCCCGTTTTTCCTGCAGCTCAGGAGGAAAAGACCGGAAATACTCTTCTGCGGCCCTTACCTTTTTCATGAAGCTGGTTTATGCGTAACATTTTTTCCAGCAATAATAGGAGCCGGCACCCAGCACAACAGGCAATAAAATAAACAGCATACCCGGATCAAAGGACTGCTGTAACATATACACGGAATAAACAGCCCCGGCCAGGTCAAAGAAAAGGCCGGCATAAGCCCATTCTTTTATTGTACGCAGACCGGGAATCAGCAAGACAAGCGCCCCGGCGATTTTGGCGACGCTGATAAAACGGATAAAATAGACCGGGTAACCCAGTGCATCATGAAGGAACTGAAGGGTCTGGCCTTTGGGGTTTATTCCCGGTACGGAAGACCAGATCATAAATCCCGCAAAGAGCAAGGTCAGTATCCAGTAAAGGATTTTTATTTTCTTCATACTGCTTATTTATTGGCGCAATTTACCATCCAGTTTACTCCGTATTTATCCGTACAGCTGCCGAAATAGGCGCCCCAGAAAGTATCCTGGATCGGCATCGTGATCTGCCCGCCGGCGGAAAGCGCGTGAAAAAGACGGGCTGCTTCTTCCCGGGTATCCGGCTCCAGATTAATATGAATATTATTACCGGTCTTTACGGTGAAACCCATGGTTTCCGGGGCATCTGTACCCATCAGGATATGTCCGCCGGTAATAGGCAGTTCAATATGCATGACCAGGTTTTTATCTGATTCGGGCGTAGGCGGTATTCCTTCCATCGGGGGCATATCCCCGAAACGGGCGATATGACTGGTGAATTCGGAGTTAAAAACAGCTTTGTAGAAAGTAAACGCTTCCTCGGTCTGCCGGGGAAAATTGAGATAGGTTGATACGCGGGCCATAATATGAAGGTTTAGAGGTTGAGAGGTTGAGGGGTTGAGAGGTATAGGGATTCGGTGTACTCCTTAAAACTGTTGAGGATGGATTGCCAGCCCTGTTGCTGCAGTTCGGGGCTGTGAATATTTTCCGCTTCAAATTTTTCTTCTACTATGGTGTGGCCTTCTTCCTGGCGGAATTTCAGTTCTACCTTACGTCCGTCTGCAATGGTATACCGGATCAGCACGGGCTTATCCACTTCATTGTATTCTCCTTCAAAGTCGAATGAAGCGCTGCCGTCTTTTGCCGCCATTGTCCAGGAAAAATGGCCCCCCGGCCGTATATCATTACTTGCTTTGGGGCAATGCCAGTCCGGGCTGGCCTGGTTCCATTGGGTAATGTGTGAAGGATCGGTAAAGGCGGTCCAGACCGTTTCGGCCGGTGCCTGTATAAGCACCGACACATGGAGTGTGGTTTTTGTTTCCATCTTCAAGATTGGGTTACCAAGCTACAAAAACAATGGCAGATCCGGCAGCTATTTATGGCAGGGACGACGGGAATTTGATTAAGGTGCCCGAAAGGCGGACAAACGGAACCTCCGGCTGTTAAAAGCTATAGCCGGCTCCCAGGTTAATACCCGGATACACTTTACCATCCATCCGCCAGAAATTATCCGAAGCCGGATCCAGGTAAATAATGGGAGCAAGGATAGCTTTGAAGAAAAACCCCCCGGCCGGCGGCTGATAGCGGTAACCGGCTCCGGGTATCAGGTAAAGTTTTTTATCGGCGATATTACCGGCGGAAAAAAGCTTTTGATATTTTTCCACCAGGGGTACAACGGTGATGCCCAATTCAACATGGTGCTGGTCCGGCCCTTTGATAAAATTTATTCCCAGCGGCAGGGCCATAGTATTTCCGAATACGGAAAAGCCGAGGCGAAAGCTGTTGCTGAATACCCGGCCGGTCCGGAAAATCCGGTCATAATTTACGGAGTAATAGGCGCCATGACTGCTTCCGTCAATATAGAAAGTATTACGGGTGGTCGGTACTTGCTGGGCCGGGCTGATATGAGCGGTTAGCAGCAACAGGAGCAGGAATAACAGTTTTTTCACTCGGGTTATTTAAGGGCTGAAAATAATATTTTCCGGTACAAATACCCGTCCTTATTTGCGGATGGCCACTTTGAAACGTAAGACACGGCGGTAATCAAACAGAATGTCCAGGTAGTAGAGGCTGTTTTCCGGAATGATATAATCAAACTCGTAACAGTTCTCTTTTTGTCTAAAGGGAACATACCGTTGTCTTTTGAGCGCAAAACTGTCTTTCACCCATATTTTTTTCCGCCGGCTTACCTGTTCGGTGGTCCATACATCCGGGTTCCGGAATATATTGGAGTTTACCTGCAGTTTTTCAATCCGGCCGTTATATTCAAAACGAAAATGGATGGTATCACCCTTTTGGCCGGTGATGATGCCCGACTGCGGGGCATGCAGGCGGATTTTGCTGAGCACGGCCGGATCATAATACGGGTTGGCGGCAAACTGTTCTTTGGTGAAGCCCGGTTTGAGTACCCAGCGGGTATACTGGGGAAAATGATTACGTGAAAACTCTTCTGAGGGGGTCAGGAAATAGTAGTCATTGAATTTTTTTACAAAGCCATTCAGTTTGCCGCTGTTTTCATCTTCTGTGCAGGTACCGGCCGCCCAGGTGGCATCCAGCAGGTGCCAGCTGGTATCGAGCCATACGGCATTCCAGGCATGATCTATCCGGCCGGCTTGTCCGATCTGGTGAGGTTTGGTTTTGGTATAACCGTTGATGGTGGCGGCTTCAATTCCGGCGATATCACACATACGTGTAAAGAGCCGGGCATACCCGTCGCAGAGTGCTTTCCGGCGGCGAAGAATATTATTCAGGTATTTTTTTTCCCAGGCGGCCAGCAGGGCATCACAGTCCTGGCCCGAGCGGCATTCTGGTATTTTGAGTTCTTCTTCTTTATTAAAAGCTTTCCAGTCGTAGGCGATATGATCGGTGATCCAGACAAAGATGGAGCGTACCCTAGAGAGATTATCCCGGTATGGGCTGGTGAGTTCCGAAACCAGTTGGTAGAGATCTATATCCACGCCGACGGACCGTGCATGGGCATCAACGGCCGATAAGTCGGGCAACCGGGACTGGCAGGGTGCTTCTGCCCATCCTCCGGCCAGTATAAGGACCATATAAAGCAAACGTTTCCTCATAGGCGGGTTCGGACAGGTAAGATAAGGAATTGGGGGGAGGGATGCAAGTCAGTACAGCGGCGCCTGCTTATGGCTGGTTCAGCGGCAAATTGATAAGAAAGCGGGTTCCCTTATCTTTTTCTGACTGAATACTGAATTCGGCGCTCAGTTTTTGGAGTATTTCCTTGCAGATATACAGACCGAGCCCGGTGCCCTGGGCGCTGTTGGTGCCCCGGTAAAACATATCAAATACACTGGCCTGGCTTTCTTTGGGAATTCCTTCCCCGTTATCTGTTATCTGCAGGTGCAGGACGCCGTTTTTATGTTCTGCTTTAATATGTACAAAGGGATCGGAAATATCTCTTTTCCGGTATTTGGCGGCATTGCCAATAATATTCCTTAATACCGTAGAAAGCCTTCCTTTATCGCTGAATATAACCAGGTCTCCCTGGTATTCTTCAATGAAGCGGATCTCACCCCGCGCTTCCAGATCGAGTGGCTGAATCGTTTCTTTAATGAGCAGGCGGAGATCAAATTCCTCTTTTTGCAAGCCGGTTCTTGAGTTTCGGGAATAAGCCAGAATTTCCCGGATAATGGTGTCTAGTTTGTCAATGCTCTCCCCGGCCAGTTGCAGGTAACGTTCCTGTTCCGCCGCGTTTTCTTTTTTCCTGACGGCGAGGTCCAGCATTCCCCTGGTCAGTAATAACGGAGAGCGCAGGTCATGAGAGACAGAATAGACAAAATTATCCAGTTCCCGGTTGGCTTTCAGGAGGCTTTCGTCCATTCGTTTACTCAGTAAAAGGATATAGAGCACTTCGGCGAAACAGGCCACACCGGCCCCGATCATATTAAACTGTATATCCGGACTTTGTGATCCGGTGGTTAAAACCGGATGTTCGCTGGTGTAATGCATATCCGTAAACAACAGGACCGACATTAATAATAAAACCAGGGAGCCCAACAAATACCCGATTTTTTTCTCACTCCCCTGAAAGGCGATCAGACAAGCAATACTGACCGGGATAAAAAAGGCCACTACGCTGTCGTTGGTATGTACCGTAGTTTCTTCATAGGAAAAAAAGAAAGAAAGTGCAATAGTGGCACTAAACTGCAATACATTGAAAATTTTTGACAGCAGAATTTTGCCTGCACGCATCAGCAATAAAGCGATTACCGACCCTATAAAACCATTAAAAGTCAGCATCGCCGGTAAAGGGGAATCGTATTGCAGCAGGTTGGTAATGGAGTACAAAAGCGCCATTATCCCGCCGATGGTAATCAGTCCGTAGTGAATTAGGTTGCCTTTACTGACCAGCACGCTGTCGCTGCTCAGTTGGCCATTGACAAAATGGGCCTCAACATCCAGGAGTTTCCGGATATGGTTTCGTAAGAATTGCATGCAGTTCCGCAAATGTACTGAGCAGTATTACCGCAGGCAGATAAATAAAACAGAATTCAGGCTTTCGGTTTAGCGGGGGATACGTATAGGCACTTAGATTTTGTAAATGCCGGATCAATTTTTTTATAAGGTTTTTTCAAAAGAATAATCTCATTGACAAAACCGGGTTTCTTCCTGTTTCCATTCCCGGTCCATATAAAAAGTACCGAAAGGAAGCAACGAAGCCAGTCCTGCTTTTACCAGCCAGGCAAACGGAAGCTTATAGGTTCGTTTAACTTCCAGGGCCAGTATCCCCAGGGCCACAAATAATATTCCGTGCAGGGATCCGACTACCGTAACGGCTTTGGGCATCTCCCAGAAATATTTCAGCGGCATGGCGATAAAGAGCAGTACGAGGAAAGAAATGCCTTCGTAAAAGGCGATTTTGCGGAAGGGGGAATAGGGTTTTTTCATGAAGGGTTTGCTGTTTGACGTTTGTTGTTTGGATATCCCTGTTGTTTCACTCAAACAACAAACACCAAACTGATGATTGTAAAAAGATTTTTTTTGTGAAATAATGAGTGATGAGTGACAAGTGATGAGTAATGAGTGATGAGTAATGAGTGATGAGTGATGAGTGAGGCGTGCTTTTTGAATCTGGTTTTGTAATAGCCCCTCCCCGAATACGGATAGCACAAATGGCTAAGGACACTTCATCGTTTACTCATTACTCATTATTCATTACTCATTTCTCGTTATTCATTGTTCATCAGTAATTAATAATTTGTTCCTGTATTGTCTCCGGTATTTCCCGCCATTCGTACTGCTGGTTACGGAGCTGGGGTTCAAAACCGGCTTCGCGGATGGCTTCCTGCATACTGCGGTAGGTAAAGCGGTGCGGAGCGCCGGCGGCACTGACCACATTTTCTTCAATCATGATAGAGCCAAAATCATTGGCCCCGGCATGCAGACAGAGCTGGGCTGTTTGTTTGCCCACCGTCAGCCAGCTGGCCTGGATATTTTTAATATTCGGCAGCATAATGCGGCTGAGGGCAATCATCCGGATATATTCTTCCGCGGTACTCAGGTTTTGCACCCCCCTGATTTTTGCCAGCAGGGTATCCACATCCTGAAAGGTCCAGGGAATAAAGGCCAGGAAACCTTTGGCGTCTGCCGGTTTTCGGCTTTGTACATCCCGGATCTTTACCAGGTGTTCAAATCTTTCTTCCACGGTTTCCACGTGACCAAACATCATCGTTGCAGAAGTAGTGATATGCAGTTTATGCGCTTCGTGCATAATGTCAAGCCATTCCTGCGCCCCGCATTTTCCTTTGCTGATCAGCCGCCGTACCCGGTCAACCAGGATTTCAGCACCCGCTCCGGGTAAAGAATCCATACCTGCTTCCTTCAGGGCCATCAGTACCTCGCGGTGGTTACTCTTTTCCAGTTTGGTGATATGTGCCACTTCGGGCGGGCCTAATGCATGCAGCCGGATATCCGGAAACTCGGCTTTGATCTGTCGGAAAGTGTCCACATAAAACTGCAGCCCCAGTTCCGGGTGATGGCCACCTTGCAGCAGGAGCTGGTCTCCGCCATATTTCACGGTTTCCCGGATCTTTTCCCGGTAAGCCGGCATATCGGTGATATAAGCTTCGGGGTGACCGGGAATACGATAGAAATTGCAGAACTTACAATTGGCGATACAGACATTAGTCGTATTCACATTCCGGTCAATCTGCCAGGTAACCTTTCCATGGGACACCTGTTTTTTCCGGAGTTCATCCGCCACAAACATCAGATCCGCCAGGGGAGCCTTATAATAGAGGTGCAGGCCCTCCTCCTCACTTAAAAAGCCAAAACCAAGGGCTTTGTCGTACAGTTCCTGTAAATGCATTGTGCGAAGTTACACCAGTACAACAGATAATATGACGAGTGGTTGTATTTCCCGTCCATATTGAATTAATTTTAGATAGAAAGACCCCTGGTCTGCATCATTTTATGCCGGTGGCCTGTCTATTATCTGAACACCTAACCATATGAAGTATTCCCTGTCCGGCATTTTACTGCTCCTGGGCTGGCTTTCCTGTTTGGAAACCAGGGCCCAGGAGGAATTTGTGGAACCACCCGCCAAACACATCACCACGGTACCCTTTACCCAGCTGACCGGGGGAATCATCATCCTGCGGGCCCGTTTTGACAGCCTGCCGGATACACTCAATTTCATCCTCGATACGGGGAGCAGCGGCATTTCTCTGGATTCTTCCACGGCCGATTACCTGGGGCTGGAGCCCGTTCCTACAGAAAGGACCATACGGGGTATTGCCGGCATACGGAAAGTGAATTTTCTGTATAATAAAACCCTGCATTTTCCGGGGCTCAGTATAAATAACCTCGATTTTCATATCAATGATTATGAAATACTGACCGCCGTATACGGGGAAAGGATTGATGGCATCATTGGTTATTCGGTGATCAGCCGCTATATCATGAAAGTGGATTATGACAGCAACCAGCTTCAGTTTTTCACCAGGGGTATGATCCGGTATCCCCGTGGCGGATACCTCCTGAAGCCTGCAATCAGTCAGCTGGTATCCCAGCCGATGCGGGTAAAAGATGACCGGGCTGTTTACTCCCGATTCCTCTTTGATATGGGGGCCGGTCTTTGTCTGCTGCTGACCCGCGAATTTGTGGAAGACAGCAGTCTCTTCGTAAAAAAGAAAAAGATTTTTATCAAGGAGGCCGAAGGACTGGGTGGCAAACTGGATATGGATCTTACCGTGCTGAAAGAAGTGCGGCTGGGACCCTACCGGTTCCGGAATGTGCCGGTTTTTGTTTTTGATGATGAGTATAACGTGAGTTCCTACCCTTATATGGGAGGCATATTGGGCAATGATCTGCTGCGGCGTTTTAATGTCATCCTGAATTACGCGAAAGGAGATATTCATATCATGCCCAATTCTCATTTCAATGATGTGTTTGACTATTCCTATTCCGGGCTGGAACTGTACCTGGTTAACGGACTGATCCTGGTGGGTGATGTGGCAAAGGGTTCGCCGGCCGAAGCAGCGGGGCTGATGGAGGGAGATGAAGTTATTGCCATCAATAAAAATATCGGGCATAACCTGAATGCCTATAAAATAGCCCTGCAGCGACCTAATGAAAAAATTAAAATCATTGTACGCCGGGATGGCCTGATGCGGGAGTTTGAGTTCAAGGTTAAAAGCATCCGGCAGTAGCTTTTTCTGTATTTTTACCGCTTCAACAGCACAGCAGCAGTATGATTCAATTTGAACGTTTTACCCTGGCCAATGGCCTGCGGGTGATTGTGCACCAGGATCTGAGTACTCCCATGGCCGTGGTGAATATTATGTATGATGTGGGCGCAAGGGATGAAGACCCGTCCAAAACAGGGTTTGCCCATCTTTTTGAGCACCTGATGTTCGGCGGATCGGTGAATATTCCGGAATATGACGAGCCCCTGCAAATGGCCGGAGGCGAAAACAATGCCTACACTACGAATGATCTGACCAATTACTATATCTCCCTGCCGGCCGATAACCTGGAAACGGCTTTCTGGCTGGAAAGTGACCGGATGCTTTCGCTGGCTTTCAGTGAAAAAAGCCTGGAAACACAACGTAAAGTGGTTTGTGAAGAGTTTAAGGAGCATTACCTCACCAAACCCTACGGGGATGTGTGGCATAAAATGCGGGAACTGGCCTATAAAGTGCATCCCTACCGATGGATGACCATCGGTAAGGAACTGTCGCATATTGAAAACGCGCAGCTCGGGGATGTGAAGGACTTCTTTTTTAAACATTACCGCCCCGTAAATGCCGTGCTCGTTGTGGCCGGCAATGTAACAACGGAGAAAGTGAAAACCCTGGCCGAAAAATGGTTTGGGGATATTCCATCCGGAGAAAAGTATGTACGCAATCTGCCGCAGGAGCCTGAACAGACAGCAGCCCGGAAACTGACGGTGGAAGCAGATGTGCCCCTCGATGCATTTTATAAAACCTGGCACGCGGGCAGCCGGATGGAGCAGCGTTATTATACCACCGATCTGCTTACGGATATTCTGAGCGGTGGTGGTTCTTCGCGGTTGTACCAGTCACTCGTAAAAGAACAGAAGCTCTTCAGCAATATTGAATGTTATCATTTCGGCAGTACCGAAAACGGGCTGGTGGCTATTGAAGGGAAGCTGGTAAAAGGGATTAAGCCCGAAGACGGGGAAAAAGCCGTGGAAGCAGAGCTGACTAAATTAAAAACAGAACTGGTTCCTGAAAACGAGTTGCAAAAGGTGAAGAATAAAACCGAGAGTATGATCGCTTTTGAGGATATGAGTGTGATGAACCGGGCCAACAGCCTGGCCTATTATGAAACCCTCGGGGACGCAGCCTGGATGAATGCTGAATTACCCAAATACGCGAATGTATCGGTGGAAGCGATCCGGGAAGAAGCCAGGAAGATTTTCCGGGAGGAGAATTCAAATACGATTTATTACCACGCAAAGTAGACCTGCCGCTGCCCGGTATTGCGGAAAGAGATTTTAAAAAGTTTTGAAAGAAAGCACATGAGTATTGACAGAACAACAGCGCCCCCGATAGTGGATGCCGTAAATTTTAACCTGCAGCTGAAACCGTACCAGTCGTACACCTTACGTAACGGGGTGAAGGTATATGCCGTGGATGCAGGCGCTGAAGATGTGCTGCAGCTGGAATGGGTATTTTTTGCCGGGAACAGCCTGGAAGAACAGAACCTGGTGGCCGCAACGGCGAATTTTCTGCTGCGGAATGGTACTTCCCGGAAAACAGCCTTTCAGATCAATGAATATTTTGAGTATTACGGGGCCTACCTGAACCGGGCCTGTTATAATGAGACGGCCAGCATCACCCTGCATTGCCTGAATAAACATGCGGGAGAACTTCTTCCCGCTGTAAAGGAACTTATCGTGGACTCTGTAATGCCGGCGGAAGAACTGGCCATTTACCAGCAGAACATGAAGCAAAGGCTGAAGGTGAACCTGAAAAAAAGTGATTTTGTAGCCGGCCGCCTGATTGACACCTATCTCTACGGGGAAAAACACCCTTACGGCAAGTACAGCCGGGTGGAGGATTTTGATGCCCTGCAAAGGGAATCCCTGCTGGCGTTTTACCAGCAATATTATGTTCATGGCCGGCTCATTCTTTTTGCCGCCGGACGGATTCCGGAACATTTATTTGTGCAGCTTGATCAGCATTTTGGCGATTTACCCAATCAACCTGTTGAGGTTCCGGTTGCCCCGCTTTTTCCGGCAACCGAAAAAAAATACCGGATTACCAATGATCCCAATGGCGTTCAGGGCTCGATCCGGATTGCCCGACCCTTTCCTAACCGCCATCATCCCGACTTTTTAAAAGCCCAGGTACTCAATGCGCTCTTCGGAGGCTTTTTTGGCTCCCGGCTGATGAGTAATATCCGGGAGGACAAGGGGTATACCTATGGCATCCACAGTTTTCTCCTGAATCATATTCAGCATTCGGGCTGGATGATCAGCACGGAAGCCGGAAAAGATGTAAGCGAAGCCACCGTGGCCGAGATTTATAAAGAAATGAAGGCCCTGCGCGAAGAGCCGGTGGATGAGGAAGAGTTGCTGCTCGTGCGCAATTACCTGATGGGCTCCATACTGGGTGATCTCGATGGTCCCTTCCAGCTCATCGGCCGCTGGAAAAATATCATTCTGAACAATCTTCCGGAATCGTATTTCTATGATTCTATCCGTACCATTAAGACCATTACGGCGGAAGAATTGCAGGCCCTGGCGGAAAAATACCTGCAGGAGGATGATTTTTATGAGCTGGTTGTTTTTTAAGGTATTTGTACTCTTTTATCTGCTTTTTCCGAAGCCGAAAAAATCTCCGAACTTAGTTCTATGTTTTTCGACCGCAAGGATGTATCCGACGATCAGCTTGTTCATTTTTACCGGCGCCTGCTCTGGCCCCGGATGATTGAAGAGAAAATGCTGGTGCTGCTGCGCCAGGGTAAGATTTCCAAATGGTTCAGCGGAATCGGGCAGGAAGCGATTGCCGTGGGCGCGACCCTGGCACTTGAAACCGATGAGTGGATCATGCCCATGCACCGCAATCTCGGTGTATTCACGACCCGTGATATGCCGCTCAGCCGTTTGTTTATGCAATGGCAGGGCGCGAAGGAAGGGTACAGCAAGGCCCGGGAAAGAAGTTTTCATTTCGGATCACCCGAACATCATATATGTGGTATGATCTCCCACCTCGGTCCCCAGATGGCGATTGCCGATGGCGTGGCCCTGGCTCATAAACTTAAAAAGGAGAATAAGGTATCCCTGGCCTTTACCGGTGATGGCGCCACCAGTGAAGGAGATTTTCACGAAGCGTTGAATGTGGCCGCGGTCTGGGACCTGCCGGTGATTTTTGTCATTGAGAATAATGGCTACGGGCTGAGTACACCCGTTAATGAGCAATACCGCTGTATCAGCCTGGTGGATAAGGCCAAGGGGTATGGGATGGAAGGGATTCAGATTGACGGCAACAACCTGCTCACGGTCTATGACACTATTAAAGGAGTAAGGGATTTCTGTATTCAGCACCAGAAACCCTACCTGATTGAGTGTATGACCTTCCGGATGCGCGGGCATGAAGAAGCCAGCGGCACCAAATATGTGCCGCAGGATCTGTTCCGGCTCTGGGAGCAGAAGGATCCGATAAAAAATTATGAAGCCTATCTCAGTTCCATAGGGTTGCTGAATGAAGAAAGCATTCAGGCTATCCGGGAGGAATTCAAAACAAAAATAGAGGCAGAACTCAGCCTGGGTTTTGCCACCCCCCCGGTGATTCCCGACACCCGCGAAGAACTGGCGGATGTATATGCAAAGAAGCAGGAAAGCTGGCAGCTGACCGAAGGCAACTGGCAGCCCGATGTGAAAGTGATAGACAATTCCGGTGCTGCAGCGCCAGGTGATAAATCAGCCCCGGAAAAAAGGATGATTGATGCGATAAAGGAAGGGCTGTTCCAGTCCATGCAACGGCATAACAACCTTATCCTGATGGGGCAGGATATTGCCGAATATGGCGGTGCCTTTAAAATTACGGAGGGATTTGTCCAAGTATTCGGCAAAGACCGTGTACGCAATACCCCGCTTTGTGAAAGCGCTATTGTGGGCTCGGCGCTCGGCCTTTCGCTGGAAGGATTCAAGAGTATGATGGAGATGCAGTTTGCCGATTTTGTAACGGTTGGCTTCAACCAGATCGTGAATAATCTGGCGAAAATTCATTACCGCTGGGGACAAAATGCCGATGTGGTGATCCGGATGCCGACAGGTGGCGGTGTAGGGGCGGGACCTTTTCACAGCCAGAGCAATGAGGCCTGGTTTGTCCATACACCCGGACTGAAAGTGGTTTATCCAAGCACCCCGATGGATGCCAAGGGACTGCTGATTGCCGCCATCAATGATCCCAACCCGGTGATGTATTTTGAACATAAGGCTCTCTACCGTGCGGTGAGCGGACCCGTGCCGGAAGAATATTATGAAATTGAAATCGGCAAAGCCCGCCAGGTGCGTACCGGAGAGGATATTTCAATCATTACCTATGGCAGTGGGGTACACTGGGCGGAAGAGCTGGCGGCCTTATATCCGGAGATTTCTTTTGATATACTGGACCTGCGCAGCCTCCTTCCGCTCGATTATGACGCGATCCGCGCGACAGTACGCCGTACCGGACGGGTGCTGGTATTACATGAAGACACCCTTACCGGGGGCATTGGCGGGGAAATTGCCGCCTGGATCGCTGAGCATTGTTTTAGTTATCTTGACGCCCCGGTGAAACGTTGCGCATCACTGGATACACCGGTCCCCTTTAATACCGAACTGGAAAAGAATTTTATGGCCAAAGCCAGACTTGAAGAGATGGTGATGGAGTTGATGAGCTATTAGTAGTGAGTAGTGAGTAGTGAGTGGGGAGCGGGCTGCCGGGATGTTTTTTAATTGGCGGGGTTTTCGGAAAATTTCCAATCTTTTATTTCTTTTATAATACCCCCTCTGAAATCCTCCGTACCAGGTTGATCAGTTATTCATCATTTAAAACCTGGTTTATGTACATTATCAGAGACATTTTCTACCTGCATTTCGGCCATTACCGGCCGGCAAAACAACTGCTGGATGATGCGCTCCGGGCGGGTTTGTTACCTGAAAACAAACAGGCGCGGGTCTTATCCGATTTTACCGGTGATGCTTACCGGCTGATTTTTGAAGAAGGATACGACACGCTGGGTGAGTATGAGCAGGCCCTATCGGGAAGTATGCGTAAGGATGAATGGCAACAATGGTATGAAAAATTCAAGCCCCATGTGGAACGGAGCCACCGGGAAATATTGAAACGGGTGGTATAAAAGGGAACCAAAAACCAACCATATATGTCCTTCCAGCATTCACTGGCCACTCCTGTCAGCCAGCAGGAACGTATTGTAATTCTTGATGGCCTGCGCGGTCTGGCGCTTCTCGGAATCCTTCTGATGAATATTCCCTATATGGGATTACCTGAGCCGGCTTTTGATCATCCTCTTCTGCTGAATGAAGGCGGCACCATCAATATGACGGTTTGGTGGTATGTGAACTGGATACCCGAAGGTACCCAGCGGGCCCTTTTTTCCATGCTGTTTGGTGCCGGTATGATTCTGTTTATTACCAGGCTGGAAAAAAAGACGGAAGGAATCTGGCCTGCTGAATATTTTCTGCGGCGTCAGATCTGGCTCCTCGTTTTCGGGTTGTTTAATGCGTATGTTTTGTTATGGCCGGGAGATATCCTGTTTGCCTATGCCAGCATCGGGATTATTGCCTTCCTGTTCAGGCGCATGTCTGTCAGGGCTTTGCTCATAGCTGCCGGGGTTTGTATGTTGCTGATGACTGCCCGGGAGAACCGGGAACTGTACAAACAAAAGAATAAAATTCTGAAAGGAGAAGCCATTGCCCGCCTGGATACCACCAAAGTGAAACTGACGGATGAACAGCAGGAAATACTCGGGGCCATGAACGGTATGAAAGAAAAAAGCGATACGGCGGCTCTCCGGAAGCAGATGAAAAGAAGTGAACAGAAATCGCTTGGTTCCTATTCGGTCTTATATGAGTATCTGAGCAATGTTTCGGCAAAAGTTGAATACCAGATTACCTACTACGGGGTATGGGATGTACTGTTGTTTATGCTGGTGGGGATGGCATTTTTTAAAGCGGGATTGCTTACGGGTCAGGCACCGGCCAAAACCTATTGGTTATTATTCATCGGCGGGATGGGAATTGGTCTCTTAATCACCTGGTGGCGGCTTGATTTTATGATCCGTAACCAGTTTAATATGTATACGATTTTCCGGAATAAGGTTTTTGAGTATTATGAAATTGCCCGCACATTCCGCTCCCTGGGACTCTTCGGGCTGATCATGCTCCTGTACAAATCGGGTTGGTTCAACTGGCTTTTTGCCCTCCTGCGACCAGTGGGTCAGATGGCGTTTACCAACTATCTCATGCAATCTTTCCTGGGCGGACTTTTGTTTTTTGGTATCGGTTTTGGCTGGATGGGCAAATTGCAGCGGTACGAAATTTACCTGGTGGCAGCCTGTATCTGGGTGCTTCAGATTGCCTGGAGCCATGCCTGGCTGCACTGGTACCGCTTTGGTCCGCTTGAATGGTGCTGGCGCAGTCTTACCTACTGGAAAAAGCAACCCATGCGAAAAGCCAATACCCGCGATGTATTGTCCGTTTAAGTGCAGGAATCTGTAATTTGGGGCAAATCCTGCACGATGAAAAAATGGATATCCGCCGCCGCGCTCGGTCTTCTGCTGTTTTCCTGTGATTCCAATAAAAAGGGATCACTGGCCCCGGTATGGTATGACAGCAGTTACCGGCCCGCCACATTTACAGATACCGGCCGGCTCCGAAAAATTCACTTAGTCCTGCCCGTTATAGACAGTTTGTACCGCCGGCATGCGGAAGAGAATCATTTTCCGGGTATGGCCTGGGGACTGGTGGTGGACGGGGTGCTGTTTCATAAGAACAGTATGGGCTATACCGATATCGCCCAACAGACCCCGGTTACCACATCCTCCATGTTCCGGATTGCATCCATGACCAAGAGTTTTACGGCCATGGCCATCCTGAAATTGCGTGACGCGGGCAAACTGGATCTGGATGATCCGGCATATTTCTATATACCTGAACTGAAAGCCGTCAGGTACCCTACGGCAGATGCTCCGCATATTACCGTACGTCACCTGCTGACACACGGAGCGGGTTTTCCGGAAGATAATCCCTGGGGCGACCGGCAACTGGCTGATTCGGATAAGGAGCTGATGGAGTTTATCGGGAAACAGATTTCTTTTTCCAATCCGCCGGGTATAACCTATGAATACAGTAATCTTGGCTTTGCCCTGCTGGGAAAGATTATTACAAGAGTATCGGGTATGCCCTACCAGGAATATATCCGGGAATGGATCTGGAAACCGCTGGGTATGATCAATGCGGAATGGGAATATTTGAAAGTGCCGCCGGAAAGACTGGCTCATGGTTACCGCTGGCTGGATAATCAATGGAAAGAAGAACAGTTGCTGCACGATATACCGGATGGCAGCTGGGGAGCCATGGGCAGTATGATCTGTTCGGTGGACGAGTTTGCCCACTACATGGCTTTTCATCTATCCGCCTGGCCGCCCACGAATGCCGATGAGACCGGTCCGGTAAAACGCAGTTCGGTCAGAGAAATGCATCATCCCTGGCGCTGGAACGGGATGAATACAGCATACGCTTATTCCGATGGACGAAATTGCCCGGTTACTTCTGCTTATTGTTACGGACTGGGCTGGATGCGCGACTGTGAAGGCCGGACTTTTATATCGCATAGCGGGGGACTGCCCGGTTTTGGTTCGCAGTGGCGGATCCTGCCGGATTATGGTATCGGGGTGGTAGCGATGGCCAACCGTACCTATGCACCGTTCAGCAGTATTAACCTGCGGGTACTGGATACCCTGATTAAACTGGCCGGACTGCAACCCCGGCAACTAAAAGCTTCCGCGATCCTGGAGCAAAGAAAAAAGGAACTGATGCAAGTGCTTCCTGACTGGAATAATGCAGAAAAGAATGAACTCTTTGCCGAAAATTTCTTTCCTGACTATCCGATAGATTCTCTCCGGAAAGAAGCCCGTTCCCTTTTCAGCAAAGCCGGAAAGATACTCGGCGTTTCGGCAATGAAACCAGAGAACCAGCTCCGGGGCTCCTTTATCATTGACGGGGCAGAAGCAGACCTGGAAGTATACTTCACCTTATCTCCGGAAACGCCGGCGAGAATACAGGAGTATCATCTCAGGGCTTTGCAATAATCCCGACACAGCAAAGCATGACTTTAATCATTCAGCGCCTGGTACACCAGTGCCCGGAACTTTTCTGTTGTTTCGCCTTTGCTGGTGCTTTGCAGCTGGCGGTAGATCAGGATCACCATTTTTTCTTTCGGGTCCACCCAGTAGGAGGTGGCAAAGGCGCCACCCCAGCTGAAGGTACCGGGATTGGAAGGGGTGCGGGCGCTGCCTCTTTCGGTGACCACCTGGAAACCCAGCCCAAACTTATCATCCCCTCTTGAAAGGTCTCCGATCTGGTTCATGGTCATCATCCGCACACTGTTGCGGCTGAGTATCCGTTTTCCGTTATGGATACCCCCGTTGAGCAGCATCTGTAAAAAAACGGCATAATCGTAAATGGTGGAACTGAGACCGGCACCACCGGAGTAGTAAGTACTGCCCTGCAGCGGATAATCCGGGGTAATGGTTTTCCCGTTGAGCATACTGCCGGTGGATTTCATCAATTTACCGGTGGAGTCTTCCCGGTACATTTTTACCAGTCGCCAGGCTTTATTCTGCGGGATGGTGAAATAGGTATCCGTCATACCCAGGGGGTCAAAGATCCGGGTACGGAAGAATTCATCCAGGCTGACACCTGAAATTACTTCCACCAGGCATCCCAGCAGGTCTGTATTCAGTCCGTAAGTCCAGCGTTCACCGGGCTGATGCATCAGCGGCAGTTTCGCCAGCCGGTTCATAGCATCCAGCAGTTTATCATCCATGACCCCGATACCGGCGGTCAGGTTGCTTTTGGCATAAATGGCATTGGCTTCCCGGGAGCCGATTTGCGCATAACCCAGACCGGAAGTATGGGTGAGCAGATCGCGGATGGTAATATCCCTTTTGGCGGGCACGGTGGTATAGCTGGTATCAGCCGCATTGTATTTATCCAGTACCTGCTGTTTGGCATAGGCGGGAATATATTTGGAAACCGGGTCGTCCAGCAGCAGTTTGCCCTCTTCAAAAAGGATCATGATGGCCACACTGGTGATGGCCTTGGTCTGTGAAGCAATGCGGAAGATATGGTCCTTCTTCATTTCAAACTTCAGCTCTTTGTCGTTATACCCGAAGGCTTTATGGTATACAATTTTATTGTTCCGCAGAATTAGCGCGGCGCCTCCCTGTATCCAGCCCTTTTCCACCCAGCCACTGAACTCCCGGTCAATCCGTTTTAGTCTTTCGGAAGAAAAACCCTGTGATTCGGGTGTGGCAATAGTTATTGGTTGCGCAAAAGCGCTGAGGAAGAAAAAGGTTAAAACGATAAGAGATAAGAATCGTTGCATGATATATGGTTTGAGATTATATTAATAAGTTCCAAGAACCAAATTCCAAGAACCAAGCCTTCTGCCCATGAGGATTGAAAGCACGGCAATTGGATCTTCGGCTCTTGGCTCTTGGTTCTTTTGCAAGAAGTTCCAAGAGCCAAATAACAAGAACCAACCCACCTGCCGATGAGAACCGAAAGCATGGATTTTGGTTCTTGGATCTTGGTTCTTCGGTTCTTTATGCTTCATTCACCTCTCATTATTCCTTTCCCAAACAACGCTTTTCCCGCCCGCGTGCCGGTATGTTTTTCCTGATCTACCGTCAGTTTACCGTTTACAATCACATAATGAAAGCCGGTGGAATAGGCATGGGGTTTGTCAAAAGTAGAGAGATCTTTCACCTGTTTTTCATCAAAGATGACAATATCTGCGGCATAGCCTTCACGCAGCAGCCCCCGGTCGTTTAACTGAAATTTCTGTGCCGGCAGTGAGGTCATGCGCCGGATGGCTTCTTCCAGGGGGATTACTTTTTCCTCCCGTACATATTTACCCAGCACCCGGGCATTGGTGCCGTATCCGCGGGGATGGGGCATACCCGCATTGAGTACCCGGATCGTGGCATCACTGGCAAACATGTTAAAGGGATATTTCATGATGCGCACCACATCTTCCTCGCCCATGCCATGGAAAACGGCACTGGCGCCCCCTCTTTTCATGATATCAATCACGGTCTGTGCTTCATACTTTGCCTTGTGTTTGCGTCCCAGCATTCGGTTAATTTCTTCAATGCTTTTCCCGTTATAACTGGTATCCGGACCGAAATAGGCCACCACCGCATAACTCAGGTGTTTGAGTTTTCTTTTTTTCAGCCGGGCGAGTATGGACTTCACCACATATTTATTGATATCGGGTCTTTCCAGCCGGGCTTTTATGGAATCCTGTCCGTCGGCCAGGATCTCTTCCGGGATCAGGGTGCTGATGGATGTGCTGCTGGCCGTATAAGGGTACTGGTCAATAGTGACTTCAATGCCTTCGCGGCGGGCGGCTTCAATCATGGGCACGGTTATTTTACTGCGTCCCCAGTTTTGTTGTCCGCTGAGTTTAAAATGGGAGATTTCAACCGGGATCTTTGCTTCGCGGCCAATGGTCAGCGCTTCTTCAATGGCGTGGGTGACGCTGTCACCCTCGTCCCGCATATGCGTGGCGTAAAGTCCATTGTAACGCGAAGCGATTTTTGCCAGGCTAACGATCTCCGGAGTTTTGGAATAAGTACCCGGGATATAGATCAGTCCGGTGGAGAGGCCCAGGGCTCCTTCGCGCATAGCTTTTTCCATCAGCGCTTCCATTTTCCGCATTTCCTCCGGGGAAGCATCCCGGTTGGCCCGGCCCATTACGGCTTTACGGATATCATTATGTCCGGCCAGGGTGGCGATATTGATAGAGGTTTTCAGGGAGTCTACCCATTTCAGGTATTTTCCTATGTCCACATGCGAGGAACCGCAATTCCCGGTAATACAGGTGGTCACCCCGTCGTAAATAAAACTTTTCGCTTCCGGATCTTTTATTTCATCGCCCTCCAGATGGGTGTGCACGTCAATAAAACCCGGGGCTACGATCAACCCCTTCGCGTCAATGGTACGGGCAGCACTGAAGGTAAGGGTCCGGCCCATTCCCACAATTTTACCATCTTTTACAGCCACAGAACCATGGTACCAGTTATTGCCCGTACCGTCAATAATCCGGCCATTGGTAATAAGGATATCACAGGTCTGGGCCTGGAGGAAAAGAGGGAGCAGGAAGAGGGGAAGAAGTTTCATGAGATAAAATTAGTGAAACAAAAGAACCAGGAACCAAAGATCCAAGAACCAAAGATCCAAGAACCAAGATCCGAAGAGCCAATTGCCGTGCTTTCAATCCACATGGGCAGGAGGGTTGGTTCTTGTTATTTGGTTCTTG
>JACSRW010000030.1 GCA_014879565.1 Chitinophagaceae bacterium
GCCGATTACAATACCCTGACGGATCACCGAGTTGGCACCTATGAAGGTATTGCGTCCGACTTTTACATTCCCGCAAAGTACGGCTCCGGGAGCGATATGGGTAAATTCACCAATAATGCATTCATGATCAATGCTGCTGGATGTGTTGCAGATTACTCCCCGGCCGATTTCCACCAGCGGGTTTAAGGTGGCATTGGCCGCAATCATCACCCCTTCGCCCATACGAACGGAAGGAGAAATCACCGCACTGGGATGAATCGCGTTGATGGGATTACCCAGATACTGGCTGAGATTGGTATGAATTTTTTCCCGGATACCATTGTGCCCCACACAAGCGAAGAAATCATAGTCCTTCAGCTGATGAATCACATCAGACTCTTTACCGAGATAAGTAAGATGGTAGGGATTGAATTCTTTTTCTTCCTGGTCGCAGTAGGCCGTAACCAGCCGGCCGGCACTGAGAAGAATATCTATGATCACAAATGCGTGACCGGAATAGCCAACTATGGCCACAGGTTTTTTCAATGTGGTTTTCATTGATCTTGGATTTGGAACACTAAAATAATAAGCGTTAAACCCTATCCAAAACCTGGAACCGTATAAAAAGAAAAATTAAGTACTAGTACTTTTGGGAGAATCGTAGTTTTCCGATTGGGGGAGTGGAGAGTAGAAAGTGGAAAGTGGAAAGTGGATAATGGGGTGTGGAGAGTGGGGTGTGGGGGCGTGGTTAACGGGGAGCGGGGAGCAGACTGAGGTATTTCTGGCGAAGTTGTTCTGCCACAACCGGCTGATCGTAATGGGTTTGTACCCTGAGCCGGAGGTTTGAAGCCAGTTGTTTTATTTCAAGCGGGTGGGTAAGCGCCCATTCCATACGGGCATATAATTCATCTTCATTTTTCACGGTAAAAATCAGCCCCGTGTGGCCGTCTTCCACGATATCAATATTGCCATCAATCCGGGAACAGAGTACCGGGCAACCAAGGGCCCCGGCCTGTAAAAGCACATTGGGAAAACCTTCCCGGTGGGATGGGTGTACCAGGGCCTGCGCGATATGCATATAATACTCCACTTCATTACTCCAGCCGGCATGGATAACACCAGGATGGGTCTGTATCAGTTCCCTGGCCCGGGCCGAAACAGGGTCCACTTCATCTTCAAAGGCCCCTAAAAGCAGTAACCGGGCCTTTGGATATTTATCATATACCCGGGCAAAGGCCAGCAGCAATTCATCCATGCCTTTATCATGAACAATCCGTCCCACCGATAAAAAATAAAAAAGGGATGGATCATACTGAATCTTCTGTTTAATAGCTTCCGTTTTTTCAGGCAGCAACCGGTCCGGGTTATACCGGCTGAGATTTACCCCGTTGCTGGACCCCTGCCCTATGACTTCGGTCTTTCCGGCAGCGACGAGTTTATTTTCCAGCATAAAACGCATCATGGAAAAACTATTGGGCCATACATGCGTGGCGGCCCACCCGGTGATCTTTTCCATAGTTATCAGCACCTGCCGGCCAAATCCTTTTGTGGTTACATAACGTAAGCCCGCAACGGTATGCAAACGCAGTTTCACTCCTGCCATCTTCGCTGCCAGCATGGCCAGCAACCCTGCCTTTGGTGTATGCGAATGAACCATATCCGGTTTTTCTTTACGGAATAATCTGTAAAGAAGCCAGAGACAACGCAGATCACCCAGCGGGGTCATCTTCCGGGTCATGGGAATGATATGATGGCGGCAGCCCTCCCTTTCCAGCACGGTCTTCAGTTCGGGGCCATCACTGCTCACCATCAGCACATCAAATCCATGTTCCCGCATATAACGCATCTGCCCGGGCAGGAGTACATTCAGTGAAATGGGAGCGGTGGTGATGCGGATGAGTTTAGGCATGAAAAGGTTGAGAGGTTGAGAAGTTGAGGGGTTGAGAAGTTCGGGATGTTACGTATATCAATTTTATAAAAAGAACCAAGATCCAAGATCCGAAGAACCAATTGTCAGGATTGCGACTCTCTTGAAAGAAGGTATTGGTTCTTGGTTCTTTGGTTCTTGGTTCTTAGGATCTTGGTTCTTGGAATTTGGTTCTTGGAATTTGGTTCTTCATTCCCATCACCCGACTCCTTTCGTAATCCTTGTAATCAGATACTGCCAGATTGTGGGGTGGTACCAGAGCGCGGATTCTTTGGTCAGGCTTTCGCGGGTTTGCAGCCGGTTGAAATGGAAATCTTCCACTGCTTTGAGCATTAAGGGGATACCTTCCCCAAACTGCAGATAGGGGTAAGTAGAGTAGTTATCACGCGGGGTAACCGGGATGAGGCCCTGGCTGAGAATACCCCCCGTATCAATCCCTTTATCCACCAGGTGTATGGTCACCCCGCATAAAGAGGCATCTTTATTCACCATGGCCCAGTAGCCGCCATGTACCCCGCGGTATTTGGGGGTAATGCCGGTATGCATATTGATAAATACAGCCTTTGTACTTTCCAGCACTTTCCGGGAAATAATCCGCGTACCATTCACAATGACCAGATCGGGTTCCAGTTCCTGCAACAGCCGGATACAGGCTTCTTCATTGACCGATTCCACGGCCGTCTTTATTTCTGCAGGTATGGGCGTTTCATCAAACTGATAAAAAGAAAATATTTCCTTCAGCCGGGACTGCGCCGCCCGTCGTATAAAAGGCACGATCAGCACACTGAAAAGAATCTGTCCCCCGACCCGGAACCAGCCCAGCTTTTTCATCCGGCGTTTGGCCAGATTCATACCGCGCATAGGCTGCTCCGTTATGACCCGGTCAATAGCATACCGGTTGTTCACCGCGTTATAGATCACCGTGGTGGAAAAACATTCGGAACAGAGCAGTACGATTTTCTTTTTCATACAGGTGTTTTCAGTTCATCGGCAAGACCGGACATGGTCACGCTGCTGAACCCGTATTGCTGATGCAGCTCACGGTAGTATTTCAGTATATCTTCCAGGAAACGCATATTCTCTTCCAGGTTCACCCCGAAATTATGCGGGTGCCACCAGAGATGAAAGAGCTGTCTGTTTTTGGCTGCATACCGCATGGCCCTTTTGATCCGGCGTAAACGGAGCGGCTCCAGCCAGCGCAGCTTGCGGTTCCAGGGGCGCAGGAAACGGGAAGCGGCAATATTAAACAGCGGCCCTGTGCCTGCATGTGCCCGGTCATGGGTATGATATCCGCTGATATTGATATAGGCATCCATTATACGCAGGGCTCTCCGGAAAAGGCTTTCGTCATTTTTGTTCCGGCCGGCGTAAAGCCAGGAAACCGGGTTACCCCGGTAAGAATCCAGACCGGCCGCCCGGCATACATCCAGGTATTCGCTGTTGAACTGATTGCGGGGAAAGACCAGACTTCTCATTTTTAACCCCCATCCGGCCGCAATATTTTGCGCTGCTTCCAGATCGGCCCGGAAATCCTCCGGCCCCTGCCCCGGTTCCAGACAATAGTAATGACAGAATGTATGGGTGCCGATCTCCTGGTTCCCGTTCTCCCGGATCTTTTTCAGTAATGAAAATCCAAAATGACAGGGATCCGATGTTTCGTCCGCACCTATTGCCGGTATAGCCGGATAAGGAGAAAGTTTTGAGTCGGTATACGCGGGTTGCCTTTCCGGAAGATACCGGATCAGTTCCTCCTTATTCCGGGCAAACAGAAAACCAACAGTGGAAAATGTACCTTTTACTTCGTACCTGTCGAAGGCTTCCAGCAGGGCGGGTATGACTTTCTGCACACCGAGAATATTTTCCCCGTAGCTTTCAATAGTCCGTTTGTCCCTTACCCCCCAGAAGAGTTCAAAATCCAGGGAGATCACAAATTTTCCGGTATCAAATTGCAAAGGCATGTTTTGACTTAGACGGTGTGACGCGTAAAAGGGAGGTACGCTTTTTTATACCATACATCCAGGGCAAACAGGGTGTAAAGCATTTTGGCCCTTTTTTCATCAGAGATACGGATCCGGCGTTCCAGCAGGTCTCCTATAAAAGCCGGAGAAACAAAACGGCTGCTTACCGAATCAGCAGAGAGCAGGTAATCAAAGATCAGTTCCTTCAGTTCTTTATCCACCCATTGGCGCAAGGGCACTTCAAAACCCCTTTTCGGCTGCCCCACGAGGGTATCAGGCAGGTATTTCTCCGCCAGCCGCCGCAGCAGGTACTTGGTCCGGGTACCGCGTATCTTAAAATCATCCGGCAGACCCGGCACATACTCCAGTAATTCCTTACTGAGAAACGGACTGCGCCCCTCCAGCGAATGGGCCATGGTGGCGATATCCATTTTGACAAGAAGAATATCCGGTAAAATACAGTTGAAGTCCATCTCCATCATCTTCTGTAAACCCGACCGGCCGCTGCGGTTCAGTTGATGCAAAAGCTGACCCACCGGATCAGGTTCCGTCAGCGGACGGATTTTATCCTCAAAACCGGTAAAGATATCGGTAGTGGAAGAATAGTAAACGCCTGTTCCCTTTTGGGAAGCCAGGTCGGCAAGACGGTAGAGATAATTAAGCCGGGTTTGTTTGTCGTGTGAAAGCGGTATAATCCTTTTTGCCCATCCCGCCAGAGAAGTGAGCAGGGCCGGTTTTCGGAAGAAATCATATTTCGCGAAAGGCACATAACGACGGTAGCCGCCGAAAATTTCATCCGAGCCGTCGCCGTTAAGTATAACGGTAAGGTGTTTTCGGGCCTCCCGGCTGACATAGTAACTGGGAATGGCGGAATCGTCATAAAAAGGTTCGCCGTAGTTGGACAGGATCTTTTCTATATCGCGGCTGAGTTCATCAAAGGAAATTTTTATTTCGGTATGACCGGTCTGATATTTATCTGCCACCAGTTTCGCCAGAGGCGCTTCATCATACGAACCGGTGAAGGAAACTGTGAATGTTTTTAAACCGGGTTTATAGCCGGCCGCGATGGCTGTTACCAGTCCGCTGTCAATCCCTCCGCTGAGAAAGGAACCCACTTCCAGGTCGGAAGAGTCGAGTCTGCGTTTCACCGCCCGGTGCAGGAGTTGATCCACTTCTTCCAGGGCTTCTTTTTCGCTGACTGCTGTACGGCGGTTATATCCGTCGCCGATCTGCCACCAGCGTTCAGTTTGCAGTGGCCCTTCCGGCAGGGAATACCAGGCAAAATGGCCGGGGGGCAGTTCCCGTATCTCACGGTAAGGAGTAGCCGAACCATGAAAGGCTCCGTAATGCAGAAAATGAGTGATATTTTCCTCACTGATACCCGCCTGCACCTGGGCCTGCAGGGCATTCAGTTCACTGGCAAAGGCAAAACGCCCGCCCTCTTCATAGTAGTAAAGCGGTTTTTTCCCCGCACGGTCACGGGCCAGGAAGAGCCGGTTTGCGCGGTGGTCATAAATGGCAAAGGCGAACATGCCGTCAAAATCATGCAGACAGGCCGGTCCCAGTTTGAGAAAGGCCAGCAGGATGGTTTCCGTATCGGAATGGGTTTTACCCTTTAACCCGTGCCTTTCCCTTACTTCCTGATGATTATATATCTCGCCATTGAATATAATGGTCAGGTGCTCCAGGTGCATGGGCTGGCTGCCGCTGGCAATATCAAGAATAGCCAGGCGATGATGATGCAGGACCAGGTCTTTATCCGACCAGGTGGCCTGGGCATCGGGCCCCCGGTGCCAGAGATCCTTTGTCAGCCGGGGTATATCAAGCGAAAGTCGGACAGCGCCGGCAATACCACACATTTAGAAAAACTTTTTACTGAAAATATATTGGGGAGAAAATTTGCCCGATTTCTCCATCACGAGGAAGATGGCCATAGCATAAAATGGCAGGGCCGGAATCTTGTAGCGGTTCAGGGCGCCGAAATTACCGGTGGTCATCCCTACAAAGCCCCCGAAAACGATGGCGAACACAAAGGCAAAACTAATCACGGGTTCGGAAGCAATCAGCCCGAAGAATTTCTTCAGACCAAGTTTGCGGAAAGCCATAATGGTCAGGGTGAGGAAGGCAAAGGACTCCATAAAGGACAAAACCATAAAGGGGGAACGGATATCCCAGGGGAAGGGCCGGAAAAAGGTATTCACAATCCCAAGAGGGAAAGCCGCCAGCATACTGCCGATAGAATTATCCACCGCGGCCACTTTAAAATTGGAACCGGTGCCGATCTTGTTCCGGTTAAACATCTGCTGCTGCTCCTGGGCAGCTTTTACAATATTATCGGTGGTGAACTGGGCGGTAATCTCGGAAGAAGCAAAGCCCTGTATAACAAAAAATGCGGCCACCCCTGCAATGCCCACAACCAGTATAGTTGTTATTTGTCTGAGAAGCCGGTCCTGTATCAGCCCCCTGACCTGCATAAATATCCATAAAAGGAAGGCGGCCAGCAGGCTGATCAGGATATAGGCCTTGATATAAAAAAGCAGGTAGCCGCTGAAGAGCAGCATCAGGACATCGGAGGTCCGGTATTTTTTCCGGATAAAAAGATTATTGGCCGCATAAAGGCTGTACCCAATGGCCCCGAGACAGATCGTATCCTTCAGCATACCCGTACCCCAGAATAAAAGGGAGGGCATAAACAAACAGGCGATGGCTATTTTTTTATGCAGGTGCGGATACATCCGGTAAAACATCTTAAAGAGCCGCCAGCAGCCCCCGAAGGCCCAGAGGCTCATACAATAACAGATGGCCAGGTAACTTTTGCCAAAGAGCAGGGAAAAGGGAAGGGCAAATTTGGGGGTGAAATAATTGGTGACATCGGCCATGTACAAATGGGTAATCCCGAGGGCATCATAGAGAAAATAGGGATAAATCGGGTTATTGCTTGTCAGTTTCAGATTGGAATAAATATCCTTTAAGTGGCCATAATCATTCACCACGGCCTTGTGCATATCCAGCACGGCCTGGTAATAGTGGTTGGTATCGGCAAATTCAAAATAATACTGACTGACCAGGGTGAAGAGGGTGGCAAAAAGGATCCGGAGATAAAAGGCCGGCAGGTAATACTGGCGAATAACCGTATCCTTATACCGCTGACTCTTTTTGTACACAAATATGGATAATACGATCAGGCAGACGGGTGCCCAGATAATATCATCCGGCCAGAGCAGGTAATAACTGGTATACTCTTCCATGCCTCTTAGTAGTTTTTAGCGGCCACCGTCCTGTACACGGTTTCCATTTCATCCGTCATACGGGCTACGGTAAAATAATCATGGAGACGTCTGTAGCCTGCTTCTCCCTGTGCCCTTGTCTGATCCGGGTTGTTGAAATAATCTATGATCGCCCTGGCCAGTTTACCGGTATCAAAGGGTGGAATCAGTCGACCTGTTTCTCCATCGGTCACCGCCTCATTGATGGCAGGAACATCAAAACCGATAACGGGCTTTTTATGCACCCAGCCTTCCAGCATGATCAGGCCGAAACCCTCAAAAGTGGAGGTAACCAGCATAAAACGGGCATCCTTTATCAGCTGGTGCGGGTTAGCCTGGTAACCCAGGAAACGGACCGAATCACCCAAACCGGATTCCTGGTGCTGCTTTTTCAGTTCCGCTTCATAATTTCCGCCACCCACAATATAAAGTTTCCAGGCAGGGTTTTCGGCCTTTACTTTTTTCCAGGCTTCCAGCAACATGCTATGTCCTTTATACTGAACAAGGCGCCCCAGGATCAGGGCATAGGTTTCTTCCGGTTCCCGGTCCACCACTTTCTTTTCCTTATCGCCCAGGTCGAGTCCGTAATAGATGTTCCGGATCCGGTTTTCTTTTACAATACCGCCCTGTACATAAATATTGTAGAGCCCTTTGGAAATGGTCACATTATAATCGGCAAAATAACCGGAGAATTTCTGCACCCAGTAGAACAGGGATTTTTTCAGAAAAGCGGGGTTATTGCCATAACGGGCTGAATAGGCTTCATCAAAACCGTGTTTCACACTGACCAGGCGCATCCGCGGGAAGAAAAGCATTTTCTGCAGGGCCAGCCAGAGATCGGCATGGACGAGATTGCTCTGCACCAGGTCAAATTTTTCTTTCTTCAGCAGTTTCCGCAGCCTGAAAAAAAGAACCGGCGATAACGCGTGGTGGCCATAGATCTCAAAGGTTTCAATACCCCTTTCCCGGAAATGGTCAATAAAGGGTTTGGTACCCGGCGGCACCACCGGAAAAATGATCAGCACTTTAACCTCGTAGCCTCTTTTTTTAAGTTCCGGCAAGAGGTGCATGAGGTAAAGCTCAGAGCCGGAAATGGCCGCCATCTTCTGAACAAACAGGATCTTCACGTACGGTATTTGTATGGATTATTTTCTGACCACTAATAAAAGATTAGAAGCAAACCGGTCTTCAGCCCTTAATGGACGGAGGTATTGCAGTTGCCCCTTTTCAAAGAGCTCCCGGCTGTATTCATCAATATGCGGTATTTCTTCCACAATACCGAAGCCTGCTTTTTCATGCAGATCCCGCCATTCACTGACGCGTAAACGGTTTACATAAATACTCCGGTTCCGGCTCATCAGCTCCCAGGTTTTTTTCCCGTACCGCAGGCAATTAAACTGTTTGGCCGGATCGAGGCCATAATGCATATGGTCCCCCAGGTCAATCAGGTGAATGGCCAGTCCCCCTTTTTTCAGGATGCGAAAGGTTTCGCGGATGGTCGTTTCCGGCTGACGCAGGTGTTCGTACACTGTATAACTCAGCACCAGGTCGAACTGATCAGCCGGCAGGGGCATCGGGCCGCCGGGATAAATAATATAATTCAGCCAGGGATTTTCGTTCATCACAGTATCCGGAATATAACGTTCAATATCAATAATGGAAACCGAAGCTGCCCCGGCCTCCTTTATTTTTTTAGCCACGCCCCAGGTATGACCGGGCCCCAGTTCAATAACCTGTTTGTCTGCAAAGCCGGTAAAGCGGCTGTAGGTGTCAAAAATGGTCTGAATACCTTCTGCAGACTGATTAAAGCCGGTGACATGCCTTTTTTTGGCCATCTTCTTTACAAAGGGCACTTTAATCAGATAATTCTTGGCAATTTCGGTAATGACAGGCATGTTATCCGTTTGTGATTAATTGTGTGTAGGCGGAAAAACTATCCGCAGCCGAAAAATATAATTCCGCGGCTTCCCGGGACCTGATGGACCTGGCTATTCTCCGCTCTCTGTCCTTGTAGATTAAAATCTGTTCCAGCCAGCTTTGTGGCCGGGCATTGGGCAGCAGACAAATTGTTTGGTCCCCGGCAGGCAGCAGGTCATTGATCCCCGGAATATCGGAGCCGATCACCGGCAAACTGCAGGCCATAGCCTGCATCACCGATGTACACATCGTCTCGGCAAAACTGGCATGTACATACAGATCGAGCCGGCTGAAAAAGGCCAGCATTTCTTTTTCTTCCAGTAAACCGTGAAAATGCACCTGCTTGTCCAGGCCTTTTTCAGTTATTAATTGTTTCAGCTGTTCAAGCGTTTCTCCGCTACCCGCAAAATGAAAATGCACCTGTTTATCCAACTGGCCGCCGGAAAAACCAAGAATAGCCGCTTCTATAAGCAGGGCCTGGTTTTTCTGCGAACTGAACCGGCCGGCCATGCCGATATGGAATTCCGGGCTGTCCTTTACCGGTGCCGGTCTGAACCGATCCAGGTCAATCCCGTTGCGGATCAGTACGGTCCTTTTAGTTGTATTGAAAAAAGGAATGCGTTTTTGCAATTCCGTCCGGTAGGTTTCCGACAGACATACCACTTTACGGGCCAGCAGTAAAGACAGTAATGTAGCAAATCTTTCCGCCCTTCCTTTTATGGCATGCGGGGTATGCTCCACTACAAATAGCTTTTTCCGGTGCAAAACACAATAAAGCCAGGCGGGCAGGACGAGGGTCGGGCTGTGCAGCAGAATGACATCCGGATCTGTTTCTTTAAATACGTTGTAAATTTTTTTTCCCGGGAGGCTGAATACTCCCTTTTTCTTTTTTACATAGCTAAAGGGCACCCGATGGTCCAAGCAGAACTGCCGGTATGCGGGCAGCAATTCCTCAATCCCATAAAAAAAAAGCTGGTGCTCCCAATCACTTTTTGAATCAGCCAGCACAAGAGAACTCACAACACTGCCATGGCCGCCCAAACCACTATATAACACCTGAGTTACGCGCATGTAATCTTGTTACCTGAATTATGGGCGCTAATCACCCTGAACACATTTTCCAGTTGTGTATCCCAACTTATCTTTTCTTCGGCAAATCGGCGGAATGCCTTCGGGTAATCCGGATATAAAGTCACCAGCTTATCATAGAAAGACAAGATTTCGAAAATATCCAGCGGTAACTCATCTCTCTCCAATGTTAAAACAAAATCAGCATTCTCGAAAACATCATCCCCCTTACTCATTATAAAGGGTAGACCGAATGCCGCATATTCCCGATGCTTTAATGAATAATTATCCATTAGACCCACCCTGTGCAGCGCCAGGGTACCCATACCTACATGCGCATTCTTATACTCCTTTTCAAGTCCTTCACGGTCCATACTGCCACAGAACTCCACATAGGGGTTCAGATTGTTTTCAGCAACCAGCTTTTTCAGTGCTGTTATATTATAGCCAAGCAGACTACTTATTATTCTGAAAAAAACTTTTCTTTTTGGATTGCTGCGATAATATGCTGCAAGCCCCAGTATCACTTTATCATAACCGTGGTAATGGGCGCAATCAGAAGCCACTCCGGTAATAACAAAAGGATCTGCGGTTACTTGCGGATCTACAACGCCAATGCGACTGGCATCAAACCCGTTTGTCATAAAAACAGCAGGTTTTCCAAACAAGGTTTTATCTTTTGTGAGGGTTATAATGAAGTCAGCAATTTTATTCAGGGCTTTTATACGCGGTCTATTAATTTGGTAGATCAGCTTGCGAACCGGGTCCTTGCCCATTAAATTCCCGACATTTAAAGTTGGATACTCCAGCAGAATAAGTATACCCGGGCATGCTTTTTTTACCTTCCTTAAAAATCTGACAAGATCCGTACCAGGCATATAAAACCGGAGATATATAACATTATACCGTTCCTTCACAATATCATCCAGGCAGTAACTGAAATTTATATGCCCGAAATAAGCAAGTTTTGCATAGACAGATAATTTTTTAACTACTCCGCTTTCCACATAAAAAGGGCGGGCTCCTTTATACTTGTGTATTATACCGGAGTTCATCTCCCGCACCAGATCACCTGCATTAGTCGGATACAGGGTATCCGCTAAATAGCCATTACGCCTGAAAGCTGACAATTGCCCCTTTATTTTTTCCACAACACCGGGAATAAATTTACCGGTGATTTCAACATTTGATATATAAAGCAACCGAATACTCATGCCAGATATTAGTATTTTTTCGTTTCAGACTGTTACCGGACTATCATATGCATACTCATTGGAAGCATAAACCGTTATCAGCCTGCCAATCCGGAAAGTGGAAACAGATAAACCCATTGAACGGCATAACTCTTCCACCGCCGTTACCGTTAATTTGCCATCCACAGTATGATCAGCTGCAATAGCCAGGTGCACTTTATTATTCCTGATTAGCTCCCGGCTTCCTTCCAGAGCCTTCAATTCAGCGCCTTCTATATTCATCTTAATAAAAATACGCTTACCGGATACTCCATTCAGGATGGAATCCAGTGCACCAACGTTTATACTAATTTTTTTTTGCTCCCCTTTACCCGGAACTACAGATGATGCCAGTTTCTGGTCTATGTAAAAGCTAAGTGTTTCCTCTTTACTCCACAGCCCCATTTCTTTTACTGCAGCATCACCGAATCCATTTAACTGAAGATTTTCTTCCAGGCAGGATCTGTTGGCCGGATCCGGTTCAAAAGCCAGCACTGCCTCCACATGAGGGAAGCGCTTCTTTACATAGCAAATAAATGTTCCGATATAAGCTCCGGCATCAACTAACAAGTCAACTTTTCCAATCGGAAAATGATGCAGAAAAAGAAAATTAGTTCTTAGTACGTGATAAGGAAAAAATCTCCGGCTAAGATGTATAGTAAAATCCGGATACCGCATTATCCATGTATTCCCGTTTAAGTCAATATCAAACTCATTCTTTTCAAAAGAGTTATAATAGAATTTTCGAATGGAGTCCTTCAGATAACCAGCAGGAACTTTGGCAAAAAGCCATGAAATTATCTTTTTCATACTACTGTTTAAACAAATATGAAAGCATCAGATGATTCCAGTTATTGTTGAAATCTTCATGAGCCGCTGAGGCTTCCACCGGTTTATCCAGCATTTTGGGATGCAGAATTTTTTCTTTGACCAGTTCCTTACGGATATCCCTGATCTGCGCTTTGACCTGTTCTTTCTCCATCCATTTTTTCTGGGGCGGCTCATACCCGATCTTATCCTTGCGCCAGGTAATCTCCTCCGGCAGCAGGGGGGCAAAGGTCCTGCGCTGGATATACTTGGTCCAGCCATTATGGATTTTCATTTCCGCGGGCAGGCTGAACAAAAATTCCACCAGTTCGTGGGAAAGAAAGGGCAGGCGCACTTCCCGGCTATGGGCCATACTGTTGCGATCAGCATAGCGCAGCAACTGGGTAAGACCCACATTTACACTGCTATATAAAGCATGGTTAAGTGTATCATTTGGACCAGGAAAAATAAACTGGCTGTTCCGGTAAGAATGGTAAAAATCTCCGGAGAAAAGCGGATCGGTCACATGCCGGTAGTAGCCATGCATTTTTTTCAGTCCGTCTTTAACAGGACCTCCCATTTTCCGTATATAGTATTTCAGGTCTTTTGGGGGTACCGGATTTATACGGCTGTCTCCGAACAGATCCCTGTAGGCTGCAACTTCCTTTCGACATAGTTTTTTGTCTCTATGCTGAATCTCCTTAAAAAAAGCACTATAAAAAGGATGGTAACCAGCCAGCAGTTCATCGGCCCCCTGGCCATCGAGCAGTACCGTTACATTATTGTCTTTAGCCAGTTTCTGCACTTCGTACTGGGCCAGGATACTGGCCGAGCCAAAGGGTTCTTCCTGGTGGTAAAAACAGGTACCCAGTTCCCGGAGCATGGTTTCGGCATCCGGCGCCACAAAATGCGGATCCACGTTCAGCCGCGATAACAATAGTTTGATATAATGGCTCTCATCTTTTTCAAAACCCGGGAAAATGGCGGAAAATGTACTTTGCCGGATGGCCTTGCTCTTATTCAGGTCATCAATCACCGCCACCACGGCACTGCTGTCCAATCCCCCGCTGAGGCTGCTGCCCACGGGCACATCACTGCGGAGACGCCGGCTGACGGAAGTATAAAACAGATCACGGAATTTTTCAGCCGCTTGTTCTTCCGTAATACTGCGGTCCGTAAAATCTTTATTGATATCCCAGTAGCGGCGTATGCTGTAATCCATGGTCCGGGTATTCAGCAGCAGATAATGGGAATGCGGTAAACGGCGGATGCCGGTAAAAAAGGTTTCGCTGTAATCGGCCGGATTGTCCACATATTTAAAGGCCATATAATTGTACAGCATCCGTTTATTGATCTCCCGGGGCACGCCGGCAGCCCAGAGCGCCTTCATTTCACTGGCAAAAAAGAAAGCCTGGCCCGGTTCCGGATAATAATAAAAAGGTTTTTCTCCAAACCGGTCACGGGCGGCAAAGATTGTTTTTTCTTTTTCATCATAGAGGGCAAAGGCAAACATGCCGTCAAAAAGCTGCAGACAGTCCGTGCCTTTCCAGTCGTAGAGGGCCATGATCACTTCGGTATCTGTATGCGACTGAAAGCGGTACCCTTGTTTCTCACAAAGTTCCCGAAGCTCAACATAATTGTAGATTTCCCCGTTAAAAGTGATCGTGTAACGGTCAGCATAATGCATGGGTTGCCCGCCCGCCTCACTCAGGTCAATAATAGAGAGCCTCCGGTGAGCAAGGCCGGTATGGCCATCCGGGCTGATCCATTGGCCTTCTCCGTCAGGACCCCGATGGGCGATCCGGTCAGTCATTTTTTTCAGTCCTGCCTGGCTCAGCCGGGTTGTATCAAGTGTAATAAAACCTGCGATTCCGCACATATAGCTTAGTTTCTTTTGGATTTTTTGTTCGCCAGAATCTCACGGTAAATGTCCGCAAAACGGGTGGCTGCTTTCCCGGCATCCAGCCAGTTCTCCGCGTAAACTTTTCCCTGTCTGCCCAGTTCTTTTCGTTTGGCTTCGTTCAGCAGCAATTCACGTAGGTTCTCCTTAATGGTATCAGGCGATGTATTTACTATCGGGCAATCGGCGGGTAACCCGTTTGCATACACCGCGGGCATGATATAACAAAGTACGGGCTTCCCGAATGCCATCGCTTCACAACTGGCCAGACCGTGTGACCCCAGGATCAGCTGATCAATAAAAATATCACAATCCCTTACTCTGCTTAATGCTTCTTCCCGCGGCATTTTCTCCAGCAGAACAAAATCAAAATCCAGTTCTTTTTTCAGTTCATTCACCGCTGCCAGGATATATGCGCTGCCTTTTGCCACCCGCTGGGTCGGTGCATGTACCACAACTGGTCTCGGATTGGTTGTAGCGGAGGGCTGAAATTCTTCCAGGTTCAGCCGGTGTAAAGTCGTATAGGTTTTAGGGAACAGGTCCTTCCTAAGATAAAGGTTCATTTCGGGTGTAGTCAGCGGGAAAAAACCAACCCGGGCAAACCGTTCCTGTACTTTATCGGATGCTGCTTTAGATTCAATATGGGCATATTCGTAACCCCGGCTATAAATACCCCGCATAAAGGGATTTAACTCCTCCGCTTTTTCGGGGTACCGGATATCACTCCCGGACCATTCAATGATACCGGGTTTGCCGAGCAGCGCTGCATAACGCAAATCCAGTTGTGCGGCGAAGGCGCTGTCCCAAATCCAGTGTATGACATCAGCCCAAAAAATTAGCCGAAGAAATGCAATAATTTTCTTACAATAAGTATATCCCCATTTTAAAGGGTTTTTTTTAAATGAGCAAATGTTAAAATAAACTGCATTCAGTGACTTTGAAGTCAAAAAATTAGGATTTACAAAAAGCCCTCTTGCCTCCACTCCTTCCAATTTGTTCAAAGAGTCAACTGTTGTGGCACCCTTAGAAGCGATATCAAATGGAAGTACAAGAATCTTCATGCTCAGTTCAATATTGTTTCCTTAAAATTCTTATTTTGTTTTTTACCATCAACAGGCTTTCCTTATTAAGAAACAGTAAAAAACAAAAGAGCAAAAAGAAACCAGCAAGACGAAAAATTAATTGATTGCCCATTTCTGACTCAACAACATATTTAATGGCTATTCCTGAGCCTAAACAAAGCAGAAATATCATTGCCCCTCTAATAAAATCAAAAGGAATTGGGAATTTTTTTTGAGCTGCGCGGAAAATAAAGACAGAAATTCCGGTATTTGAAATCAATGATGCAACCGCACATCCTTCTTTACCAAATAGCAAAGCGCCATAATAAAAGAGAATAAGATTAAAAAAAGAACCAAGAATTGATACAATGGCAAACGGCTTCATGTTCTTCACAATGTTTAATCCAATAGAAGCGATATAATTAAGCCCGATCAGGAGTGCATTAAAAGAAAGCAAACCAGCAACCCAGTCAGCCGCTTCATATTCCGAGGACGTAATGATATGCAAAATGTCCCTTGAAAAAATAAGAACACCTGCTGCCATAACACCAATTACCGATATATATACAATAAACATCCTTGCATAGAAGGTGGTCGAATCCGCCTGATCTTTTACAGACATAGCAAACGGCCCCCAAGCCTGAGTAAAAGAAGTGGTGACAAACGCGAGTATACCTGATAATGTAATACCAGTCTGATAAAGACCCACTTCGGCAGCCCCCAATCTCGCTTGAATAAAATACCCCCCTGTAGAATTAAGACCCCACGAAGCTACAGCAGTCGGAACTAGCGGCAGAGAAAAAAGGAGCATTCGCTTAAGTAAAAACTTGTCAAAATATTTTGTGGAAATCCAATCACCCAGCATAATAATTGCGGCAATAGACATTATAAAGCCACTGACAAGCTGTGCGTAAAAAAAACCTTTTATCCCTAGTTTTAAGCCAAGTATAAACCAAACATTACAACCAATAATTATGACTGACTGAATAATCGTAAAAATTGCAGTTGCCTTAACTTTTCGTTTAGATCTCAACCAATTCCATATAATGCTAGGCAAGAGATTAAACATTATCAACAAACTGATCAGCCTAAACTCAGTCCTAAATGTGTCCTCACCAAAGAACAATTCTGAAAGAGGCCCTGAAGCAAAAAAAACCGGCATGCAGAGGAGCAAACCTGTTAAAAATTGAATCCAAAACCAAGAAGAGAAAATTCTTTTCCTTTTCTCTTCTTCATCATAATCATGAAAAAAAACAAACGAGGCGCTATCAAGCGCTAATACTGAAATCAGCCAAAGTAATGAAAATGTAGTATTCAGTATATTGAGAACGCCATATTCATCAGGAGTTAGAATATTGGTGTAGAGCGGTAAAAGTAATAAATTGAGAAACCTTGTAAGTACTGAAGATACTCCATAAACTATAGTTTCACCAAAAAGTTGTTTAATCCGACTCACCTGTGTTTCACTGAATATTTAATATATCATTGCTTATTTAATACTTTTCCTGATTTCGCTCACTAATTCAATTGCCTTCCTTGTTTCAGCAATCGGGAACCCTCTTCCGGCAATTATTTCTTCGTATGAACGGGTATGCAGTTCGGTAAAGCCTTCGCTGAATTCAAAAGCATCCCCGTCAATCGTAAGGGTTCGGAAGGTTCGTTTACCCTCCTTTTTAACCTCTTCCGGCAGGGTGTTGGCATCAATGCTCAGGAACCACTCCACATTGGCCTTCTCCAGTTTCAGCGTGCCGGCGGCCGTATCATCATCATGCTGGTGTACCACGGATTCTTTCACATCCCCAAAGATCCAGAGCAGCATATCAAAGAAATGCACCCCGATATTGGTGGCGATACCCCCGCTTTTATGCATATCCCCCTTCCAGCTGGTATGGTACCAGTGACCCCGGGACGTGATATAGCGTAATTTGATATCGTAAATCTTATCCTTCGGCCCGTTCTGTATTTTTTCCCGCAGGGCGATAATGGCCGGGTGCAGGCGGAGCTGGAGTATGGTATACACATGGCGGCCGGTTTCCTTTTCAATCTCCATCAGGGCATCTATATTCCAGGGATTCAGCACCACGGGTTTTTCACAGATCACATCGGCGCCGATCCGCAGCCCGAAACGGATATGGGCATCGTGCAGGTAATTGGGCGAACAAACAGCCACATAGTCGGTATGCACCCCCTGGCGTTTCAGCTTTTCCACATGCCGGTCAAACCGTTCGAATTCAGTAAAAAAATCCGCTTCAGGAAAATAAGAATCCAGAATACCGACGGAATCATGTTTATCCACTGCGGCCAGCAGTTTATTGCCGGTGTCTTTTACCGCTTTCATGTGCCGGGGCGCGATATACCCGCCGGCACCGATCAAAACAAAGTTTTTCATTTTCAGGTTGTTTATAAAGTTAACAGGATAATTTCGTATATGCTTAGCTGTTAGTAATTATCAGCCAATACGGCTGACTTTATTATTTTTTAATTCGTACTGCTGTCCGCTTTCAGGACAAACCGCTTTCCCCTCTTTATCAAAGGAAAGCTTGTGTCCGAACTCACTCATCCAGCCGGTTTGCCGGGCCGGATTGCCAATCACCAGGGCATAGGCCGGCACAGGTTTGGTCACTACGGCGCCGGCGCCGATAAACGCGTATTCCCCGATTTCATTCCCGCACACGATGGTGGCATTGGCCCCGATACTGGCTCCTTTTTTGACAAGGGTCTGCATATACTCATGCTTCCGGCTTACCGCGCTGCGCGGATTGAAAACATTGGTGAACACCATAGAGGGACCGAGAAACACATCGTCCTCACAGATCACCCCCTCATAAATAGACACATTGTTCTGCACCCGCACATTTTTACCGAGTACCACTTTGGGAGATACCACTACATTCTGACCGAGATTACAATTGGGCCCGATAACTGAACCGGACATGATATGACTGAAATGCCAGATTTTGGTGCCTTCGCCGATGATGACGTTGTCGTCAATGATGGCGGAGGGGTGGGAGAAGAAGGAGGACATAGTGATGAATAATGAGTGATGAATAATGAGTGGCCCGGGAAGAGACTTTACAGTTTCGGAACAGTCCCGGGCTGCTTCTTTGGCTGATTTGTTTTACTTTATTAACGCTATAACCCATCAAATCGTTTTTCCGGATTCTTAACCATATCCAGCAACCTTTGCTGTACAATCGGCCAATCCAGGTCTTTTCCTGCATAGTCAATTTCCGGAGAAAAATCAATATCCTCAAAATAGCAAAGTGATTTCAACGCCATAACCGCATTGACATCCGGGTATTTTTCCTGATACCTGTTTAGCATTTCATTTAGCGACATACTGGATGATAAAAACCCAATATCCACATAATCTTTCAGCCGGCTGCCACTGCCTGTAATCGCATTCAGTTTCATAGCTGCGATATCGTCCAGGGAGGCCATCCGGATCCCCTCCTCTTCTATCCAGGGTTTTACCCAAGGGTATCCATGCCGGATAAAATCAACCTTTATATTTTCAATATGGCCGAAAAGCCCTCCTTTAAACCGGCTTTGCTGACGAAAATTAAATCCGTTCTCCTTTAAAAAGAGTGGCAGAATATCTTCCGGAAAATCTCCTGCGGTAAACAAATCAATATCCACACTTTTTCTGTGACCAATCTGGAGTGATAAAGCCGTGCCCCCCACCAGGACAAAGTCCTTTAGTTCAGGAAAAGACTGAAGCCTTTTCAGCACTTCTAATAATAACGGGCTGACGGTTTCTTTGTGTAACATTTCAGTTCCTTATAAGGAATATCAAAATAGACATGCACAAAAGCCTGGTCCTTTTCATTCAACCAGCTGATTTTCCGGATTTCGTCCTGTATTTCCTCCTTTTTATAAACCTGCTGTAAAAGGGCCAGATCTTCCAGTCCGCCCCGCTGAATAACCCTTTCCACAATCAGCCGCCGGTGTTTCAACGGGTCCAGTGTTCCCTGTTTAATATCCCAGAAAAGATGCGGGGAGAATGATGTGATGCTGGGGGGCATTGGTTAGGGGTTGTAAGTTGTAAGTAGTAAGTTATAAGCTGGCTTCGTGGGAAGAGTGTTGGAGGACTTTGAGTAGTGAGTGGTCAGTGGTGAGCTGGCCGAAGCAACCCCTCAACCCTTCTTAAACGCCAGGTGATCTTTCCAGATCTCTTCCTGCGGCAGGGATTTGAAATACTCGTAGGTAATTTTCAGTCCTTCGGCGCGGGAAACCCGGGGCTCCCATCCAAGGATCTCCCTGGCACGGGTGATATCGGGCTTGCGTTGTTTGGGGTCGTCTTTGGGTAACTCTTTGTAGACAATTTTCTGGCTGGTACCCGTCAGTCTGATTATCTCTTCGGCAAAATCCTTCAGGCTGATCTCATCCGGATTGCCCACATTGACCGGCTGGGCATAATCACTCAGCAAAAGGCGGTAAATACCTTCCACCAGGTCATCCACATAACAGAAACTGCGGGTCTGACTGCCATCCCCGAATACCGTGAGGTCTTCGCCGCGCAGGGCCTGTCCGATAAAGGCGGGCAGGGCGCGGCCGTCATTCAGCCGCATACGAGGTCCATAGGTATTAAAGATCCGGACAATCCTGGTCTCCAGCCCGTGATAGGTATGATAGGCCATGGTGATGGCTTCCTGGAAACGTTTGGCTTCATCATATACGCCACGCGGCCCTACAGGATTTACATTACCCCAGTAATCTTCATTCTGGGGATGCACCAGCGGATCGCCATAGACCTCACTGGTACTGGCCACCAGGATACGGGCTTTTTTGCTGAGTGCGAGTCCCAGGCAATTATGGGTACCGAGTGAACCCACTTTAAGGGTCTGGATAGGAATTTTCAGGTAATCAATGGGGCTGGCCGGGGAAGCGAAATGCAGGATATAATCCAGGGGACCGGGCACATGGATAAAACGACTGACATCATGGTGGTAAAAACTGAACTGCTCCAGAGGAAACAGGTGTTCGATATTTTTCAGGTTCCCCGTGATCAGGTTATCCATACCCACCACTTCGTACCCTTCTTTGATAAAGCGGTCGCAGAGATGGGATCCGAGGAAGCCGGCGGCGCCGGTGATGAGGATGCGTTTCATAGTTATGTTTGGTTAATGGTAAGAAGAAGTTGGATAGTGGAAAGCGGGTAGTGGAAAGCGGGTAGTGGATAGTGGGGTGGCCCGGAAAGAGGCTTTTATTTACTGTGATCGTTTGAAAGCGGAAGAGCTTTTGTCCTGCTGCAATTTTTCTGGCAGGCCAAATAAGAAACTCCATACAGGAAACGTTGCCTTTCGCTACGGTCAATAATTATACAACAGTTCACGCAGATTATAATCCGGAAAGGGACTGCGGATTTTGATTTCGTTCATCCAGGTTTCCAGCGGATGTGAGGTAAGGAACTGTCCGTGCCGGGAGTAAAGACCGTACACGATCCGGAATTTTCCCCTGTGGTGAATTTCTTCCCAGAAAGGGATACCCGCATTCCATTTCTTCCGGAGCTGAAGACAGTTCTGCTCAATACATTTCCGCATAGCGAAGATATCCATCAGGGTACCGTCTTCATGCAGTCCCAGCCAGTTGCAATTGGTACCCACAGCCATCCAGCCCCGGCTTGTTTTTACTTCCATCATGGCATGCGAGGAATTCTTCTTTATAAAATCCCAGAAGCCAAGTTCATTCTTCGTGTTATCAAAATAAATAAAGATATGCCGGGTCTGAAAGCCGCAGTATCGCAGGGTTTTTTCCAGGAGGGCGGCCCGGTCATAACAATATCCTTTCCGGGTATCATAATAATACTTTACCGAACCCAGGATATTATAAGGGTTGAAAGTATGGGTGATCCCGTTGATCATGCTGTCCTGCAGGGCAGAGATGAACCGGAACTCCGCCTCAAAATCCCGGCGGGCTGCGGCCACACTGTCGGCCAGTTTCCAGTCTTTCAGAAAGGCCTGAATATACTGTTTATCCTCTTTAGATATTTCCAGCCGGGAATTGAACAGAAACAACTGGGCGATAAAAAGGCCCAGCGCCAGCAGGAAATACCTGAGTAGCTTCTTTTTCAATGAATACTGCGATTAAGGTTTTGATTCGTTAGTTTACATGGGCCCGGCCGATACTTTCGTAATGAAAGCCGTGCTGTTTCATGGTTTCCGCGTCAAAAAGATTTCGTCCGTCAAAAATAATCTGTTCTTTCAGCAGAGCGCTGATACGCTTAAAATCGGGGATGCGGAATTCATTCCATTCTGTGCAGATCACCAGGGCATCGGCCCCTTCCAGGGCTTCGTACTGGTTGGCGGCATAGTGAATGGTATCGCCGAGTTCTTTTTTAACATTCCCCATGGCTTCCGGGTCAAAGGCGGTAACAGCGGCTCCGCCATCCAGCAGTTTCCGGATCACTTCCAGGGCCGGGGCTTCGCGGATGTCATCGGTATTGGGTTTGAAGGCCAGTCCCCATACCGCGAATTTTTTACCTGCCAGCTGATCTTTATAGAAACGGGTGATCTTACTGAAGAAAAACTCCTTCTGCAGTTTGTTCACAGTCATAACCGCATTAAGAATCTTGAAATCATACCCGGTATCCACAGAGGATTTGGCCAGAGCCTGTACGTCTTTGGGGAAACAGCTGCCTCCATAACCCAGACCGGGATAGAGAAAATGTTTGCCGATCCGGAAATCGGTTCCTATCCCCCGGCGCACCATGTCCACATCGGCGCCGAGTTTTTCACAAAGCACCGCGATCTCATTCATAAAGGAGATTTTGGCCGCCAGGAAACTGTTCGCCGCGTATTTGGTAAGCTCCGCACTGCTTTCATCCATAAAGATGATGGGGTTGCCCTGGCGCACATAGGGTTCATACAACTGCTGCATGATCTTACGCGCTTTTTCGGAACGGGTGCCGATTACCACACGGTCGGGTTTCATAAAATCCTCTACAGCGGCTCCCTCGCGCAGAAACTCGGGATTACTTACCACATCAAAGGCCTCCGCGATATTTTCCGTGGCATTGGCCAGTACGGTTTCCCTTACTTTGGCAGCAGTGCCCACCGGTACGGTGCTTTTATCCACGATCACTTTATAATCGCCGGGCTTCAGCAGTTTGCCCAGGTCGGCGGCCACTTTAAGGATATATTTCAGATCGGCGCTGCCGTCTTCCCCCGGAGGGGTGGGCAGGGCGAGGAAAATGATGCTGGCTTCCTGGATACCCTCTTCCAGAGAAGTAGTAAAGGTCAGGCGCTTTTCCTTGATGTTCCGGAAAAATACTTTTTCCAGTCCCGGTTCATAGATGGTGATCTCACCGGCCTGGAGTTTGCGGACTTTGTTTTCGTCAATATCAATACAGGTGACATTGTTTCCTGTATCAGCGAAACAGGTACCGGACACCAGTCCGACATAACCTGTTCCCACAACGGCGATCTTCATAAAGTGATGGTTTAAATGATGGTTGAATAATGGTAAATGTATGGTTTAACTGATGCGTTTGAGGTACTCTCCGTACCCGCTTTTGGCCAGTTCGGTGGCCAGGCTGTCCAGTTCTTCGCGGCTGATAAAGCCGTTCCGGTAGGCAATCTCTTCAATACAGCCGATTTTGGTTCCCTGTCTTTTTTCAATCACCCGTACAAATTCACTGGCATCACTCAGGGAGTCGAAAGTACCGGTATCCAGCCAGGCAGTACCCCGGTCGAGCAGGGCTACTTTTAACTGTCCCCGCCTGAGGTATTCACGGTTTACATCAGTGATCTCATATTCGCCCCGGGCGGAGGGTTGAAGGGCTTTGGCGATCCCCACAACCTGGTTGTCATAAAAATACAGACCGGGTACCGCGTAATTGGATTTGGGTTTAGCCGGTTTTTCTTCTATACTGATTGCATTATTATCCGCATCAAACTCCACCACCCCGTATCGTTCGGGGTCGGCCACCTGGTAAGCAAACACATACCCTCCCTCCACATTCACCAGTTCCTGGAGTTGTTTATCCATGCGGCTGCCGTAAAAAATATTATCGCCCAGTACCAGGGCCACTTTATCCTCCCCGATAAACGCTTCTCCGATGACAAAGGCCTGGGCCAGCCCGTTGGGCACTTCCTGCACCGCATACTCAAAACGGCATCCCAGCCGGCTACCGTCTCCCAGCAGCCTTTTAAACTGCGGGTTATCCTCGGGAGTGGTAATGATCAGGATTTCCCGGATTCCGGCCATCATCAGCACGGAAAGCGGATAATAGATCATCGGCTTGTCATAGATCGGCATCAGCTGTTTGGAAATAGCTTTTGTGATCGGGTACAGGCGGGTGCCGGAGCCGCCGGCGAGGATGATTCCCTTCATAGATTGATGTTGAGGGGTTGAGATGTTGAGGGGTTGAGGGGTTTGGGGCTTCGTAAGTTTGCCGGACAAACTTCAAACCTCAAACTTTTCAGCCTCCATACTGCTGTTTATAATACTCCAGATACGATCCGCTAACAACGTGTTCCAGCCACTCTTTATTATCCATATACCAGTCAATTGTCAGGGAAAGGCCCTCTTCAAAGGTGACGGAGGGTTTCCAGCCCAGTTCCTGGTTGATTTTCGAAGCGTCAATCGCGTAGCGCCGGTCGTGCCCGGGACGGTCTTTTACATAGGTAATAAGTTTTTCACCGGTGCCGGCCGGGCGCCCCAGTTTTTCATCCATCAGCCGGCAGAGCAGTTTCACCAGGTCTATGTTTTTCCATTCATTAAAGCCGCCGATATTATAGGTTTCCCCGGTTTTGCCGTTATGGAAAACGGTATCAATGGCCGCCGCGTGGTCTTTTACAAAGAGCCAGTCGCGCGTATATAATCCATCGCCATAAACCGGAAGGGGCTTGCCGGTAATGATATTATTGATAAAGAGCGGGATCAGTTTTTCCGGGAAATGATTGGGACCATAATTATTGGAACAGTTGCTCAGTACCACGGGCAGTCCGTAGGTGTCGTGATAGGCCCGTACAAAATGATCACTGGCCGCTTTGGAAGCGCTGTAGGGAGAATGCGGGTCGTAGCGGGTGGTCTCGGTAAAGAAACCGCTCTCGCCCAGCGCCCCGTACACCTCATCCGTGGAAACATGGTAGAAGCGTTTGCCGCTGAAATCATTTTTCCAGAATTCACGGGCGGTATTGAGCAGGTTGACGGTGCCGATCACATTGGTATATACAAAATCAAGGGGCGACAAAATAGAACGGTCCACATGGCTTTCGGCTGCCAGGTGAATAACGCCATCGGGCTGATGTGTTTCAAAAATCCGGTTCAGCGCTGTGGTATCCAGGATATCCGCTTTTTCAAAAACATAATTCGGCGCCTTTTCAATATCCCGCAGGTTTTCAAGGTTACCGGCATAGGTCAGCGCGTCCAGGTTAATGATGCGGTAATCCGGGTATTTATTCACAAACAACCGGATAACGTGCGAGCCAATGAAACCGGCGCCGCCGGTGATGAGTATGACTTTGGGCATACGTTGATTTTCGGGTTTTTTCCTTTTCCCTGAATAATTCTTAAGGATTGTTGAGGGTTTAGGGTTGAGGCTGAGGCTAAGGTTGAGGCTGAGGTTAAGGCTTAGACTACTGCCTGAGGCCTTTAATTATTTTATTTAGAGATTCCACAACCTGAAGGCAAAGCTGATCAATTTCCTCAGTCGTTTCTTTTGAAAAATATCCGGCCTTTATTCCGGCAAGCAAATGACTTCTGACTTCATACGCGCTGCCTCTTGCGAAATAATAAAAATTTATTTTATCTTTTATATGACCCCTCCCAAAAGCTTCAGCAATATTTCCGGTTATACTTACCGCTGCTGAACGTAATTGGGAACAAAGGGCATAGTCTTCTCTTTTAGGCAAAATCTCAGTTATCCTGTAGACTGCCTCCACCACTTTATCTCCTAGTTGCCAAACCGGCATTTCTGTGAAATCATGATACGCCATACTCATCCTTAGTCTCAGCCTCAACCTTAACCTTAACCCCTCAACCCCTCAACCTCTCAACCCCTCAACCTTCCTCTATACCATTCCATCGTCCTCTTCAGTCCCTCTTCTACGGTTATATCGGGTTCGTAGCCAAGCAGGGTGCGGGCTTTGGAAATATCGGCGAGACTGTGTTTTACATCGCCGAGCCGCTCAGGGCCAAACACGGGCTGCAGGCGGGTGCCGGCTTCTTTGTTTAACCCGTTAAAAAGTTCAAGCAGGCTGGTCTGTTCACCACAGGCGATATTATACACCTGGTTCAGGGCTTCTTTATTTTCGGTGAAGAGGGAAAGGATATTCGCCTGAACCGCGTTGGATACATAGGTAAAATCGCGGCTGTTGGTTCCGTCGCCGTTAATAGTCGGAGGTTGCCCGCGAAGTAATGCTTCGGCAAAAAGCGGAATTACGGCCGCGTAGGGGCCGTTGGGATTTTGCCGCGGGCCAAAGATGTTGAAATACCGCAGGCCGATAAATTCCATATCAAACAACTGCGCATATACCCGGGCGTAAAGTTCATTCACCAGTTTGGTAATCGCATAGGGCGAAAGCGGATTGCCGGTCTGGTCTTCCACTTTGGGCAAACCGGGATGGTCGCCGTATGTGGATGAACTGGCGGCATAGACCACCCGTTTGATTCCCGCTTCTTTCGCTGCGGTGAACATATGCAGGGTGCCGGTGATATTGACATTGTTGGTAGTAATGGGGTCGTTAATCGAACGGGGTACAGAGCCCAGGGCGGCCTGGTGGCTGATCCGGTCTGTTTCTTCACAGGCCCGGCGGCAGGTATCCATATCCCGGATATCACCTTCCATAAATGTAAAGCGGGGATCATCCAGAAAAGCCTTCATGTTTTCCAGACTGCCGGTTGCCAGGTTATCCAATACCCTGACCCTGGTCACCCGCGGGTCCTTCAGCAGGGCTTCCACAATATTGGACCCGATAAAACCGGCGCCGCCGGTCACTAAAATCCGCATAAATGGGGCTTAATTTTTCTTCTTTTTCTTTTTCAGTCCAAAGAACTTACGCAGTTCCAGGCGGGCAAGTACCCGCTCGAGGAAATTATCCGGGGCAGATTCTTCCTCGTAATAACTGCCGTAACCGTAGCCATATCCATAACCATAACGACCGTACCCGTAATAGCCGTAACCGGGCTTAAGTTTAACATCGTTGATGATAATGGACACTTTGGGCAACTTGTTCTCCTTATAAAACTCGTCAATAAGGGCAATTTGCTTTTTGAAGGTATGCGATTGCCGAACGAGGTAAAGGGTGCAGTCGGCATACTTACTGAGCGTCATGGCATCACTGACCATCCCTACCGGTGCTGTGTCAATGATCACCACGTCAAAATTTTCTTTCAGCCAGTTGAACATTTCATCCAGCCGCGGGTCGAGCAGCATTTCAGCCGGATTTGGCGGTACGGGTCCGCAACCCAGCACAAAAAGGTTTTCGTGGCCGGGTACCGGTCTGATCACATCCGCCAGGTTCTGCACTTTACCCACCATAAAATTGGTGATGCCCGGCCCTTTGGGTAAACCCAGACCGGAAAGCACTTTCGGTTTGCGGATATCAAACTCAAGTACAACAGTTTTCTTCCCGGCCAGCGCCAGCACGGCTCCCATATTCGTGGAAACATAGGATTTCCCTTCTCCGGAGAAGGAGGAAGTGGTGATAATCACCGCTTTTTCCTTTTTATGCAGCACATACTGCAGGTTGGAGCGGATGATCCGGAACTGTTCGGCCACCATACTGCGAGTGGTTTTGCTGACCACCAGGGTTTCGTCTGAATAAGAGTGGCCGATTTCTCCGAGAATGGGGGCCTCGGTGATTTTTTCAATATCGAAGCGGGTGGTGACTTTATCATTCAGCACTTCACCCAGGAAAATAAACAGGGAGGGTATCGCGATACCCAGCAGGATCGCCAGGGCCTGGATGGAACGGCGGTTGGGTTTTACCGGGGTGGCGTTCGGGTAGGAACGGTCGATAATTTCAGAATTGGGAATGGTGGACACTTTGGAAATGGAGGTCTCTTCCTTTTTCTCCGTAAAAAGTTTAAACAATCCCTGGTAAGTTTCTACCTGCCGTTTGATTTCAGCCAGTTCTTTAATTTTCACCGGCATGGCCCGCAGTTGTTCTTCGCCGAGACTGCCCCTGCGCTTAACACTGCTGATAATATCTCCCGTGGCCGCACGGATATTTTTCAGGTTTTCGCGGAGAGAGAGACGCAGTTTTTCGATCTGACCATCCAGCTCCCGTACAGCCGGGTTGGCCGGGGGGATATTCCCGTCAACCAGTTGTTTTCTCTCCATCTGGGCCTTGTTATAGGCAGTGACCAGATCGTTGAGTGTGGGATCTTCCAGACCCATGGAAGAGGGCACCACCACTTTATTGAATTCGTTCTTTTTGTCAGAGAGGTATTCATCCAGTCCCTGTGCCACATTCAGTTTTACGGCTTCATCGTTCAGGGTTTTATCCGACTGGCTGATTATGTCAAAATAGTTGGACGACTGGATTTCCGCGTCTATCAGATTATAACGGGTCTGGTAATCCAGGTACATCCTTTGTACGCTGTCGAGTTTGGAACCGATATCACTTAAGCGGCCGTCAATAAACACGAGGATCTGGTCGGAGGAAAGCACTTTTTGTTCCACGCTGTATGCGCTGTATTCTTCCATCAGTTTGTTGATGATATCAGCCCCCAGTTGAGGATTGGGGGTACGCATACTGATATTAAGGATCCCGGTACCGGGTGTTTTGGGGAATATCTGCAGGGCGGAAGCATAACCACCGGCGGCCTGTACAGCCGGCTGCCATACCACTTTATACTCAAAGCTGCCGGGAATATGCAGGTTTTTTTCGAGGGTGAAAATACCGTAAGGCAGGGTAAACTCCTGTCCGTAGCGGATAGTGGCAGCCGATTCATCAATACGGAATGCGTTAGCCCCCGCGCTTTTCACTTTGAAGGAAAAGGCGATAGAAGAATCTTTTATCTGGCGGGCTTTAACCAGGAAGGGACCCTGGTTGTACTTGTTAACTGTTTTTATTTTCCCGATCGCGTAGTAGCTGAACTGAAGATTAAGCCGGTTGACTACGCGTTGCATCAGTGGCCGGGATTTCAGGATTTCGATTTCACTCGCGATATTCTGTGCCCGGTTATTGCCGAAGAGTTCGTCAAACTTATCCCCTCCCCCGCGTCCGGCTGAAGGATCATTTTTAATGAGAAGCGAACCGGAGGCGCTGTAAACCGGTACCGTGTAGCGCAGGTATAAAAAAGCGCCGAGCAGGGCAATGGCCACACTGAGAATAAATACAGGCAGGAAGCGGATGTACTTATAAAAAAGATCACGCAGACTCAGATTGGAGAGTTCGCTTTTATTGGGATTAAAGTGGGGATTGGGGGTATTGACTTCCATGTAGGATGATAAAAGGTTAAAGATTGAGCTGTCAGTTCCTGGAAAGGATATTTGCCAGGGTAGCTGTCACCGCAACCAGTGAAATACCAAAAGAAACTTTCTGGAAAGTGCGGGCCTGTTCGGCTTCCTTTTGTTTCCGGTTGGAGGATTCCACGATGATTACATCATTCTGCACCAGGTTATAAAAAGGTGAGTCAAAAATATCTTTGGATGTAAGATCCACCACGGCCATTTCGCGCTGTCCATTGGTTTCGCGCAATACTTTAATGGTGGTTTTTTTCCCGTATTCCGTAATACCGCCGGCGAGACCTACGGCTTCCAGGATGGTGAGTTTTTCCCCGGGTACATTGACCGGCCCCTGTTGCTCCACTTCACCGAGTACGGTCACTTTCATATTCATAAAGCGGATGATCACAGAAGGATCTTTCATAAGTTCGGCCGGTTCAGTCAGGCGCTTTTTGATTTCCGCAGCCAGCTGCTCCTTGGTCAGTCCGGCAGCGGGTATGATCCCCAGCCGGTGATGTTCGATATTTCCGTTTCCGTCCACCAGATAACCCGGTACGGTCCCGCCCGACACCTGCTGGTTAAAAATTGCATCTGAAACCTCCGGTTTGGTGCTCAAACTCGCAATCTGGATAGACAGCAGATCATTTTTCTGAATGAGCAGTGCGGTCTGTTTTACGGTTCCCCGGCCGGTGGAATCATTTACCTGCTCCAGGTAAGTGGGAATTTTTTCCAGCGGTTTGCAGGAAACAAAATAGAGGGAAAAGGCCAGCAGCAAAAAAAACGGGAATCGTTTCATTCAATTTTTATTTAACGCCGGAAACGGCTTTATGTATAAGGTTTGCAGGCTTATTTCGGGAGCGCCGAAGTTAATTTAGTTCTGTCAATATGCGCGACTAAAATATAGCCCAGGCTGTCAATGGCCACTTTGGCGATTTTGGAACGCAGTTCAAGGATTTTTCCTTCCTGGTCCATCAGCAATCCCTGTGATATACGGACCCGCTGATTGACCTTCATATCCACTGGCCTGGCTTCCACATTTTCGTGTTCATTCAGAAAGCGTTTGATGGCATTGATTTCTTTTTCCCTGATCACGGCCGGTTTACCATTCCAGTAAACAAAATTCACGGCTCCGGAGGTGAGGCGTACTTCCGCTCTTTCCCCTTCGGTAACCTTGACAAAAACATAGGATTTGAACAGGGGCTCTTCCACCAGTTTGATCCGGTCGCTCCATTTGCGCCGTACTTTATTCAGGGGGCAATAACTTTCAAACCCCTTCTCTGCCAGAAGCCGGTTCACTTTTTTTTCCCAACGCGGCCGGGTATAAACAGCCAGCCATTTTCGGGTAGTATTTGCGGATATTTTGTTCATGGCTTCGCCACTTCAATCACATATTTTTATTATATATGACTGATTATCAGTGTTTTCTATTAGAATTGAGTAAAGTCTTACCAAGACCTCCCCAATTTGAGGGCAAATATAGGCGAAGATGTGAGTGGGGAAAGAATAAAATGAACGGATTTTGAGGGATTTACCCCCATAAGTTGATAACTAATCGTAGTTCTACGTAATGCCATTCCGTATATTGATAAAAGGGCTGCTGATAAACGGGATAAGGGGGAAAAGGCCGGTTCCCGGAAGTTTAACCTACCTTTCCATACCAAAACTCACGGTTGTGAATCAGCGATTTTATTCTTTGGATGTATTCAGGGGGGCCACGGTCTGCCTGATGATACTGGTCAATAACCCCGGCTCCTGGGGTCATATTTATGCCCCGCTTGAACATGCGCCCTGGCATGGACTGACCCCTACCGACCTGGTCTTTCCGTTTTTTCTTTTTGCGGTGGGCAATGCCCTTTCTTTTGTGATGCCGCGGCTGGAAGCAGGTGGTGACCGGGTATTCTGGCGGAAAGTGCTGAAGCGGACCGCCCTGATTTTTCTCATTGGGCTGTTTCTCAACTGGTGGCCCTTTGTCACCGAGGTCAACCGCCTGGTGGAAGGCAGCGATGAACTGCGCCGGGTAACCATCTTCAAGGGATTTACCTGGATTGATTTTGTCAAAGACAAATCCGGCAACATAACGGAAACCCTGCGGGGCGTAAGGATTATGGGGGTGCTGCAACGGATCGCCCTGGCCTATTTCTTTGCCTCCGTGCTGGTGTATTATCTGAAAGCCCGGAAAGTATTTGTGGCGGGTATGATATTTCTGCTCCTGTACTGGATGCTTTGTGTAATTGGTAACCCGGCCGATCCCTACAGCCTGAAAGGCTGGTTTGGAACAGATATTGACAAACTCCTGCTCGGAGAAGTTCATCTCTACAAGGGTGAAGGCATACCCTTTGATCCGGAAGGCCTGATGAGCACCCTGCCCGCTGTAGTTCAGGTGATATTCGGATACCTGGTGGGTGATTATATCCAGAAAAAAAGCCGGGTGCAGGAAGGACAGGCAGGCGGCGGTATGTATGAGATGCTGACGGGTCTGTTTGTCATCGGCGTAGCCCTGATCGTCACCGGTTTTGTCTGGGATATGGTCTTCCCGATCAACAAAAAAATCTGGACCAGCTCCTATGTGGTGTATACCACCGGTCTTGCGATCCTGACCATTGCCACAATGATCTATATGATCGAGATAAAAGGTATCCGGGGTGGTCTGGCCCGGTTCTTTGATGTATTCGGTAAGAATGCCCTGTTTGTGTTTGCCCTGAGTGCTTTTTTGCCCAAAGGACTGGCACTGATAAAAATGGGCGATGGGGTGAATCCCTGGAACTGGCTGTATAAAAAAGTGCTGATCCATACGCCGGGAGCGAAGGAAAACGGTTCCCTGTTATATGCCATCGCCGTGATCACCTTTATGTGGGCGATTTGTTACTGGATGGATAAGAAGAAAATTTATGTTAAAGTGTGAGGAGAGTGGAAAGTGGGGAGTGGAGAATGGAGAGTGGGGCCTCCTAAGAATAAGTATGAATGATCAAACCTCTCAACCCCTCAACCCCTCAACCTCTCAACCTCTCAACTTCTCAACCCCTCAACCCTTTGTGTAATTAAGCTATTCAGGGCATCTTCTTCCTATAACCATGTAATTATGAAGAAGTATTTAAGCATTTCCGCCCTGTTTGTGCTCCTGAGTTCCTTTATAGCTGTACCGGCAACAGACCCGGCTGATTCAGTATCGCTGTTTCAGACCCGCTGGGTATTGCGCAGTATACACGAAAAAGATAAAGTGGATTTTATCTATACCTATGCCTGGCTGGAACTGGATGAGGCCGGGAAAAAAATTTCGGGGAACGGGAGTTGTAACCGGTTTGGCGGACAGTACCAGTCAGACGGGCAATCGCTTCAATTCGGGGCCTTATTCTCCACCAAAATGTTTTGCCAGGAAATGCAGGAAATTGAATCAGCATTCCTGCGCAATCTTTCCCGGGTCAACCGGTATGTAATCAGCGGTCTGAAGCTGCGTTTGTATAAGGATGAGCAGTTGTTGCTGGAGTTCCGGGCCGTTTAGTAGTCGGCAGATTGCAGTTAGAAGTTAGTAGTCATGGGCCGTTCAGGGTCCGGAATCTGAAGGAACCACCGCTACTGACTTCAACCTGGCAACTATTCTCTATTTTACTACCCGTTGTGCATCTTCAACATCCCCGGCTGAAAGATCAGAATAGAAATTTTTCATTGAACTGAATATTGTGCTCAAAAAGCAATCGCCTGTATTCCGCCTCATAACTCTCTTTATGATGATGGGATTTCTGATTTACTATATAACATCTTACTATCTCCTTCGCCCTTTCAGATACGGTAAAGGCGGCATACCCATCCTGCCAGCCGGAAAATAACGGGAAAAGGCCCGAACGCTTCATCCACAAACTGCTGGACACTTTTATCTCCTTCACCAGGTGGCTCAGCGATACCGACGGATGCAGGTCGGTTAAAATATGCAGGTGGTCTGTCATGCCGTTGATGGCATATAACACACCCTTTTGGTTGATGATCACCCGGCCTATGTAGTTGAATAATTCATGTTCGGCGCGGGGGTTAATGACCGGTGAACGGTGTTTGGGACAAAACACCAGGTGATAACAGATCTGGCGATAGGTGCTGCTCATAGCATTAGGTTTAAGGGTATGAAGAACAGACCTGGTGTTCGGAAAGCAAGGGGATTTTGCACCGGTTCGGGATGTTTTTTTCCCGTATTCCGGCGGGAGGGGAACTCCGGGCTTCGCCCTGCGTTGACCGGAAGTCAACCCCTCCGGGGTTGTGCGCGGGACGCGGACAGCCGCTAACCCCGGGTTCCACCCGGGGTTAGCGGAGTGAACCCCTCCGGGGTTCTGCAGCCGCCTACAGACCCGAAAAGCCTCCGGCCTTCAGACTGCCCCGACAAGCCGAAGGGCCTGACTTCTCCTTCCTCCCGGGCACAGTCCGGAGTCTCTTCCCACCTCAGACTGCCGCCAACAAGCCCGGCAGGGCCTGACTTCTCATTCCTCCGGGCAAAGCCCGGAGAATCTCCCCCCTCAGACTGCCGCCAACAAGCCCGGCAGGGCCTGACTTCTCATCTCCCTGGGCGAAGCCCGGGAATCCCCCCGCAGACTGCCCGACATCAAAATATTTTCCTTAACTTTTTAGCATTTTTATACTAAATAATTTAGCTTTACGGAACAAACCCCATTAAATGCTGAAATAAATTTTTCACCGTCCCCTACGGGGACATAAACAGACGATGTATGCAGGAAGAGGAATTATTTTTTGGGGCGGCCTACAGGGGCTCTAAACAATTCACCCAGCAGCAGGTACGCACGGCAAATGCCACCGGTTTCGGAGCGGCAGCGGATGATTATGCCGAAAAAGGCATTGATCTGAACGAGCAACTGATCCGGAACAAACCCGCCACCTTTTTTTTCCGGATGAAGGGAGATGCCATGAAGGAGGCCGGCATTTTTGACGGAGATATCCTGATTGTGGACCGTTCGCTGAAGCTGGCCAGCGGCAAAGTGATCGTAGCCATCCTGAACGGCGAGCTGCTCGTACGGCGTTTTCATAAGAATTTCACCTCGGCTTTTCTGATACCGGAGAATAACCGTTATAAAAATATTAACCTGGCAGAGTTCAGTGATTTTATGGTATGGGGTGTGGTGACGTATGTGATTCACCCTTTGGGATGAATAACGAATAACGAGTAATGAATAATGAGTATGAAAGGAAAAGTCAATACTGGATCAGTCATTTCACAAAGCAGGCAGACCAACCGTTTAGTCCTGTTTGATCACCACTCATTACTGATTACTCATTACTCATTACTGATTACCAATTATGAGAGCTATCGTTGACTGTAACAGTTTTTATTGCTCCTGCGAGCGTTTGTTCCGGCCGGATCTGCGGGAAAAACCCGTGGTGGTGCTGAGTAATAATGACGGCTGTATTGTATCCCGGACCGATGAAGCAAAAAAACTCGGGGTAGGCATGGCGGCACCCTATTACCAGAACCGGGAACTGATTGAAAAAAATGAAGTGGCGGTTTTCTCCAGCAATTATCATCTCTACGGCGATCTCAGCATGCGGGTGATGGATACCCTGCGGGAACTGGCGGGAGAAGACCGGGTGGAAGTGTATTCGGTGGATGAAGCCTTTCTTGATCTCAGTACGATACCGGCTGATACCCTGACCGGCATGGCGACCACCCTAAAAGAAACGGTGGAACAATGGACCGGCATTGCCGTATCGGTGGGTGTGGGGCCCAGCAAGGTATTATCAAAAGTGGCTAACCGGCTCTCCAAAAAAGATAAAAAAGGTACCCGGGGTGTACTGGTGATTCAAAGTCCGGAACAGATCCGCGAAGCGCTGGAACGCACGGCGGTGGATGATCTCTGGGGGGTGGGGCGGCAGTACGCGATGAAACTGCACCATCTCGGTATTGACAATGGCTGGCAGCTCCGTAACATGCCTGAAGAATGGGCCCGCAAACATATGGGAGGGGTGGTGGGCGTACGGCTGATACGCGAACTGAACGGCATTCCCTGTATCCCGATGAAAGACCCGCTGGAAACAAAAAAAATGATCGCCACCACCCGGATGTTCGGGAAACCCGTATTTGAACTGGCTGAGATCAGGGAAGCCATAGCTACCTACACGGCGCGGGCCGCGGAGAAACTGCGTCGTCAGTTCAGTGTGGCCGGGACCATCCAGGTATATGTAGTCACCAACGATACGCGCAAGGGCCCCTATGAATACAACCCGCAATCCCGCTGGCAGTATACGCACCTGGCCGAGGCGACGGATGATACGGCCACCCTGATCAGAGCAGCTCTGCCCCTGGCGGAAAAACTGTACCAGCCGGGGCTGAAATACCTGAAAGGCGGCGTAGTGCTGAGCGGACTGGTACCGGCAGATGCTATCCAGTCGAACCTGTTTGTGCAGGAACATGTCCGGCAGGACAACCCGCTCCTGAAAGCTGTAGACAATATCAATTTCAGCTACCGCAGTGATGTGGTGAAATATGTTTCCTCCGGTCTCACCCGTAACTGGAAAATGCGGCAGGAACTGCGCAGCAAACGTTTTACCACCCGCTGGGATGAACTATATGAAATTCACTGATTATGTACAACCCCTATACCCGGCTGAGTCCTGAAATACTGGATGCGCTTTTGCAACAGCCACTTTGTTTTGTAAGACAGCATTTCCCCCGGGGAAAAACAGCGGCGCCCGGAACAATGATTCCGCTGCTGCTCACCCACTACTCTTTCCATGAGACCGATACCGAAAGAGCCGAACGGCATATGCGCCTGCTCTTTAAAGACCCTTACCGTTTTTACTACGACAGCCGTCTTCCCGCACACCGGGAAAAATTACAACTCGCCGTCCGCCAGCCCGCCGGTTATACGGTTTACATCAACCTTATAGAAAAAAAATGGAAAGCCTCCGACAGCCTTAAACGCAGGATCAGCCAGTATCTTTCCCGCCAACTGCCCTGGTGGCATTATTCGCCGAAAGACAAACTGCATGTCACCCTCCGGGAACGCTACGGGGAGCTCTTTGTGGCGCTGCTGTGGCGGGGTCAGCAAACTGAAGTACTTTTGGAGGACATTGAAAACTTCTCCCCATGTGCTACGATATGAGTTTTTTCAGCAATATCAAAAAAGTAAGTGATTACCTCCCCGTTGCTTCCACTGAAAAAATTCATTTTGACCCCACCTATCATAAAGTCGCGCAGAGTTTTCCGCCCTGGCCGGTAGTGATCAATGATGACGGACTAAAACTCAAACTCTTTGAATGGGGACTGATCGCGGATTATATGAACAGCCCGGAAAAAATTAAAGAATACCGGAACAGTATGGCCAATGCACGGAGTGAGAAAATTCTCGGCGACAACCGCTCCGTATGGCACCGGTTGCGGAAACAACGCTGTATTGTATGCAGCACCGGATTTTTTGAACACCGGGATACCGGCGGTAAAAAGAAACTGCCTTATTTTATCCGGGATAAAAAGGATGACCTGTTTTTTTTCGCCGGTCTGTATAATTATTCCCCTTTACCGGATCCGGAAACGGGTGAACTGACAGGCACATTCTCCATTATAACACGTGCAGCCAATCCGCTCATGGCGAAAATTCATAATAACGGACCCAATCCGCACCGTATGCCCCTGGTTCTGCCGGCAGATAAAGCCCTGCATTGGCTTCAACCCGGGCTGGAAGACAGGGAAATCGCGGAGCTGCTGGCTTATGAATTCCCGGAACAGGAGATGGAAGCCTGGCCTGTGCAAACCATCCGTACCCGTAAAGCGGATGATGTGGCAGTGATTGCCCCGCTGGATGCAGCTCTTTTCCCCCCGCTCTGATTTTTCTATTCATGGCTGTTGTACCTTTCCGAAAATATAGGCCATGCGATTATTCCTTCCCCTGCTTGTCCTGTTTTCCCTGGGTGCTGTGGCCCAGCAACCCCCGAATATCATCTATATCATGAGTGATGATCATGATGCCGATGCGATCAGTGCCTATAACAAAAACCTAATTTCCACCCCGCATATTGACCGGCTGGCAAAAGAAGGGATGTTGTTCCGGAATAACTTTGTCAGTAATTCTATCTGCGGACCGGTAAGAGCCGTATTGCTGACCGGTCAGTTTTCACATAAAAACGGGGTAAAAGATAACCGGACCCGGTTTGACTCCTCCCGTTTGAATCTGCCAAAAGTATTTCAGCAAAACGGTTATCAGACCGCGCTTGTCGGAAAATGGCACCTGCACTCCTATCCTACCGGTTTTGATTACTGGAAGATCCTGCCGGGGCAGGGACTCTACTTTCAACCCCGGCTGATCTCCATGCAGGGAGATACCAGCACCTATCCCGGGTATGCCACGGATGTGGTGACCGATGAAGCATTGCAATGGCTGGATAAAAGAGACAAAAACAAACCCTTCGCCCTGCATATTCATCATAAAGCCCCCCACCGCAATTTTTTACCCACACTTAAATACCTGGAAGTTTTTTCTCAAAAAACATTTCCGGAACCAGCCACCCTCTATACCGATACGACAGGAAAAGGAAGCGCCTGGCAGATCCAGACCATGAGTATCCTGCGCGATCTTCATCTTTGCAGTGACCTCAAAGTGGATCCGAAATTCCTGGAAGATCTGCCGGAATACAAACCCGCAGCCAGCGAAGTAAATTATTATCATGCAACAATGAACCGGATTCCGGAACCGGAGCGAAGCCGAATCAAAAAACTGTATGAGCAAAGAGGTTTATTACTGAGAGAAAAACGCCCGGCCGGTAAGGAATTATTGCGGTACAAATATCAATGGTATATGCAGGACTACCTGGCCTGCGTGGCTTCCGTGGATGAAAATGTGGGACGGGTGCTGGATTACCTGGATAAAAACAATCTTACGCAGCATACCCTGGTGATGTACACCGGTGACCAGGGGATGTACCTGGGTGAAAACGGCTGGTTCGACAAACGCTGGATTTATGACGTATCCATGCAGGCCCCCTTACTTGTACGCTGGCCGGGCAAAATCAAGGCAGGCGCTGTCACCCGTCAGCTTACCCAGGATATTGATTACGCCCCCACCCTGCTCGGAGCTGCAGGCATCCCCGCGCCGGAATGGATGCAGGGAATCAGCCTGATACCCCTGCTGACAAAAAAGGTAAAATCCCTGGAACGTAAACAACTCTACTATCACTATTATGAATCCTATGCTGATCATACCGTACCGGCACATCTTGGTTTACGCGGGGAAAGATATAAACTGGCTTATTTCTACACGCTCGGTTACTGGGAACTGTATGATCTGAAAACAGATCCGTACGAACAGAAGAATCTTGCAGGATCAGCCAGGCACGAAACAATTTTCCGGCAACTGAAACAAGACCTGCTCCGGCTGCGTAATCAGTATGATGATCACAACCCGGCAGGCGAACTGAACTGATCATGGACAGGCTGCAGTTTGGCATTGATACTTTTTTACTTAGGGCTGATGAATACCAAGGATTAAAACTGGGCCTGCTGACCAATGATGTGGCCCGCACCAGTTACGGTATGCCCGGCCGGCTGGCTTTGCAAAAAATGGGATTTCCGCTGATAAGGCTTTTTTCTCCGGAACACGGTTTAGTTGCCACGGGGGCTGACGGCGCCCCGCAGAAGGGTGGCACCGACCGGCTGACCGGTTTACCGGTAATCAGTTTGTATGGAGGAAAGTTCAGGCCTTCTGCAAATGAACTGGACGACCTGGATGCCGTAATTTTTGATATCCCCGATGCAGGCTGCCGGTTTTATACCTATACCTGGACCCTTAGTTATATGATGGAAGCCTGTGCGGAAGCCGGCAAAAAAATCATTGTACTCGACCGGCCCAATCCACTGGGCGGCGACCTGGCCAAAGCGGAAGGTCCGATGCTGGATGAAGTAAACTGCTCCTCATTTATTGGCCGCTGGAATATTCCCTTACGTCATTGCTGTACCATAGGAGAACTGGCCCTTTACTTCAAAGCTGTACGATTACCGGAGCTGGAACTGGAAATCGTTGAGATGAAGAATTACACAAGATCGCTAACAGCTATGGACGGGCTCTGGCATTTTATTCCCACTTCTCCCGCCATCCGGGATGCAGAGACCGCCCTCTTGTATCCGGGAATGGGTTTGCTGGAGGGAATAAATTTAAATGAAGGCCGCGGCACACCCTTTGATTTTAAAGTTTGCGGAGCCCCCTGGATCAATGAAATACTCCTGGCGGAGGCTTTTATGTCACTGCAATTACCGGGAATTACCGTTCAGCCCTTACAATATATACCGGACTGGGGATTATATGCAGGGGAAACGGTGCACGGGCTTCGTATGCAGGTGACAGATACCACCCTTTTCCGGCCGGTACGAACAGGACTGGAACTTCTTCGTTTGCTTAAAAGTTTTTATCCGGCACAATTGCGTGAGCGGTTGTATCCCAGTGCAGCCAATCCGGATGGCAGGAATCACCTTGATAAACTGACAGGGGTAAAAGGGAGTTATGCTTTACTGGCAACTGATGAATTAATCAGCCAGACAACCGAAACAGCCAACTGGGCTGACCGCATCGGTCCCTGTCTGCTCTACTGATATTTTCTCACCAGGTCTGCGAGAATTTTTCTGTCGGCTTCGGTGAAGGAGCGGGTGGTATCCTGCGGTACAAAATGAATCTTATACGACTGGATCGCATTTTTCTCATTGGAAAGGGAATAACCGATTATCCGTAATGCCAGCAACGGGTCAAAATTGTCCGGCACCGTAACCGCGGTGGTATCGTACCAGTGACCGAAACCCTGCTGAGCCAGCCGCTGCCAGGGAAAAAAACGGCTGGGGTCCACCTTCCGACCGGGCGCAACATCCGCGTGACCGATAAAATTTCCGGTGGGTATGGAATAGGCTTTTTTCAAGCGGTCCAGCAAAGTCAGCAATGCAACCAGCTGTGGTTCGGAAAATGGTTCCGACCCGTTGTTGTCAATTTCAATTCCTATACTGGAAGAGTTGAGATCGCTGTTATTCCCCCACTTGCTTACCCCTGCATGGTGAGCCCGGAGCAGATCGTTCAGCATATGATGAACTGTGCCGTCCCGGCAAATCACATAATGAGAACTGACCGGGTTACGGGTTTGGGTAAAAGTGCGAAGGGTATGATCGCAACTGTTTTGTGCGGTATGATGAATGACAACAAAGTTGGGTTTCCGCAGGGAGAGATTGGTGGTACCGACCCAGTCAGCATAGTTGAGTCCGGCAGAATCCCTGACGGGATACTCCCGCAATTGTTTTGATAATGCCCTTACCTGTTTTTTGTAAACCCTGTTCGTATCCGCGTATTTCCCGGTTTTGCAGGAAAAAACGGCAAGGCTTACGATCAGTACCAGGAAAACGAACTTCTTCATGTGTTTGTATTTAACAGGAAGTCATAAAGAACTTTAAACTCCTATCTCCTTACTCCTCTCTCCCGACTCCTTTACCGGCTGCCGCCCGGTCTTTTCCCATAAAACTTCTTTTTCGGTTTGCCGCCCCGGTTGTCCCGGTTGCCGCCATGATGATGACGGGTACGCGGATTATAAGCAGGCGCAGGTCCGAGTTCATCAGGGATTTCACCTTTTTCCACTGTTTTTTCAAGCAGTTGTTCGATCTGGTGAAATTTGTTCTGTTCTTTATCCCCTACCAGTGTATAGGCTGCTCCTTCGGCTTCAGCGCGGGCGGTACGACCAATACGGTGTACATAATCTTCCCCGTCGCCCGGCACATCATAATTGATCACGAGGTCAATGGTATCAATATCAATGCCGCGGCTGAGAATATCGGTGGCCACCAGCAGAGGGATACGACCGCTGGCAAAAGCGCCCAGTACAGATTCGCGCTGGGCCTGTTCCAGATCACTGTGAATTTCTTCAATATTAAAGCCCGCCCTTTTCAGTTCCCTGCGTACTTCTTTTACCGTTTGTTTCCGGCTGCAGAATACCAGCGCGTTTTTATAAGGTGTTTCCCGCAGGAGTTTTTGCAAAAGGGGCATTTTCTGCGGCTCATGCACCACAAAGGCTTTCTGCACAATTTTTTCGGGCGGTTTGGAAATCGCAATATTTACTTCCACGGGGTTATGGAGCAGGTTGCGCGCCAGTTGCCGGATTTTGGCAGGCATAGTCGCCGAGAAAAGAAGATTTTGTCTTTTTTCCGGGAGCGCTTTTATGATACGGTTGATATCATCCTGGAAACCCATATCCAGCATCCGGTCTGCCTCATCCAGAATCAGGAAGCGGAGTTGTTTCATATTCACATAGCCCATATTCAGATGGGCGATCATCCGGCCGGGTGTACAAACAATGATATCAGCTCCCATCTGCAGCGCTTTCTTCTCCGCCACAAAGTTCTGCGCATCGCTGCCCCCATAAATAGCGATCGAACTGAGATGGGTGAAATAAGAAAGTCCTTCAATATGCTGTGCAATCTGGATGGCCAGTTCACGGGTGGGAACAATGATCAGGGCACCCACCTGCCCATCCACATGATGGCTTAACAGATGGTTCATCACGGGCAGAAGAAAAGCAGCGGTTTTACCCGTTCCGGTTTGCGCGGAAGCAATAATATCCCGGCCTTCCATGATCGGTGGAATGACCTGTTCCTGGATAGGGGTGGCGGTTTCGTAATTGGAAGCTTCGATGCCTTCCAGCAGGAGCGGACTAAAGTTAAACTCGGTAAAGCGCAAAATATTCAGTTTTAGAAAGATGCGAAGTTAACGAAAATGAAGCCCCGCCGGCTTTCCGGGCTTTTTTTAATTAAAATCAGCCCTGCCGCTGCCCCCGGTCATAGGCACACAGGGCTAACCGGCTGTAGCTTAGAACAAACTGATTCACAATTAAAATCTTTGCAATATGAAATACAGTCTTTTGATCGCCGCCCTTGTCTTTACACTATCCGCACAGGGACAGGCCTGGGCAAAACAATATGACCATGTGGATGAATGTGTTTGTGGATTATCACTGGTGGGCAAAGGAGATAAACATGGGTTTGTGGACAAGGAAGGAAAACTCGTTATTCCGCTGATATACGATGATGCGCTAACATTTTCTGAAGGGTATGCCGCTGTAAAAAAAGACGGGAAATGGGGTTTTATTGACAGCACCGGCAAAATTCTCGTGGAACACCGTTATACGGAAGCCATGTCGTTTCACTATGGACTCGCAGTAGTCAGCACTGGTAATGAATACGGCTTTATTGACACCAGCGGCAAGGTTGCCATTCCCCTGGCTTATGAAAATGCTTCCCAGTTCTCGGAAGGAGTGGCGGCTGTTAACAAAAACGGGAAATGGGGTTATATAGATAAAAAAGGAAAAGAAATCATTCCCTTTAAATACAGTTTTGCCGGCACATTTGACGGAGGCGCAGCCCGGGTGATGCTGGCCGGTAAATGGATCATTATTGACGCGAGCGGCAAGAAGATTGCGGACGGGGACGGGGAGTGATAAATATAGTTGAGGGGTTGAGAGGTTGAGGGGTTGAGGGGTTGAGGGGATCCGAACCGGTTGTTCGGCTTCTCTACACCTAAACTCCTCAACTTACATATTCCTCCTGTACTGCCCCCCTACTTCATACAGGGCATTTGTGATCTGGCCGAGTGAACAATATTTTACGGTTTCCATCAGTTCTTCAAAGAGATTCCCATTCTCTACCGCCACTTTTTTGAGCTGGCTGAGCATGGCAGCCGCACGGGCTTCATTTCTCTGCTGGAATAACCCGAGATTTACAATCTGCTGTTCTTTTTCTTCATAGGTACTACGGATCACTTCACCGGGTATTACCGTGGGGCTGCCCTTGCTGTTCAGGAACGTGTTAACACCCACAATCGGTAAATCGCCGGTATGTTTAAGGTGTTCATAATGCAGGCTTTCTTCCTGTATCTTATTTCGCTGATACATTCTTTCCATCGCCCCCAGTACCCCGCCTCTTTCTGTGATACGGTCAAATTCTGTCAATACCGCTTCTTCCACCAGGTTGGTCAGTTCCTCAATGATAAACGAACCCTGGATAAAGTTTTCGGTTTTTGCGGAACCCAGCTCCCGGTTGATGATCAGCTGAATGGCCATGGCCCGGCGCACACTCTCCTCCGTAGGTGTGGTGATCGCTTCATCATAAGCATTCGTGTGAAGGGAATTGCAGTTGTCATAAATCGCATACAGGGCCTGCAGGGTGGTGCGGATATCGTTGAAATCAATTTCCTGCGCGTGCAGGCTGCGGCCGGATGTCTGGATATGATACTTGAGCATCTGGCTGCGTTTATTGGCCTTGTATTTATATTTCATTGCCTTGGCCCAGATGCGTCTGGCCACCCGGCCGATCACACTGTATTCCGGATCCATCCCGTTGCTGAAGAAGAAAGACAGATTGGGAGCAAAATCATCTATCTGCATACCCCGGCTCAGGTAATACTCCACATAGGTGAATCCATTGGCGAGGGTGAAAGCAAGCTGGGTGATGGGATTTGCGCCGGCTTCCGCAATATGGTAGCCACTGATGGATACCGAATAAAAATTCCGCACTTTTTTCCGGATAAAGTACTCCTGCACATCGCCCATCAGTTTAAGGGCGAATTCGGTGGAGAATATACAGGTGTTCTGGGCCTGGTCTTCTTTGAGAATGTCTGCCTGCACTGTACCCCGCACCTGTTGCAGGGCAGTTTGTCTGCATTGCGCATAAATCGCGGGAGGCAACACTTCATCTCCGCTCAAACCGAGCAGTTGCAGGCCCAGTCCGTTATTGCTCTCCGGCAAACGATCCTGGTCAGCCGGATTATAATACCGGGGACGCTGCCCGGCAGGATATTTCCTTTTTAAGGCTTCTTCCACCAGTTCCTCTTTGCCATTTTCCTTTATCCATTTTTCACATTGCTGGTCAATCGCCGCATTCATAAAAAAGGCGAGCAGCATCGGGGCCGGTCCGTTGATCGTCATAGATACCGAAGTCTTCGGATCACAGAGATCAAAACCGCTGTAGAGCTTTTTGGCATCATCCACCGTGGCGATACTCACCCCGCTGTTGCCCACTTTCCCGAAAATATCCGGTCGGTGACCCGGGTCTTCCCCATACAAGGTTACAGAATCAAAAGCAGTGGAAAGTCTTTTGGCCGGTTGTCCTGCGCTGACATAGTGAAAACGTTTGTTGGTACGTTCCGGTCCGCCTTCCCCCGCAAACATACGGGTGGGATCTTCGCCTTCCCGTTTAAGCGGAAACACCCCTGCGGTAAAGGGAAAATGACCTGCCACGTTTTCCTGTGCCTGCCAGCGGAGCAGATCACCCCAGTCGCGGTATTTGGGAAGAACCACTTTGGGTATCCGGGTACCACTGAGACTTTGGGTAATCATGGGCTGCCGGATGGTTTTATCCCGCACCGTGTATTCGTAATAATCTTTCTGGTATTCCTTTATTTTTTCCGGCCAGTTACGGATCAGTTTGCGGCTGACAGGGGTAAGCTGTTCCTGGAGCAGCTCGTATTCTTTCCGGAGGACTTCGGCCAGCGGATGATCTCCCTTTGCCTGTAACAGTTCCAGCACACCCTGCAACTGGTAAAGCCGGGAGGCAATGGCCGCCTGATCGGATACAAGCTGGTCATATTGCCTGTTATTGTCTGCAATCTCCGCGAGATACCTGACCCGGGCTGATGGAATGACGGCCTGACTGACCCCGGCTGTTTCGGCAAAACCATACCTGCCGAACACAATACCGGTTTTCCCTTCAATTTTTTTCAGCAGCCATTCAAATAAGCGGTTCACCCCCTCATCATTGAACTTGCTGGCCATGGTGCCGATTACCGGCAATTCTTCATCGCGGGCCGTCCACAGATTGTGATTCCGCTTATACTGCTTACGCACATCGGCCAGAGAATCCAGCGCCCCGGCTTTATCAAACTTGTTAATACAAACCAGGTCTGCATAATCCAGCATATTGATTTTTTCCAGCTGGGAAGCGGCTCCGTATTCGGGCGTCATCACATAAAGACTGACATCACAGAATGAAAGAATAGAAGCATCACTCTGGCCCACCCCGGCCGATTCAAGAATGATAAAATCATACCCTGCAGACCGGCAGATATCAATGGCCTCCTGTACATGAGAGCTGAGCGCGGTATTGTCATCGCGTGTGGCGAGACTGCGCATGTAAGCCCGCTGATGATTAATGGCATTCATCCGGATCCGGTCACCAAGCAGCGCGCCGCCGGTTTTTTTCTTGGAAGGATCCACGGAAATAACCGCGATCGTTTTCTCTGTAAAATTGTGGAGGAAACGTCTGACAATTTCATCTGTAACAGAAGATTTACCTGCCCCTCCTGTGCCGGTGATACCGAGTACCGGTCCGGGGCTTTTCCTGCCGGAAGAAGATGCTGGTAATACAGCGAGTTCCTGCAGAATGGAATGGTATGATTGGTTATTCTCCGCAAGGGTAATGGCACGGGCTATTCTTCTTACATCCCTTACCTCATCAAGGGGCAGTTTGCCGTTCCACGCCGGTTCGGGTAAGGGAAACGCACATTGCCTGATCACCTCTTCAATCATACCTTCAAGACCCATCTGGCGGCCATCATCCGGACTATAGATACGGGTAATGCCATAGCTGTGTAATTCATTGATTTCATCCGGCAGAATGGTACCCCCGCCCCCGCCGAATATTTTTATATGCCCGCATCCGTTCTGGTCCAGCAGATCTTTCATGTATTTAAAAAACTCCACATGGCCTCCCTGGTAACTGGTGATCGCGATCCCATGGGCATCCTCCTCAATCGCCGTCTCCACAATTTCTTTTACAGACCGGTTATGCCCGAGATGTATGATCTCTGCTCCCTTCGCCTGCATGATCCGGCGCATAATATTGATGGCCGCATCATGTCCGTCAAAAAGACTGGCGGCGGTAACAATCCTGACTTTGGAAACGGGTGTTTGATTCATACGGTATTTAAAGGGCAAAATTAACAGAAAAAACTAATGAGTGTTAGCCCGGCCATCGCCATGTTTTGCAGGCGGTTGCCTACATTTGCCCCATGCAGCAACTGGTAACAAATATTTCGGCTCTTTATACCCGCTGGAAGGGAATAGCCCCGGCTTCCGTTGACCTGCTGCCCCAGAGCGGCAGCGAACGCCGGTATTTCCGCCTGCATGGAACAGCGGACCCGGTGATCGGAACCTACGGGGCCAATATCCGGGAAAATGAAACTTTTATTTATTTCAGCCGGCATTTCCGGGAGAAAGAGCTGGCTGTGCCCCTGATTTATTCCGTCAGTGATGACCAGCAGTATTACCTGCAGGAGGACTTCGGGGATATTTCACTGCTGCATCATCTCGAGGAAAAGGGCTTTACGGATGAGGTCTATACCCTGTTCCGGAAAAGCCTGGAAGCCCTGGCCTGCTTACAGGTAAAAGGAGATGAGGGGCTTGACTACAGCCGCTGTCTGACCAATGCCGAATTCGGCAAACAAGCCATCATGGCCGATCTCCTGTACTTCAAATATTATTTTCTGGATGCTTTGCGTAAACCTTACGACAAACAGAAACTGATTGATGATTTTGAAGCCCTGAGTACCTATCTCACCCATACGGAATATAAATATTTCATGTTCCGGGACTTCCAGAGCCGGAATATTATGGTGAAGGAAGACCGTTCAGTCCACTTCATCGATTACCAGGGAGGGATGAAAGGGGCCCCGCAATATGATGTGGCCTCTATGCTCTGGCAGGCCCGGGCCAATCTGCCTGATGAATGGAAATACAATTTGCTGGAAGATTATATTGACGCTTTTGAAAACAGGGTGGAGCAACCCGTTAACCGCCAGGTATTCCAGAGCCAGTACAACGGCTATGTACTGATCCGGCTCCTGCAGGTGCTCGGCGCCTATGGATTTCGCGGCCTGTTTGAACGAAAAGCGCAGTTTCTGACCAGCATTCCGCTGGCCCTTCGTAATCTCCGTGATTTTTTCCGCCACCAGAGCCTGGGAATAGCGGTTCCTGAATTCCGGAAAGTGCTGGACATCTGCGTGGCCGATGAAATCATTGAGCAATTCACCCCGACACAGGCTGATGCGTCTACGCCCCTGCTGGTGAAGATCCGCAGCTTCTCCTACCGGAAATGTATACCCGAAGATAACAGTGGCAACGGAGGTGGATTTGTGTTTGACTGCCGCGGCATCAGCAATCCCGGACGGGTAGAACATATGAAGACACAGACGGGGCGTGATAAGGAGGTAAAAGACTACCTGGAGCAGCAGTCAAAAATGCCCGAGTTTCTCAACAGTGTATTTGATCTCGTGGATATTTCGGTGGAGGAATACATCAAAAGAGGTTTTGAAAGTCTGCAGATCAGTTTCGGCTGCACCGGCGGACAACACCGCAGTGTATATGCAGCGGATGCGCTGGCCCGTCATCTCCGCAATAAATTCAAAGTCAAAATTGATCTGCTGCACGTGGAGCAGGAAGCAAAAAACTGGCAGAACCCGCTGCCTGAAAAAAAATGATGCAAGCCATGATTTTCAGTGCCGGACTCGGCACCCGTTTTAAGCCCTGGACGGATTATCATCCCAAAGCGCTGGCCATGGTGAACGGCAAGTCCCTGCTGGAACGAAATATTGAATACCTCCAGGAATATGGTATCCGGGATATTATTGTCAACGTACATCATTTTGCCGGTCAGATAGAAGACGCCATCCGCGACAACAAGGGATGGGGCAGCCGGGTACAGGTGAGTGATGAAAGGGACCAGGTACTGGAAACCGGGGGCGGCCTGCAGAAAGCAGAAAAGTTGTTTCAGCCCGGCCGGCCTTTTATCACCTGCAATGCCGATATCCTTACGGACCTGAATATTCATCAGCTGCTGGCTTTTCACCAGCAGCAACAGGCTTTGATTTCATTCGGTGTTACGAACCGGTCATCTTCCCGTTCCCTCTTACTGGATGAAAGCGGCCGTCTCTGCGGCTGGCGGAATAACCAGACCGGGGAGGAAAAGATAGCCATCCCCAAAAAACAACTGCAGGCAAAAGCCTACAGTTGTGTGGTTATTTTTGATTATGCCGTTTTCCGGCTGATGGAGGAAGCCGGTTTTTCCGGTAAGTTCTCCCTCATTGATGTCTATCTCCGGCTGGCCCCGGATCACCGGATCATGGGCTATGATCACAGCGGCGACCGGCTGGTGGATGTGGGCAAACCGGACAGCGTGGCCAAAGCGGAAAAGGTTTTTCCCTGAGGACTGGTCTTTTTACCATACATGCACTTTGCCATCAATCAGTTTTTTGCCACTGGCATCTCCCACAATCACATAATAAATACCGCGACTGGCCTGTACCAGGTTTACCGGGATTAATGTATACGGACCGCTGATACTGAAGTTACGGGAGAATACCGCCGCTCCTTTACCATCCACCACCCGTACCCAGCGGCTGCCCGCTGCACCCTCCGCATTATAATAGGAAACGGTAAAGTTTCCGTCGTTCGGACTGGGAAAAATAAACAGTTTCTCACTCACATTGGCGGTGATACTCACCACAGGTGACAAGGCGGAACAGAACAATCCTGATGGCCAGGTTTCCCGGATCGCCACCTGGTAGTCGCCCAGGTTATTCACCGTTGCCGTATAACTGTTACCTGTAACCGAAAGAGGATTACTATCTAAAGTCCAGCTGGTAGTCACGGTACCCCCTGTGGACGCAGAAGGCGAAGCAGTCAGCGTAGTATGCTGTCCCGGCAGAAGACTGGTCAGCGGGGAAGCGCTGAGCCCGATCGTGGGCACCACCCGTACAGTAAGCAGGGCCGCTCCGGAAGCCACAGGAGTATTGCAGGTAGTATTGGACAGCAGACAGCGGTAGCGGTTATTAGACAGTAAAGCCTGCACGGCTGTTACTGTATAGGACGAAGAAGTTGCACCGGCTATAGCAGACCAGTTGTTCCCTCCATCCGTACTCACCTGCCATTGGTAATTGATGGCAGGTACACTGCTGCCGCTCACGGTAAACGTGGCATTCACACCGGCACAGATCTCCACATTCGCCGGAGAAGAAGTAATCACCACCGGCGCGTGCACGGTAAGCTGGGCGGCTGAGGATATAGCAGCCGGGGCACAGGTGCCGGTTACTGCACAGCGGTACTGGTAGCTGTTCATAGCTGTCGTGGCTCCGCTGACCGTAAGAGTGGCTGTATTTGTTCCGCTGTAAACACCTCCATCGCTGATATTCGCATAACCAGTACCGTTATCAACCTGCCATTGATAACTGATGCCCGTACCTGAAGCCGACACACTGAATGTGGTGCCTGAACCGGCACAAATTGTCTGCGCAGCGGGCTGGCTGCTGATAAACGGCAGCGCATGAACTGTCAGGTTGGCCCCGTTACTGGATACAGGAGTTGTACAGGTGGTATTGGAAACCAGGCAACGATACTGGTACCCGTTCATACCGGTACCGGCTCCGCTGACTGTTAACGTAGCTGTAGCAGCGCCGCTGTAAATCCCTCCGTTGCTGATATTCGCATAACCGGCACCGTTATTCACCTGCCACTGATACAGGAGTCCGCTGCCGCTGGCGGTAACAGAAAAGGCGGTATTGCCTCCGTCACAGATCACCTGGCTGAGGGGCTGGGCAGTGATAGCCGCCGGGCTGACCACGGTAAGGGTGGCGCAGGCGGTGGTAATAGTGCTGGGGCCGCAGGTACTGGTCACTTTGCAACGATAAGCCCTGTTATTCATTGCGGTGCTGACCGCAGTAATATTCAGACAGGCACTGGTGGCACCGGCTACATCGGTCCAGGGCCCCGCACAACCGGCTGCACTCATTTCCCACTGATAGGTCAGCCCCGCGCCACTGGCGGTAACGCAGAAAGAAGCCGGCGAACCCTCACAAACAGTAAGGGAGGAAGGTTGTGACGAAATCAGGGCCGATGCGCTGACGGCCAGTATAGCCGCATTGGAATTAGTCGTGCCGCAATTATTGGTCACCACACAGCGGTATTGATTATTATTCAATGAAGCGGTAACGCCGGTAATACTGAAACTGGCCGTGGTTTGTCCGCTGATATTACTCCAGTTTGTCCCCCCGTTTGTACTGATCTGCCACTGATAGCTGCCGGATGAAACCACGCTGAAGTTCACATTCTGTCCCTCGCATACTGTCTGACTCTGGGGCTGGGTGCTGATAACCGGTGCTCCGCCCGGGTTTATGGTAAACGTTACAGCGGCAGTTTGATTGGATGCCCCGGTGGCAGTACCCTGAATGGTGATGGTATAGGTTCCCGGTGCAAGGGTATTTGTATTGGACAGGGTCAGCACAGAACTGTTACCCGGTACCACGGGATTGGTACCAAAACTGATACTGGTTCCAAAAGGCACCCCTGCAATAGCAGAGAGGGTGACCGGATTGGTAAAGCCTCCGTTGGAAACAACAGGCAGGGTTACCTGCATGGAAGCCGGTGCAGGACAGGTAGCCGTTGCGGGGGTGGTACTGCCAAAGCTAAACCCGCTCTGTGGCGGAATAGTCGCAGTAAACAAACCACGTCCGTGGGTAGCAGCCGCTATGGTGCGGTCGGATGGGCGGTATTTGATCATATCGGTGCGCACATTGGGGAAAGTGCCGTTGGCATTCCAAATGGTGGATGCCCCATTAAGCTGATCGGTCTCCCATACGCCGGTTTCAGTGGCGATATAGGCTTTGACATTATCCTCCGGATGAAAGACAGCCCAGCGTACCGGCATATTGGGCAGGTTGCCGTCAACCGCCGTCCAGTTTGTACCCCCATTGGTACTTAACCAGACATTGTTCACATTATAACTGGAATAGCAGGCAATCAGGTTGTCATCTGAAAGACCTGTAATAATACAGTTGAGGTAACCGGATGCACCGGCCGGTGTGATCACCGTTTCAGTCGGCGTGGCGCTGTTGGCATTATCCAGTCTGACCAGCACCCCGGCGCTGGTACCTAGCCAGACACGGTTGGCTGTGTAAGGGGATACTGAAACAGCTGACACGGTGCCACCATTCAGTCCGGCCACACGGATCATTTCCGCAGTGGAAGGCCAGCCCGGGCTGGACCGGTAATAGGAACCGGAGGCCAGGGATTGCGGGTTGGACCAGCGGAAAACACTATCCGCTCTACCGGCTGCATAAATGATATTAGCCGTATTGTCGTAATCCCAGGGATTGATGAACCGTCCGAAATCCTGTGCGGAGGAAGAAGTTCCCATAATGAAATTCACTGAACTCCAGGAAGTACCTCCGTTTGTACTCCGGCGGTACCGGTTATATACATAAGAACCAAACTGGAAGGCGGGTTCATTCTGGTCAATGGCCGTGTAAGCCCCGTCGCCTCCGGTAACTTCCACCGAAGCGCCCATTCCTGCATTGGTCAGCAGGTGGGTACCATTATCCTGCGCCCCGCAAAGAAAATGGTTGGTGGCTGTAGGGTGAACGGCTACGGAATAAAACTGTTTGATCCGGAGGCCCACGTTCCGGTCGCGGATGGTCGTGCCTCCATCTGCAGAATAATGAATTCCCCCGTCGCAGGCGAAGACTAATTTATTACCCCCGTCCCACCATTGAATATCGTGCTGGTCGGCATGTACATATTGTCCGGTGGTGCCCACCCAGGCAGAAATACGGGTCCAGGTTGTGCCTCCGTCAATGGTTTTCGCGCAATCTATAGCTCCTACAATACATTCATTGGGATTAGCCGGATTGATTCTTACTGAGAGATCATACCAGCCCTGCCCGTTGGCAAAGGGTGTACCGGAAACAGTATTGGGAGTATTCCCGGCAGTTTGTGCCCAGTTGGCGCCACCATCAATGGATTTAAACACATTGGGTGCCTGATCAGAATTATTCGCCGGTAACGCGTAAAGCACATTTCCATTTACAGCAATTTCGGCCCGGTTGGTATAAGAGGGAAATGCGGTAACCGGAGCAGTCCAGCCGGCACTTGTCACGGCGGCCGGGTTATCGGTATACCGGTATGCCTGGGTGCTGTTGATACCGGAGACCACATGCAAGCGGGCGGGTCCTGCTGTGGAGCTGATCTCCAGGTCGCAGATATTTGTATTCAGTCCGGAGGGAGTAATGGTAGTCCAGCTGGCGCCCCCGTCCATGGAACGGAGCAGCCCGTTACCCCGGGTGGCGAGATAAACATTGCCTTCGTAATCGCAGAGAATTCGGGTGCCGTACAAATAGTTACTGGTGCTGTTCAGAAAACTCCAGGTAGCCCCGCCATCCACACTTTTAAATACGCCCACGCCTCTTACAGCATCTGCATTGAAATATGATTCGCCTGTACAGAAGTACATGATGTTTTGGAAACCCGGCCGCGGATCCTGGCAGATAGCGGCAATGGCAAGATTGCTGAGATAATCCGTAACCGGTGTCCATATTGCCGGAGTGGCCGTGATGTCGCTGGTTTTCCAGAGACCGCCATCCACCCCGCCGGCCCAAACCGTTTTACGGGTGGGATCCAGCGAATCCACCATAACCGCCCTGACCCTGCCGGAGGTCACCCCGCCATTGGCGCGGGTATTTCCATTGGAAGGCCCGGTAAAGTCGGTATCGGGACCTCTTTCCACCCAGCTCAGCGCCTGCACCCTGCCGGAATTACGGGCAAACTCACGGGCCGTTTCAGTAGCGAGGATCGCCTGGCGGAGCGCCGGCCAGGGCACTTTGCCGGTTGCCGGATCCTTGGTACGCTCTATTTCAAACTGAGCGGCCTGCTCCGGACCGTCGTACATATCTTTCTTTTCTTCGGGATTTGTCCGGGTGGTACAGCCTGTAATGAACAAAATGGCAGCAAGGGCCAGTCCGGCAAAGCCGGCGGGCTTAATAATGGGGGACTTCATGCGATGGATTGCTTTATCGGGTTTTTTTTAACAGCACAAATTAGGAAAAGCCTGCTGATCTGCTCAGGAAGAAATACGAAGGATTTTCCGGAATGATTTAATTCTTAATTGCGATCATGCTGATCTCCACATTTACAAATTTGGGCAGGGCAGAAACCTGGACTGTTTCACGTGCGGGAAAATCGGCGGAAAAATATTTTCCATAGATCCCGTTTACCAGGGCAAACTGGTGCATATCTGTAAGAAAAATGGTCGTTTTCACCACATGGCTGAAATCCATACCGGCATTGGCCAGGATGGCACCAAGGTTTTTCATCACCTGTTCTGTTTCCTCTTCCAGGCTGGCGTTCTTCATTTCACCGGTGGCGGGATCAATACAGATCTGGCCGGAAATAAAAAGGGTATTATTGGCAAGTACGGCCTGATTGTAGGGGCCAATGGGTGCCGGAGCCAGCGGAGTATTGAAGATCGTTTTAGCCATAACCGTTTTTAAAAAGATTGCCACGAATTTAGCCCGATCCGTTTTCTTTGCAAAAAAAACCGTTTTGCAGGTACTTCTTATTGCTCCGGCACAGACACTGTTTCCCATTCCGGAAGAGGCTATACTCCGCCGGGAAAATATCCTGCGGTCGGAACTACCGGCAGCCTGTCCTGAAGCGGCCTGTATTATTGATCTTACGGGTAATACCGCTGCCTACCCCCCTGCTTATAAGGAAAACCGGAACTGCCCGGTTTTTATAGCGGAAGTAACGGGCACCCGGGATGGATGGCCGGATCATTTTATCCGGTTTAATGGATGGCCTGGTTTTTTGGACCGGCCGCTTTGGGAAGCCTGTTGTCCGGATGAAGCAATCCGTAAAAAGGCCGAAGAGCTGGCGGCCTGTTTTGGCAGAAAGCTGGAATGGGTTCCGGATATACCCGGATTTCTGACAGCCAGGGTTTTAGCCTGTATTATCAACGAAGCCTATTTTGCACTGGAAGAAAAGGTGAGCGGAAAAAAAGAGACGGACACTGCCATGCAGTTGGGCACCAATTATCCGATGGGCCCTTTTGCCTGGTGTGAAAAAATCGGCCGGGCCAGGGTCTTCAAACTTTTGCAGGCCATGGCTGTTACGGAAAAAAGATATACTCCCTGCACTTTACTGGAAAAAGAAGCAATACATGGCCCTGATTCTGAATATTGACAGCTCACAGGAAAAAGCATCTGTCTGCCTGGCAGAGAATGCCCGCTCCCTTTTATGTCTTGAAAATGAGCGGCAGTCTGATCATGCCGGCTGGATTCACCAGGCAATTGCGACACTTGTAAAAGAGTGCGGGTATACTCTGGCACAACTGGATGCAGTGGCTGTTACTGCCGGGCCCGGCTCCTATACCGGTTTGCGGGTGGGGCTGGCCACAGCCAAGGGTATATGTTATGCCCTGCAAAAACCACTTATTACAGTTAATACATTACTGATGATGGCTGCCGCTGCAAAAGACCAGGCGGAGGAATATATATGCCCGATGATTGATGCCCGCCGGATGGAAGTGTTTTCTGCAGTGTATGACAAGAACCTGCGGGAAATAGCGGCCCCGGAAGCATTGGTCGTACACCCGGCCGTTTACCAAATGATTCTTGCCGCTCATAAAGTTCTTTTTACAGGAAGTGGCTGCAAAAAACTGCAGCAAATCTCAGGGGATACACCTAACGCCCGGTATGAAGATATTCCGTTTAATGCAGCACAACTGACCGAATTGTCATACAGCCGGTTTCAGCAACAGGAATTTACAGACCTGGCCTATACAGAACCTTTCTATATTAAAGATTTTCATACCACGGAGCGAAGGAAAACGCAATAATTAACGTCTTATATTTTTATTGCATAATACCCGGTAAATACTGGTTATTTTTGTATTTATTCTCACCAACCAACCCAAAGTGATATGAGTAATTATTCGATTACGCTCAACGACCCGGCAGAAAGCGGAACACTCCTGAAGGTGGATTTGCTGGAAGTGAAAAAAGCCGCCCTTGTACTCAGGGCGCTGAATCACAAACTGCGCCAGCAAATCCTGCGTATGATTGACGAGCATGGAAAAATGACGGTTACGGAACTGTATGTTAAACTGCGTCTGGAACAGTCGGTGGCTTCCCAGCACCTGGCTATTCTGCGAAAGGCCGGATTTGTGAAAACGGAAAGAGACGGCAAATACATTTATTACTCTGTCAATATCAACAGGCTGCAGGAACTGAACCAGTTTGTGAAAGAATTGCTCAACTGACCGAGAACATTTTATGGAAAACCCCGCCCCGGTGGCGGGGTTTTCTTTTTACTTGATATTTTTGCCCATAACAAAAACCAGGAAATGTACATACAGCAACTTTATACGAATTGCCTGAGCGAAGCCGCTTACTTTATTGAGGACGGAGGAGAAGCCGCTATTGTGGACCCTCTTCGGGATATTGAAGTCTATCTGCAAATGGCCGCGGAAAGAAATGTACGCATCAAATATATTTTTGAAACCCATTTTCATGCAGATTTTGTGAGCGGTCACCTGGATCTGTCCAAAGCTACGGGCGCCCCCATTGTATACGGTCCCGGTGCGGTAACGGGTTTTGCCGTTTACCAGGCAAAAGACGGGGAACGATTCCGGATCGGCAGCCTGGAACTGGAAGTGCTGCATACACCCGGGCATACCCTGGAATCAAGCTGCTATTTATTGCGGGATGCAGATGGAAAACCCCATTGTGTATTTACCGGCGACACCTTATTTGTCGGGGATGTGGGTCGTCCCGATCTGGCGCAGAAAGGCGCTGAACTGACCACACAGGATCTGGCCGGCATGTTGTATGACAGCATTCAAAGAAAACTTTTTCCCCTGGCAGATGAGGTACTGGTTTATCCGGCGCATGGTCCGGGCAGCGCCTGTGGCAAGAACCTGGGGCCTCATACACAGAGTACTATCGGAGAGGAAAAAAAGACCAACTACGCCATGAAGGCATCCAGCCGGGAAGAATTCATCCAGCAGGTTACAGAAGGAATTCCGGCGCCTCCTGCTTACTTTCCTGTCAATGCCCGGATTAACCGGGAAGGTTATGCGGAACTGGATCAGGTGATAGAAAAAGGGATGAAAGCTATTACGCCGGCCGCATTCAAAAAACGGGCGGATGAAGGGATCCTGGTGCTGGACACCCGCCATGCGGATACATTTATGAAGGGATTTGTACCCGGTGCGGTAAGTATTGGCCTTGAAGGACGTTTTGCCGAATGGGCCGGAAGCCTGTTGCCTTTTGACAAACCTTTTCTGCTGGTCACCGAAGCCGGGAAAGAAAAAGAAACCATTGTCCGGCTGGCCCGGGTGGGCTTTGATAAAATGGAGGGCTATCTTGAAGGCGGATTGGAAGGCTGGCAGGCAGCCGGTTTTCCGATTGATATGATCATTGATGTGGAAGCCGATGAACTCATGATGGACATACCCCATGATCCGCATCTCGTGGTGGTAGATGTGAGAAGGGAAACCGAATATGCCGACGGGCACCTGAAAGATGCCATGAACCTGCCCCTGCAGGAAATGACCGATCCCGGCATGCTGGCCGCTTTTGAAGATCATCAGAACCTCTATATTCATTGCGCAGGCGGTTACCGAAGTGTGATCGCTGCCTCCCTGCTGAAACGCCAGGGCATTCACAATCTCCGGAATGTAAACGGGGGCTGGGCGAAAATCAAGGAGCAGGAGAAAGCGGAAGTGGTGAAGGAAAGCAGGGTCCTGAATTAAACCACCTGCCTTCGTTAAAACCTGTTTGCCGGCAGGGAACAGGAAGTTTAAAGCCGTACAATATTATTCCGGATGGCAAACAGCACGAGTCCGACACGGCTTTTAAGGTTTAGTTTCTCAAAAAGATCGTCCCGGTAACCATCAATGGTGCGGGGGCTCAGTTTCATTTGTTCAGCAATTTCCTTATAGGTCATTTCCGTTGCTGCCAGCCGCAGAAATTCTTTTTCCCTTTCGCTGAGTACGGGACCGGATATCTGTTCACCGGTCTGGTTGTGGATGGCATGTATCAGCCGGCCGGTGATCATTTCCGTATAATAAAACCCTTTGGTGCAGACAGCTTCCATGGCCCGGCGTAATTCTGCCGGTTCAGCATCTTTAAGAATATACCCTCCTGCCCCGTTTTTCAGCATACGGATAACCGAGTTTTCATCATCATACATACTCAGGGCCAGGATTTTTACGGAAGGGTGAAGCTGCCGGAGCCAGGCTGCTGTTTCAAAGCCATCTGCCTGCGGCATATTGATATCAAGTAAAACAATGTCGGGCAATTCTTCCGGACGGAGGCGCTGCATGAACTCCTTACCGTTATCTGCTTCAAACAGTACCGTATAGCCGAGTTCTTTTACCAGTCCGGCCAGCCCGTTGCGCAGCAGGACATGGTCATCTACAAGAACCACTTTTGGGGATTGCATCAGTTTTTGTTTAATGGTAGTGTCAAGATAACGATTGTTCCTTTTCCGGGTTCACTGCAAAGGCGGAAATCCGCGCCAATCATGGCTGCCCGGTTGGCCATATTACGAAGCCCCAGACTTTTTGTATTTTCTGTCCGGCGCTGCACAAGTCCCGCATCAAAGCCTTTGCCATTGTCTTCCACCCGGATCTCCAGGTTTTCTTTCCCTGCTTTTATGATTACCCGGATTTGACCGGCATCTGCATGTTTACTGATATTATTCAGCGATTCCTGTATGATACGGAAAATTATGAGTTCTTTTTGCGGTTCCAGGCGGGGTACAGGGCCATCAGCCAGCAATTCAGCTTTGAAATCCGTCCGCCGGTACATTTCCAGTTCCTGCTCCAGGGCGCTGACCAGTCCCTGGGAAGCAATGGCATCGGTATTCAGGCTGCGCGACAGGTCCCGCAGATCCTGAATAGCTTTACTGACCAGTTCTTTGGCGTCAGTTGTTTTACTTCTTAATTTATCCTGATCCAGATAGTCCAGCGTATTCAGTTTCAGTTTAGCCAGGCTTAGCGCCTGCCCGATATTATCGTGTATCTCTTCCGAAATAGTCTGGAGGGTTTGTTCCTGGATTTCAAGTTTTGTCCGGAGAAGTTCCTGTTCGTAGGTTTTTTTCAGGAGTTCTTTCTCCAGCAAGATTTTTCTTTTCCGTTTATTATAAATAATGACGGTCAGCAGCATAAAAGCCGTTACAGCAATTACTAAATAGAATATTTCTCTTTGTCCCTCTGACATAGTATGAATGCAATTATAAAACTGGTGTACATAACCAGACTGAGCCACCGCATCACCAGACTGAAGTTTTCCCTGACTCCTGGCGGCATACTGTTAATAAAAACGATAAAAGCGGCTCCTGACAGGTAAAAAGTGAGTACACCGGCAACAATCCAGAATGCAGGTCTTTTTTCAATCCGGAAATCAATATCATATTTATTCAGTGATTCATAGAGATAGACAAAACAATAAAAAATCAGCAACACACTGGAAAACACATATGCCTCCCGATGAAATTTATTGACCGGCAAAAAAAGGTTTTGCAAGCCGACTACAAAAACGATAATCAAAGAAGCTAAAGTGGCTGCTGATTTAATTTTCTTATTTTCTATGAACCTGCTCAGTACCAGCATATAAAAAACAAAGGCTGCGGTGGTCAGGATTTTATATAAACCCTGGTTCGGTAAATGCCTGACATGTGCCAGATAAGTCGCATACAGTTCTGCTGCCAGCGTAAGGGCCAGAAAGGGAATAAATATACCCGGAATGAAAAGGCGTGTACGCCACCAGCAAATTACTGCTGTTAGCAGACATGCAAATTCTGCGTAGTGATGCAGGTAAACTGGCATATTACGGATGAAGATCCCCCAGGTCTATTGATTTTGTGTTGTCGGTATTGTCATACGGGTATCTTTCCCATTTCCCTGTTATATTATTCTTTTTAACCGGCATGATAAGTATTGTGAATTTGCCGGAAGTCTGATCAATTGAAAACCTTAAATCCATAAAGCGGATTCCCAAATTGCGCCATTGTTCCAAATGAGGGACCAATACATCCAGGTCATGATAAATTCCTTCCTGCCCGCCCAGACAGATTTTAATGGGATGGGCCGGATTTCCGCTTTGGTCAGTCCGGTCATATTCCGCGATCATTCTTCTCTCGGTAGTTATATCAACTAACTCTGTCGGAGGAGCCAGTTTGGCTCCGGCAAAGTTGGATGTTTCCGGCTTTCTGAGGTAGAGATACGATAATACAACTGTTGACAGGAAAAAAAGCAATGCGGCTACCGGGGCCCAGGTACTCATTGCGGGAAAAAATGGCTTGTTTGACATGGTGGTTGGTTTTTGATTTACGTTTAAAATTTACAACGCAAATCTTACACCTCCAAGCCTGAAGAAAAAGAGTTTAAACGTCGGGCCGGACCCGTGTTTTCACCCCCTTTAACGGAGACATTTTCCCTTTGCAGCAGCCATCCGGTCCGGGCATTTTTGTGAAAAAAAATTATGAAAAATTATCTGTTAGTTATGGCTGTTCTTTTTAGCCTCTGTTCCGGCGCACAAAATCCCCGGTATTTTACAGGCAGCCCCCTGCTCTGCCCGATTGATTATAATACACTGGGGAGCACACTGGGGCTGCAGAACACAGCTAATCAGTCCGCTTTGCGTATCAGTAACTCCGGCAACAGGGCCGTGACCCGTTTCCTGGATGCTACCGGTGCAAATGCAACCGTTTATGAACCCGTAAAGGACACTTCCTTCCTGATTACCAAAATTGCCAAAAAGGGGTTTGCTTTTGAAGTGGTGCAGGAACTGGGCAGTTATTCCCTGGTGAAGTACTGGGAATTAAAAAAAGGACGAAAAAAAGCGGATACAGCCTTGCCCTTTCTGACTACCCTGGCCGGAAAAAGCCCTTTCTCCGTGGTGACGAAAGAAAATATCTACAAAGAAAACGGACAGGAGATCAACGATACAAAAGATTATTATCTTATCCGTAATAATGACCTGAACAAATACTCAAAGGAATTTGAGTATAAAAAACATAAGTGGTCAATGGGATTACTTGTGCTGCCTGTAAAACTGCGGGTATTTGCCGATACTACGGGTCAGTTTGAGTTTTCAGACGGGTTCAGCCTGGGAACAACTTTCTCCTGGACCTATAATCACAAATGGGTAAATGATAAAACATATAACCTTGTTTTGTACACCGGAATTAGCAGTATCAGTACAGACAGTATAAAAACCCGGGGAGCCACCAATGCGACAAAAATTCCCGCTTTTAGTCCGGCTATTGGTGTGATGATTGAAAAAGGAGGTATCCAGATCGGAGGATTTATCGGATGGGATTTTCCGCTTGGCAATATTCAAAGAGACTGGGTTTACCGCAACAGACCCTGGTTCGGGGTCGGGTTGGGATTCTCCATTTTTAAAATTCAGAACCCGAGTAATACGGAAACCGGAAATAACAATTAAAATGTGCAGTAACTCTTCGCCGGTAAACCGGCGAAGAGTTCACCTGTTCATTCTTTAACCGGTAAGGAATCAGCTTGTGGAAATTATTTAGCCACAAGGTTAAGTCTGCCGGATAAAGCTTACTTCACTGCCCTCCCGTCTTCCCGTCTTCCCGTCTTCCCGTCAAACAAATGAATACTTCTACCCTATTGCTAATAAAACGTTAACACCCGCTCCATTTAACCACTCGTCAGCGATTTAACACCGGCCAGATAAATCAGCTGGAAAACCGGGTAACCGGCACTTAGTTTTGGCTACGAAACTTTTAGTAGAAATGAGCGCAAGGGTAACAAATAAGCTTCCCGCCCCGTCTCAGGATACGGATAAAGTATAGCCATGAAATACAAAACCAACCTTCTCAGCATTGTTGCTGCCTGCTCCTGCCTGTTCGTGACTGCACAAACAGCGCCCCCCCTTGAACTTCCGGCCTTCCGGACAACTCAGCCTATTAAAATTGACGGCTTGCTGAATGATTCCGCCTGGAAAACAGCACCGGCCATGAAAAACCTGATAGAGTTTCGCCCCAATGTGGGTACCCGCGAACCTTTTGAAACCCGCACGGAAACCTATCTCCTGTATAACGATGAGGGTATTTATTTCGGGGGCTTCTGCTACGAACGCACCCGTGACAGTATTGCCACAGAACTGGCCGGTCGTGACGGATTCGGCACCAATGATTACATCGGTATCATCTTCGACACTTATTACGATAAAATAAACGGATTCGAGTATTTTGTCACCCCCCTCAATGAACAATGGGATTCCAAAATGTCACCGGGCGACGGGAATAACGGAGGTGAAGACTTTAGCTGGAATGCGGTCTGGGAAAGCGGGGCGGTGATACACGACAATGGCTGGAGCTTTGAAATGTTTATTCCCTTTTCGGCTATCCGTTTCAGTAAAAAAGAGGTGCAGAACTGGGGACTGAATATTACCCGCCGGCGCCGGAAAACCGAACAGCAGTATACCTGGAATCCCGTCAACCCGAATGTAAACGGATTTCTGACCCAGGAGGGAATCTGGACCGGTATCACCAATATCAAACCGCCTCTGCGTCTGCAGTTTTCACCTTATTTCTCCACTTACGCCAACCATTTTCCTTCCGGTTCAAAAGAGATTAAAAACTGGAACTCTTCCGTAAACGGAGGGATGGATATGAAACTCGGCATCAACCAGGCTTTTACCCTGGATGCCACCGTGGTACCCGATTTCGGTCAGGTACAAAGTGATAACCGGGTACTGAATCTCACCCCTTTTGAAGTGCGGTACCAGGAAAACCGTCCCTTTTTTACGGAAGGCACGGAATTGTTTAACAAAAGCGGGCTGTTTTACCCGCGCCGGATCGGGATTGACCCCATCCTGGTGCATTCAGTTGACGAATACATGAACGGCCATGACCGTATTCTCCGAAACCCGGTGGAGTCAAAACTGATCAATGCCACCAAGATTTCCGGCCGTACAGCCAAAGGGCTCGGCATCGGTTTACTGAACGCGGTTACAAATACCCGTTATGCCTCCCTGGAAGACACCCTGCTCAAGTCGGCCCGGCAGGTGCTTATTGATCCGCTTACTAATTATAACGTGATGGTGCTGGATCAGTCGCTGAAAAATAACTCCAGTATCACCTTTACCAATACCAATGTATGGCGCAGTGGCGGGGAATATGACGCGAATGTGAGTATGGCCCAGTTCAGTCTCTATGATAAAAAAAATACATGGAATGTGAGCGGTAAACTGGGGATGAGCCTTTTGACCGGTGCCCTGGCAGATAAAAATTTCCGGCGGGGTTACGGGCACAGCTTCTCCTTCGGAAAATCCAGTGGCCGGTTTACCTTTAATATTAAACAAGACCTGATTGACCGGAAATTCCGTGGCAATGACCTTGGGTATTTCACCACTACCAACCTCATTGATCACTATGCCTATGCCGGCTATAACTGGATAAAACCCACCCGCTGGTATAACCGGATGTATCTCAACTTCAACTTTTATCATTCCTGGCGGCTCGTCAATCCGGCTGGCTTTCAGGGCATGAATATTAATGCCAATGTAAACGGTCAGCTGAAAAATCTCTGGTATGTTGGCGCCATGGCGGGTTATGAACCGAAGAGTAATAACTACTATGAACCCAGGGTGGAAGGAAGGTACTTCCGGGGCTGGTCAAATTATTTTCTTTCCGGCTGGTTTGAGACCAATAATGCGAAGAAGTACAGCTTTTTTGCCAACCTGATGTTTATTGACCGTTCCCTGTTTAACAGCAAAAGGTATTCTGTTGAAACGCAAAACCGTTACCGTTTTAATAATAAACTGACGATTTCCCATAGCCTGTCACTCAACCCGCAGAAAAGAAATACCGGTTATGCCGGCAGAGAGGGCTCGGCGATCATTTTCGGCAGAAGAGATATAGATGCGGTGGAAAACCTGTTGTCTGTTAAATACAGCTTTAACAGCAAAATGAATATCAATACCCGTGTCCGCCACTACTGGAGCCAGGTACATTACGATAGTTATTATACCCTGGAAGAGGACGGATCACTGGCCCCGAACAACAGTTTTTCCGGCAATGCGGATTACAATATTAATTTCTTCAATATTGATATGGTGTATACCTGGCAATTTGCCCCGGGCAGTTTCCTGAATGTGGTCTGGAAAAACGCGGCTATCAGCGGCAACCAGGATGTGACCGGCAATTATTTCAAAAATATCGGGCAGACTATGCGGGAAGATGATAACAATAATTTTTCCCTGAAAGTGATCTACTTCCTGGATTACCTGACACTGAGAAAACAAATGCGGAAAAAGAATACTGATTAAAGCGGGGCCGGGGTTTCATCCACCCATTGTTCTCTGTACTCCGGTTTCCAGCCGAGTTTCCAGCGGCGGTGACTCCAGAGATAGAGATCCGGTTGCTTTTCAATATTTTGCGCGAGGTGTTCTGCATACCGGCGCATCAGTTCACCTTCTGGCAGGGAACCCGGATCATCTGTCAGCAGGAAATAATCAAAATGATAATGTCCTCTTTTGGGCCGGGTGGTGGTCATCATCACCACCGGCACATTTTGTATCCGTGCAAATTTCTCGGGACCTTTTACAAAAGCAGCCGGCCGGTGCATGAAGTTTAACCAATACGCGTCGGGAGCATTGGGAGGGCTTTGATCAGCCCCCAGGGCCAGCAGGTATTGCTTTTTGCGCCAGGGGATAATGGCTTTGGCAATCTGGGTTGCCGGCAGCAGGGGATTCCCCCAGCGGCCGCGGATATACATCAGCAGCCGGTCGGCCACTGCACTGCTTTGCGGCAGATATACCGTTAAAAAAGTATAGGGCTGATTGATCCCGGTGTACAGGGTCATTATTTCCCAGTTAAAAAAATGACCGAGATTTACCTGCACAGAACGGCCGCTCTTATACAGCTCTTCCAGTACCGTCATATTACCGCTGATCCGTTTATTCAGTGACTTTCGGGAAATGGAAATCAGCTTAACCGTTTCAATCCAGTTGTCCATAAAATTCCGGTAAAAGCGGCGGGCGATGCTTTTCAGTTCCTTTTCTGTCTTGCCGGGAAAACTTTTCCGGAGATTATCCATCACCACTTCTTTCCGGTAACCGGCTACATAATAGATCAGTACAAATAAAATATCCGCTATCCCGTACAGGATAAAAAAGGGAAGCAGGGATACCAGGTACAATAAACCAAAAACGATATAATACATAATAGCTGTAATATTTACTGATACGGCCGGTTTCTCCTCCGGTACCTTATCAGAGAACAATATTCTGCACGAGGCTGCTCTTCTCCGGATAATCCGTATTAAAATGAAGCCCGCGGCTTTCTTTCCGGAAACTGGCTCCTTTTACGATGAGATATCCCACCGAGATCATATTCCTCAGTTCGAGCAATTGTGGTGACAGGGTACTGCCCTGGTAAAGATTTTCCGTTTCCTCCCATAAAAGATCCAGGCGGCGCATCGCCCTTTGCAGACGGATATCATTCCGTACAATCCCGACATAATCGCTCATCACCTGTCGCAGTTCTTTGGCGCTTTGGGTAATCAGGATCATCTCCCTGGGTTCGGATGTGCCCTCTGCATTCCAGTCGGGAAGGGCATCATTCAGGGTTATCTTATCCACTTTTTCCGCAGCGTCCAGGAAACAGCGATGGGCAAAAACCATGGCTTCCAGCAGGGAATTACTGGCCAGGCGGTTGGCTCCGTGTAAACCCGTGCTGGCACATTCACCCGCCGCATAAAGATTCCGGATAGAACTTCTGCCCCATTCATCCGTTTTAATCCCCCCGCAACTATAGTGAGCTGCAGGTGCAACGGGGATCATATCCCGGGTAATATCAATACCAATGGACAAACATTTTTCATAGATATTCGGGAAGTGCTCAATGAATTTCTCTCTGCTGAAATGACGGCAATCGAGCCAGACATGCTCTGTACCGGTTTTTTTCATTTCACTGTCAATCGCCCTGGCCACAATATCACGGGGGGCCAGGTCTTTCCGGGCATCGTAGCGCTCCATAAAGGCTTCTCCCTTTTTATTCCGCAATATCCCGCCGTCACCTCTTACGGCCTCCGTAATCAGGAAAGCCTGCCCCAGCAACCCGGGTTCATAAAGGGCCGTCGGGTGAAACTGGATAAACTCCATGTTTTCAATCCGGCCCTTTGCCCTGTAAAACATGGCCACCCCGTCGCCCGTGGCAATAGTTGGATTGGTAGTGGTACGATAGACCTGCCCGTTGCCCCCGGTAGCCAGTAAGGTAATCTTCGCCAGAATTTTTTCAATCCGGTTGGTCTCCAGGTTGAGTACATACACGCCATAACACTCAATATCGGGAGTGGATTTGGTCACCAGATAACCCAGGTGATGCTGGGTGATCAGGTCAATCACAAAACAGTGATTGACAAATTCAATATTGGGTAACCTGCTGACAGATTCCAGCAGGGCCCGTTCCATTTCTTTCCCGGTAACATCTTTGTGATGCAGGATACGGTATTCAGAGTGTCCGCCTTCTTTCCCGCGTTTGAAGTCACCATCCTCTTCCCGGTCAAAACTGGCCCCCCATTCCACAATCTCTTCCACTCTTTCCGGGCCTTCTTTGACAACGATCTCCACGACCTTCTCGTTACAGATGCCATCACCTGCAATCAGGGTATCTTCAATATGTTTGGCAAAACTGTCATTTTCCAGGTCATTCACCACCGCAATACCTCCCTGCGCATATTTGGTATTGGTTTCATCGGCTGCCGCCTTGGTGATCACCAGTACTTTTTTATCCGGGAACCGGGCGGCTGTTTTGAGGGCATAAGTAAGCCCCGCGATACCGGAACCAATCACCAGGAAGTCTGTTTTTTGCATATCGGGGCTGGGTTTGATTAAAGAATCAGTTCTTTTTCAGGCAGCAAAGATACTCTATAAGTCCTTTTGCTATCAGTAACTGGGCCAGTCCGTAGGTAAGCATGATCCAAAAACCGGCCACCGGCAACGGACTGACAAATTTATTGGCAGCCAGCAGAGAATCGGATAACACAAACAGACCCGCCCCGGCCATCAGCCAGTTGCCGGCAAAACCCGGCTGAAGATTTTTCAGCTGAAGCGCTGTTCCAAACATCAGGCTGATCACGGCTCCATAAACAAACACCGGCAGGCGCATGGCACCCAGGAAGGGGAAGAGCCAGGTCATCAGTACGGCATAATACAACACTACGGGTATGACCAACAATACCCGAAAAGGGATTTTATGCTGCCGGATACCTGTAAAAAAGATAATGACATAACAAATATGCGCCAGCAGGAAACTGACCAGACCACTGAGAAAAAAGAGTTCATGCTTACCCTGGAACATCAGTAACAGGTCTCCGCCCCAGGAAAAAAACAGGGCGGCCAGTAACCAGGAAAAAAGGCGATTCTTTTTAAGAGGAACAGCCAGCCATACATACAAGGCCAGAGCCGGCATCAGCAGGGGCTTACTGAGTGTGGCAGCCGGATTATAATCTATAAGCTGGGCCGTGGTATTTACGGCCAGCAAAAACAAAAAGGCGATTAACGCTGAATTTTTATTCATAACCCAACAGGTGCATCCGTCCAGGCACCATTTTCTTTGAGCAAACTGATCAGTTCATCCACCGCCACTTCGCTGTTAACATTCCGTTTCACTACTTCTTTCCCTTTATAAAGTGTGATTTTTCCGGGTCCGCTGCCCACATATCCGAAATCTGCATCCGCCATTTCGCCGGGACCGTTCACAATACATCCCATAATGGCAATTTTGAGTCCTTTAAGGTGGTTGGTGACCGCCCGGATTTTGGCCGTGGTTTCCTGCAGATCAAAGAGGGTGCGGCCGCAACTGGGACAACTGATATATTCTGTTTTGGAAATACGCGTACGGGTGGCCTGGAGGATACTGAAGGCCGTATTATTGGTAAACTGGTAAATATCCTTTACCGGGAGATAGGTACGCCCCTTTACCTGAACATTCTCCATATGTGTATCGGCTGCATAGCCCAGTGAAAGACCATCTCCCATTCCGTCGAGCAGCAACGCCCCGGTCTCGGCGGCAAAATGAATCAGGTGTTCATCAGGTGTTTGCCCTTTACTGTCTGTTACCAGGATCAGCGGATTCCGGATATTTCTTATCTCCAGTTCCATGATCATCCGCCGCACTGACTGCATGGCATTTTCATTGGTACTGCTCAGGCAAAAAACAACCGTTGGATCGGCCGCCGTTTCTTCCAGGAAACTGAAATCATTCACCGGGGTATCATCATTAAAACAATCCAGCATCACAAAATTGAGCCGGGGGTGTTTATGGGTGGCTTCGGCAAATCCTTTGGCTGCAAAAATGGGAAAACAGGATGTATGGCCGGCGGCTGCTTCCCAGGTATCCGGCCAGCAGATCACTTTCAAAGTACCGGGCAATTCAAAAGATGGCCGGTGGTTGCCGGTAAAAATAAAATCAGCGGCAGCATCCCCGATCATCCATTTATCGGTCGGTGCATCATAGGTATAGCCAACACTGCGCAAGTCAGCAGGACTAAGGCTGGTTAACCGGGAAAGATCTGCAATCACAACCGGCACCTGTTTACCGCCGATAATATCCACCGGGAAACTTGCCCTTCTTTTATATTCAAAAGGAGAATAGGGCAGCTTTTCAATAGCAGGCACTGCCTGGCCGGCAGTAGCCGGTCTGTCCCGGTAGCGTTTTACCAGGTCAAGGCAAACCGGGATTTCAAATTCAGGGTCTTCTGTCAGGGATACTCTGATGGTATCCCCGATTCCTTCTTCCAGCAGGGTGCCGATACCTACGGCGCTCTTGATACGGCCATCTTCCCCGTCGCCGGCTTCGGTTACACCCAGGTGCAGCGGATAAATTTCACCGAATTCCTCCCACATGGTTTTTACCAGCAAGCGGTAGGCCTGAACCATCACCTGCGGGTTACTGCTTTTCATGCTGAGGATAATATTGTGATAGGATTCTGCCCGGGCAATCCGGAGAAATTCCATAGCGCTTTCCACCATGCCATTGGCGGTATCGCCGTAGCGGCTCATAATCCGGTCGCTGAGAGAACCATGGTTGGTACCAATCCGCATCGCCGTGCCATATTCTTTGCAGATACGAACCAGGGGGGTGAACCTTTCCCGGATTCTTTCGATTTCTTCCGCATATTCGGCATCGGTATATTCCAGCTGTTCAAATTTCTTTTTGTCAACATAGTTTCCGGGATTTACCCGCACTTTCTCCACGATCCGGGCCGCTACTTCGGCGGCATTCGGTGTAAAGTGAATATCCGCCACCAGCGGCGTATTAAACCCTCTTTTCCGCAATTCTTCTTTAATCTGCTGCAGGTTTTCCGCTTCTTTTATAGAAGGGGCGGTGATCCGGACCAGTTCCGCGCCCGCTTCAATACAACGGATGGCCTGTTCCACCGTGGCCAGGGTATCCATGGTATCGGTGGTGGTCATGGTCTGAACACGGATGGGGTGGCCATTGCCCAGGAGCAGGCTGCCGATGCGGACTTCCCGGGTGCGCAGACGCGCATACCGGGTCAGAGAGGCACAATAGGATTGCATAATTGCAAAACTAACAAAGAAGCAGGAGCCTGGTTCACCAATCTTTGGCTTGTCCGGATCCGGTTTTGGCCTTTTCTTTCTGCATCCGCTGGCTGACTTCCTTTTCCTTTTGCTGAAGGAGTTTAAGACGCTGTTCAGCCTCTTTCTGATTCATCTTCGGGCGGGGCTTATTTTTTGATTTTTGGGGGTCGGGCTCTTTTTTCTTTTCTTTTTTAGGAGGCTCCTTCTTTTTCAGCTCCAGCAGGGCTTTCTGCAGGTTTTCCCTGGCCTGCTGGTCTGCGGGATTCAACCGGAGTGCGTTTTTATATGCGGCAATACTTTCGGGAAGTTTTTTTGCCTGGGAAAACAGAACACCGGTATTATACCAGGCATCGGCTTTCAGCCGGTTATCCCGGCTACTTTCCGTCAGCCGGCTAAAGAAGGACAGGGCCTCCTCAGTTTTTTCCTGCTTTTTCAGGCAAACAGCCAGATTATACGCTGCTTTTTCATCCGCAGGATTCCCTTCCATAGCCTGCCGGTAAAATACCTCCGCCTGCTGATACAACTGCAGTTTGTAAAGACGGTTGCCTTCCGCCAGCGGATTCGTTGCCTGCTGGGCATTCAGCAAGCCAGGACAAAACACCAACAGGAAAAAAACGGAAAGGATTCTCTTCATGTGTTGTTCTTTTTTGTTTCGCGGACAACTATTTCGGCCAGCAGCAATAGGAGCATCAGTCCTGCCAGCCAGGGCCAGCCCGGTTTAAACTGCATCAGGCTGATATCTTTGGTGGCTACTTTTTCAATTGTAGCCAGCTGACTGCGCAGCGCTTTTACGGCTACTTCGCTGCTCTCCAGTTTCTGGTAAATGCCACCGGTAGTTTGGGCGACTTCCTTAAGCACCTGTTCATTGAGCCGGGTGATTACGGTATTCCCGGTTTCATCTTTTTTTAAACCCCCGGAAAGCGGATCAGGTATGGAGCTTCCTTCTGTTGATCCGATGCCTATCGTGTTCACCATGATCCCTCGTTTTTCCAGGTTACGGGCTATTTCCGCGGCACCCGCATCATGATCTTCTCCGTCGGAGATCAGCAGGATCGTCCGGAATCTTTTTTCCGCCGGGTTGAATACAGCGGCGCTCAGTTGCAGGGCTTCGCTGATAACGGTGCCTTGTTGCGGTACGGCATCTGTGGTAACAGAAGAAATATATAAGGCCGCGGCTCCGTGATCAATAGTCAGGGGCATTTGCAAATAGGCTTTGCCGGCAAAAAGAACCAGCGCGATCCGGTCATCTGGCATGGTGCCAATCAGTTTACTGATCAGTTGTTTTGCCCGGGTGATCCTGTCAGGAGCGAGGTCGGCGGCCAGCATACTGCGGCTTACATCCAGCGCAATCACCATATCAAACCCTTTACGGCTGTTCGCTGCGGGCGTCCCGGGTTTACGGGGATTCATAACGGCCAGTATACCGGCGGACATGGCCAGGCCAAGCAGCAGCATTTTTATGCTGAATAGCCGTGCGGAATAATCCCGGATCAGTTCATTCACGAGCATCGGATCACCAATCCGGTGAAGGATTTTCTTTTTCCGGCGAAGCAGGAGGATGTATAATACGAGGAGAATACCCGTTGCCAGGAAAAGCAGGGAAGCCCCGGGATATTCAAATTGCCAGTTCATGACGGATATGAAACAAAATTCATGCTAAAGAGCGTTTTACATTTTCCCTTCCAGGAAGCCCAGATGTTTCAGGATATCTTTCAGCATCTGCTTCCGGATATTGATCATCGGGGCATTGCGGTCGGCTGTTTCCAGGTTCAGTACAAAGAAAAAAGGGTGATTATTTTCTTCAATCCAGCCCACGATCCAGCCCAGCATATTCCCGTTTTCGCGGTAACCGAGGCCGGTTTTATACCCAAGCCGGTAATTGGTATTGCTTTCGAAAAGCATGGCTCTTTTCACCGTTTCCTGGTAGGACTTAAAAAAGGGCAGCTGATCGAAATAAAGTCTCTTTACCAGGCCCAGTTGCTGATCGGGCGTTATTTTGAGGGAATTATCAATCCAGAAACTGTCAATGGCCGTACGGATAACGACCTGATCCGTATCACTGCGGGCGCCGTATTTCAGGCTGTCGAGCCAGAACTGCATGGTGTCTTTTCCGATCCGGCGGGCTACTTCCTGGTAATAAGGCAGGGAGGAGACCCGGAAGGCTTCATACATATTCAGGTCTTTATTCCAGTCGGGCATCCAGCGTTCCACTCCGTCCCACTGAATCACCATACTGTCGCTGCTGATTTTACCCGTTTGCAGCCCGATCAGGGAATTGACAATCTTAAAGGTGGAAGCCGGCAGATAACTGCTGTCGCGGTAACGGCCCAGGTTATAGACGGTGAATTTCCCGGAGGCGTTATCCATAATAGCAAAGCAACCCTCCATTTTATTATCGGTGAAAAACTTTCCGAGGCTGTTGTCCTCTTTCACATTATCGGGTGAACAGGCATTCAATAAAAAAAGGAAGGTGGCAATAACTGCTGTCAGTCGTTTCATTGTCTGAAAAAATTTCAGCAAAGGTAAAGACCGGGGCTGCAGTTTTTCCGTACTGTTTAAAATATTACTGCCGTAAGAGGCGGGCTGTCTGCTTTCCCGTAACCCGGTAACTATCCACAAACGGAATTTCTTCATCCCCCTTACCCGTGGTTGCAAGCGGTTTGGCTGCCAGGGAGAAAAAATCTATAACCAGTTCCTTGTTCTCCATCCGGTATGTATTCAGGATGGTGGAACCGGAAACGGTGAAGGCACCGGTGAGACAGTTGCCCACCCAGAACTGATCCAGCAGGATGCCGTTTTTCTCATCCACCACCCAATGTCCCTTTGAGCGGTCAACCGGTTTCAGGATATAGGGGCGGCTGTCTTCGCGGGGAGTACCGTATATCAGGTGCCAGGTCCAGGCAGCGCTGTCTGTTTTTTGGATCCGCAATTCCATGGGTACTTTTTGCAGCGCAGCCTGACCGGCTTTGTACCAGTGAAGCTCCCCCTTCCAGTTGCCGGTCCAGTCATCCGGAAAAACCGGAGATTGCGCAAACAGAACGGCACCTGTAAAAAGGAGCGGGAAACAGAGAAGGAATCGCATGTAGAATATTTGGATAAAAGTAAAAAGTCCCGGGCATTCCGGGACTTTCAAAAATCTTGTTGTGCATTCCATTAAAGGTAAATACCGTTTTTAAGGCGGTAATGTTTGTTACCCTGGCAATCTCTTTTGGTGGCCGCGCAGGAGCTGAAGACAAAGGTCATCACTACCGCCGTTACCAGGCACCAGAAAATTCTTTTCATGTTTCTGTACAGGTTGGGTACCTCCGTTTTTTCCGGGTGTACGGGTCAAAAATTACATTAATGGAAATTCCAGAGGAATTGGCGGGTAGAATTTGTCTATAATTCTAAAACGAAAGTACTCTGCGAAAATTGCATTTCATAACTTTCTTCGTTTTTTTCCTGCGAAAATCAACGGCAAAAAAGAGCCGGAGATTCGTAGAATTACGAGCACCCCGGCTGTTATGTATTAATTATCAAGTGCTTTATTTCAGCACCCCCAGTTCCCTACCGACCTTGGTAAAGGCGCTGATGGCTTTATCCAGGTGGGCCTGTTCGTGCGCCGCGCTCAGTTGTACACGGATCCGGGCCTGTCCTTTTGCCACCACAGGGAAGAAGAAACCGATTACATAGATACCTTCTTCCAGAAGACGGGCGGCCATGTTCTGCGCGAGCACGGCATCGTAGAGCATGATGGGTACAATGGGATGGTCACCGGCTTTAATATCAAAACCGGCTTCGGTCATTTTAGTCCTGAAATACCGGGTATTGAACTCCAGCTTGTCCCGCAGTTCGGTGGTTTCGGTCAGCATATCCAGCACGGCTATAGAGGCGCCGACGATAGAAGGAGCAAGGGTATTACTGAACAGGTAGGGTCTTGATTTCTGCCGGAGCATTTCAATGATTTCGCGGCGTCCGGAGGTAAAACCACCGGATGCGCCTCCCAGTGCCTTGCCCAGCGTGCCGGTAATAATATCAATTTTGCCCATTACTCCGCGGTATTCATGGGTGCCGCGTCCGGTTTTACCCAAAAAACCTGAGGAATGGCATTCATCCACCATGATGGCGGCGTCATATTTTTCTGCCAGTTCCACAATTTTGTCCAGCCGGGCAATTGTACCGTCCATACTGAATGAGCCGTCGGTAACAATGATCCGGCTCCGGCAATCAGCCGCTTCCTGCAATTTTTTTTCCAGGTCTTCCATATCGTTGTGTTCATACCGGAAGCGCCGGGCTTTGCAGAGTCTGACCCCGTCTATAATGGAGGCATGATTGAGGGCATCGGAGATGATGGCATCCTCTTCGCCGAAAAGGGGTTCAAATACCCCGCCATTGGCATCAAAGGCTGCTGCATATAATATTGTATCTTCTGTACCCAGGAAAGCGGATATTTTGGCTTCCAGTTCTTTATGAATGTCCTGGGTACCGCAGATAAAGCGGACACTGCTCATTCCGTATCCTCTTTTATCAATGGCTTCGTGGGCGGCTTTAATTACTTTGGGGTGACTGGAAAGTCCCAGGTAGTTATTGGCACAGAAGTTCAGTACGGTTTTCCCATTTACGGTTATTTCCGCCCCCTGAGGGCTTTCGATGATTCTTTCGGTCTTGAAAAGTCCGGATGCTTTGACTGCATCCAGTTCAGCGGCAATTCTTTGTACAAGATTTTCGTTCATACGGCAAATTTTGGGCAAAGATAATTCAAGCTGATACTCCTTCAGGATTCTTTACTGTTTACCAAAGCAAAAGCTGTTTTCCCTAAAATGAGGCGAGGGCCGTGTCTGACCAATTTCGGTACCTCTACAGGCTGAATTTTAAACCCCGGACTAAAGCACTGAAAGTCCTGCAAATTATAGGTGCCAGGTGTGGTAATAGCAGTGTCCGGAAGATCTTTTTTCCTCTACATCTTCTTTACAAAAGCCGCGGTTCTCAGTAAAACCACCACTACATGACCCCTTTTTAGTATTGATTTTCATACGCCTAACGAAAATCATACCTGTACACGTGCTTCTGTTAACAGCATAACTGACTTTACTCACCTGCTAAGGAGCAGTTAGCGGTCTACTTTTAACTAATCAAAACAAATTGCATGTTCCGTTTTCAAAAATCGAATAAGTCTATAGAACTGATTGACAGCTTTTTTAATTGCGTTGACCAGAGTGTATTGCTTTTTAAAGAGGGAGTTAAGAACTATTTATATAAGAATGCAGAAAACTTTAATAATAACCTCCAGTCGCTTGCCAACCTGGAAACGGAATCGGATCTGATTCGCCGTAAAATAGAAAATACCCTTTACACGCAGTCGCTGATGCCCCAGTTGCGCGGTGACATTTTGCGTTTACTTGAGGAATTGGACAATCTGATTGACTTGTCCAAGAAAAATCTATTTCAATTTGACGTGGAAACACCCCTTATTCCCCAGGAACTGGTTCAGGATTTTGTCAAACTGACCCAGATTTCTGTTTCGGCGGCTGAATCTGTCATACCGGCCGCTAAATCCTATTTCAATGAGCCGGCTTCGGTCAATGAGAAAATTCACCGGGTTTATTTCTTTGAAAAGGAAACGGATGTCTTTGCGGATGTGCTGCGCCGGAAAATTTTCCGGGAAATGCCCGGGCTGAAGCTGAGTGAAAAATTTCACCTGCGCTATTTCACCCTTCATATAGAAAACATATCCGATACCGCTGAAAAAGTGGCAGATCTGCTGACTATAATGGCAATCAAAAGAATTGTATAACCATGTTGTTCCTTCTCTTTATAACAAGCGGTTTGTTTCTTGGCTGGTCACTGGGAGCCAATGATGCCGCCAATGTTTTTGGAACAGCTGTCGGATCGCGCATGATCAAATTCCGCACGGCTGCCCTGGTAGCAGGAATCTTTGTAATTATTGGTTCCACCCTGCAAGGTGGCGGGGCAACAGCAACCTTATCCGAACTGGGGTCAATTGACGCTTTGGGCGGAGCCTTTACGGTAGCGTTGTGCTCGGGACTGGTGGTAACGGTCATGACCACTTACCGGTTGCCTGTTTCCACCAGTCAGGCGATTGTCGGAGCCATTATCGGCTGGTGTTTTTATACATCCAATCCTGTTGATTATGGCACGCTGGGAATTATTGCCTCCACCTGGGTGGTCAGCCCGGTACTGGGAGGAATTTTTTCCGCTTTATTATACCTGGGCTTACGCCGTTATATCCGCACCACCCGGACGCATGTTATTCTGCTCGACCGGAAAATCCGTTACAGCCTTCTCCTTGTGGGCGCTTTCGGCGCGTACAGTCTCGGCGCCAATAATATTGCCAATGTGATGGGGGTATTTGTTAATTCAGCTTCCTTTAACCTGAACATCGGGGGGTATAATCTGAATGATAATCAGGTTTTGTTTTTCCTCGGCGGACTGGCTATTGCCACAGGTATTTTCACCTATGGCCGAAAAGTAATGCATACGGTTGGCCAGGGTATTCTGGAGGTAACCCCCGAAACGGCCATCGTGGTGGTTTTATCGCAGGCCCTTGTACTTTTCCTGTTTTCATCCGCTTCATTCTCGCACCTTATTCAGCGTATCGGTTTACCGGGTATTCCGCTGGTTCCCGTGTCCAGCACCCAGGTGGTGATAGGCGCCCTGATCGGAATAGGCGCAGTTAAGGGAGTACAGGAAATACGGTTCCGTCAACTGGGTCATATTATGCTGGGCTGGCTGCTTACCCCTTTAATGGCCGGGCTGACCACGTTTATCAGTCTCTTCTTTATTAATAATGTATTCCGGATTGCCATCACACATAAAAACCTGCCGGAAGTGACCAGCGGACTGCCTGCAGGCAATACACATACTGAAATCAATCTGCCAGTTAATACAGTTATTATTATAACGGGTTTATTAGCGCTGCTGGTTATAAGCGTGTCCGCCTATTGGGTTTATCGCCATTTCCGGATGAAAGCGGAACAGTCGGAAACCAGTAAGCGGTTGTTTGAACAGTTGCAATATGCCGAATTACAAAAATCACTTTCCGAAATTGAAATGAAAAATGTCAAATCGGAAAACTATTCCCTGGTAAACAGACTCGAGGAAAAGAGAAGAGAACTGGTAACCTATGCGCTCAGCATCGCCGAACAGAGACAGTTCCTGGAAAACACTCTGGAAGAACTGGAAGCGGTCCGGCTGGAATCAGGAATTAATGAAAAAAATGTGCGGTTGCAGGAACTCATCAGGGGAATCAGGCAAAAAATGAATTTCTCCGGTGAAATTGAACGGATTTACCAGCAGGCAGAACAGGTCAATGATGATTTTCCGAGCCGCTTATCCACCCATTCGCCTCAATTATCCGCACAGGAAAAGAAACTTGCTTTATTACTCCGCATCGGGTTTTCCAGCAAGGAAATCGCACCACTCATGAACATTTCTCCCAAGAGTGTGGAGATCGCCCGTTACCGTTTACGAAAAAAGCTGGATCTCAAAAAAGAAACCAATTTAACAGACTTTATAAAAACAATCTGAAAACCTAAACAATAACATCATGAAACGCTTCTTACTTTTCATGACATTGGCACTGACAATAAGCAGTGTGAATGCCCAGGACACCAGCAGACAGGACCGATTTAACCAATACGGCCGGCTGGTAAGCCGCTCTCCGCTTGATGTGGAGAACAGAAATGGTATCCTTGTATTTGAATCCAAAGATCAGGGCTACCGGCTCTGGTTTGATATTCGTGTGCAGGTGGATGCACAGCTTTTTTCCAATAAAACCATGAACCCGATTGGTAACGGGGTATCCATACGTCGCGCACGTTTTGCGACAAAAACCAATCTGACCAAAAACTGGTATGGAGAAATTGACCTGGATTTCTCCAACGGTGTGCTGGAACTTAATGATGCCTATATCCAGTACGACTTCCTCAATGGCCTGGCAACCCGGGTTGGTAATTTTAAAGAGCGCTTTTCCATGGCGCAAACCTCTTCCTCCCGCTACCTGAATTTCCTGGAAAGGGCCATGGTGGTTACCGCTTTTGCCCCTTCCCGTCATGTGGGCTGGGAGACCTCCTACAGCCATCCCTATTTCTTCACAGCCGGCGGCGTATTCTTCCAGGAAGTGGAGGATGCAGAAATGCGGACTTTTGTAGAAGATAATAACAAGGACTTCGGAAGAGATGAAGGCGTTTCGTTTACCGGTAAGTTCGTCCTGCAGCCCTTTGGCACGAAGAAAGATTTCGGCGCCCATGTGGGATATTCTACTTCCTACCGCCAGCCTAAAACCAGTGTGGAAACATCTGAATACGGAGGCGTACGCTACAGCACCCGTTCTCTGAGCAGTATAAACAGAAAAAAATACCTGGATACTGACGTAATTCCGGATGTGGATCACACCCAATTGGGCAATGTGGAAGTTGCCGCATTTTATAAGGGTTTTGGCTTCCAGAGTGAATACATTACCAGCAAAGTTGTACGCAACAACAAACTCTCCACCCTCAAATACAATGGCTTTTATGCACAGGCAGCCTGCCTGCTTTTTGGGGGAAGGCAGTTTTACAACCATACAGAAGCCGAATTCAGCCAGCCTTACCGCGGTAAAAAATGGGGTGATGTGGAACTGGCTTTCCGGTATGACAATATTGACATGAATGATAAATCCGTAAATGGCGGCTCAGCCGAAGCCTATACGGCAGGTGTCAATGTGTATGCCGCAAAAAACGTACGCTTCCAGATTAACTACAGCTATGTAAATCACGACCGGTATGCCAGTGGAAAGAACAAGCTGTATGTAGGCCACGACCTGACCGGAGCCCTTACCAAGGACCCGACGAAAGTAGCTGACCCGAAAGGAAAAGCCGGAGAAGATTATGGTATGATGGGTGTACGTTTTGAAATCAACTTCTGATCACAACCTTAAAACAAAAAAACATGAAACGCTTTTTTCTTATATCCGGACTGGCTGCCCTTCTCCTTGGCACCGGCTCCTGCGTTAAAGATGACATCTTTGACGGCCCCGCCTCTATCAGCAATGTAAGCATAACACCGGCTGCCCCGCAATCATCGGAAAGTCCGGCAGTAACCGCCAAAGTAATGGACCTGAAAGGCGTGGTATCTGTAACACTTTACTACCGCACCGCTGCTGGTGGCAGTTTTCTCACTGTTGACATGACCCTGTCCGGCACCGATTTCATTTATTCCGGAAATATCCCTGCCCTGCCGAAAGACACCAAAGTGGATTATTATATAGAAGTAAAAAACAAGGGCGGTTTCACAACGGTTTATCCCGCCAGTGCGCCCGCGCAACTGGCCACTTATACTGTCGGAGCTTCCACCTTAATCAAGTTACATATAAACGAAGCGCTGGCAGACGGGACCAAGGATGTGAGTGATCCGGATTGGGTAGAAGTTTATAATGAATCCGAAATCCCTGTGGACCTCAGCGGTTACTATTTTTATGATGAAGGAATAAGAACTTCCAACGGTACCAAAGCAAAACGGGTCATCAATGCCGGCACTGTTATTCCTGCGAAAGGATTCCTCGTATTCAAAACAGAATACACCGGCGGAGAATACAGTGTGGAATTCGGACTGAGCACTTCGGGGGATGCCGTGTACCTGGAAAATCCTTCCGGTGTGCTGGTGGCTTCCCTGGATTTCCTGACGATTAATCTCAGCGGTAAAAAATCATACGGACGCCAGCCTGACGGCTCAAGCAACCTGGTCATTTTCACCACACCCACCCGGGGCAGTACCAACAACTAAATACCGGGGTTCTCATACGGCCATGCACATTCGGGTGCATGGCCACCCCCTCCATTCAAAAAATCACATACAATGAGTAAAGAAGAATTAAAAATCGGCGAACAGTCAAAACCCCGTTTTGAATTTCGCTCTTTCGGTCAGGATTTTGATAAGGCGGCATTCCGGATGGCCAGGCTTTCTGCGCCGGTACCGGAAAAAGTATGGGAAAGAGTCAGTGAAGAAATTTACATCCTCTCACGTACCAACGATATCAACAATACAAAAATCCGGGATGGCAAAATGGATATCAAAACCTATGTACAGACAGTTGACGGGCTTGAGCAATGGAATCCCCTGATGAAAGGTAGTTTTCCGCTTCCCGTTTCTGTATTGTTGCAGGAAGTCTTTCCCGCTTTCCAGGTAAGGGTACCGGAACTTACAAAGGAAACATACAGCTATGAAGAGTTTATGCAACTGATTGAAGCCCATCCCGACCTGCAGGCAGTACGGGTACGTAAACAGCGTTTCGGCTATATGGTGAATAATACTATCTGCGAAACAGGGAATGTATGGGTGAATGGAGCCCGGATAGCCACGATTAACTCAGAGTCCACTGAAGTGGCTGATATTCTTAAAACCATCGGCGATGTGGGTCTGGAAGGGGTAGAGAATATAAACTATTTACAGGCCATCAAACGGGTGATTGGTATGATTAATAAACCACTGGCAAATTAAATATTTACAATATGGCACAGGAAATTGAAAAAAAATTTTTAGTGGATTCAGATCATTTCAAAACGGAAGCGTCCAGGTCCACCCGTATTATACAAGGCTACCTTTCTTCCATTCCGGAACGGACTGTACGGATACGGGTGAAAGGAGAAAAGGGATTTATAACAATAAAAGGCAAAGGAAATGACTCAGGCGCCTCCCGGTATGAATGGGAAAAAGAAATTCCGGTTGCCGAGGCGGAGGAACTGATGCGCATTTGTGAACCCGGGGTCATTGACAAAACACGCTACGAAGTAAAAGCCGGCCCACACACTTTTGAAGTGGATGAATTTTATGGAGAAAACCAGGGGTTGGTGGTTGCAGAAGTGGAACTGGAAAATGAAGACGAACAATTTGAAAAACCGGGCTGGTTAGGTCAGGAAGTGACCGGCGATACCCGGTATTACAACTCCATGCTGATGAAGCATCCCTACAGCAAATGGTAATATTGTTTAGGTTGCGTATGCGGCCGGCTGACATTTGTTTACCGGCCGCTTCCTGATTATGAAAAAGAATACTCCGCTAATCCTTGCTTTTTTAGCCGCTGTTCTGACGGAAAGCTGCCGCAAAGAGAATGAAGCATCCCCGGCGGAAGAGGTATATACCGTTTTTCAGACACCGGTAACCGGACTTTCAGGGCTTTGTTTTGCCGCAGACAAAAGCGGCTTTTATGCTGTAAGTGACAAAACCGGTATTTATGAATTGAATACAGACGGCACATTGCGCCGGAAACTGAACTACGGCGGAAGTAATGACTTTGAGGCAATTTCTCTTCACCCCGTCAGCCGTTCGCTGTACCTGGCAGATGAGAGCCAGATGAATGTTATAAAACTCAGCCCGGACGAAACCGGATTTATTCCGGTAGTTCAGATCAGTATTCCCGGAGGCATCGCCAACAAGGGGCTGGAAGGACTGAGCTGCGGAACAGATACCTTGTATATTACCAATCAGGAATCTCCTGCCCTGCTGATTAAATATGTTTTGTCCACAGGAAATGAAGCCAGCCGCACCCGCCTGGATTTTGCCTCTTATCTTTCTGATATTTTTTTTGACAGCAGTGATCAGACCATATGGATCTGCGACAGTCAGGAGCAGGCTTTGTATCATTGCACCCTCAGCGGAGCCCTGATAGCCTCCCAGGATATCCCTTTTATTCAAAAAGCAGAAGCCCTGGTCATTGACCGGGCTGCCGGTTTCGCCTGGATTGGTTGCGACGCCAGTGGCAAACTGTACAAAATAAAACTCAGTATCTGATATAAAATCAATGGCATGCCTGTAACGGAACCGATAAAAACCTCACCAGTCTTTGATCCCCTGGATATGAATAATTACCGGGTGGAAAAACTTAAAAAAGCTGAAAAAAAGGGGTTCGAAAAATGGATGGAACGGTTGGGCGGTCCATTGGCTATTCTCAGTTTTATTCTTATCTACTATTTTGCCGACATTTCTTATCTCAACGATATTAATCCGGATATTCTGAAAGAAACATCTCTGAAAAGACTTAAAGATACCGGGATGGAAAACTTTTCCCGGATCAACTATGCCATGCTCGGAATATTCGCCGCTTCAATCATTCTGTGGATTACCGAGTCCATTCCAAGTTATCTGACCTCCCTGATAGTAGTAATCGCGATGGTACTGACAGGGGTCACTACAGAAAAAGAAGCCTATGCACAACTGGGGCACCCGGTGATGTGGCTGAATATTCTTTCATTCGTACTGGCCAGCATGCTGGTTACCACCCGGGCAGCCAAACGGTTTGCGCTCTGGTTTGTGCTGCGATTCGGAAAAAATGCCACCTGGATTTTTTTCAGTTTTATTGTCATCAATATCGTGTTATCCGTATTCATATCCGCCACAACTGCCAAAGCTACCATCCTGCTCCCGATCTTTATGGTAATCGCGGCCATCTATGGTGCCACCTCCGAGCGGCGGAATAATTTCGGGCGAAATATTGTACTGCAAAACCTTTTCCAGATCAATATCGGTGCCAGCGGATTTATTACCGGATCCGGGGCCAACCTGCTGGCCGGTTCTCTGATTGCCGGTGCGATGGGGCAATCCCTCTTTGGATTTCAGGATTGGTTTATCGCAGCCTTCCCCCTTTGCCTGATCCTGATTGTACTGGGTTGGCTGATTGGCACAAAAATTATTTTCCCGATGAAAAAAGAGGAACAGGTGCCCAGCATTCAGGGAGGTATGGAACGCCTGCGAACAGAATATGAATCACTGGGCAGGATGACCATAAATGAATATAAATCCATTGGAATATTTGTCGTTGTGCTTATACTTTGGGCTACCGACAAGCAGCATGGCATCTCCCAGACCGCCGTAGCTTTTCTGGGCGCCGTGACTGCCCTGCTCCCGGGAATCGGCGTTGTAAAATGGAATGATGTGGATATACCCTGGCACCTGATGCTCTTTTCTGCAGGAGCCTATACACTCGGGGCGGGTCTTGAGGCTACAGATCTGCCCGCAAGCCTGGTGGATGCGCTGTTCAGTTATTTTGGCATTACCGCTCAGACGCCTTTCTGGGTTCTGTATCTCGGCCTTACCTTTCTGATGCTTTTCAGCGCAATCCTCTTCCAGTCAAAAACAATGCGGGCCCTGATATTTGTACCCATGGCCATCGGTATCGCACAGAAATTCGGCTACCCGGTTATGAGTCTCGCGTTTCCGGTTGCCCTGCTGATTGAGCACGTTTATGTACTCCCCTTTAACAGTAAGCCCTCCGCATTGCTTTATACTACCAACCATTACAGTATGAGCGATTCATTTAAGTTCGGATTTACCATGATGGTGATAGCCTGGATAATGATTATCCTCTGGGGAGAAACGGTACTGCGGCTGCTTGGATATACAGCACAAGGGGTCTTTTTCTGATATTTCAACCCTGAACCTATGATCGAAGAAGTAATTAAAATACATGACCGTCATTCAGCTGAAATAAAAGTTGGCTTTGTAGCCCGCAAAAAAAAGAAGGATAACCTGTTTTCGTTCAATATCTGGATGTTTTTGCCCGGCAGCCTGGATATCAACCGGCATACATACAGCAAAGCTGATTTTTACCGCGATACCAAATCCAATATCCGGCTGATTACGCCTGTGTATATATTACGTGATATTGCAGAAGGCGGAAACAGCTGTTTTACCTATCTGGAAAAATCATTTACGGCACTGGCTTCCTCCCCTACCCGTACCCACCGGACAGCATATGAGTACCAGATTAAAATGTTCCTCTCCATTCTGAAAAGTTCTCTTCGCGAGGAAGTGTCCCACATTTCCGCCGCAGCTGACAGCGACCTGGATTACCTGGTATACAATTTCATAATGTACACCAGCCGGATCGCCGAAAGATACCGGGCACTCTATAAAATAATTAATGTTCCCACCATAGACACGCCCATGATGGAAGTGTTCCGTTACGGGGATGAATTCATGAGTAATACCATTGAATTTCATTGTTTCCGTCTGATCCGGAACCTGAAAAAAAGAAACCCGGAGCAGATCATGCAGCAACAAACCTCGCTTTCAGGACTGATTGAACAGGAAATCAGCTACCGGCAGGAAAAAAATTACCCGGTAGCCTCCCTGCACAACCGGCGGAACAATAACGACCTTATTTACCGGCTGAGCACCCTGAAAAAATATGCGGAAAGTCACCTGTTCCTTAACGTGGACAAGCGAAAGGACGGCATATTGATTGAACAATTACTTTACAGCCTGGCTGCTGGTATCTCTATGATTTTTGCAACGGTGGTCGCCTTTTCTGTTCAGCAGAAATTCGGCAACTTAACCATGCCGCTTTTTGTCGCCCTGGTAGTTAGTTATATGCTTAAAGACCGGATCAAGGATTTTGCCCGGTACTATTTTGCCCATAAACTGGGCTCCCGTTACTTTGATCACAAGATCAAAATGAAAATCCGGCATCAGCCTATTGGCTGGGAACGGGAGAGCATGGATTTTATTTCCCCCAATAAAGTACCGCCCGAAATCAGCAAAACCCGCAACCGGACCTTATTCTTTAACTCAAACAGTGCAGTAAATACCGAAAAAGTACTGCTGTACAGAACCCGGATGTATATTAACCGCAAAAAACTGGACCAGTCAAACAGTTATACAATAGAAGGAGTAAATTCCATTATCCGCTTTAATGTACTGCAACTCATGCGGAATATGGATAATGCAGAATTTCCCCTCTATTGCCCCGATGAAAAAGAGGGCTACCAGGTGGTGTACGGAGATAAATTATACTATATCAACCTCGTTATCCAAAAACAACACGACGAGCAACGCGCCCTGCAACGTTACAGGATCGGCATCAGCAGAAAAGGGATTCAGCACATTGAAAAATTTTAACGCCTGATATTCAATCCCTTACAAAGCCTGCCTTTTTAAGCTTCTTTTTATCCTATCCTGTAACCTTTCCCTCTCTACCTTCGTCTCAGACAAAAACCAGCCCAAATGCCAAGGAACCTTATTATTACCGCTGCCGCCCTCCTGATTCTCGGGATTATCGTTTACGCCCGGCCGGCCGGCAAAGCAATGCCGGTAAAAACAGAAACAGAACCCTGCACCAACGGACAGGCAACCTGTCTCCCGAAAGAGAATTTCCGGTCAGAAGAATGGATACCCGAAAATCCAAACCGGCAACTGATTTTTATATCAAATTTTAATTAATTGAATTTCATTAATTTATAAAAGCCGGCAAAAGCCGGTTTTTTTTTGCCCGCTGTAACAAATCCGGTCCTGTTGCGTATTATAGCTGAATCTGTTCCCCGGAACAGTACCTTTACCCCACCTGTTTATGACCGAAAGAGAATACAATGAATGTGTAAGGCAGTATGCAGATAATGTGTACCGCTTCATCCTGAAAAATCTCCGCCATGAGGAGGATGCCCGGGATGTGGTACAAACGGCCTTTGAAAAGATGTGGCGGAACCGGGAAGAAGTGGATGTCCGGAAAAGCAAATCCTATTTGTTTACCGTGGCTTATCACCAGATGATTGACCATATCCGGAAAGTAAAAAGAATCCAGTTGCGGGAGGAGTTCAAAGAAGAGCTGAAAGTGGAAAACCGCCCGTCCAATAACCTGAAAAAGATCCTGGACGAAGCACTGAGCCGGCTGAATGATACCCAGCGTTCACTGGTTATGCTGAAGGATTATGAAGGGTACAGTTATGAAGAAATCGGCCAGATCATGAACCTGAACCCCAGCCAGGTGAAAGTTTACCTGCACCGGGCCAGGGTACAACTGAAAGAATATCTTGTCAGAATGGAAAATGTGATTTAATCATGAACATCAACCGCCATAATTACGAAGAGTTTTTTATCCTGTACCTGGATAATGAACTGGATGCTGCCGGCCGGAAAGCGGTAGAAACATTTGCGGCTGAACATCCGGACCTGAAAGAAGAACTGGAACTTTTGCAACAGTACCGGCTGGAACCGGATGCTTCCATCGTTTATCCCGGGAAAGAAGAATTGCTCAAAGGGGAAGAGGGGACCGCTATCACCCTGCAGAACTATGAAGAATTTCTGTTACTGTATACCGATCATGAACTCAATGACCAGGACCGCCAGTCGGTAGAAAAATTTGCCGGGGAAAATGCCGCTGTAAAAAAAGAACTCGAACTCTTACTGCAAACTCGCCTCGAGCCGGAACAAATTTCCTTCCCGGATAAAAATAGCTTATACAAAAGCGAAGAAAAAGTACGGGTCCTTCCGGTCCGGTGGTGGCGGGCTGCCGCCGCTGTTTTGCTGCTCGGCGCCGGTATTACCACTGTGCTGCTGAATAAAAAAGAAAGTCCGGTTTCTGATGATGCAGTAGCCGTGCAACCGGCCGGACAACTTCCCTCCGATACTATACGTGCACAAAAAAATCCGGCGGCTGCAGAAGATCCTGTAACCCGCTATGAAAATGCATTTGCCCTGAAAGACGATGAGGCGGTGCAACCTGCAGTACGCAGCCCACGGAAAGATAATTCCGTACAGACAGCCGGTAAAGTCACTGCGGATCCCCAGCCGGAACTCGCCCAAAATGAAAATCCGAAAACAAATAACCTGCCGGTTCCTGTCAGCTATCCTTACATAAGGGAGGAAAAACAGGAAAGTACCCTGGCCAGGCTGGAACTGTCACCTGAAAAAACAAAACAACCAGATAAGAACTCCTTAACAAATCCGGTTGTAACAAACCCTGACCCCTCTCCGTCCGATATAATGACCGCCTCTTTTAAAGAGGATAATGGTCAGAAGAAAAACAAACTCCGTGGCTTCTTCCGGAAAGTAACACGGACCTTTGAAAAAAGAACAAATATTGATCCCACCGACGAGGACAACCGGTTACTGGTAGGCGGGCTCGCGATTAAACTCAATTAGCATTAACAGACTGAAAAAAGCAATCGTATGAAAAGGATTTTTACCCTTATGACTCTTTTATGCCTCGCTGCCGGCACTATGGCCCAGACAGACAGCACAAAAACTCCCCAAAACGATACCATCCGTATCGGCAATATGGTGATCATCCGGAAGGCGGGCAGCAAAGACAAACAGATAATCCGGGATAAGGAGTACCGGATGCGGAACCGAAAATCAGAAAAGCCGTCCAATGTCAGTACAAACTGGTGGATACTGGATCTTGGTTTCTCCAACTACACGGATAAATCAAACTATACCACCGCCGCTTTTGACGGTTTTGTAGGCAGTGGCATCAATAAGGATGACCTGAAACTGCGTGCCGGCAAATCCCGGAATGTCAATCTCTGGTTCTTTATGCAGAAACTGAATATCAGTAAACATGTACTGAACCTGAAATACGGGCTGGGACTGGAAATGAACAATTATCATTTCGATAATGATAAGATCGTATTCAGCAAAAATCCGACCCTGATTACAGAAGGCAGTACCTCATTCAAAAAAGTGAAACTCGCGGCAGACTATCTGACCGTACCAATCATGCTGAATATTAATTTCACCCCCACCCGGAAAAAAGGCTTTGGCCTGAGCGCCGGTATCAGCGCCGGTTATCTCTACTCAGCCAGGTATAAAACCAAGGTGAGCGGTGATATCAACAAAGTAAAAAGCGATTTTGACCTGGAGCCTTTTAAAATCTCCTATATCGGCGAACTTTCTCTTGGACCTGTACGGCTTTACGGCAGTTATTCGAACCGCAACATGTGGGAAAAAGGGCTGAATATGACTCCCTACAATTTCGGTTTCCGCTTCAGCAACTGGTAAGCAATTTACTCATCTTCATACACGGCCGGACTGTTCCCAGTCCGGCTTCCTTTTTTCCGGGACATTCCACGAAGAAAAAATACTTTCCTGTTTCTAAACGCCCTGTTAAATCCATCCCGGTCTTCATACTAAAAAAAGATGGCATTGCGTTTGCGTAATACAAGCGTCACCATTCCCACCAGGCAGGTTACATTTTTCTGACAAGTAAACACTAAACGGATATGAAGTATACGGGGTTCCTGTTATTCCTTTTATTGGGCAGCAGCCTGACTGCCTCCGATTTCAGCCGGCTCAAAAGACCGGCCGTACTCCAACGCCAGGGTACCGCCGGACCGGAAGGGCGCATCAGTATCCGGGTAGATAAGTCAGACTATGAACTGACTGTTTATGATGAGCAGGGCTGGTATGCCACTTACCCGGTGGTTTTCGGGAACAACAGCCTGGAAGACAAAAAAATGGAAGGGGATAAAAACACACCGGAAGGATCATTCCGGATCAGCAGCAAACGGGTGCATGAGAAATGGAGCCGGTTTCTGGCCCTTGACTATCCCACGCGGGAGAGTTATCAGAAATTCAATGCCCGTAAGCAACGGGGAGAAATACCCGCCAGCGCGCGGATTGGCGGAGGCATCGGCATTCACGGCACCTGGCCGCATGAGGATTTTGTGGTGGACCGGTTTAAGAACTGGACACTGGGTTGTATCTCTATGAAGAACGGGGATGTTAAGGAGCTCTATCAGTTTACGGTACCCGGCACCGAAGTCATTATCCGAAAATAATCAGTGACTGCCTTTTTCCAGGAACAGGGATACTTCTCTTTGCCAGCGAGAGGGATCGTGCTGCAGCAATGATTCATGATCGGCAAAAGGATATGCAATCTTTATTTTATCTGCAGCGGGTATCGCCTTATAAACTTCTTCAATTTCTTCTTTTAAAACATAACTGTCGCGGGCACCGTATTGCAGTAATACCGGGCATTGAACCGATGCCGCATAACGTGTGGCGGTATGCCGGAACCCGTTAAAGCCCTGTTCCATGCCGATCCAACCTGTAACCAGGAAGGCAAAGGGCTGTTGTGGGAATCCAAGAACCCGGGCTCTGGCTTTCAGGTGTGATTGAAGGGAGAGGAAAGGCATTTCCAGGATCACCCCTGCGGGTTGAAGCGGAAAATCATGCAGGGCCTTTAGTAAAACAACTGCTCCCATGGATACCCCCCAGAGAAATACCGGTTGTGAACTATTGGCCCGTACAAAATCAAAGGCCAGTTTTACTTCCTCCGTTTCTTTTCGCCCCATGGTGGTAACCAGCCCCCCGCTGTTACCATGCGCCCGGAAATCCACCATACATACCGCATAGCCCATTTCCCTGAAAGCCTCTGCTTCCCGCACCATATAACTTTTACTGGCACTGATACCATGAAAAAGGATTACGGTTCCCTTTGCCGAATCGGGCCGGCTGTACCAGGCATCAATGGAGGTTCCCTCTTTCGTTTGAAGAGTAATGGTGTCATAAGAGAAAGAAGGAGTAACCCGGATCTGGGATTTCGGAAATTCGGGTCCGGTGAAGATTTTCCAGGTTTTGCGGAAGATATTAGTTTGCCGGGGCGCCTGGCGCAGAGCCGGGTCATTACTGAAATGGGTTAGCCGGTAGGCATAAATAGAAGCGCTGATATTGATCAGTACAAACTGGAAAAGCAGGACCCAGCCCGTCCAGCGCAGGAATACCCGCCAACTCCGCCTGCTTTTTGTTTGTTCCATAAGGTAATTTCTCCGGTCTCTTTCCGTCAAAAATATATTTTACCCGGCAGAGAAACGAGTGTTTTGAAAAAAAACGCCCCGCTTAAAGCGGGGCGGCTGTTATGATCAGAGTTTTCCTCGTTTAATTTCTTCCACCACTGACGGATCCAGCAGGGTGCTGGTATCGCCCAGGTTTTCCAGGTCTCCTTCAGCGATCTTGCGTAAAATGCGGCGCATGATTTTTCCGCTGCGTGTTTTGGGAAGTCCCGGTACAAACTGAATCTTGTCCGGTTTGGCGATGGGGCCGATCACCCGTGTAACCGTCTGCAGGATATCCTGGCGGGTGAGATTTTCATCGCCGTGTACATGTTCATAAATGATAAAGGCATACACGCCCTGGCCTTTGATCTCATGCGGGTAACCTACCACGGCACTTTCCACCACACCTGCGTGCATGTTGATCGCATTTTCCACTTCCGCGGTGCCCAGCCGGTGACCACTTACATTCAGCACATCATCTACCCGGCCGGTAATGCGGTAATTGCCATTTTCGTCGCGGTAGGCACCATCACCCGTAAAATAATAACCGGGATAAGTAGAGAAGTAATTCAGCCGGCAGCGTTCATGATCTCCGTAGGTGGTCCGGATCGTGGAGGGCCAGGGATGCCGGATACATAGATTACCGCTGACATTATTGCCTTCGATCTCCTTTCCGTTTTCATCCACCAGTACCGGCTCCACTCCCGGGAGCGGAAGGGTGGCGAAAGTGGGCCTGGCGGGAGTTACCCCGGCCATATTGGAGATCAGGATACCACCGGTTTCTGTCTGCCACCAGGTGTCAACAATGGGACATTTGTTTTTCCCGATATTATCATCATACCAGTGCCAGGCTTCCTGGTTAATGGGCTCACCTACTGTACCCAGCACTTTCAGGCTGTCAAGTTTATGTCCATGTACATGTCCCAGGCCGAAACCCATCAGGGAGCGGATAGCCGTGGGCGCTGTATACAGGATATTGACCTTGTATTTATCAATAATATCCCAGAAACGTCCCGCATCCGGCCAGGTGGGAATGCCTTCAAACATCATCGTGGTGGCTCCGGCACTTAAGGGGCCGTATAATATATAACTGTGTCCGGTAATCCAGCCGATATCCGCAGTACAGAAATGGATATCGCCGGGTTCATACTGGAAAACATTGACAAAAGAATAGGCTGTATACACCATATAACCGGCACAGCTGTGTACCACGCCTTTGGGTTTGCCCGTAGATCCGGACGTATACAGAATAAACAGGGGATCTTCCGCATCCATTTCTTCCGCGGGAAAAGACACTTTGCCTTCCTGTTCCACCTGGTGTTCGGCATGTTCCATTTCATCTTCCCACCATACATCCCGTCCTTTGATCATGGAAACCGGGGTGCGGGTGCGGGTATACACGATTACTTTTTTGACGGTGCGGTTGCCGATCAGGGCATCATCAATCACACTTTTCAGGGGAATATCTTTATTGCCGCGGAAGGCGCCGTCACAGGTTACAATATATTCCGCGTTGGCATCATAAAGCCGGTCGGCAATACTCTGGGCTGAGAACCCCCCGAAGATCACACTGTGTATTGCCCCGATCCGGGCGCAACCCAGCACGGCATAGGCGAGTTCGGGAACCATGCCCATATAGATACAGACCCGGTCTCCTTTTTTTACCCCGTTATTCTTCAGTACCTGGGCAAACTGGCAAACCCTTTTATGCAGCCGGTTATAGGTCACAACCCGGGTACGTTCTTCCGGATTATTGGGTTCCCAGATAATGGCGGGTTTATCCCCCAGTTTCTCCAGGTGACGGTCGATACAGTTTTCGGTAATATTCAGTTTCGCACCTTTAAACCATTCCACCCGGGGGTCGGTAAAATTCCAGTCCAGTACTTTATCCCAATGCTTGCGCCAGTAAAAATGAGAAGCCACTTCACTCCAGAATCCTTCCGGATCCTCCACACTTTTTTTATAGGCGGCCTGGTACTGTTCTGCATTCTTAATCTGATAGGGGTATGACATAGCAATCCGTTTTGTTCCCGATAAAAGTAAAAAAAGATCAGCCGCGGGCGTGTTTTTATATTGCTAAATAAGTATATTTATGCTAAACTGGTATAGCTGACTGCCAGACTGCCCTTTTTATGCAACAGATTGCCTGTCCCAAATGCAAGAGTGAAACGCTTATCAAAAGCGGAATTGTCAAGGGAAGACAGCGTTTTCGCTGTAAGGAATGCAATTATTTTTTTACCGTACTCAAGGAAGGTAAAAATATTGACCCTTACTATGTAATCAAGGCCCTGCAACTGTATATTGAAGGGGTCACCTACCGGGAAATAGAAAGAATTCTGGGCATCAGCCATGTTTCGGTGATGAACTGGGTGAAAAAATACCATATCAAAGCCCCGGAAAATTATGAATACAGACCCACGTACAAGGTCCTTTCTCACCCCGAACTGCTGGATTTTTTCCGGGAGAAGGAAAGTCTGAAAGGAGCCGGCTGTATGATCACCGAGCTGGGGGACAAATTCATGGTGATCAAGTGGGAGCGTTTCCGTAAAAACGTGCTGTAAAAAATATAATAGTTAGCAGCAATATATCCGGCATTTGAACAAAGCGGAAGGTTTCTTGAATTTGGTGACATCAAATTTTTTAAACCAACTGCCATGTTAAGAAAAACGATTGCTTCCATGTTGGTGATGATGGCTGCCCATGGTCTTTCTGCACAGGGAACTTCGGTTCCGGGCGTGGATCACAGCTACAAACCAATGCTGTTAAAACTGGATGAAAAGGGGTCCAAGTTTATCCGGCTGATTACCTGGCACCAGATGTGGATCACCCATACTGCCAACAACCCCGGCACCCTTGATGTAAACGGAAATGTTCAAAAATCTGCTACGGATATGGCGATCCGCCGTTCCCGTTTCCTGGTGCAGGCCCAGGTATCTCCCCGCTTTATGATCGTCAGTCACTGGGGTATTAATAACCAGAGTTTCCTGAACGGGGGCAGCGCCGGCACCCTCGGAAATGGCTCCAGCGCCACCGGCCAGGGGGGTAAGAGACCTCAGTTATATGTGCATGATGCCTGGACGGAATTTGCCGTTAAACCGGTGAAATTTCACCTGGGAGCCGGCCTCCATTACTGGAACGGGGTAAGCCGGCTGAGCAGCCAGAGTACGCTTAACTTTATGACCCTGGATGCCCCGATTGTAAACTGGTATAATATAGAAACCACCGATCAGTTTGCCCGGCAGCTGGGCGTTTATGCCAAAGGCCAGCTGGGCCGTTTTGATTACAGGATCCATGCCAACAAACCTTTTGCCTTCGGCTCAGCCCTGTCGGCCATCAGTACCCCAACCGCTGCCAATGTGCTGAATGAGCACTGGAGTACAGGCGGCTATTTCAATTATATGTTCTGGGATAAGGAAAGTAATGTACTGCCCTTTTTTGTGGGCAGTTATCTAGGCGCCAAAAAAGTTTTCAATATCGGCGCAGGATGGTACAGTCAGAAAGGAGCGACTGCCAGTAAAGCCAGTACCACAGCTCCCGTAAAAGAACATACGCAGAAAAACCTGGGGGTGGATGTTTTCCTGGATATGCCGCTTGACAGGAAAAAAGGGACCGCCATCAGTGCTTATTCCGTATTTTACCATTCCGACTACGGGCCCAATTATCTCCGGAATATCGGCATCCTGAACCTGCATGGCAACACACAGCCAGTTTCCTCTAATCCGGATGCCAGCTGGGCCGGGGGAGGAAATGCGCAACCAACCCTGGGTACCGGTAATAGCTGGTATACCCAGCTGGGTTATGTGTTACCCAAACTGAAAAACGGTACATCGTTTATGCCTTATGCCACTTTTACCTATAAAAATTTTGACCGGATCGGCAAGGCATCGGGGCAGTTTGACCTGGGTATGCATTATCTGCTCAGCGGTCATAATGCCAAGGTTACACTTCAATACAGCAGCCGGCCCGTATATAAAACTGTTGCCGGTAATCCCGCACGCAACGGATCAAAAGGCGAACTGATTCTCCAGACACATATTTTTCTCTAAACCAAAAATCAACCCAACATGAGTTTTCAAACAGAAAAAAAGGGGCTGGCCGGTATCATCGCGGCTTCCTCCGTGGGTACGCTGATCGAATGGTACGACTTCTATATTTTCGGAAGTCTGGCCACCATCATTGCCACCAAATTCTTTCCTTCAGGCAACCAGACCCTGGCCCTGCTTTCCACCCTGGCCACTTTTGCGGCCGGTTTTGTGGTGCGTCCTTTCGGCGCTCTTTTCTTCGGCAGACTGGGCGACCTGATCGGCCGGAAATATACTTTCCTGCTGACCCTGGTACTGATGGGACTGTCCACTTTCCTTATTGGCTGTATACCGGGTTATGATACCATCGGCATCTTTGCGCCCATCCTGGTACTTATCCTGCGTCTGCTCCAGGGCCTGGCACTTGGGGGCGAATACGGCGGTGCCGCCACCTATGTGGCCGAACACTCCCCGGCGGAAAGAAGAGGTTTCTGGACTTCCTGGATTCAGACCACGGCCACTATTGGTCTTTTTGTTTCCCTGCTGGTGATTATTACGGTAAAAGGCGCGATGAGCGAGCAATCATTCAGTGACTGGGGATGGCGGGTTCCCTTCTGGATTTCTATCATCATGGTGGGTATTTCCATTGTTATCCGGATGCGGATGTCGGAATCACCCCTGTTCGCCAAGGTAAAAGCGGAGGGCAAACACTCTGTCAATCCCCTCAAAGAAAGTTTCGGCCATAAACTCAATTTCAAATTCGTACTGCTGGCATTATTCGGTGCCACGATGGGGCAGGGTGTTGTCTGGTACACCGGTCAGTTCTATGCCCTGAGTTTTATCCAGAACACCCTGAGTGTGGATGTATCACAGGCCAGCCGGCTGATTATGTGGGCCCTTCTCTTTGGCACGCCATTTTTTGTTTTCTTCGGCTGGTTATCCGACCGGATAGGCCGGAAATGGATCATGATGTTCGGAATGCTGATTGCGATCCTGAGTTACCGCTATATTTATTCTTCCATGTATGAAGCCGGTAGTGTGCAGGTAAAAACTGAAATTGCCGCCCGCACCACTACCGAAGAAAAAACACAGGCAGATCCCAAAACAGCCGGCGACAGTATCCGGGTCACCACCACCCAAAAAACCTATGAAGACGGCACCACCTACAAAGAAGTAAAAAAACTGCATCTGCACGCCGACCCGGGTAAGGCAGATCTGAAAAAAGATGTCACTGTTAACAAAACGGTGGTACTGGATGGCAGTTCATTCTGGAAACTGGTGTTCTGGGTATTTGTCCAGGTATTGTTTGTAACCATGGTATACGGACCGATTGCTGCCTTCCTGGTGGAAATGTTCCCCACCCGTATCCGGTATACATCTATGTCGCTCCCCTATCATATCGGTAATGGCATTTTCGGCGGATTGCTGCCCGCAGTCGCTACTTTCCTGGCTACCAAGGCCACACAGGCAAATGAAGCCGCGAAAGCAGCCGGCGCAGCACTTCCCTATGACAAACCCTTCCTGGAAGGGCTCTGGTACCCGATTATTATTGCCGGTGTCAGCTTTATCATAGGTGTCCTGTATATCAACGGGGAGGATAACCGGATTGAAGATTAACCCGATTCATTAACTTTATTAAAGAGAAAATTATGAACCTGATCAGAAAATATATGGGATTTGTCTGGATGGCGCTGGCTATTGCGGCCGGGTACTACCTGATCGTATCCCAGGCTATTCCCAAATTTGAAAGCCCCAAACCCGAAGACCGGATACCGGCGATTATCTATGCTTTTATCCTGACCCCGATTATCGTGGGCGGACTGATGGTATTTGGTTATTATGCCATCACCAGTGAGTATGACATCTATGAGGATCCGGAACACCACCTGCATATAAAAGAGGATTAAAGAGCTTCTTTTTCCGGGTTGATTTTGCCGGGAATAACATTCTTTCCTAAATTCAGGTTTGGGAAGACTGTTATTCCCTTTTTTATTACTGCTATGCCCGACCGGATCAAACGTCAACGTTTTATATTCCTTTCCCTGCTTTTGCTGGCCCTTTTTGTTTTTCCGCTGATCAGCCTGGCGGATAAACCGGTTCGAATCGGCGGAATACCTTTGCTGTTTGTTTATTTTTTTACGGTTTGGCTGATAGCCATCGGACTCCTGTACCGGTATGCAGAAAAGAATAATAAGCCCCCCGGACCCTTTTCATGAGTAACTGGATTGTCATAGCGGGAGCCCTGCTCTATCTCTGCCTGCTGTTCGGGGTAGCCTGGTATGCAGAACACCGGCAACGTCATGGCCGCAGCCTTATTAATAACCCGTATGTATATGCGTTTTCGCTGGCTGTTTACTGTACGGCCTGGACTTTTTACGGAAGTGTGGGACAAGCCTCTCAGAAAGGAATAGAATTCCTGGCTGTCTATATCGGGCCCACCATTATGGCGGCCCTTTTCTGGCCTGTTTTGCGCAAACTGATCCGCATTTGTAAAGTTCAGCGCATCAACAGTCTGGCCGATTTTATTTCCACCCGTTATGGCAAAAACTTTTCACTGGCCGTGGTGGTCACCCTGCTCTGCGTCATTGGCATTATTCCTTACATCGCCCTGCAGCTGAAAGCGATTTCCTCCAGCATGAATATTCTTTCAGGCAGTGCGGCGCACCAGGGTCTCAGGGGTATTCTGAGCGACAATACACTATATATTTCTGTGGGATTGCTGTTTTTTATCATTCTGTTTGGTACCCGCTCCATAGATGCTTCAGAAAAACATACCGGTCTGGTAGCGGCCGTGGCTTTTGAATCAGTGGTCAAACTGATTGCCTTTCTTGCTGCCGGACTCTTTGTAACCTATGGCTTATTTGACGGCTTCACTGATATTTTCAACCGGGTGGAAAGCCATACGGGTATGCGGGACCTTTTTCTTTTCTCCGGAACTCAATCCTACACCACCTGGACAGGGCTGGTATTACTGTCCATGCTGGCCGTGGTATTTCTTCCCCGTCAGTTTCAGCTGGCTGTTGTGGAAAATGTACAGGAAAGTCACCTGAAAAAGGCCATCTGGCTTTTCCCGCTGTATTTATTCCTGATCACCCTCTTTGTACTGCCGGTTGCATTTGGCGGACGCCTGCTCTTAGGCGAAAGCGGCATCAGTGCCGACAATTATGTACTGGCGCTTCCGATGCAGCAGGGTGCGGGCTGGCTGAGCCTTTTTATTTTTATCGGAGGCTTTTCGGCTGCCACCAGTATGATCATTGTGGAAACGATAGCCATCAGCACCATGATGAGTAATAATATTGCCACCCCCCTGCTGCTGACCACAAGGCATTTTACCATCAGAAGAGACGGACAGCTAAAAGGACTGATCCTGCAGATCCGGCGTCTCAGTATCCTGCTGATTATCGCCCTGGCCTATTTATACGATAAACTGGTGGCGCAGCATTTCAGCCTGGTCTCAATCGGTATGGTATCCTTTGCCGCAGTGGCACAACTGGCCCCTTCTGTACTGGGTGGTATATACTGGAAAAATGCCTCACAGAAAGGAGCCATGGCCGGTATGCTGACCGGTTTTGCCATCTGGTTTTACACCGCAGTGGTACCCTCCATGGCCAGTGCCGGCATCGTACCACTGGAACTGATTGATAACGGACCCTGGAATATTCAGTGGCTGCGGCCTTTGTCGTTTTTTGGCATGGAAAGCATGGATTCGGTCACCCATTGTTTTTTCTGGAGCATGCTTTTCAATTTACTGGTTTTTGTTGCCGTTTCCCTGCACAGCAGCCGGTCGGCACAGGAAATTTACCAGGCGGAAATGTTTGTGGATATATTCCGGCATTCGGGGCCGGGAGAAAATAATGTGGTATGGAAAGGCACGGCGTACCTGCCTGACCTGAATTCCTTACTGGGTAATTTCCTGGGTCAGGAAAGGGCAGAGAAAATTATCAGCGGTTATGCGCAGCGGAATAAAATCTCCCTGGAAGGGAAAAAAGCGGATCCCCGGCTGGTCAACTTTGCGGAAAAGGTACTGAGCGGAGTAATCGGTTCTGCCTCGGCCCGTATAATGGTCAGTAGTGTGACGAAAGAAGAAGAACTCAAGATCAATGAGGTCATCCATATTCTGCGGGAATCGCAGCAGATGATGGAACTTAATAAAGAGTTACGCCGGAAATCTGCCGACTTGCAGAAAGCCACCGAACAGCTGACGGTGGTAAATGCCCAGCTGAAGGATATGGATATGGTAAAAGATGAGTTTCTCTATACGGTAACCCATGAACTGCGAACGCCGCTTACTTCCATACGGGCCATGGCCGAATTGGTACACGACAATCCCGATATGGAACCTGCACAGCAACAGCAGTTCCTGTCAGGTATGATCCGGGAAACCGAACGGCTCAGTCACCTGATCACCCAGGTACTTAACCTGGAAAAATATGAGAGCGGCCGCCAGCAACTGAATCTTTCCCCGGTGATGCTGAATACTCTGATCAGGGAATCGGTACAGTCGGTCACGCCCCTGGCCCTGGAAAAAAATGCAGTTATCACTTTACAGATACCCGATTCTATGTTCATTATCCGCTGTGATGCCGACCTGGTAATGCAGGTAATGAACAACCTGCTCTCCAATGCAATCAAATTTGTAGACCGGGATACGGGCCAGATACGGGTCAGCCTTCACCAGGAAGCCGGTGAATTACAGGTTTGGGTGGAAGACAACGGCAAAGGCATACCTGCTGAATTACATGAACTGGTATTTGATAAATTCTTCCAGGCCCGTAACCAGACCCTGAAGAAGCCGCAGGGAAGCGGACTGGGGCTGGCGATCTGTAAAAAAATCATTGAAATGCACGGAGGCAGAATCCGGGTGGAAAGTGAAGAAGGAAAGGGATCGAAGTTTATCTTTACACTGCCTGATTAAAAAAACCAAACCTGTTCCGCGTGGCTGAACCCAAAAAAATACTGGTGGTGGATGATGATCCGTATATCCTGATGTCGCTTGAGTTCCTGATGAAAAAGAACGGCTTTGACGTTATGGTAGCCCGCAACGGAACCGAAGCCCTGGAACTGGCGGGCAAACAGGTACCCGATATAGTATTGCTGGATATCATGATGCCGGATGTGGACGGATATGCCATCTGCAAACACATCAAATCCAGCAAAAAACTCAAAGAAGCCAAAGTAGTATTTATGAGCGCCAAAAGCCGTGAGGCCGATATAAAAAAAGGGTATGAACTGGGCGCCTCTCTCTATATCACCAAACCCTTCAGCACCCGTCAGCTGCTCAAGCAGGTTCAGGAACTGATCAGCTGAACAAAATCCTGGTTAATTGGTATATTTTTGATGCCCGGGCAAGGGGGTGGTTGTAATTTGTAGTAACGAATTGCACCATGGAAAAATACCGCTCCTTTTACCGTCAGAGTATCGAAGACAAAGAAAATTTCTGGGCCGCACAGGCCCGGCGTATTCATTGGTTCAGGGAACCTTCTGTGATACTGTCACAGAATGAAAAGGGATTTTACCGTTGGTTTGCTGATGGCGAGCTCAATCTTTGCTGGTTATGCCTGGATGAACAGGTAAACCATGGCCGGGGAGAACAGACAGCCCTGCTCTACGATTCTCCGGTCTCCCATACAAAACAAAGCTTCACTTATTTTGCATTGCTGGACAAGGTCAGCCGTTTTGCCGGAGGGCTTTTACAACTTGGCATCCGCAAAGGTGATACGGTTGTGATCTATATGCCGATGATCCCGGAGGCCGTGATTGCCATGCTGGCCTGTGCCCGTATCGGCGCGATTCACTCGGTGGTATTTGGCGGATTTGCCCCGCATGAGCTGGCTATGCGGATTGACGATGCCCATCCGAAAGCCATTATTTCGGCGAGTTACGGTATCGAATTTGACAAAATCATTCCGTATAAACCACTTGTTGACCGCGCCATAGAAGAAGCGCTGCATAAACCACCACTCCATATTTTTTATGAACGTACACCCGGGTATGATCAGCTGGACGGCAAAGGGGAAATCGATTATAACAGTCTGTTAGAAGCTGACCCGGCTCCATGTGTACCGGTACTATCCACAGATCCGCTCTATATCCTGTATACCTCCGGCACAACCGGTAAACCCAAGGGGATTATCCGGGACCATGGCGGGTATGCCACAGCGCTTAAGTTCAGTATGGATTATATCTATAATGCGGCTCCGGATGAAGTATTCTGGGCAGCCAGCGATGTGGGCTGGGTGGTAGGCCACAGCTATATCGTGTATGGTCCCCTGCTGCAGGGATGTACAACGATCTTATATGAAGGAAAACCTGTCCGCACACCCGATGCCGGCGCTTTCTGGCGGATGATCAGTGAGTATAAAGTGAATGTGATGTTTACAGCCCCAACGGCCATCCGGGCGATAAAAAAGGAAGATCACGAAGGAGAAAAACTGAAACAGTATGATCTGCAATCCCTCAAATATCTTTTCCTGGCCGGTGAGCGCTGTGATCCGCCCACTTATCACTGGATCAAGGACCTGTTGCAGATACCGGTGATTGACCACTGGTGGCAGACTGAAACAGGCTGGCCCATGGTGGGAATTATGATGGGCCTGGAAGTTTTGCCTCCCCGGGCCGGTTCAGCCGGTTTACCGGTTTGCGGATATGAGCTGCATATACTGTCTGATGAAGGCGATGAACTGGAAAAAGGCAAAGAAGGGTATATCGCGGTTAAATTGCCCCTGCCTCCCGGCTGCCTGCCTACTTTATGGAACAATGATGACCGGTTTATAGCGGGTTACCTGCAGCATTTTCCCGGTTATTACCAGACCGGGGATGGTGGTTACCTGGACCAGGATGGATATTGTTATATCATGGGCAGGGTGGATGATGTGATCAATGTCAGCGGTCACCGGCTGAGTACCGGGGAAATGGAAGAACTGGTAGCTTCACACCCGGCTATTGCCGAGTGTGCCGTGATGGGTATTGCCGATGAATTAAGGGGACAGCGGCCGGTAGCCCTGGTTGTCCTGAAAGACGGACACCGGGAAGAGGAAGACCTGATTGAAGAGGAACTGGTAGCGCTGATCCGTGAAAAAATCGGGGCTGTGGCTTATTTCCGCAATGCCGCGGTGGTGAAAAGACTGCCCAAAACGAGAAGCGGAAAAATCCTCCGCAAAACCATCCGGCAGATGGCCGACGGGGAGACATTTACCATACCGTCTACCATTGACGATCCGCATATACTGGAAGAAATACGGGAAGTACTGGAAGAAAGAAAAATGGGACTTGCCTGGAATAAAATCTGATTTTCGTCTATTCTTTACCGTTATCAATTCCCTTTATCGTCTGTTTCATCAGGAAGAGTCCTGCCAGGGCCGCGAACACAGAGGCCGTCAGAATGGCAATTTTGGAAGCCGTTATCATCCCCTCATCACCAAAAGCCAGCAGGGTGATAAATATGGACATTGTAAATCCGATCCCGGCCAGCATACCAGCTCCCCCCACCATTTTCCAGTTGACTGCCTGTGGCAGCCGACAGCAGCCTGCTTTGACCGATAACCAGGTAAAAAGCAGGATACCGGCAGGTTTGCCGAGCAGCAATCCGCCCAGGATACCCAGACTGTTCAGGGAGAGAAGTGTATTATAAAAACCGGGTTCCAGCCGGATGCCGGTATTGGCCAGTGCAAAAAGCGGCAGAATACCAAAAGCTACCGGGTAGTGAAGTCCGTGCTGTAAGCGGAAGGAGGGAGAATGTTCATCTCCTTTACCAAAAGGTATGGCAAAAGCCAGCAATACGCCGCTGATGGTGGCGTGTACTCCCGAACGGTACATACAATACCACATCAGGGCGCCGGGTACCAGGAAAAAAACAAGCCGGTTCATCCCTTTTTTCCCGGCAATAAAGAGCGCTGCAAAAATCAGGAGTGCCGCCCCGAGGTACAAAAGAGAGACGGAACTGGTATAAAAAACCGCAATTACCAGGATAGCGCCCAGGTCGTCAATAATGGCCAGTGCGGTCAGAAATATTTTTAAACCGGCCGGTACATTTTTGCCGGCGAGGGATAAAATTCCCAGTGCAAAAGCAATATCCGTAGCCATCGGAATTCCGAAACCCGCCTGGCCTGCCGTACCCGCATTCAGCAGGAAGTGAATTCCCGCAGGCAATAACATGCCCCCCAGCGCGGCTGCCACGGGTAATAAGGCGTTCCGGAAATCCGCAAGTTCCCCGATATAGATTTCCCTTTCAATTTCCAGTCCCACCAGCAGGAAAAAAACGGCCATCAGCCCGTCATTGATCCAGTGTGAGAGGGAGAGCCCGCCCAAATAGGTTTGCCAGAAAGCCGCATAGGCTTCTCCCCAGACCGAATTTGCAATCAGCAGGGAAAGCAGAGTTCCCCCGATCAGCACCAGGCCTCCGGCTTTCTCCGTGTTGAAGAATTCGGCAAACAGGTTTGTCAGCTTTATGTCAGGTAGCACTCTTTTCATAATCGGCTGATTATTAATAGAAAAATACAATATTAAGCAACTGGGTGCTGCCAAAAAAATCAATCCGCTTTCTTAAACAAAAGAAGAACCTTATTGTTATATACCGGACTAAACCTGCATGAAACGGATTGCCCTTATTTTATTGTTGATTTTTGCCTTTGTACAGGTGGTACCGGGTATACTTTCCTTTGGTGAAAAAGACCGGATCGGGGTCTTTTTTAATGTGGATGAGGAAAAGACCGCGGAAAAGATGGTGCAGGAAAAAGCAAAAGAGAAAAAAGAGTATACGTCTCTCCTCTTATTATCAGCCGCCTGTGGTAAAGAAATGGCACTGGCCCTTCACCAGGCTGAAAAAATACTGCCCGCTCCCTGTCTGGAACAGCAGGCCCCCCCTCCCAACTCCTGAATGATAGACTATCCTGATCATTCCCGGTATGTTGTACATACCTTTATTTAGCTGTTTAAATTACATATAATGAGTAAGAATGCCAGTCCGGTTTCCAGGATTCTGAACCTGGTAAAACTGGAGCGGAAAGAAATATCCGCCATATATTTTTACGCGATCCTGAACGGATTGATTCAGTTATCCCTGCCGGTAGGTGTACAGGCCATCATCGGCTTTGTGCTGGGGGGCAGTTTTTCCACTTCCCTGGTAGTACTGATTTCCCTGGTGGTACTGGGTGTACTCAGCACCGGTATGCTGCAGATTGGCCAGATGCAGCTGATTGAAAAAATCCAGCAAAAGATTTTTGTCCGTTATTCCTTTGTATTCGCCGAAAGGATTCCGCGGCTTGACCTGAAAAAAACGGATGCTTTTTATTTGCCGGAACTGGTCAACCGGTTTTTCGAAATTCCCTCCCTGCAGAAAGGACTGGCCAAACTGCTGCTGGATATTCCCACCGCCAGTATCCAGATCCTGTTCGGACTGGTGCTGTTGTCATTTTATCATCCGGCCTTTATCCTGTTTGGCCTCTTACTGGTTCTCATCCTGTGGCTGATTCTGTACTATACCGGCAGCCGGGGATTACAAACCAGCCTGGCAGAAAGCGCCTATAAATACGGTGTGGCGGCCTGGCTGGAAGAACTGGCCCGGCTGATTAAATCCTTTAAATTTTCAAAAGGCTCCCGGATCAACCTGCAAAAAGCCGATGAAAAAGTGGCCGGCTACCTGGATGCCCGCAACAGTCATTTCCAGATTCTGCAGTTCCAGTTCCGGATGCTTGTTGCCTTTAAAGTGCTGATCACTGCCGCCATGCTGATCATTGGCTCTTTACTGCTTGTTAACCAGCAGCTGAATATCGGCCAGTTTATCGCTGCCGAAATTGTGATCATCACCGTGATCGCCTCCGTGGAAAAACTGATCGGGAATCTTGACAGTGTATATGATGTACTGACTTCTGTTGAAAAAATCGGCAAACTGACAGATAAGCCTGTAGAGCAGAACGGCAGTTATATATTACCTGAAACGGAAAAGGGTCTTTCGGTAGAAGCGAAAGACCTGGGATTCAGTTATGATGACCGTCAATATATTCTCCGGCATCTTGATTTCCGCATTGAACCGGGGGAAAATGTCTGTATCACGGGAAAGGAAGGAAGCGGTAAGTCAACCCTGCTGAAACTGCTCTGCGGTGCCTACCAGGAATTTGACGGGGCACTGCTGCTTGATGGTATTCCTTCCGGTAATTACCAGTTATCCGCCCTGCGGGCCCAGACAGGCATCCTGCTTTCTCAACAGGAAATTTTTCATGGCACGCTGCTGGAAAACATCACCATGGGTAATACGGCTATTGATCAACGTCAGATTGTTCGCTTGTTTGAACAGGTTGGTCTTACTGATTTCCTGGCCTCTCAAAAAGACGGGTTTGACACCTGGCTGGATCCGACCGGGAAACGCCTGCCGGGCAATGTGATTAATAAAATTCTGCTGGTCAGGGCCCTGGTGGGTAAACCCAGGCTGCTCTTACTGGAAGACCCCTGGGCCAGTCTGGAAGAACCTTTCCGCAGCCGGATTCAGGATTTACTGCTGCGTGAATACCCGGAGACCACCATGATAGTAAGCACCAATGATACCTCCTTTGCAGACCGCTGTGACCAGGTAATAAGTATACTGGCAGAGGGATGTGAGGTGAAAAAGAAGACAAGTGATAAGTGATAAGTTATAAGTATTAAGTTAAAAAAAGAAATATGGATACTATCCATTACAATAATAACTGGACGTCGAATACACATGTATACAGGTACAACCGGAACAGCCGGATCCGCTACTGGTTTTACGGACTGATCGCGGTACTGATCATTGTCCTGTTTCTGCCATGGACCCAAAATATCCGGGCGAAGGGCCAGGTAACCACGCTGCGGCAGGAACAGCGACCCCAGCAGGTAAACAGCATTATCCCGGGTAAAGTCATCAGGTGGCATGTGAAGGAAGGAGATTTTGTGCAGGCCGGTGATACCCTGCTGCAACTCGCGGAGATCAAAGATGATTACCTGGATCCGTCCCTGCTGAGCCGCACAAAAGAACAGTTATCAGCCAAAGCCCTGACCATAGATTATTACAAGAATAAAGTGGACGCGGGCAGTACACAGATCCGGGCACTCGGGGAAGGACTTACCCTTAAGATGGAACAGTTGCGCAACAAATTACAGCAGCTGGAACTTAAACTGCAAAGTGACAGTATGGAAGCAAGGGCGGCGGCCAATGAATATTCCATTGCAGCCCTTCAGCTTTCCAGGCAAAAAGCCATGTACGACAGCGGGCTGGTTTCCCTCACGCAACTTGAGCAACGCAACCTGGCCTGGCAAAACAGCCTGGCAAAAAAAATCAGCGCCGAAAATAAACTGGGGGCCACCCGGCAGGAACTGGGCATCACCCGGCTTGAGATGAATGCCACAGAACAGGAATATTCGGAAAAAATTGCGAAAGCCCGGGGAGAACAGTTTCAGTCACTTTCCCAGATTGCCAGCGGGCAGGGTGATATTGCCAAACTGGAAAACCAATACAGCAACTATTCTATCCGGAATGGCATGTATGTGATCACTGCCCCGCAAAGCGGACAGGTGACCAAGGCGCGAAAGGCCGGTATCGGGGAGATTGTAAAAGACGGGGAAATGATTGTGGAAATTGTACCCGACCGGATTCAGTATGCGGTGGAGTTATTTATACGCCCGGTTGACCTGCCCCTGGTTTCAACCGGCCAGAAAGTCCGGTTCCTGTTTGATGGCTTCCCGGCAATTGTTTTCAGCGGATGGCCCAATACTTCCTACGGAACTTTTGGAGGGGTGGTAACGGCCGTGGAAACATCTGTAAGCTCCAACGGACTCTTCCGTATACTCGTCACCGAAGACCCTGCCGATAAACCCTGGCCCCCCGAACTGAGAATGGGGACCGGCGCGCAGGGTATGGCTTTGCTTAAAGATGTGCCGGTCTGGTATGAGTTATGGCGGAACATCAACGGATTTCCTCCGGATTATTATCATGCAGAAAATAAACAGGAAAAAAGCAGCAAATGAAAAAAAATATAACCGGCCGCTTGTTGCTTATTGTGTGTTGTATGCTGTTTGCAGCAACGAAGCTACAGGGCCAGACGGAAATGAATGACAAAACGCTCTCTCCGGAATCATTCTCGGAAATTGTTCGCGCCTATCATCCTGTTGCCAAAATGGCTGGTATTACCGTGGAAAAAGCAAAAGCCGGTGTAACCATCGCCCGGGGGCTTTTTGATCCTGTTTTTTACAGTTCCAATGCGCAAAAAACTTTTGACGGCACAGAATATTACAACTATAACCGTCCGGAACTGACCATACCGACCTGGTATGGCATTACCCTCAGCACCGGTCTGGAATATTTATCCGGCACCCGGACAGATCCGCAGGAGACGGCCGGCAAAAGCAGTTATGCGGGTATCTCGGTACCTCTCGCGAAAAACCTGCTGATGGATAAACGCCGGGCCACGCTTCTAACTGCAAAGATCAGCCGGGATGCCAGTCAGGCTGAAAGAAGAGCCCTGCTCAATGATCTGATGTATGAAGCACTCACCGCCTATTGGTTATGGGTGCAGTATTATGAGAACTTCCGGCTGCTGACAGAAGCCGTTACTGTGAATACAAAAAGACTTGAACTGGTACGTACTGCCGTGAGGCAGGGTGACCGTCCTGCAATAGACAGTACGGAAGCTATGACCCAGTTACAGCAGTTTCTTTTGCAACAATCGGAAGCAGCGGTGGCTTTTCAGAATCAGGGGCTTGAACTCTCCACCTATTTGTGGAATGAAAAAGGAGATCCCGTACTGTTACCAGACGGCGTACTACCCGCTGTATCCATCCAGCGGACAGATCTCCTGAATTATCCTGTGGCAGACAGCAGCCGTTTGCTCGACAGTGCCTTGTCTGTTCACCCGGAGTTACAGCAATACCGGTTTAAGCTGAAAAGCCTCGCTGTTGAGAAAAAACTCAAATTCCAGGAACTGCTCCCCACTGTAAACTTCCGGTATAACCAGCTGGGAAAAGACTATACCATGCTGAAGACCGTCACCGGTCCTTTGTTTGAAAATAATTTTCAGTATGGTCTTACCCTTGGATTGCCGCTTCGTTTCTCCCAGGGACGCGGGGAGTACAAACAGGCCAGGCTCAAGATAATGGAAACCTCCCTTCAGCAGGACATGAAACAAGTTTCCATCCTGAATAAGATGCGGGCTGTATACAATGATATCAGGGCCTTGCAGGAACAGGACAGGGTGCAGAGCGGGGCGGTGCGGAATTTCGAAGCGCTTCAACGAGGTGAAGAAACCCGGTTTATGGCCGGAGAAAGTTCGCTTTTCCTGGTGAATGCCCGGGAAAATAAAACCCTGGAAGCCCGGCAGAAACTGGCCGCGATCAAAACAAAATACATGCAAAAACAGGCCGCTCTCTTCTGGAGTGCCGGGCTGCTGCAATAAGCCTCTCAGGAGTTGCGGAATGCAACCGGGTGATACAATTTTTTGTGCGGACCAAAATAAATCCGGAGCAGGATCCGCAGCGAAGCCAGTTCCAGAAACAGGAAACAAAGGGCGGTCAGTGCCATCAGACTGTACTGCTGACTGCCGATATAGGTAAACAATACATCAATGCCGATAAAAGCCGCTGTAACCGGGAAGCCCAGTAACCCGATTGCCGCGAAAAGGAAGAGAAGTCCTGAATTCTCCGTTTCATACACATAGCCGTGAAAAAGGGACAGGGAAATATCCTTGTCCCTTTTCGCAGTTTTTTTCAGCAGAAAAAGTCCCAGCAGAAAAGCCGGCAGTATACCGCTGGCATACAGGATCATTTCAGCCGGGAGGATATGACGGGCATTATATTGCACCGCAGACAGGATAAAGACATGGGCGATAATTAACGCGAACCATGCTCTCGTGGCGGGTCCGCGATAGCTGAAGGCAAAGAGAATCAGTATAAGTGCAAGTGCCATCGCTGTATGCGCAAGTATTTCCGGGGTCAGACCCGGAACGCGGAAAACCACCAGAGATCCTGCCAGCCATACGAGTGACAGCAGGGCGGTTATTCCAAAAATTAATCCGGAACGCATAAAACCAAACTGTCTTCCCGCCCATTTAAAGGGAGACCACAGGCACAGATACATGATGCGGTCCAGGTTCCATTCTTTTACCCCCAGCATATAGAGGGTTGTTTTAAATTTTCCGGGCTCCCGGTTGCCGGGAGCCGTATAATGAAAAATCTGGTGATGTACGAGATAATTCAGCACAGAGGGGGAAACCAGGAGCTGATAGGTGCGGAGAAAAGCATTACCGGCAAAATGGAGTAATACCAGCCAGTGGAAGCCGAGCGCGATCTCAATAAACATCAGCCCGATCTGCGCGGAAGAAGCGTACGCGATCTGTGTTTTAACTGTTGGCTGAACCCTGGCCATTACAGTGGAAGTTATAGCCGTCAAAGCGCCTGTAACAACAATGGTAATTTTCGCCCATTCCATCTGTTCCCAGAAGGGGTAGGTACGCAGCAGCAGGAATACACCAATATGCACGCTGAGCGATCCGTAAAAAATGGCGGAAGAAGAAGTAGGACCTTCCAGGGCCCGGGGCAGCCAGGTAGAGAACGGAAACTGCGCGGATTTTACAGCAGCCGGTACAATCAGGAAAAGCACTATGACAAAGGCCATGACCGGCGCAGTAAGCGCTGCTTCCCGGGCAAGCCCCAGTTCGGGAAAACTGATATTCCGCTGCATGAGGTGATGCAGCATCCACATCACGATCATCAGTGATATATCGCTTATGCGGTAATAGGAAACAGCTTTAAAGGCATTTTTTACCGGCAGGTAACGGTCTCTGTAAAAAGCGATGAGCAGGAAGGAACAGAGACCCTTCATTTCCCACCCGATAAACAGGGTTTCAAAATTGCCGGACAGGATAATAAAGTTATAAGCTGTTGAAAACAGCAAAATGGTGTTAAAGAACCGTTTGTACCCGGCATCCCGGTGCATATAATATTTGCTGAATGTGGCCACAAGGAAAAACAGTATCGCACCGGTGATACTGAATACCACGGTGATTTCATCATAATAGAAATGAAGGGCGAAAACAAAATGTTCTGTCTGGTACAGGGTAAGCAACGGATCATCCACAGGCTGCATCCCACTGATCAGCCACCATACAGCAAAACCAAAAGCCATCAGGAGGTTGAGGCTCTTGGCCAGTCTGACAGCCAGGCCGATTTCACGTTCATGTTTATTATCCCACAGCATGGAGGCCAAAAAGGCCAGCAGGGGAACCAGGATAAAAAGAATAAGCAGTTGGGCCATGGGTGTTTTTTTTCGCGGGGATCAGTCAAGCAGGCATACGGGCAGATTTTCTTCCGTCGCGTGAACAATATGATTCGTTTCCATTTCTTTTGCCCCTTCAATAAAGGCTTCCATGTTGTGAATCCGGCCAATCTCTGTTTCCGCTGTAAGGGGATGGTATTCTTCAAAACGGCCTTCCCGGAAATACCAGCACTGTTTAGTTTCCGGATCCGCTGCCACGATATGCACCCATTCATTGGCATACCATTCAAACACTTCCGGGGTGGATTGAATGGCCTTTAACACAATTTCCGGTTTGTGTTCCACTATCACGAGCAGCCTAACCGGATCGTGCACTTCAATCATCTGCCAGGGCAGACCGGGACGCAGATCACCATCGCTGCTGTTAGCCACTCCGAAGAGACCCATAACATTATGCGGCAATTTGGTGCCGGCGCCCATGCGGATATTATCCACCCGGGAAAAATAATATTCCAGGTTAATACCCCCGCATACAAGGCCGATGGGCCGCATCACAGCAGTGAGAATGGTGCCATCGGGGTCGGTACTGCTGTCATAACTGTTCAGAAAGGCGCGGCGGTCGAGAAACAGTCCCTTGCTGAATTGTCTTCTCCCTATGATTGCCAGGGTATTGGTACCGTGTCCCAGTTCAGGCCTTGGCTCAAACAGGGAAACAGAACGGTTATGGATGGCCTTACGAACCTGTTCCAGTTCCTGCCGGGTATTAACCGAAGCAAAACGACGGCTGCGTTCTTTGGCATTCAGGTTAAGCGCGGTTTCGAATCGCTGCATGGCATCCAGGTGCCCCTGTACATTCGCCCCGCTGAGAAAATCTTCATCATAATAATCCATCACATCGGCCGCGGTGTCATGCATACAACCTACGAATTGGGTACTGGCGGGAATATAAATTCCGTTTTCAGCCAGGCGGGCTCTTACTCCTTCATGATTCAGTATAAAAGCCATGACCCGGGCATTGGTGGCACCGGGACGACCGCTGCAGGCTCCGCAATCATGCGCCCCGTGATGCGGGTTGTTGGCACTGCTGCTGCCATGTGCCACAATGTAAACCAGGGGAGCAAACTCCCTGATCAGCCCTATCCCTCTCAGGAAAGCTTCGGCTCTTGTAAACATCTCGGCCAGTGTATATCCAATCTGCAAACCGTTTTCCCGGTCTTCGGGGTTTTTATTTTCAATTGTCAAAACCGATTTCTTGTCCATATGGCCGTATGCATTGGAAATAGCCGGGCTCATACGCGGCCGGAAAAGTAGCTGCATTTTCCGCAGAAGGGCCCAGAAGCCGAAGCCAATACTGAGGAAAAAACCGGAAAGCACCCCATGTGTGTACCGGGTGTAAATAAGTTCTTCCTTTCTTCCCGCTGTTGCTTCGGTTTCTTTGATCAGGTATTTGGGTGTAACCGGAGCCGGGCAGAGTTTATCATAGAACTTGCTGCCCTGTTGCTGAAAATAAAATTCGACGCCAAAAAATCCCGGCGCACCAAATGTTTCCGCCAGCGGATCTACCGCTTCTATATGGCGGCGAATGGAATCTTCCCTTTCATCAATACAGAATATGGCCTGCATACTGCGGCTGATGGCCAGCGGACGCGGTTTAGCCAGTTGCAGTCCTTTCAGTACGCTGTCATAGTAACTCCATTCAAAAGCATCCTGCCAGAGGCGGATTACTTCTTCAAAATCCGTAAAGCTAACCGGAGCCAGCAGGTCTTCCGGTGGTTGTGAGCGTTCTGCGGCGATTGGTTTCCAGTTATCCCCCCGCAGGGCATAAAGCGCATCCAGTTCCAGGAGTAATTCAAAGCTCACCAGCTCTTTCAGGCTGATTTTTTTCCTGTCGAGCAGTGTCTGCGGGTTATCTTCCACGGCGCTGACAAAACCGCTCCAGCCATTGTGGGCAAACTGCTGGTCAAACAGGTATTGCTCAAAATATTCTTCCCGGCCAACCAGACTTTTCAGTAAACCCGTCAGCGTGTACTGTTCGCGGAGAAAGATCTGCCGCATTTTCCGGGTTCGGAAAAAACTGACCAGCGATTTTGATTCCAGTTCCCGCAGGGTTTCAGTAAATCCTTTGCCGGTCACCGGGTATTCGCCAAAGGCAATGCCCTGATCCAGGAAACTGCAGAGAATCCTGAAGAGCAGGGGATGCACTTCATTATCCAGATCCAGTGCATACTGATCTTTCCATTCTTCCCTCAGCCGGCCGATACGCGGTGAACGGGCGGCCTGGTAAGTGCCTGTCAGCATTTTTTCTTTCCATAGGGACCGCTGCTCCTCTCCTTTTCTCCAGACAATCATCCGGTGCAATACGTCTTCCCTGATCCGGCCGGTGCGGAAAAGCTCCCGGTATTCTTCCAGCTGCAGGTGCACCTGGTAGCCAAAAATAGCGGCCGCCGTAAAAATTCCCTCATAGAATTTCAGCTGCTGAAAGGCATGCAGGGAATTGTGATGGATAAAATCCTTCAGGGCCTGCTGGGCGGGCAGGTAATGTTTCAGTTTATGAATCACCTGAGATTCATCGAAAGCAGTATGCATGCCGGTTATTTGTTTATGGAAGGTCAGTGACGGAGTTCCGCGACACTGAATTCCGGGTTTTTCTCGTCTTTGATGTACATCACATCCTCATAAAACTCCACTTTCCCGGTTTCAATATTGTACATCGCTCCCACCACCCCGATGGCGCCGGATTCCACCATCTGCTCAATGATATAACTTCTTTCAATGATACTTTTCACGGAACGGCGTACATTGATAGCCGATACATTCTCCACAAAAGCGGGATTGGCAGAATTTCTCTTATCAGGGGATGTAATACTCCTTTCTTCATAAACTGCCGGCTGTAATTTGGACAGCAATTCAGTCAGGTTACCCATTTCCACGTGGTCGCAAGCGCCTTTCACTGCGCCGCATTTGGTATGCCCCAGCACCACGATCAGTTTAGAACCGGCCACTTTGCAGGCAAATTCCATACAACCGAGTATGTCGGTATTGACAATATTGCCGGCAATACGAATGGAGAAGATATCACCGAGTCCCTGGTCAAATACCAGTTCGGCTCCCGTCCGGCTGTCCATACAGCTCAGTACGGTGGCAAAGGGCCACTGGCCGTCGCGGGTAGCATTCACCTGTGCCAGCAGGTCACGCTGAGCTTTCAGGTTTTTCACAAACCGGTCATTTCCTTCTTTCAGGATGTTCAGGGCCATGCGGGGAGTAAGGTTAGCCTGGGTTTCTTTGGTATGTACGCGCATATAATTAGGTTTTTAAAGTGAATTAATGTACGGATTGTACGTGTGAATAATTTTCAATATTGTAGGCCTCTTTGAATCCCACCAGCTGAAGCCGGATGTTTTTCAGGGGGGCTTTGATATCCCGGAATTCCTTTATCAGTTCCAGCACATCATAATCAATATACTTTGTGTTATGAGCATCAATGATTACGTTTGATTTCTCCGGCATATGATCGAGGGTCTGCCGGATGGCGGCTTTATTCAGAAATGATACTTCTTCGGAAAGCCGTATATTGATCATGTCTCCTTCCTGGTGATTTTCCGAATGGAAATAATAAGAATTTTTGAGATTGCCGTACAGGATAGAAACAGTAGCGGCTACAATCCCGGTCATCACCCCCACCAGAAGTCCTTTACCGCTCAGTGCCGGTATAATCCCAAACAGATCCACCGCGATAATCACGAGCACGGTAATGATAAAAGGAGCAAACTGGTATTTTCCGGCAGTCCAGAAGTTCCGGAACACGGCCGGTTTGGCCAGTTTGTAACCGGTCAGCAGCAGGATAGCCGCGAGGGAAGAAAGCGGAATCTTATTCAGCAGGCCGGGTATCAGGATGATGGAAAGCAACAGCATGGAGCCGTGAATGATGGTTGACAATTTGGATTTCGCTCCGGAGTTTACGTTGGCACTGCTGCGTACTATCACGCTGGTAACAGGCAATCCACCGATCAGTCCGGCTACGGTATTCCCTACACCCTGGGCTATGAGTTCCTTATTGGTGCTGGTCACCCGTCTTTGCGGATCCAGGTTATCCACCGCTTCAATACTGAGCAGGGTTTCCAGGGAGGCAATAATAGCGATCACCACCCCATATACTATCACCGTGCTGTTCATAAACCCATTAAAGTCGGGCAGGGTAAAGAAACTGAAAAATTCAGCTGCGCTGCCTGCCACTTTGATCTGAACCAGGTGTTCATTGGTTACGGCGAGGGCGCTTCCTGAACTGATCCAGATCTCATTAATGACCACGGAAACAATTACGGCTACCAGGGCTCCGGGTACAAAACTCACTCTTTTCTTTATAAAGGGTTTTTCCCAGACAATCATAATCAGCAGGGAAAGTAAACAGAGCAGGAAAACGCCTACATGGATATGATGCAGGGGCTGAAGTAACTCGTGCATATCCTCCTGGCCAAACGGGAAGAGTTCGGTTACATTTCCTTTTTCATCTTTGTCATAGCCGAAAGCATGGGGAATTTGTTTGGCAATAATCAGGATACCGATACTGGTCAGCATCCCCTTGATCACACTGCCCGGAATATAATTGGCAATGCCTCCCATTTTTGCCAGGCCAAGCGCCATTTGCAGGAGACCGGCAATAAAAACGGCACAAAGAAAGAGACTGAAATCGCCTATGGAAGTAATGGCCCCGAGTACCAGGGCAGCCAGGCCGGCAGCGGGACCACTCACACTCAGGGGTGAGTTACTGAGCATGCCGATTACAATGCCCCCGATTATCCCCGAAATAATCCCACTGAAAAAAGGGGCTCCGGATGCCAGGGCAATACCCAGGCAAAGCGGGAGGGCTACTAAGAAAACCACCAGACCGGCGGGCAAATCAAATTTCAGATTTGCAAACAGACTTTTTTGCTGATTCATTTTTATTAATCATTAACCTGACGGTGAATAAAAGACAGAAAGGAGGTTCAGATACAAGAATCCCCTGCAGAAGTAATAAGTGCTAAAAAAGTAAATCAGGCCTGGTTTGGAGGAGGTACCAGCAGTTCACCGTGAAAAGCCACATAGGTAGCGGCTTTTTCATTCATACGGCGGGTAGTGCGTAATAAAAATGAATAGGCGTGTTCCTGCTGATCGTGCAGGTATTCTTCGGATAAATTATTGCTTCCCGGCACCTTTTCTTCGGTGTTATTGCCAAAAGGATTGGTGGTATCTTCCTCTCCCGAGGTATCTGGGAAGTTATCAAAAGATCCCGTAACCTGCCCGGTCATCAGCTGCCGGCAGGCCAGCACATAAGGAGCCGATACGGTCAGCCACATGAGCGTCACTATCATCAGTAATGATGACATTTTTTGTAATAACGGGTATATCGGTTTATTTCCCATGAAGTGGCGCAAAATAGTCTTTTCGTCAAACCTGTCCAAACCGCCTGAAATACAATAACATTTTGCTAATTTTAAAATCAGGTACCGGCTGCCGGACAGCGATCAAATATAACAGCGGAAAACAAAACTTGTTGAAGTTTTTTTTACCAAAACGGGGTGTTTTTTTAACAAACAACTGTTCGTGTAAAAGCGGTGTCGAGGCGTATGAAACCCTACGAAGTATTGCTGCATGATAATAAACACTGGGCGATCAAAAAGAAACAGGAAGATCCTGGTTTTTTTGAGCGGCTGCTGCATGTGCAAACACCGGAGTTTTTGTGGATTGGCTGCAGCGACAGCCGGGTACCGCCGGATCAGATCACCCAGACAGAGCCCGGGGAAATCTTTATTCACCGGAATGTGGCCAACCTGGTGGTGAATACCGATGTAAACCTGATGAGTGTGGTGGATTATGCCGTGAACCACCTGAAGATAAAACACGTGGTGGTCTGCGGGCATTATGGCTGCGGGGGGATAAAGGCTGCCATGTCCAACCGGGACTTTAACCAGGTACTGAATATGTGGCTGCGGAATATCAAGGATATTTACCGTATTCACCGGAAAGAAATGGAAGCAATCACCAATGAGGAAGAAAGAGTGAACCGGTTGGTGGAGTTAAATGTAAAAGAGCAGGTATTCAACCTGGCCAAAACGGCCCTGATTCAGCGGGCCTGGAGTACTGAAAACCGACCCGATCTGCATGGCTGGGTATATGATCTTCATGACGGACTGATCAAACCCATTGTTGAAATGAAGGCAGGGGCTGATATGGATGACCTTTATGAGTTTGAGAATCTCTGATCAGAAAAGTGAATCCTGTAATATAAATACAGCAGCACCTGCGAGATAACCCAGCAGGGCCAGCCAACCGATTTTTTTCAGGTACCAGAAAAAATTGATTTTCTCCAGACCCATAGCCGCTACCCCGGCTGCTGAACCAATGATGAGAATACTGCCTCCTGTTCCCGCGCAATAGGCCAGGAATTCCCAGTAGTAATGATCTGTGGGATACTGAGCAAGGGGGTACATACCCTGGGCTCCGGCTACCAGGGGTACATTGTCCACAATAGCCGACAGAAATCCGATGGTAATGGAAATGGCGGAAATATTACCAATCACTTTATCCAGCCAGTTTGCCATGGCTGCGAGCAGGTGGGTGGATTCCAGTACGGAAATGCAAAGCAGGATACCGAGGAAAAACAGCACACTGGGCGTATCAATCTTACGCAGGGCGTGATTGACAGACAGGATCCCTTTTTCCCTTTCATCCTTTTCACTGTGGATCATTTCGGTAAGCACCCACATCAGGCCCAGGCCGAATAAAATACCCATATAGGGGGGCAAATGGGTAATGGTTTTAAATACAGGTACCATCAGGAGGGATCCGATTCCCAGCCAGAATACCAGGTTTCGTTCCCGGCTGTTATGGGTAAAATTCTTGTTTTGCAGGGTAGCCGGCCGCTGGCTGACATTCCCCTTCATACCCCGGCTGATTATAAAGGCCGGTACCAGCATACAAACCAGGCTGGGCAGAAAAGCAGTGACAATAATATTAGCAGCCGTAATCTGTCCCCCGATCCAGAGCATAGTCGTGGTTACGTCACCGATCGGCGACCAGGCGCCCCCGGCATTGGCAGCAATCACCACCATGCCTGCGTAAAGCAGTCTTTCCTGTCTGTCTGCAATGATTTTACGCAACAGGGAAACGAGTACAATGGTGGTGGTCAGGTTATCCAGGGCCGCAGAAAGGAAAAATGTGATAAAGGAAATCAGCCAGACCAGTTTACGTTTATCGGTGGTACGGATCTTTCGGGTAATCAGTTCAAATCCATCATGCGCGTCAATCAGTTCCACAATCACCATGGCCCCCAACAGAAAAAAGAGAATGCCGGAAATATCCCCCAGGTGTTGCTCCAGCTGATGCGTCACGGCTTCCTTATCAGTGGAAAAAAGGGCATACACTGACCAGCATAGGGCGGCAGTCAGCAGGGCTGAAGCCGCTTTATTTATCCTGAAGGAATGTTCAAAAGCGATCAGGATATAACCCAATAAGAAAAGACTGATCAGAAGTACCTGCATGAAAATGGTTTTGGTTAGTCCGAAAGGATGCAAATTAAGCAAAGTCAATTTTATGTAGGTTTGCAGTATGTCCATCGAAGTCAGCAACCTGCTTAAGGAATATGGCACACAGAAAGCCGTTAATAATATCTCTTTCCGGGCAGGGAAGGGTGAAATAGTGGGGTTTCTGGGTCCCAACGGGGCGGGTAAGTCCACCACCATGAAAATAATCACCGGTTACCTTCAGCCTACTGCCGGGGAGGCCAGGGTCTGCGGGATCAGCGTGGCGGAGAATCCCCTGGAAACCCGGAAAAAGATCGGGTACCTGGCCGAACTCAACGCCCTTTATTATGACATGTATGTACGAGAGTACCTGTCATTCCTGGCCGGTGTACACGGGCTGCCTGACAAAAATCAGGCGGTGGAACGGGTGATAGACATTGTGGGCCTCCGGCCCGAGGCCCGGAAAAAAATCGGGCAGTTATCCAAAGGGTATAAGCAAAGAGTGGGACTGGCTGCCGCCCTGATTCATGATCCGGAAGTGCTGATCCTGGATGAACCCACCACCGGTCTGGACCCGAATCAGATCGTGGAAATAAGGGAGGTTATACGCCGGCAGGGATCCAGTAAAACGGTGCTTTTCTCCTCTCATATCCTGCAGGAAGTGGAAGCTATTTGCGACCGGGTGATCATTATCCATAAAGGCAGCCTGGTGGCTGATGATACCCTGTCCAATCTCCGTAAGAAATCTTCCACGGGCCTGGTAACGGTTCGTTTCGGAGAAAAAGTGGAGAGAGCCCTGATTGCTGAACTGCCGGCCCTCAGTGAAATAATCAGCGAAGAAGCGAACAATTGGCAGTTAGCCACACCTGATGCAGATCAGTTGCGCAAACAAATTTTATCCCTTGCTTTGCAGCACAATTTCAACATCGTTTCTTTGCACAGCGAGAACCAGCGGCTGGAAGACATATTCAGATCCCTGACCGCCGCCGCCAGCGAAAGTCCTGCCCTGCAATAGAAAAACTACTTACGATTGCCTGTCTTTAATCCCGCAAGGGAAAAGATCAGTATAACTTAAACAAAACACATATGAGTTACATTTCAGAAATTTTCGCGAGACAAATCCTTGACTCCCGTGGCAATCCCACTGTGGAAGTAGACGTTATAACAGACGAAGGCGCTATTGGCCGCGCGGCAGTACCCAGCGGAGCCAGCACCGGCATTCACGAAGCGGTTGAACTGCGTGACGGCGACAAAAAGAAATATGTGGGTAAAGGAGTGCTGAAAGCCGTTAAAAATGTAAATACGATTATCGCCCCCGAGCTGCTGGGTTTTGATGTGGCCGATCAGACCGGCATTGATGAGCTGATGATCCAGCTGGACGGCACTCCCAATAAAGGTAAACTGGGCGCCAATGCCCTGCTGGCAGTGAGTATGGCTGTGGCCAAGGCCGCTGCCGAAGAAGCCAGCCTGCCTCTCTACCGTTATATCGGAGGTACCAATGCGAAAGTGCTGCCTGTACCCATGATGAATATCCTGAATGGCGGTGCCCATGCAGATAACAAAATCGATTTCCAGGAATTTATGGTGATGCCTGTAGGAGCGCCCAGTTTCAACGAAGGATTGCGCTGGGGGGTGGAGATTTTTCATTCCCTGAAATCTGTACTGAAGAAAAAAGGGTACAGCACCAATGTTGGAGATGAAGGTGGTTTTGCCCCGAATATTCAGAGTAATGAGGAAGCTATTGAAACCGTACTGACAGCTATCCAGGCAGCCGGTTACAAAGCCGGTACGCAGATCAAAATCGCCATGGATGCGGCCAACAGTGAACTCTGGGACGGCAAAAAGAAAAAATATGTCTTCCACAAGAGCAATGGCAAGGAAATGAGCAGCGAGCAGCTGGTGAAATACTGGGAAGGCTGGGTGAAAAACTATCCCATCTGCAGTATTGAAGACGGGATGGCAGAAGACGACTGGAATGGCTGGAAAATGCTCACAGACGCTATCGGCAGCAAATGCCAGCTGGTGGGGGATGATCTCTTTGTTACCAATGTTACCCGCCTGCAACAGGGTATTGACAAAGGAGTCGGCAATGCCCTGCTGGTAAAAGTAAACCAGATCGGTACTGTTACCGAAACCATCAATGCTGTAACCCTGGCCCAGCACAGTGGCTATAACACCATTATGAGCCATCGCAGCGGGGAAACGGAAGATACCACCATTGCCGACCTGGCTGTGGCCCTGAACTGCGGACAGATCAAAACCGGTTCCGCTTCCAGGACCGACCGGATGGCGAAATATAATCAGCTGTTAAGAATTGAAGAATTGCTGGGCAGCAGTGCCATTTATCCGAAAGGAAAAATTAAATTTGGTAAATAATTTGCTGTAAAAGAGTACTCAAAACAATTGTCTTCATCTAAAGACAGTTGTTTTGAGGCCCTTTTAACCAACCAATGAAACTCATCAACCGCATACCAGCCTGGATCCGGAATAAATACCTGATCAGTTTTGCCCTTTTTTGTGTAGTTATCCTGTTCCTGGACAAAAATGACCTGTTTACCCAGCTTGACCGCCAGCGGGAACTGCGGAAACTGGAAAAAAGCAAAACCTACTATTCCACCCAGATTGCCGCAGAACGTAAAGAATTAGAGGCACTTAAGTCAAATCCCGCCACCCTGGAACGCTATGCCCGCGAGAAATACCTGATGAAAAGGGACCATGAAGACCTGTTTCTGGTACCGGAAAAGTCCGATAAAGCAAAGAATTAAGGATTTCCACACAATAAGCCCCCTGCCTCCCCGTTTAGATACAGGACATTCGAGATTTACCAGCTACCATAGAGGACAACATCTGATTTCTGGACAAATTAATGGTTTGCTCATGACAAATTTTACACCTGAAGATCTTTTGCTGTATCTGTACAAGGAAACGGACACAGAACAGACCACAGCTATTGAAAAAGCCCTTTCCCTGGACTGGACACTCCGGGAAAAACTGGCGGTACTTAAAGCCTCCATGCAAAGGCTTGACAAAATCACAGAATCACCCCGCACCCAGGTAGTATTAAACGTGCTCAATTATGCCCGTTTACAAACTGCCCAGGAAGTGGAATAAAAACCGCCGGAAAAAATTACTGAAGCATCCCTGAGGGATGCTTTTTTTATATTCTCCATCCATTGTCCATTGCCTATTGCCCATTGCCTGCTCTCTCCTAACTTGCAACATGACCCGCAAAGAACGTTACGAGTATATTATCCGCTGGTTCCAGGAGCACAGCCCGGAAGCAGAAACAGAATTGCTGTATGATAACCCTTATCAGTTACTGGTAGCCGTCATTCTTTCAGCCCAGTGCACGGATAAAAGAGTGAACCTTACCACCCCGGCGCTCTTTGAAAAATACCCGGACGTACAGTCCCTTTCAAAAGCCGGGTTTGATGAGTTGTTTACGCTGATCCGGAGTATATCTTATCCAAATAACAAAACAAAACACCTGATCGGAATGGCCCAACGGGTGAAGGAACAGTTCGGAGGCACTATTCCGATGACGGTGGAAGAACTGGTACAACTACCCGGAGTGGGAAGAAAAACAGCGAATGTCATTACATCCGTAATTGACCGGCAGCCCAATATGGCGGTTGATACACATGTATTCCGTGTGAGCAAGCGGATTGGCCTCGTTCCGGCCACTGCCAGTACCCCGCTGGCGGTAGAAAAAATACTGATAAAAAATATCCCCGAATCCCTGGTGCATAAAGCGCATCACTGGCTGATCCTTCACGGGCGGTATACCTGCCTGGCCCGGAACCCGAAATGCAGTAACTGCGGATTACAAAAGGCCTGTCGTTTTTTTCAGCAGGAAAATCGCTGAGTAAAAATTCATGGAGAAACCGTAAAAACTTATCCCCGGATTTAAAAATGTAGCACAGTCCTTGTTTCAGATGCCTGTCCCAAAACCAAATTAATAGGCATCTTGTGAAATTCCTGAAACCTATCCTGCTGCTTCTCTTTTTCCATCCCGGCTATCTGACCGGCCAGCCCGCCCCCCGGCAATGGGCTACCCGTTATGGAGGGGGGAATGTGGATATTCCCTTTTCTATAAAAATGACCGCAGACGGCGGTACCATTACCGCGGGGTATACAGACTCCCGGGACGGGGATATTCTTCCGCATCCTCAACGCGATTACTGGGATCTCTGGCTGTTAAAACTGGATAAATGCGGCCGTATAGAATGGGAAAGATCGCTGGGTGGCACCGGGTATGAATCAGCCCGGGATGTACTGCCCACCCCGGACGGAGGATACCTGGTTCTGGGAGAAACCAATTCAACCGACGGTAATGTGGTAGCCGGATATGGCGGAACCAAGGATATCTGGCTCCTTCGTTTTTCCGCTGCGGGCAACCTGGAATGGCAAAAAAGGTATGGCGGGACCGGGCTGGATATCGGAAATAAGCTGCTTCGGTTAGAGGATGGTAATTTCCTGATTGCCGCCTCCTCTACATCCAATGACGGACAAATAAACGGAAATCACAGCACGGGTACTTATACTGATGCCGTTCTGCTAAAAGTGGACCCGGCCGGCAACCTGCTCTGGAGCCGTTGTTACGGAGGCAGTAAAAACGAAGAACTGTTTGCCCTGGAACTTATCAATGGTACCGTTTACGCCAGTGGCTTTACCAACTCAACAGACGGAGACATTCCCCCGGATCAGAAAAACTATGATATCTGGCTGCTCGCGGTGGATGCCGGGGGCAATAAAATGATGAGCAAAATTTACGGCGGTTCCCAGAATGATGTCGGTTACTGTATGACAAAAGGAGCAGACGGCACACTCAGCATTGCCGGCTACACCACGTCAACCGACGGAGATGTAACGGGGGCCAGAGGGGCACAGGATTACTGGATTATCAATGTGACATTACGGGGAAAACTGAACTGGCAGAAAACATTTGGCGGCTCAGATGCCGAATACGCAAAGACCATCGTAACAGACAGGGACAGTGGCTATCTCGTGGGCGGAGTGGCCTATTCCCGTGACGGAGATTGTGACGCGGCAAGAGGGGAAGGTGATTTCTGGTTACTAAAACTCAGCCCGTCGGGCACCCTTCTCTGGAAAAGACATTTTGGTGGCAGCGGTAACGATCATTTGCGGGCCATGGTACTGGATACCCGGAAAAAGGAATACTACCTGGCCGGAGATGCTGATTCAGATGACGGCGATTTCAGTAATGGCCGGGGGGATGCGGATTTTGCCATTCTAAAAATGAAAGAGCCGGACACAGCTGAAAAAGATTCCGCGGTATGCCGGCTGACAGAATTTGTTCCGGTGCGCGATACACTGACTGATATCTGTGGTTATGATTCAGTGATTATAAATTACCGGCCTGTTCAACTCAGCGGACCTTTTGATAAGCTCCGCCAGTCCGACACTGTGTTTGCCGGTCAGCAGATCACCCTTCAAGCCGCCGGAAACGGACAAATAATATGGAACAGTCACCCCACCCTGAGCTGCACTGATTGTACAGACCCCGTGGCCAGTCCGCGGGAAACCACAGTATATACCGCCACCAATCTGTCCCCCCTGGGATGCAGGGTCAGTGGCACATTTACCGTAGTGGTACTGACAGATGCTGTGATTGCTATTCCCTCCGGTTTTACACCCAACGGAGACGGGTTGAATGATTATTTCGGCCCCCTGGGCAAAGTGCCGGGTTTTTTCCGGCTGCAGGTATATAACCGCAACGGAGAACTCATCTTCCGCAGTTCGGCTCCTGAACAAAGATGGAATGGCCGGATACGCGGAGAGTTGCAACCCCCGGGTGTATATATCTACCAGGTTGAATACACCGATATGCTGCAAAGAACCCACCGGCAAAAAGGAACATTTGTATTAATACGATAAAATCTATAACCAAAACCATTCTATGGACCGGAGAACTTTTCTGAAATCAGCAGGCCGCCGGCAAGCAGGCAGAGGGAAGCAACAACAATTGCTCGCCGGACTGGCCCCTTATAATGGCCCCTGGACCGAAAGCGAAGTCAGTCATTTATTGCGTCGTTGCCTTTTTGGCGCCAGCCAGCCGGAAACAGCCTATTTTCTGTCACTGAACCCGGCTGCCGCAGTAGATGAACTGATAAATAACACTCATACAGCTGCTCCACCGGTCAGGGATTATGGATTGCTGGAAGATGAAGGAGTGCTGTATGACGATCTGGGAGTGGCCATCGGACAAACCTGGGTAAATGATCCGAATACAGCCAGTGACCCGGTGATCCGGAGCCAGATCAATGGCAGAAGAGTGCAAAGTCTGAAAAAATGGTGGGCAGGTCTGATCCTGAACCGGCAACGGAGTATTCAGGAAAAGATGGTTCTGTTCTGGCATCACCATTTTTCCATTCAGGAATCTGAAGTGAGTGATGCTGCCATGTTATACCGCCATCACCGGCTGCTCCGTGATAATGCCCTCGGGAATTTTAAAACCCTGGTGCGGGAAGTAACGATTGATCCGGCGATGCTGCTTCACCTGAACGGGTATCTGAACAGCAAACAGGCACCGGATGAAAACTATGCCCGCGAACTGCAGGAATTGTTTACGGTTGGCAAGGGCAATGATTCTCTTTACACGGAAGACGATGTTATTGCGGCTGCCCGGGTGCTCACCGGCTGGCGGATCAGTGACAATCCATTGGGTGTTTATGCAGATACCGACGCACACGATACAGGCAATAAAACTTTTTCCTCCTTTTATAATAACAGTACCATCAGCGGGAGTACCGATCTCTACCAGGAACTGGACGCCCTGATTGATATGATTTTTTCCACGACAGAAGCGGCCCGTTTTATCTGCCGGAAGCTGTATAAATGGTTTGTCTATTATGAGATCAGTGAAGCCACGGAGACAGAAGTGATTCTGCCAATGGCAGACAGGCTGATGCAGGACAATTTTGATATCCGGCCGGCCCTGGCGCTGCTGCTGAAAAGTGAACATTTTTTCGCACTCAGCAGCCAGGCCTGTTATATTAAAACACCTTTTGATTTTATCGCCGGCACCCTCCGGGAATTCAGTGTGCCCATCCCCCCGTATACAGACTATGTCAACGGGTATCCCTTTTTCGGGAATATCTACCAGCAGGCCGCCCGGATGCAGCAGCAGCTTTTTCAGCCGCCGGATGTATCGGGATGGCCTTCCTATTACCAGGAACCGATGTTTTACGAATTGTGGGTGAACAGCAACTCCCTGCCCAGGAGGGCTGATTATACCAATGCCCTGGTGGATGAGGGGGTGCTGGATCTGCGGGCCTATGTATTACAGACAAGTAATCCGGCTGATCCGGACCAGCTGGTCAGCGATATATGTGAACGGCTGCTTCGTTATCCGCTGTCTGACACATCCAGGAACTATGTAAAAACCCGCTTCCTGACAAATAATACAGCTGAAAACAGCATCTGGATCAATGCCTGGAACAGCCAGAACAACAGTTATATTGACAATGCGCTCCGGGATTTATTCCGGTTCCTGATGAACCTGCCTGAATTCCACCTGTGCTGATCATTCAAAAACCAATCCCATGAACAGAAGAAATTTTCTCCGTAATACCGTACCCCTGGCTGTAACCATGCCCGGGCTGCTGAATGGCTTTCACTTCACAGCGCGGGGCGCAGAGAGTCCCCTGGCTCGTTTACTCAGCCAGACATTTACCGACACCGACCATGTATTTGTACTGGTGCAATTATCCGGCGGCAATGACGGACTGAATATGGTGATTCCCCTGGATATCTATGGTAATTATTACAATGCCCGTAGTAATGTTGCCATTCCGCAAAGCCAGGTGCTGCGGCTGGATGGTACAGATAAGTCTGGTCTGCATCCGGCGATGACCGCTATGCAACGCATGTTTAATGAAGGGAAGCTGAATATTGTTCAATCGGTGGGTTATGCCCAGCCGAATTTTTCCCATTTCCGGGCCACAGATATCTGGAACAGCGGTGATACCCGAAGCAACCGGCGTGAACGGGTGAAAACCGGCTGGATGGGCCGCTATCTGGAAACAGAATACCCCGGTTACCCGGATGCATTTCCTTCAGCCTCCATGCCGGATCCGCTGGCCATTCAGATCAGCGAATTTCCCACCCTGACCGTACAGGGTGATATCTATTCCATGGGCCTCTCTATCAGTAATCCTGAAAATATTTACAGTTTCACTAATCCCTTTTCAGATTACCCGATGGCTTCTGAACCCGCCAATAAAGAGCTTCGTTTCCTCCGCGTGGTTTCCGAGAAAACAAAAATCTATTCAGATATCATCCGTGCTGCTTACCAGCGTGCAGCCACCCTGGCCACCTACCCGGAAAGCGGGCTGGCCGACCAGTTAAAAATTGTGGCCAGGCTGATCCGCGGCGGACTGAAGACAAGAGTTTACACCGTAAGTATGGGAGGTTTTGACACCCATAAAAAACAGGTCAATGCAAGCGACACCAGCACCGGTATGCATGCCCGTTTACTGAAAGACCTTTCCGGTGCGGTCGCGGCTTTCCAGAGCGACCTGGAAATGATGGGACTGGAAGAAAGGGTGATGGGCATGACTTTTTCCGAGTTTGGCCGGAGGATTAAATCCAATGCCAGCCTGGGAACGGATCACGGCGCTGCGGCTCCCCTGCTTATGTTCGGTAAAAATGCCAAAAAGGGCATCCTGGGTACCAGCCCTGAAATTCCGGCTGATATCCAGGTCGTGAATAATATCCCCTTCCAGTATGATTTCAGAAGTGTCTATGCCTCTGTACTTGAACAGTGGTTCTGTGTACAGCAGCCGGCCCTGCAAACTATCCTGCTGGAAAATTACCAGTCATTGCCCCTGATTACCGGCCCCTGTGGGGTGGAAGATGATCCCGAAGACAGCAATGAAAACGCGGCCAGACTGATCCTGAAATGCTGGCCCAATCCCTATGGCATCAATGCCACCGTTCAGTTTTCCACCAATGGCGGTCATACCCTGGTACAGCAGATTGACGGCCTGGGGCGGGTGGTAAAAGTGCTGACAAACCAGGACTATGCGGCCGGAACATTTAATCTTGATATTTATAATGACGGATTATCAGCAGGTGTTTATTTCCTTCGTTTGCAGAACCGTTCTTTACAGAAAGTAATAACGGTAGTTAAAATGGCGGAATAATACGATCAGGGCCGGTAAACAAACCGCAGTAAGGTAGCACTTCCCTTCCGGGCTTCATTGGAGATATACATATCCCCATTGGACTTAAATGTAATCCCCTCGGGTTGCGGAAAGAGGGTGCGTCCCAGCTCATATACACCCTCCGGTTCCCCGTTGAGACCGGCAATCAGCAACTGACGGCTGCCCGAGGAAAGTATAAATAATTTTTTGAGTACCGGGTGAACGGCCGCTGCGGAGGGCTCCAGCCGGCTGCTTTGAAAAGGAGAGGCTTTTTTTATCTTTCCGATATCCAGGCGATAAACAGGTTCCGGTGAAAAGCCGGCCGAATCTGGGTACAGGGCAAAAGCGCTGATGGTTTGTTTCTGGTCTGATGCACAGTTTTTACACAGCAGGATCAGTGCTTTTCTTACCGGATCATAGTACATGGCTTCAAAATCATTGGTTCCGGCAATTGGTACCTTCCCCAGAATTTCCGGAATTATTTTACCGGTACTGTCTTTACGCACCCGGGTTACCTGTCCGTCACTCCTCAGCACATAGGGCACACTGCTGACAACAACCACCTCTTCATAATCCCCTTTAGGGCCAAAACTGATTTCAGATTTAATGAGTTTTGTTTCCTTATCCAGGTAGAAGAGTTTTCCCGCTTCATCATTATGCGCAATAAACTCATCCAGCCGGTTATCCCAGGCTATACCGGATATTTCCCGGAGAGCCGGATCCAGCTTATGAGAGAATACCTGGCCGAAATTATAATGCGGAGGGGATTTAATTTTCCTGATGGTTTCATTCCGGCAGGAGGCGGCAAGCACCCATAATAAAACCGGGCCTGTCATCCGCCATATGGTAAGGGAAAGAGGCATTCCTCTAATTTTGATTAAATTTATCAAAACTAAGCCGTTTATCAGCATGGAAAATGGATCAGCGCTCCTGCAGGAAGCCAAAAATTTTGCCAGTCAGATTCTGTCCTCCCGGCTCAGTGAACAGGTTCGGTTTCATACACTGGGACACACGGAAGATGTGGTGGCCGCCTGCGAACTGATCACGGAACAGGAAGCGCTCAGTGCCGAAGAGCGGACTGCCCTCTTCATCGCTGCCTGGTTTCACGATACCGGTTACAGCGGGGGAGTGGCGCGTGATCATGAAGAGATCAGCCTGCAGCATGTCCGCGATTTTTTTGCGCAGCATCCTGCTGAAGCATCCTTTGTGCAAAAAGTAACAGCTTGTATCCTTGCCACCCGTATGCCCCAGCATCCGACAGACCGTATCGGTGAAATTCTTTGTGATGCCGACCTGGCCCACCTGGGTTCTCCCCGCTTCCGGGAAAAAAGCAGACTGCTGCGCGAGGAAATGGCCCTTTTAAACGGCGAAGAATGGTCAAAAAAAGACTGGCGGCAGAACAATATTGCTTTCCTGGGCGCTCATCATTATTTCACGGCATACGGCCAATCCGTCTTACAGCCTTTAAAGGAAAAGAACCTGGCAGAACTGGAAGCAAAAGCGGCGGAACAAAAAGACAATAAAAAAGAAACCGGCAATTCCGACCAGGATAGTCATCCGGCCGGGGAGAAAAAAAATAAAAAAAATCAGACAGACCGGGGGGCTTCCACCGTATTCCGGATCATGGCACAGAACCAGTCAAACCTGAGCCAGATGGCCGACTCCAAAGCGAATATCCTGATTTCGGTTAATTCGATTATCCTGACCATCGTGATTTCCACCCTGTCTACCAAACTGGAAAATAACAGTTACCTGCAGGCGCCGGTATTCCTGCTGGTGACCGTATGTGTGGCCGCTATTGTATTTTCCATCCTGGCCACCCGGCCTAATGTGACCAGCGGCACCTTCACTGCGGAGGATATCAAAAACAAAAAAACCAACCTGCTGTTTTTCGGCAATTTTTATAAGATGAGTCTGCCCGACTATGACTGGGCTATGCAGGAAATGCTGGCCGATAAAAAATATCTCCACAGCAGCCTCGTCAAGGATAATTATTTCCTGGGGGTGGTACTGGCTAAAAAATACCGCTGGCTGCGGATTGCCTATAATGTCTTTATGTACGGCATCATTCTTTCTATGATTGCTTTTGCAGTGGCAGTGGCGATACCCCGGGCCACGGAGATTTATACGCCGGGATGAGGGGAGACGGGAGACGGGAGACGAGAGACAGGAGACGGGAGACGGGAGACGGGAGACAGGAGACGGGAGACAGGAGACGAGAGACAGGAGTATCGGAATGTCACCCTGAGCGTGTCGAAGGGTGAAGTTAGTAGTTAGCAGATAGGAGTTAGTAGTTTGAAGTTTGAAGGGGTAATAATAAAAAAAGGAAACTGTTTACGCAGTTTCCTTTTTTATTATTCCTTGTTTTTATCAGTTGGAACGGCCGAGCATTTCTTCGAGTTTCATCACCAGTTCTGTTTTAGTGATAGGCACTCCCATGATCTTATTGTAACCTTTGGCATCTATCAGAAACTCGTCCCGGATAATTTTTATAAGCTGGCCATTGTTGATTTCCGGTATCAGTACCTGTTCGAAATTCTTCAGCATCGCGCCCAGGTTTTTGGGGAAGGGGCGGATATAACGAAGATGTGCATGACTTACCGGATAACCCTGTGCCTGCAGTTCGGCCACGGCTGATTTAATCGCTCCGTAAGTGGAGCCCCATCCGAGTACCAGGATCTTGCCCTTTTCGGGACCACTGTCCAGTTGCTGATCAGGCAGGTAATCTGCAATCTTATCTACTTTCTCCTGGCGCAGTTTTACCATGAGCTGGTGATTCTCGGGCTCATAATTCACATTGCCGGTGATATGCTGTTTTTCCAGACCCCCGATCCGGTGTTCCAGTCCTGCGGTGCCGGGTACCGCCCAGGGCCGGGCCAGTTTTTCATCCCGGGCATAGGGTTTATACTTTTCTTCTCCTTCCGCCAGTTCTTTTTTGAATGTCACCTCAATCGGTTTCAGGTCGGCGGCAGCAGGGAATTTCCAGGGTTCTGCCCCGTTGGCGATATAGCCATCACTCAGAAATACAACCGGTGTCATATGCCGTACGGCAATCCTTACCGCCTCATAAACGGTTTCAAAACAATCGGCGGGTGTGGAAGCAGAAATAACCGGCATGGGGCACTCGCCGTTCCGTCCGTAGTAAGCCTGCAGCAGGTCACTCTGTTCGGTTTTGGTAGGGAGACCGGTTGAAGGGCCGCCCCGCTGTATATTCACAATGACCAGGGGTATTTCCAGCATCATGGCCAGTCCCATGGCTTCCCCTTTCAGGGCGATACCAGGACCGCTGGAAGTGGTCACGCCCAGGGCGCCGCCGTAGCTGGCACCGATTGCAGAGGCAATCCCCGCAATCTCATCCTCGGCCTGGTAAGTACGCACCCCAAATTGTTTGTATTTGCTCAGGTCGTGCAGAATATCTGATGCCGGTGTGATGGGATAGGTGCCCAGGAAAAGAGGCAGTCCGCTTTTTTCCGAAGCGGCGATCAGCCCCAGCGCAACGGCCTGGTTCCCCATAATGGAGCGGTATTCACCGGTTTCCATCCGGGCTTTTTCCACGGTATAGGTGGTGGTGAAGGTTTCAGTAGTATCTCCGTAATTGTACCCGGCCTGCAATACTTTGATATTGCTTTCCAGGATTTCGGGTTTCTTGCCGAATTTATCTCTCAGAAAGGCAATGGTGTTCTCCATATCCCGGTTATACATCCAGTAAAGGAAGCCCAGCACAAACATATTCTTTGCCCGGTCTTTTTCCTTCATGCCAAGCGTCACGTCTTTCAGGGCTTCACGGGTCATCTTGGTGACATCCATTTTGATCACTTCGTAATTGCCCAGGCTGCCGTCTTCCAGGGGATTAACTCCATCCGGGTAATTGGCCAGACGCAGGTTTTTCGCGTCAAATCCATCGGTATTGACAATGATTTTTCCCCCTTTTTTGAGGGCTTTCAGATTCACTTTCAGGGCGGCGGCATTCATGGCTACCAGCACATCACAGGCATCTCCGGGGGTAAACACCCGGTCTGAAGAGAACCGGAGTTGGAATCCGCTCACGCCGGGAACAGTACCCTGCGGCGCCCGGATTTCAGCCGGGAAATCCGGAAAAGTCGCGAGATCAATCCCTAATAATGCCGTGTTATTGGTAAACTGGCTGCCGGTCAGCTGCATACCGTCTCCGCTGTCTCCGGCAAATTTGATAACCACATCATGTAATACTTCCTGTTTTCTGGCCATTGCTTGTAAGTTATTCTGCGAATTTAGCACAGTTTCGCCAAGGTAAGGACACTGATTTTGATCATAAGGGATAATTCTGGTTAGGGGAAATATCAGTTACAATTTTTATATTGTCCGCTGAATTTTCCCCTATGCCCCGATTTTTATTCCTTATCCTGCTGCCGGTTATGATCCTGCCAGGTTTTTTACAGGCCCAGAACGATGACGACCTTTTTGAAGCCAACCGGCTCAAAAAAGTATTTCCTGACGACCGGGTGGCCGCCACCCTGGTGGAAGAAGAATATACTTTTGACCGGGGCCGCTCGGAAGACCGCCTGCCCCTGGTGACCGCCACACGTCAGACCGGAATCAACTTTCTTGCCCTGCGGGAAAGAGCCGGTATCCAGTACTTCGACTTTTATAACTCTTTTTCCAAAATCACCTCTTTCCGGCAACTGGAGAAACGAAAGGGGATGTTTGGCGTCAAGAAAAACTATAATGTCGGTTTTGCCATTGACCAGTCGGCCAGTTCCAGTGAAATTTTCTCGGATGACAGCCGGGTAAAGTATTTCAATATCGGCTTTTCCGGTTACGGGGATGTATCGCGGGTGGAAACGGAAAAAAAATACCTGGATTCCAAATACCTTACCTCCGACTATTTCCACAGCTGGTACCCCGCCAAAGAAAAAATAATCCGGATCCGTATTCCCGAATGGCTGGAACTGGATATACGGGAATTCAATTTTGAAGGGCATAAAATATCCCGGCAGAAAACCCAGGAAAAGGGGGAAACCGTCATCACCTACCGTCTCCAGCAAATACCGGCCGTGAAAAACGAAAGCCGTGCCATGGGTATGGCTTACCAGTATCCCCATATTGTTTTTGTGGTAAAGTCCTTCATGTATGAAGGCAAAAAAGAAAAGGGATTCAGCGATGCCGGCGACTTGTATAACTGGTATAATTATCTCTATAAAAAATGTGTCAATCAGCCTGAAGTATTAAAGGCTAAAGTGACGGAACTGATTAAAGGCAAAACCACGGAAACGGAAAAGGTGAAATCCATCTTTTACTGGGTGCAGGATAATATCCGTTATATCGCCTTTGAGGACGGGCTGGCCGGTTTTATCCCCGCCACGGCCCAGGATGTGTACCAGTCTAAATACGGCGACTGCAAGGGTATGGCCAACCTGCTTACAGAAATGCTCCGGCTCGCGGGTTTTCAGGCCTATATGACCTGGATCGGCACCCGCCATATTCCCTATGATTATACCCTGCCTTCCCTGGCTGTGGACAACCACTGCATCAGCACGGTACTGATTGGCGGGAAAGAGTATTTCCTGGACGGGACCGAAAAATACATTCCGTTCGGCGAATACGCCTGGCGTATCCAGGGAAAAGAAGTACTGATCGGAAAAGGCGATAAATATGAAGTGAAAAAAGTGCCTGTCCAGGAAAAGGAGAAAAACAAAATTCTCACGCAAACCAGTTTCCGGCTGGAGAACAACGTGCTGAAAGGCCATGTGAAAGCCACCCTTACAGGAGAGCAGCGGACCGGTTTTCACCAATATTATCATGAGCTGCCGGGAGATGACAGGAAAAAAATGATACAGCGCTACCTGGAGTTTGGCAACCGGAACCTGCTGGTGAGTAATGTAAAAACCTCGGATCTTGACAACCGCGAAATACCGGTAGTGATTGAGGGGGATATAGATCTCACTAATTATGTCATAACGGAAGACAAGGAAATTTATCTCGGCATTGACTTCTACCCGGAAAACCTGCGGGGCCTGCAACCAGACAAAGACCGCGGACAGGACTATGCCCTGCCATCCAGTTATGTCGCTGTGGATGAAACGGAGCTTACCCTGCCTGCCGGATACAAAGTAATATCCCTGCCTGCCCCGCTCAGCGAAAAAGCAGCCGATTATGAAGTACAGGGCGCCTATACCCAAAAGGACAACAAAGTGATTTTTACCAAAACACTTGCCTTTACTACCGGTCGCATCCGGAAAACAGATTTTGAAAACTGGAAAGCTTTTACCCGCAAACTGAAGGATTTTAACAGCAACCTTATTCTTGTAAAAAAACCCTGACCCCACCCGATTGTATGAAGCAGTTCCTGATACTACTCTTCTCCCTTTCTCTCACTTCCGGCCTGATGGCCCAGGAAGAAGACACTTTCAGCCCGGCCAAACTGGAAGCGATCAGCCAGCATATGAAAGCCGTCTGGGAGGATGCAGACCCTGATTTTTCCGTATCCGATATCCCGGGAAAATGGAAAGAAGAGAGCGCTGTGATCATCGCCCAAAAAACCCGGTTTTCCTTTGACAAGGATGCCAATAAACTGGCTGTTTACGAAATTACCCGGAGACGAATCCGCCTCAATGACCGGGATGCAGTGAACAGCTATTCTTCGGTTTTTTTCCGGATCGGTTCGGTGAATGACGGGGCCGGCATCCGGGTCATCAAACCCAATGGTTCGGTAAAGGAAGTAACCCTGCGCAATGCCGTATTTGTAGAAGACAAGGATGAGGTTCCCTCCGCCTTCACCCCCTATATAGGCAAGGCCAATACGTATATTGATAAAAGTAAAAGCCGTGTGCTTTATTACAAAGTGGCGGTACCCGACCTGGCTCCCGGCGATATCATTGATTACGGAACCATTTTTTATGACGACAACACCGTCAAAAAAATGAGTTATATCGAGTTTGATCCGATCTATTTTGTGTGCACCCGGGAGTACCCGGTACTCAGCCAGAAATTTGAAATTGATACAGATAATAACTCTTTTGTAAACTCCAAGTCCACGATGGGCGCCCCGGCTTTTAAGGAAACGGGTAATCCAAATGCCGAGTACAGCTGGGAAGACAGGAACCGGGAAAAAATGAGCGATACCCGCTGGGTAAACAGGCTGATTGAATTTCCGATGCTGAAATTCCAGATTGTTTTTTCCCGGAGTGAAAACCGCGCTGATCTTTTTATCGGCGACCGGGGAGAGCTGAAGCAATCCATCAGCCCCGAAGAGCTGGCCAAAAAAATGAATAACCTGTATAACCGGCTGGATGGCTCGGCTTATTACGATATAGCCCGTGCCTATCTCAAACAGATTGGCTATGCTGATCTGCGGGAGGAGGATTTTATACAGAAGACCTATTATATTCTCCGGCATATGTCATTTTACCGGGCCAACGGATTTTCCAGTGAACTTTTTGCCTCCTGTCTGACTCAATGCCTTGACCTGCGTAAAATACCTTATGATCTGGTGGTTACGGCTCCTTCCACCCTGACAAAACCCGGAGATATCATCTTCCGGACCGAGCCGGAATGGATGGTAAGGGTTAAGGATAAGTTCATTTTTAACGCGACCCTGTTCTCCAATCCCTATGACCTGCGGGAAGAGTTCCTGAACACCCCGGCCTATATCATCAGCCTGGGAAAAACCCCCACGGCCACCCCCATTACACTTCCGGGCTGCAAAGCAGAGGATAATATCACCACCAATACCGTAACCGCAACCATTGATACGGCCAACCGCAATATGCAGGTGGTACTTCAGCGGGCGGTAACCGGGCTGAGTAAGAAAAATTATAATTATCAGGGACTTGTTCATACCACCGCGCTGGATGATGATCACCGTAGTTACGGCGGGGAAGATGATGTGCGGGCCGGAATGAAAGGCGCTGTACTTGAGAGTTATGAGGAAAAACTGCGGGAACGGAAAAAAGAAGATAAAACCAGGAAACTGGAGTTTATGAAGAAAGATCTGGAAGATGATTTTGAGAATATCACCGCCTTCAGCGAATTTACCCTCAATGCTGACGGGCGTAACTGGCGCAAGCAGGAGCTGAACTATACCAGTAAGTTTGAACTGGGTGATATGGTTAAAATTGCCGGTGAAAACCTGCTGGTAGCCGTGCCCGGTCTGATGGGCGACCAGCTATGGATTCCGCAGGATGAGCGTCTGCGGGAACTGGATGCCTATATGGGTTATCCCCGCACCCTGCGGAACATTATCAGATTCACGGTTCCTGATGGCTATAAAGTGGTGGGGATTCAGCATCTGAATACCAGTGTTGATAATCCGGCCGGCACTTTTGCCGTACAGGCATCCATGGAAGGAAATGTGCTGACCCTGCTGGTAAAAAAACACTATAAACAAGGGACGGTCAGTAAGGCAGACTGGCCGGGATTGATGGAAATGCTGGACGCCGCTTATAACTTTTCGCAGAAGAAGGTATTGCTGAAAAAAATGTAAAACCCTCAGCGTATTACTGCATTCGGTTTTAATCAATCTTTAACCTTTGGCTTTTTGCAAAGCTGCAGGTCAGCAATTACTTTCATGGCGGATTTAAAAACACCACACTCCTTTATGCACCCTGCTCCCGCTGCTGATGACGGCGACCCTGCCAAACCTGTAAGCCGCCCGGCCTTACGGATTCTGTTCATTTTTGCCCTTACCGGTCTGTTTGCCTGCCAGGAGAAAACAGCATCGCCAACGGTAAGTCCCAGCCCCGATACAGTGAAAACCACTGAGAAAAAAAGAGATGGTTCAATACTGCCGGATGGTTCTTCAAAGAAAAAAATCTATCTCACTTTTGATGACGGTCCGAATAAGGGAACCCGGAATGTGCTGCAGATTATCCGGGAAGAACAGGTGCCAGCCAGTTTTTTTGTGGTGGCTGTACACAGTACGGATACCCGCCAGCAAAAAGAAACCTGGGAAATACTCCGGGCAGACAGCCTGATTGATCGCTGCAATCACAGTTACAGTCATGCCCGGAACCGGTACAACAGTTATTATGAAAACCCGGCTGCCGTTGTTGAGGATTTTAACCAGGCGCAGCAGTTGCTGGGCCTGTCAAATAGAATTGCCCGCACACCCGGCCGGAATATCTGGCGGATTGACAGTATCCGTCACACGGATATTTTTGAAAGCAGTATGGCGGCCGACAGTCTGTACGCTGCCGGTTATGATCTGATGGGATGGGATATTGAATGGACCTTTCATCATAGAACCCTTCGTCCCGATGCCGATACCGGCCTGCTTCTTCGCCGGATTTATAACCTGCTTGAATCGGGTAAAACCCGTACGCCCGGTCATTTGGTACTTCTCGCACACGACCAGGCATATCAGAAAGAAACGTACCTGGAAGAACTGCGGTATATTATCCGTCAGCTGAAACAAAACCCGGCTTACCAGCTCGAATTAATCACCCGCTATCCGGGTATAAGAAAAAGCCGGGAATTGTGAGACAGAGACTCCCAACTCCCAACTCCCGACTCCCGTCTCTTTATTCTCTTCCGTCAAAAATATTCCCCAGTCCTCCCAGTAAACTGCCTTCCTCCTTGCGGTTGGTTGTGGCATACTGGAGTATCCGGCCAGCCAGACGGCTGATAGGCAGCGACTGGATCCATACTTTGCCGGGACCCTGCAGACGGGCAAAGAAGAGGCCTTCACCCCCAAACATAAAATTCTTGATACCCCGTACAAATTCAATATCAAAATCAACCGAAGGCGTATAGGCTACCACACAGCCGGTATCAATCTTCAGCACCTCCCCGGGTTGCAGTTCCCTTTCCAGGATATATCCGCCGGCATGCAGAAAGGCCTGCCCGTCGCCTTCCAGTTTTTGCATAATAAAACCTTCCCCGCCAAATAAACCGGTACCAAGGCGGCGCTGGAGGTGAATCCCCACGCTAACCCCTTTGGCGGCACACAGAAAGGCATCCTTCTGCGCAATGATGGTTCCGCCCAGTTCCTGCAGATCGAGGGGAATGATTTTACCGGTATAGGGAGCGGCAAAACTGACTTTCTTTTTCCCGGAAGCATTATTGGAGAAAGCTGTCATAAACAGACTTTCTCCCGTCAGGATCCTTTTCCCTGCACTCATCAGTTTTCCAAAAAATCCGCCACTTTGCTGCGTGGAGCCGTCTCCGAATATGGTCTGCATCTGGATTCCGTCTTCCATCATCAGCATAGAACCGCTTTCAGCGATAGCCGTTTCCTGGGGGTCCAGTTCAATTTCCACAAATTGCATTTCTTCACCATATATCCTGTAATCAATTTCGTGATTCACACGGGGTGTTGCCATAACTAAAAATTTTGATACAAAATTAAGCTGCGCCGTCAATGCCTGTCTGCTGAAATCGCCGGATGGCGGAAAATTACCGGTGAATGGGATAAATGGCAGAAGGAAAGCCGTTTTATGGCTTAACTTGCCGGACAATTTTACCTGTTACCAAAATGTATATCATGAAAAAAATAGCTGTGTTATTACCTCTTTTTCTGATCGGATCATTCCTGGTATCCGCACAGACAAAGCTGGTTGAAAAAATCACCCGTAAAGGGACGGAACTGGTGATTCCGTATGAAAAATATGTTTTACCCAACGGACTTACTGTGGTTATTCATGAAGACCACAGCGACCCGGTTGTGCATGTGGATGTAACCTATCATGTTGGCTCTGCCCGGGAAGAAATCGGGAAATCCGGTTTCGCGCACTTTTTTGAACACATGATGTTCCAGGGCAGCGACAATGTGGCCGACGAACAGCATTTTAAAATTGTTTCCGATGCAGGCGGTACACTGAACGGCAGTACCAACCGCGACCGTACCAACTATTATGAGACCGTTCCCAGCAACCAGCTGGAAAAAATGCTGTGGCTGGAAGCAGACCGGATGGGTTTCCTGCTTGATGCCGTGACACAGAAAAAATTTGAGATCCAGCGTTCCACCGTAAAAAATGAAAGAGGTCAGAATTACGATAACCGTCCCTACGGACTGGCTGGTGAAATTTCTTCCCGTAACCTGTATCCTTACGGACATCCTTATTCCTGGCTCACGATCGGGTATGTGGAAGACCTGAACCGTGTGGATGTAAATGACCTTAAAAACTTTTTCCTCCGCTGGTACGGACCGAATAATGCCACCCTCACCGTCGGGGGAGATGTGAAGCCCGCAGAAGTGGTTAAACTCGCGGAAAAATATTTTGGCAGTATACCCCGGGGACCTGAAGTGAAACCGGTTGTGGTACCGCCGGTGCAAATGAGCGCAGACTGTTATGTCTCCTACACGGATAACTATGCCCGCCTGCCGATGTTCTCTGTATCTTATCCCACCGTACCGAATTATCATAAAGATATGGGCGCGCTGGCCTGCCTGGCCCAGGTACTCGGCCAGGGTAAAAACTCAGTACTTTACCAGCAAATGACCAAAAAACAACTGGCTGTACAGGCCAGCGCCTTCAGTATGTTGTCTGAGCTGGCGGGTGAAATGAGTTTTCGTTTCATCCCCTCCCCCGGTAAAAGTCTGGCTATGATGGACAGTATTTTCCGGAATGCGCTGGATTCTTTTGAAGCGCGCGGGGTTACCGATGATGATATCGCCAATTTCAAGGGGGGTATAGAATCACAGCTGATTAACGGATTGCAGAGTGTATCCGGCAAAGTATCCCAGTTAGCCGCTTTCCAGACTTTTACCGGCAACCCCAATAAAATCGGGGAGCTGATCCGCATGTACCAGGCTGTCACCAAGGAAGATGTATTGCGGGTATATAATACCTATATCAAGGATAAGTATTCGGTTCGGCTGAGTGTGCTGCCGAAAGGCCAGGAGGCGCTGATCGCAGCAGCGGATAATTATAAAATTGATTCCACCTCGTACCAGGCTCCGGACTATGGATATGCCGGATTGAAATACAATAAACCCAAAGATAATTTTGACCGCAGTAAAATTCCGGGCAACGGCCCCAATCCGGCGGTGAAGGTGCCGGCATTCTGGAAAAAAGATCTGGCGGGCGGTATCCGGGCTATTGGGTCCGAATCAACTGAAATACCCACTGTCACCCTTACCATCACTATCCCCGGAGGTCATCTGCTGCAGGCAAAAGACACCGCTAAAGCCGGCCTGGCCGGTATGTTCAGCAGTATGATGAACGAAGACACCAAAAAATATACGGCTGAACAGATGTCGCTGGAATTACAGAAACTCGGCAGCAGCATCTCGGTCAGCAGCAGTTTTGACGGCATTACCTTCAGTGTGCAGTCACTGAAGAAAAATATTGACAAAACGCTGGAGCTCCTGCAGGAGCGGATGTTCAGGCCGCAGTTCACCGCTGCCGCTTTCACCCGTATCCAGAAACAAAGACTGCAGAGCTTCAAACAGTCCAAAGCGGATCCCGCCGCCGTGGCCGACCTGGTTTTTGCCAAACTCACCTATGGAGCCGGGAATATTCTTGGTATCAGTGAAGATGGCACCGAACATACCATCGGCAATCTCACCCTGAAGGATGTTGAAGACTACTACAACAATTACATGACTTCCCGCGGAACGAAAGTCGTGGTGGTCGGTGATATCAAACAACAGGAGGTTCTTTCCAAACTGGGTTTCCTCAGCCAGTTACCGGATAAAAAAGTGGAGTTGCCTGCAGTGAAAGCGACAGGGTTGGATATTGCCAAAACCAAAGTATTCATTGTAGACATACCCAAAGCCGCGCAATCGCAGTTCAGGGTAGGTTATGCTACAGGACTGAAATACGATGCTACCGGAGAATTCAATAAGGCCCGGCTTATGAACTATACCCTGGGCGGAGATTTCAATTCGCGGCTGAATATTAACCTCCGGGAAGACAAAGGCTGGACCTATGGAGCCAGGAGTACCCTCAGTGGGGATGAATACAGCGGTGAATTTATATTCAGTTCGGGTATCCGGGCCGATGCAACCGACAGCGCCCTCGTGGAGGTAATGAAAGAAATTCGCGGGTATGCTGAAAACGGCATTAAAGAGGAAGAACTGGCCTTTATGAAAAATTCACTGGGCCAAAGGGATGCCCTGCTTTATGAAACCGGTTTCCAGAAAGCCGGTTTTATCCGCCGTATCCTGGATTATAACCTGCCGGCTGATTATACAAGTCAGCAGAACAAAATCCTCGCCGGCCTCAGCAAAAAACAGGTGGACGAAACCGCCAGAAAAATCCTCAATCCCTCCAAAATGAATATTCTGCTGGTGGGAGATAAAGCAAAAATTTATGAGGGTGTGTCAAAACTGGGTTATGAAATCGTTGAACTGGATACTGAAGGGAAACCGGTAGAGAAAAAAGGATTCTGATCTTTCCTTTGCCCCCGGCCCCCGGCGAACTGTTGTTTGCCGGGGGCTTTTTTTTCCGGTCTGCCTGTACTGCGCTAAATGAAGTAAGTTTGAAATATGGCCGCTGCTGAAAAAGAGGAATATTTTTTCTGCCGGGTGGAACCGGAGCACTATCCGGCGCTCATAACCCTGTACGCGGAAACGTTCGGCTCCCGGCTGTCAATTGAATCGCTCGGCAAACGTTATGACACTTCAGCCCTTGGCGCTCCCCATATAGGTTTTATTGCTATTCACCAGGAAAGCGGGGCTGCAGCTGCCTATTATGGCGTATTCCCCCATCAGATCACCCGGGGAGAGGAAGTCATGATTGTGGCGCAGTCAGGCGATACCATGACACACCCCGCACACCGCAAAAAAGGGTTGTTTATCCGTCTCGCAAAAATGACCTACGCTGCCTGCGAAGCAGCCGGCATCAGATATGTATACGGATTTCCCAATGAAAACTCGCTGCCGGGATTTCTGAAACACCTGGACTGGAAACAAACGGATGAAGTGGTACGCTACGATCTCAAGCTTCGTTTTAAAACCTTTCCGCTCTCCCGGCTGGCAGCCCGCTATCCGCCTTTCCGCAAACTGCAGTTATGGCTGGCCCGCCGGGTTCTGCAACCGCTGAGGGTTAACAGGCCGGAAGAATTTACCAGTCCGCTTGCGCCCGGTTATTTCAGGGTTTACCGGGACAGGCATTATCTGGATTATAAAAGTTCTCCTGAGACATTTTTTATTCAGACAGACAACGTGATTTGCTGGATACGGCTGACAGATGTTTTCTGGGTGGGCGAGGTAAGTGATTACAGCGCGCTGAGCCCGGCTGTACTGCGCCGGTTAAAACGCCTGGCCTTCCTGTCAGGCTTTAATACCATTGTATTCCATCTGAATAAAAGCGTTCCCCTTCCGGTAACGCTGGCAGGCACGAAAAAAGCAGGCAGTGATCTGCTTTGTTTTTATCTTCCGCACCCCAAACAACCGGTACCCCTGCTGCTGACCGGGGCCGATTTTGACACCTGGTAGACTCCGGCATCATGATCCAAGCGTTTAACATATCTGTTTATACCGGCCCGGATGGTTTAATCCCCAGCTGGGAGATTGATATGCTCCGGCAACTTCAGCAGGAGGGACTGGCAGATCGTTTTCGCTTTTTCACGGCACCCGGACCGGAGGCAGAAAAAAGCCCGTTCCTGTACCGCTGCTTTGGAAGACTGGAAAAAAGCTGGTTCAATAAACTGCCGGATAGTCTGCAGCTTATACCGGTAAGCCGTTTTTTTCCGGAATCCGGCGAAAGGAATCAAGGGGATAAGGATACAGACCTGATTATACTTTCGTCTCTTGTGCACCCGTCTTTTACCCCTCCGCATATACCTGCAATGGGTATCTGGCAAACGCTGCCTGGCGGTATCGCAGGCGAAAAAGATCCCGCTTTCTGGCCGGTAATGAATAACAGCGAAGTATTGCACAATACACTTTCCGTACAGTTTCCGGGCAGCTCCAGTCCTTTACTGGTTTATGATGGCTATACATCCATTGTTCCTTTTTCTGTACGCAACAGCCATATCCTTCAGGCCAGTAAGGCTGCCGGTTATTTGTGCTGGCGGCTGAAAGAACTCAGGCAAAACGGACTTGCCGCCTTTAAAGAAAAATATGAACAACAATCCGCAGCAGCCCGGCAAACCGCTAAACAAAAAAAACCGGGCAACGGGCAGATGGCTTTTTTATTCTTTCGGAATCTTTTCAGGTATGCGGCTTATCGCGTAAAAAACTGGTTCCCTTCCGCATCATTCAGGCTTTTCTATAAAAAAGATATTTACAGCGGGCAGGCTCCCGACATCCGTTCGTTTACAACGCTCAAAGCACCGCCGGGTTTCTTCTGGGCCGACCCCTTCGTGATAAAGGAAGGAGCCGTTGCCTATATTTTCTTTGAAGAATTTGATTACCGCAAAAACAAAGGGCATATCAGCCTGATCCGGATTGACGAAAACGGAAACCGTACAGACCGGGCGATTGTACTGGAAAAACCGCATCATCTCGCATACCCGTTTGTATTCCGGCACAAAAGGGATTTTTATATGTTACCTGATACCAGTGCTGAGCGCTGTGTGGAATTATTCAAAGCCGCTGCATTCCCCGGCTCCTGGGAACCTGTAAAAAAATTATTAACCGGTCTTGTTCTTATTGACCCCACTCTTTTGTTTGAAAACGGCAAATGGTGGCTGTTCGGAACAGCTGCCGGCCAGGAGCTCACTTCAACAAATGATCAGTTGTTACTTTATTATTCGGATGATCTTTTAGAAGGTGACTGGATTCCCCATCCCCAAAATCCGGTGGTAACCGATATTGCGGGCTGCCGTCCTGCCGGGGCAATCATCCGCTTTGAAGGCCAGCTTTACCGTCCGGCCCAGAACAATGCTTCCCGGCAATACGGGTACGGACTGACAATGAAACGTATTACCCGTTTAACGGAAACAGATTACGAAGAGGAAACGGCCTGGGCACTTCTCCCGGAACAAACACCCCGGCTTAAGGCTATTCACACCTTGAACTGCGACGGAGACTGTATTGTTACAGATGGTATAGCCAGGTAAAAAAAGGGGGTTGTTTCATGACTGAAACAACCCCCAGGTCAGTTACCGGTTTTTCTTTGTTTATTTCTTCGGCGCCGGTTTCATTTTACCCAGCCATACTTTTTTCCCCTGCAGTCTTCGTACGGCAAACATGATGCCCACAAAGATGAAGAAGAAAGGTCCGGCAAAACCAAGCAGCGCAACATATTTTGTACCATAAAATTTCTCCATCGGACGCTTCAGCCGCTCCGCGATCAGGTACATACTGGGCACCATGATCAGGGTCAGGAAGAAGGAGAAAATCAGTCCGAATATGATGGTCCATGCCAGCGGGCCCCAGAACACCACACTGTCGCCCCCGAAGAAAATATTCGGTGCCAGGTGCTGGAAAAGACCCGCAAAGTCAATATTCATACCCACAGCCAGCGGGAACAGACCCAGGATGGTGGCCACCGCAGTCAGCAATACCGGAATGATACGGATCTTACCGGCCTGAATGGCTGCTTCACGGGTACGCATACCCCTTGAACGCAGTTCGTCGGTGAATTCAATCAGCAGGATTCCGTTTTTAATCACAATACCCGCCAGGCCGATGATTCCCACACCCATCATGATCGTGGCAATGGTCATTCCCGTAAAGGCATAACCCAGCAGCACCCCGATTATGGAGAAAAAGATTTCTGTGAGCACGATAAAGGGTTTGCTCATACTGTTGAACTGGAGTACCAGGATAAAGAAGATCAGCACCAGCGCGATGATCAGGGCCTTGCCCAGGAAGGAAGTGGTTTCCGCCTCCTGTTCGCTCTGGCCGCCGAGTTTGATACTTACATCCGCCGGAATGGTATTCTTCTCTTTAAACTCTTTCACTTTCTGCTGTAAAGCCAGGTTGATGGGAGTCACCATGGTAGGATCCAGCACATTACTCTGGAGCTGAACGGTACGCTTCACATCCTTTCTTTTCACTCCGCCAGCTGTCTGCGTGTAGTCAATACTGGCTACCGAACTCAGCGGCAGGGATTTCACCTGCATGGTATTCATATCCATAAAAGTGATCCGCATATTCATCAGGTCGGTTATGCGGTGACGCATATCTTCCCGGTAACGGAGCTGGATTTTATATTCATCTTCCCCGTCTTTTATCTTGCTCACTTCTTTACCGAATACAGCGGTGCGCAGTTCCATACCGATCTGTGCCGTACTGACACCTTCCATCATGGCTTTTTTACGGTCAACCGTCACCGTTATCTCCGGGTTGAACAGGTCAACGTCGGGCTGCAGATTCTCAATGCCCTCCACCCGGTTGGTATCCAGGTAGCGGTACAGGTCGGTAGCCACTTTGGTTACATTCTCCAGATAGTCGCCGGAGACTTCAATATTCACCGGGGGATCGGTGGGTGGCCCGTTATCTTCCTGGCGCACATCCACGCTGGTACCGGGTATACCCTGCACCACTTTACGGATTTCATCCATATAGGGGCCGGTAGCCTTTCCATGTCTTTTCTCAAATTCCACAAATGAAACCTGGATACGGCCGAGATTGGACTGTACACTCCGGTTATTATCATTGGGGTTGTTGGCATTGACCGCTACGTTGGCAATGATACTCTCCACGATACTGCCGGGCTGTCCGGGTTTTTCCTTTTCCAGCACTTTTTCCACCCGGTGTTCGAGTATATGCAGGACGCTGTCGGTTACCCTTGCGTCGGTTCCCACAGGCATCTTCAGATATACATAGACAAAATTGGGATCGCCGCTCGGGAAGAAGGTGGATTTTGTCCGACCGGTGGCAATACTGATACCCAGCAGGATCACGGCGAGAATAAAGAGTCCGAAGAGGGAGTAAAAGGCCCGGACCGGCCGTAAGCCCTGCAGCACCCAGCGAAGCAGTTGTTCATACCGCTCCATCAGGCGGGGCAGAAAACTGTTCTGGAAACGGTGGATTACATCATTCAGCACATAGGAGTTGAAGACCATCAGGATCGCCATCAGCCAGAAGAAATTCGCAGTTCCATGGAAGCTGCCAATATGCAGCAGCAGGCCACCGATCAAAAAGGTCCAGAACCATTTTTTGCGGAAGACCGCTTTTTTGGGCTCTTCAAATTCCTTTCCTTCGGGCTTCATAAAACTCACGGCAAATACCGGGTTAAAAAAGAAAGCCACCACCAGCGATGCCGCCAGTGTCAGGATCAGCACAATCGGCAGGTAAATCATGAATTTTCCGATCAGTCCCTTCCATAGCAACAGGGGGAAGAAGGGCGCCAGTGTGGTGGCGGTACCGGCCAGTACCGGAATAAAGACCTCGCCGGCCGCTTCCTTCGCGCTCCGGACAATCGGGATCTTTCCGTTCTGGAAAATCCGGTGGGTGTTTTCAATCACCACGATCGCATCATCCACAATGATACCCAGCCCGAAAAGAAGGGCAAACAGTACGATAAAGTTCAGGGTGATATTGATACCGGAAATACTGCTGACAACCGGAATAAAGAGAAAGGCGACAAACACACTGAGCGGAACACTGAGCGCCACAAAAAACGCATTGGTCACCCCCATAAAGAACATCAGGATCACCAGTACCAGGATAAACCCGATAATGATGGTATTGATCAGTTCATTGAATGAAGTCTTGGTTTGTTTACTGGTATCGCCAGTGAATTCCACCCGCAGGTTTTTCGGCAGTTCGCCGGATTTCTGCATGGCTTCGACTTCCGCTTTTACCTTATCGGCACAGTCAATCAGGTTTTCTCCGGAGCGTTTGATGATATTCAGGGTAACTACGTTGTTGCCATCAAGGCGGGCATAACTCTCCTTTTCCTTAATGGTGTCTTTCAGTTCCGCCACATCCCGCAGATAAACGGAAGCCCCCTGGGCGCTGCTCCGGACTATTACATCATAGAGATCGTTTACGCTGGTAAACTGCCCTTTTACTTTCAGGGTACGCTTCATTTCGCCCGTTTGAATAAGACCACCGGTGATATCGTGGTTTTCCCGGCTGATGGCATTCTCCACATCGGTCAGGCTTACCCGGGCTGCTGTCAGTTTGTAAGGGTCCACATTCACCTGGATTTCCCGTTCCGGCGCGCCAACAATTTCCGCCCGGTTCACTTCGCTGAGTGATTCAAAGCGGTCCTGCATTTTATCCGCATACCGTTTCAGCTGAATACCGTCAAATTCGCCGCTGATATTGACAAACATGATGGGCATATCACTGAACGCGAATTCCTGCACATTGGGTTCGGAGGTAAGATCGGTCGGCAGGTCTGAGACTGCCCGGTCAATCGCGTCTTTCACTTTCTGTTTGGCCACTTCCGTCTTTACATCCGTGTCAAACTCCACTACAATGAGGCTGTAATCCGCCTGCGAGATACTCTGGATCTTGTTCACTTTCGCGCCGCTGATCCCCTTCAGTTCCTTTTCAATCGGCTGGGTAACCAGGTTTTCAATATCCCGGGCGGAATTACCCGCGTAAATCGTAGTCACAGAAATGGTGGGCACCACGATATCGGGAAACTGCTCCTTCGGCAAAGTGACAAACTGGTTAAATCCGATGGCCGAAATAATAAGCGCGAGAATATAAACAGCCACCCGGTTATCAATCGCCCAGCTGGTCGGTTTAAATTCCTTGAATTTTTTTATAATACCTTCTGTTATTTTCATAATTCAGTTTTTTTCGGTGGAGCTGATTATTTATTACCGGTTGAGATCAGCTGTCCGTCGTAAACAGACTGGTAACCTTCCGTGATCAGCACATCCCCGCCGCTGAGTCCGCCGCGGATTTCTATCAGGGTTTCATACACTTCACCCACCTGTACGGCTTTCTTCCGGGCCACCAGTTTGTCACCCGATTTTTCCGCCACATATACATATTTTCCCTTTTCATCACTCTGGACTGTATTCACCGGAATGGCGATGGCGTTTTTCGCCTGGTAATCGAGGATCTTCATAACCGCAGTCTGGTTGGGTTTAAGCAACGCATCAGCCGGCAGCTTCGCCTCTGTCAGGAATGAACGGGTTTTGGGATCTATGGAAGCTCCCACCACACTGATCACAGAAGGGAAAGCCGGTTTGCCGGTTTCGGGCACACTGATCAGCACTTTATCTCCCTTCTTCACTTTCGCCACATAGTTATCCGGAACAGGCACTTCCGCTTTAAGGGAAGAATTGTTTACAATCACGATTTGCCCGCCCTGTTGGGTAGCCCCGGTAAAAAATTCACCCACGCGTACATTCACTTCTTCCACTACTCCGCTCATACCGGCCCTGACATTGGTCATATCCAGGGCTTCGGCGGCTTGTCCCACCTGTGCTTCAGCAGAACGGAGCTGGGCCGTTGCGGCATCCAGGTCCGCTTTGGCATTGATTACATTGATCTCCGCACCGATATTCTGTTTCCAGAGATTCTGGTATCGTTCATATACGGTTTGCAACTGGGCCACCCGGGTTTTCACCTGGCTCAGTCCCTGCTGGGCCGCGGCCAGTTGCTGTTTCTGTATGACGTCATCCAGTTTCAGCACCTGCTGACCAGTACTCACCCGCTGACCCACACTTACATAGATCGCCCGGATATAGCCACCCTGCCCTTTCGGCGCCACATAACCTACCCCACTGGCTGAAATTTTTCCCTGCAGATCAATATAGTGGGCAAAATCTACGGGAGCCAGGGTGTCAACCGCCACCAGTCTCTTCACCTGCTCAGCCGCATCGGGATCATTTTTACTGATCTGTTCTTCTATACTGCGGATTTCCGACTCCAGTTTATTTTTATCCTTTTTCAGTTGTTCCAGTTTTACCCGGAGATCACCCAGTTTGCCTTTTTCCTCTTTGGCAGAGCCGCCGCAGGCAGCCAGGCTGATGGTCAGCAGCAGCACAGCCGCTGTTTTCAATAGTGCATTCATATTTTGATATTTATTAGTCATTGGTAATGGTTAAAGATTTCAGAGTTTACCGGTCGCTTTCAGGTAATCAATCCGGGCAATCACCGCGTCATAGAGGGCGGTCACATAACTGGTCTGCGCGGTTTTCAGTTCCACCTGCGCAGTATTGATTTCGGTTTGTGAGCCGGTACCCACTTCATATTTTTTCTTGGTCTGCTGATAGACCTGCGTGGCCAGCTCCATATTTTTTTTCTGGTAGTCCATATTACTGACCGCTGAACGGTAATTATTCCGGGCTGTTTCCACTTCCGCGTCAATGGACTTTTTCAGCGCTTCAATCCGGTTTTCTGTTTGCCGGAGGGTGATGCGTGCCTGCTGAATCTTTGTTTTGGTGTAAAAACCATTGAAGATGGGAATGGTAATATTCAGTCCCACACTGGAAATGGTAAACCAGTCACCCCGGCCAAAGAAATTCCACTGGTTTCGCTGGGCGTTTTTTGCATACTGCCCGTTCAGCGTTACCGTGGGTATCTGACTGAGCTTATATCTTTTGATATTGTACTGATTGAGCTCTTTCCCAATCTGTGCATACTGGTATTCCTTCCGGTCTTCATAGCTGTAAAGACTGCCCTCGAGAATGCCTTCCTTAATCTGTTCATCACTGAGGGTATCAGTGAGTACCAGTTCGTCCATCACCGGCATGCCCATCAGCGTTTTGAGACCATAGTAACCATTGGACACCTGGTTCAGCACTTTTGTCTTTTCGGTTTGCAGGTTGGTCAGGATCACATTCAGTTTGTCCACATCCAGTTTTTCCGCAAAGCCGTTATCATACATCACACGCGTATCGGCCAGGTTTTTTTCCATCAGCCCGATATTGGCATCCAGCAATGCTGTCTGGGTTTTTGCGACCACCAGCTGGTAATAGACTTTATGAATATTTGTTTTGATCATTTCTTCCGTCACTTCCGCATTTTTCCTGGCAAAACGCATGGTAGCATCGCGCGCCTGCAGTCCCACAAATACCTGGCCGTCGAAGAGAATCTGGGAAAGGGCGATACCGGCAGAGGCATTGTATTTGGTACCGAACTGGGCGGCGATAAATCCGAAATCAGGGGGCATCTGTACCGGGTTGCCGTTGCCGTCCTTCACTCCCTCATCAATCAGCACCTGGTAAGTGGCCGGTGAGATAAAATTGGGAATCACCTGGGTGGCAATATTGGGATTATAGGTGGTACCCAGGCTGGCATTGATACCGGGATAGGCCCGGGAGGTCACTTCCCGGTTTACCTGTTCCTGGTATTGTACATCCAGGAGGGCATTCTTCACGGTTTCATTATTTTTCAGCGCATAGTCAACCGCCTGCTGCACAGAAAAACTGTGACGGGCCGGTTTCGCCGGATCTGCCGGGGCCTGCGCCATAACCGGCAGGGACAACAGGGCAAGGATAAGGCTGCATCCTGCCGTCCGGATTTGTTCTTTCATACTGTTCATACAAGAGCTGTTTTATTTCTTTGTTCTTTATATTGCTGGATCAGCTGGTGTCCTTTTATGGTGGCCAGTCCGTAGGTAAAATTTTCCAGGATCAGTTGCGAGACCTCGGCCAGGTTGTATTTACCCGGTGGAAAAGCGCTCACATTAAAAGGAACCATAATGGATTCGATACGGTATTTGGCCATCACATCAATCTGAATATCCTCCCGGTAGAGTTCTTCGCGGATGCCCCATTCAATATTGTCTTTCACCACCTGGAAAAGGAATTTATCCTTGTGCTCCCGGAAACGCTGAAAAGCGCTATAGTGGAATTTTTCCAGGTCGTAGAGCACCATGGGGTTAATATTCACCAGGTCTTTCATCAGTCTTTCCATGGTGATAAATATTTCGTGAATAGCATTCACCGCATGTACCCGGCAAAGGGCACAATCGGACTGCATTTCGGTTATATGCCTGTCAATCATTGAGTTAACCAGTTCATCCTTGTCGGCATAATACTGGTAAAGGGTCTTTTTGCTCATCCCCAGCTGCTGGGCAATATCGTCCATCGAAACCGAACGGATCCCGTACTGCATGAACAGCTCCTCAGCTTTGGCGGCAATTCTTTCTTTGGGTTCCATTTTTGTGATTTGAAGGGCAAAACTACGGAAACTATTTTCGTAACGAAAGTTTCCATCCTGTTTTTTCGACCGTTCACCGATTTTTTTGACCGGTCGGCTCGGTCAAAACAAAGTACCTTAGTGATAAATTAGGACCATGGCAGTGGCCAAAACGCAGCAAAAAAGTTCCCTTCGAAAAATATTCCGCTACTTTATCCAGGGGCTGATCATTCTGGCCCCGATCGGCATTACTCTTTATGCCATGTACTGGCTTTTTGAGCGGGTAGATGGTATCCTGCGGCCTTATGTGAATATTCCGGGGCTTGGCTTTCTCCTGATTATCATTTTTGTGATCCTGGTTGGCTGGATCAGCTCCAACCTGCTCATGGGCAGTTTCCTGAACTTTTTTGACCACCTGATGGAACGCACCCCGGGTATCAAGTTCATTTATACCTCTACCAAGGATTTTTTTGAAGCTTTTGCGGGCGATAAACGAAAATTCAATAAGGCAGTACTGGCCAATGTTTTTGCGGAAGATGTCTGGATAGTGGGTTTTCTGACCGATGAGGAGATGGAAAAATTTGAACTGGGCGCCGATAAAGTGGCCGTCTATGTGCCCCAGGCCTACAATTTCGCCGGGCAACTCTATGTGTTACCCCGCTCCAAAGTCCGCAAAATTCATCATATCACAGCCGGTGAAGCCATGAAATATGCGGTTACCGGCGGGGTGGTGGATCTGGATGAAGAAGCCAAAAAAGAAGACTAATCCCGATAGCTGCGGGAAAAAAACCAGATACTCCCCGTTTTTTTCTCCTCCGGTTTATATCAGCAGCGGATAATTTTACCAGCCTGAACCTATTATCCGTGAAAAGAATTTTCTTCCTGTTTTTTCTTTTGGCTATAACCGGTCCGCTCTACAGCTGGGGTTTTTATGGTCATCGTAAAATCAACCAGCTGGCGGTTTTCCTGCTGCCCCCCGATATGCTGATTTTTTACAAAGCGCATATCCCCTATCTCACCGAACACGCGGTGGACCCGGACAAACGCCGTTATATTCTTCCCGAAGAAGGTCCCCGTCATTACATTGATATGGATAAATACGGACAGGCGCCCTGGGATTCGCTGCCCCGGAATTGGGAAGATGCGGTAAAAAAATACACGGCCGACACCCTGCAAAAAAACGGGATTGTTCCCTGGTGGATTCAAACCATGCTGCAAAGACTGACCCGGGCTTTCCGGGACAAAGACCAGGCCCGGATTCTCAAACTCTCCGCCGATCTTGGTCACTATATAGCTGATGCACATGTACCCCTGCACGCCTCCAGCAACCACAATGGTCAGTTCACCAACCAGCGGGGTATTCACGGATTCTGGGAAAGCCGGTTACCGGAATTGCTGGCTGAAACCCAATGGGATTTTTTTATCGGACAGGCCATCTATATAGAAAGGCCGCTTTCATTTACCTGGGACCGGGTGCTGGAAAGTGCCAGGGCGGCAGATACCGTGCTGATGGAAGAAAAAAAACTGAATGATGAATTTCCGCCTGATAAGAAATATGCATTTGAAGAAAGAAACGGAACTGTCATTCGTCAGTATTCTGCTGCGTACAGTATCCGGTACAACGAACGTATGCGGGGTATGGTGGAGCGCCGGATGCGTCAGTCAGTTTTCGCCGTAGCTTCTTTCTGGTATACAGCCTGGGTAAATGCCGGCCAGCCCGATCTGCGTAACCTGATCAATACCGTTACTTCGCCGGAAGAGGAAACAGAATGGGAGCAACTCAACCAGGCCTGGAAAAACGGACGTATTCAGGGGCGGGAACATGACCATTAAGGGCGGCAATTTCCCTACATTTGCAGCGCATTTATCATCTCTAAACCTGTAAGAGCCCGTGACGAAGGTGATCCATAATTTTAACGCCGGTCCTTCTATTCTCCCCAAAGAAGTGTTTGAAGCAGCCAGCCAGGCTATCCTGAACTTTAACGATACCGGTTTATCCATTCTGGAAATAGGCCACCGCACTTCGCTTTTTCAGCCGGTTATGGATGAAGCGAGGGCCCTGGTAAAAGAACTGATGCAACTGGACGATCAGCACGAAGTATTATTCCTGCACGGCGGTGCGAGCACGCAGTTTATGCAGGTGCCGATGAACCTGCTTAATGAAGACGATATTGCTTCCTATACCGAAACCGGAACCTGGGCAGGGAAAGCCATCAAAGAAGCCCGGCTCTTTGGCCATGTGGAAATAGCCGGCTCATCCAAGACAGACCAGTATAATCATATCCCCGCTGAACTGAACGTATCTCCCACAGCTGCCTATCTGCATATTACGACTAATGAAACCATTGCCGGTACGCAGTGGCAGCAGATCCCCTACGATTGCGGTGTACCCCTGGTGGCGGATATGAGCAGTGATATCCTGAGCCGGCCGCTTGATTTTAACCGCTTCGCACTGATCTATGCCGGTGCGCAGAAAAATATGGGCGCTGCCGGAGTGAACCTGGTGGTGGTGGACAAAACCATCCTGGGTAAAGTGAACCGGACCATACCCACCATGCTGGATTACCGCAATCATATTAACGAAGGCAGTATGCTCAATACCCCGCCGGTATTTGCCGTTTACGTGGTATTGCTCACCCTGCGCTGGCTGAAACAACAGGGAGGGGTAGCCGCAATGGAAAAAAAGAACAATGAAAAAGCGGCTCTTTTTTACGACACACTGGATAGCCTCCCGTTATTCCGGGGACCAGTGGCCAGGGAAAGCCGCAGCAAAATGAACGCTGTTTTTGTCATGAATAACCCTGCCCTGGAACAGGAATTCCTGGAGCGTTGCAAACAGGAAAACATGATCGGCGTAAAAGGACACCGCAGTGTAGGCGGTTTCCGTGTTTCCCTGTATAATGCCCTGCCCCTTTCGAGTGTACAGGCGCTTACCGGCCTGATGAAAGATTTCGCCCAAAAAAAAGGATAAATAAAATGGCCCAGATAAAACCTTTTCGTGCCCTCCGTCCCCAGCAGCAGCTTTCCCAGCAGGTGGCTTCCCGTCCCTATGATGTGCTGAACAGTGAAGAAGCCCGCCTCGAAGCAGCTGGCAACCCTTTCTCCTTTCTGCATGTTACCAAATCCGAAATTGACCTGCCGGCGGGTATTGATATCCACAGCCAGGATGTATATGACCGGGCCAAGGAAAATCTGCAGCAGTTTATCAAAAACGGCATCCTCTTCCGGGAAGAAAAAGCCTGCTACTATATTTATGAACTGGTCATGAAAGGCCGCTGCCAGACCGGGCTGGTCTGTGTTTCCGCAGTGGCCGATTATTTCGCTGATGTGATCAAAAAACATGAGTTCACCCGCCCGGAAAAAGAAAAAGACCGGATTGATCATATGCGCAGTATCCGGGCACAGACCGGGAATGTATTCCTGGCTTACCGCGATGTGGAGGAAGTCAATACCCTGATCGGCGCATGGAAAGACAAACATGCTCCTGTATATAATTTCACCGCACCCGACGGTATCCAGCATGCGGTATGGGTGGTAAACGAGGGAGAAGTGGTTGACGCCATAACGACAGCCTTTGCCCAACAGGTACCGTTCACCTATATTGCCGACGGGCATCACCGTGCCGCTTCGGCTGCCAAAGTCAGTAAGGCTTTGCCCGACAGTGAAGAAGCCGGTTATTTTCTCACCACCATTTTTCCTGCTTCCGAACTCGCCATCCTGGATTATAACCGCGTGGTAAAAGATCTCAACGGTCTGAGCGCAGAAAAATTCCTCGGTTCTTTGCAGGATGATTTTTATGTTACCCTCAGCCCGGAACCGGTAAAGCCGGCCCGTCTGCATGAATTCGGGCTATACCTGGAAGGCAAATGGTATATTCTTACCTCCAGGGCCGGCACCTGGACCGAAGACCCTATCGGGGTACTGGATGTGACCATACTGTCCAATAATGTACTGGATAAGATACTGGGTATCCGCGATCAGCGTACCGACAAGCGGATTGATTTTGTCGGCGGCATAAGGGGTATCGGTGAACTGGAAAAAAGAGTGAACAGCGGGGAGATGAAGGCCGCATTCAGTTTGTACCCGGTGACTATTGAGCAGCTTTTTGCCATTGCCGACAGCGGGGAGGTTATGCCCCCCAAAAGCACCTGGTTTGAGCCCAAACTGAGAGACGGACTGCTTACTCACCTGATCTGACCTATTATCCCTCAAATATTTGTTATTTTGCAACAGAGACGCGCTTCCTGTCGTCTCTGTTTTTTTATTTTATCATATGATCAGACGTCTCCTTCTCTTACTGGCCCTTAGCTTGTCACTTGCCGCCCCGGCGCAGCAGGAAGAAATCAAAAAAATGCACGAAACCGCCAAAGCCTATATGCGCAGCGGGGATTTTGACAATGCCATTATCGTACTCACCCGTGCCCTGCAGAAAGACAGCCGTAACCTGGAACTGCAGAAGGACCTGGTGATGAGTTATTACCTGAAACGGGATTACAGCAAAGCCCTGGAAGGAGCCAAAAACCTGATTGACCGCGATGATGCCGATGTGGTCTGTTTCCAGATTGCCGGTAACGTGTATAAGGCGCTGGAAGAAGTGAAGGAATGTGACCGGATGTATCGCAAAGCCCTCAAAAAATTTCCGAAAAGTGGTCCGCTTTATTCCGAATACGGTGAACTGCTCTGGGCCGGCAAAGACTTTTCCGCTATCCGCCAGTGGGAAGAAGGGATCCGGCAGGATCCGGCTTACGGCGGCAATTACTATAACGCGGCGGTCTTTTATTTCTATACTCAGGATAAAGTATGGAGCCTGGTCTACGGTGAGATATTTGTGAATATGGAAAACATCAGCGAGCGGGGCACGGCCATGAAAGAAATGCTCCTGAAAGCCTATAAGGAAAAACTTTTTGCTGAAGCCGATATCCTGAAAGGCGCCGAAAAAAACAAAAGTGAGTTTGCCCGGGCTTTCCTGCAGAGCATGAGCCGGCAATCGGAACTTGTTACCCGGGGCATTACCACGGAAACCCTCACCATGATCCGCACCCGCTTTATTCTCGACTGGTTTGAAAATTACGCGGGCAAATTCCCGCACCGGTTATTCGACCAGCACCGGCAACTGATCCAGAACGGGCTGTTTGATGCCTATAACCAATGGCTCTTTGGTCCCTCCGAAAATCCCGCCGCCTACGATGCCTGGACTAAGGCACATCCCGAAGAATACAAAAACTTCACCCGTTTCCAGCAGTCACGCGTGTTTAAAATGCCGGCCGGACAGTATTATCAGGTGAGTGGGGAGTAGTCAGTGGTGAGTAGTTAGCGGTGAATGGTGAGTGGGAAACATATATTGGAAATTACCATACCGGTTCCCCATTCTCTATTTTCCTCTTTCCACTCTCCATTTCAAAAAAATAGTATATTGTCCCTTGTATTAACGCTCTGACAAACAAACCAAAAACGATTGCCATGACTGAGCCACGCCGTCTGTTTGACTGTCTTGACTATCATTTGGAAAGAACACCCCTGGATGTAATGCTGGCCGGAAAAGAAGGCGGTCAGTGGAAAAAATACAGTACCGCCGCCATTAAGGAACAGGTAGACCAGCTCAGTGCCGGTTTACTGAGCCTGGGGGTCAGTTGCGGGGATATGACCGCAGAAGGGCGGGATAAAATTGCCATTCTTTCCCGCAACCGGCCGGAATGGGTGATGCTGGACCTCGCCGTACAGCAGATCGGCGCCATTCTCACTCCGATATATCCAACTATTAATGTAAACGAACTGGAATTCGTTCTGAATGACGCCCAGGTAAAATATGTGTTTGTCAACGACGAAGAGCTCTTTTTAAAAGTGTACAGCCTGAAAGAGAAAGTTCATTGTCTGAAAGACATATTTACATTTGAACATGTACCCAATGCCAGGCACTGGAAGGAAGTGCTGAGTCTCTCCACGCCTGAAAATATCGCGGCCATCAAACCTCTGGCGGACAAAATCGGGTATGAAGACCTCGCGACCATCATTTACACCTCCGGCACTACCGGCACTCCCAAAGGGGTAATGCTTTCTCACCGGAATATCCTGTCAAATGTGATTGCCTGTATGCCCTGCTTTCCGCCCGGTGAGAATATGAAGTCCCTGAGCTTCCTGCCGCTCAACCATATTTTCGAGCGCATGGTGACCTTTCTCTATCTCTTCCGGGGCATTTCCATATATTATGCGGAAAGCCTGGATACCATCGGCGATAACCTGAAAGAAGTGCAGCCCCATATGTTTACCACGGTGCCGCGGCTGCTCGAAAAAGTGTATGACCGGATCATGCAAAAAGGAAGCGAACTGACCGGATCGCGCAAAAAGCTCTTTTACTGGGCGCACAGCCTCGCCGAAAAATACGAGATCAACAAAGACCAGGGAGCCCTGTATAATTTCAAACTGGGACTGGCCAATAAACTTATTTTCAGCAAATGGCGCGAGGGGCTTGGCGGAAATGTAAAATGTATTGTAACTGGCGGCGCTGCCTGCCAGGTGAGGCTGATCCGTATTTTCTCTGCCGGAAAGATCACGATCATGGAAGGGTATGGGCTTACTGAAACCTCCCCCGTTGTGGCGGTAAACCGGTTTGAAGAACAGGGCCGCCGTTTTGGCACAGTGGGCCCGCTGATTGACGGGGTGGAGGTAAAGATTGCCGAAGACGGAGAGATACTCTGCAAGGGACCGAATATCATGATGGGCTATTACAAACGCCCGGATCTGACCGCTGAAGTGATTGATGCGGATGGCTGGTTCGCCAGCGGTGATATCGGCACGATGAGTGAAGATAAATTTCTGAAGATCACCGACCGGAAAAAAGAACTGTTCAAGACCAGTGGCGGCAAATATGTAGCCCCGCTGCCGATTGAGAACCGGCTGAAGGAATCGCCCTTTATTGAACAGGTGATGCTGGTGGGCGCCGACCGGAAATTTGTAAGCGCCCTGATCGTACCTTCTTTCCCCAACCTGCTCGACTGGTGCCGGCACAACGGGATTCATTCGGTTAATCATGAAGAAGTGATCCGGGAGCAAAAGGTGATGGATATGTACAAAGACCTTGTGGAGAGCTTTAATAAATATTTCAATCATGTGGAGCAGGTGAAAAAATTTGAACTCCTGCCTCAGGAATGGAGTGTGGATACCGGGGAGATGACGCCCAAGTTATCGCTGAAACGTAAAGTGATTATTGAAAAGTACCGGGAAGCGATTGAGCGGATTTATTCCTGATGTTTATTTTTTCGCGGCGGAGCTGTCTCTTTTCCGCTGCATCAGTTTTTGCACGAATTCATCATATTTCGGCTGTTGTTCCGCATTCAGCAGGCTGCGCATTTTCCGGAAATGGGCAAAGGTCATGCTGTCAATATAGGTTTGCCAGTAGGCGATGCGGTTGCGGGCTTTGAGCAATTTGCTTTCCGGGAGGGTGGTATCTTTTACCAGTCCGAAATAGGCTGCTTTGGCGGAACGCAGGGAATCATAGATGGGGCGCACATTTTTAAAGTGCTCGTCTTTCAGTTGTTTATGGGCAGCGGATTGTTTCTCGTCCATACCCACTTCTTTAATCATAATTGTAGTGGGATCCTGTCTGTCTTTTTTCGGGGGTTTTTTATCCTTGCCGAAAACGAGGAAATAAACCAGCACAATATTCGACAGCAGGAGAAGGCCGGCAATCAGTGCCATCAGTTTTCCGCTACTCTTCATTATTTATCCTGGTTTAGGTTATAAAAGGAAATGGCGCTGTTGGTTTCATTCAGGCGGTATTCTGCGGCCACGGACTGGAAAGTATCTGTCTCCTGGAGATTCAGGGCATTTTCTTCCGGGTTTGTATTCCGGTTAAATACGGCCAGTATATTAATCAGCAGGATCAGGGCCATTCCGGCAAGGGCATAAGCGGGGCGAACGGCCCAGGGAGCAGGTCGTGCCGGCGCGGTTTCCCTTTCCATTCTGGCCCGGAGGCGGGTATAAAAGAAATCCGGGGCGCTCGCGCGCTGGCAGCCATCCAGGCTGTTCATGATTTCTTCCACATTGAATTGTTTTTCCTGTTTCATACTGACTACAATTTGACGTTATTGGCTGACAAAACCTTCGTCCTGTCCTGTCAATCTCCCTGTTCTTCCAGCAGTTTGCGCAGGTTTTGCCTGGCCCGGTGGAGGAGGGATTCAACAGCCGCTACTGAGGTTTGCATTACTTCGCTAACTTCCTGGTAACTAAGGTCTTCCAGTTTATGTAAGGTAAATGCAATTTTTTGATTTTCCGGCAATTTTCCAATCATTTTAAAGAGCCGGGCGGCTTTTTCTTTCCGGTCCAGCTGTACTCCGGGATGATTAAAATCAGGAATTTCCTGCACGGGTTCGTTGTTTTCGCCCAGGAGGCGCTGGATAAAGCCGAATCTTTTTTTGCTTTTCCGGCTCCGGAGCAGGTCCAGGGCCCGGGTGGTGGTGATGCGGTAGATCCAGGTGGAGAGTTTGGATTCTGCTTTAAAGGAGTGGATAGAGCGGAAGACCTGGATAAAGACTTCCTGGGCCACATCTTCCGCGTCTTCGGCGTTTTGTACGATACCGAGGGCGGTATTAAAGACCCGGTCCTGGTAGGTGTTTACCAGGTAGCGAAAGGCGGTTTCTTCCCCGGCTCTCAGCCCTCGTATCAGTTCAGATTCAGTCAACTAGCTTTTGCCAATTAAAAAACGAACTTACGAAATAGACGGGTAAAATCTTGTTATATTTGCAGCCCTTCACAAAGCTCCATGGCTTTGCCCTGCGTAGCTTTAGCGAAGCAGGGTCCCGTAGTTCAATGCCTGCCTGCCGAACAGGCAGGGATAGAATCTTTCGGACAATGAAGGTGGTTG
>JACSRW010000038.1 GCA_014879565.1 Chitinophagaceae bacterium
AGAAAGAGGATAAATAAACTTATTATAAACGTAAAAAATTCACTTTACTATGCCTTGTGGTAAAAAAAGGAAGCGTCATAAAATTGCGACGCATAAGCGTAAAAAGAGATTGAGAAAGAATCGTCATAAAAAAAGGAACAAGTAATTATACGGTAGTCAGGGGACAGGAGACTGGAGTCATTCTTCAAAGTGAATGACTCCGGACTACAGTCTCCCGGCTCCTGACTGCATTCTGTTCCCGCCGGTTGTTCGCCGTATTTGTTTGCACCCCCCTAAATTAACCCGCAAATATCCTACAGGTCACATACAACCAACCCCGCATTCCATACGTATGCCTGGCAACCGGTGTTTACAGCATAACGGTGTTAATATTATCCAGCTGTAATGAACAAAGAACTAATCATCAATGCGGCCCCCCAGGGTGTTGAAATCGCCCTGCTGGAGGACAAAAAACTGGTGGAACTGCATAGCGAAAAAAGCGATGCCCGTTTTGCCGTGGGGGATCTCTATCTCGGAAAAGTCAAAAAACTGATCCCGGGACTGAATGCTGCCTTTGTGGATGTGGGATTTGAGAAAGATGCTTTTCTGCATTATACTGATCTGAGTCCCTATGCCCGCTCCCTGCTCAAGTTCACCGCGCTCTGCATGAACGACAAATCGGAGACCGGCCCTGATTTCAGCAAGTTCCCCAACGAACCGGAAATTGTCAAAACCGGCAAGATCAATGAGGTGCTGGGCGGTAAGCCGAATATACTGGTGCAAATCCTGAAAGAGCCCATTGCCGCCAAAGGTCCGCGGCTGAGCTGTGAGATTTCCCTGCCCGGTCGTTTTGTCGTTCTGACTCCCTTTAATGATATCGTGGCCGTTTCCCGTAAGATCCATTCTTCAGAAGAAAGGAAAAGACTGCAGAAAATCGTAGAAGCCATCAAACCGAAAAACTTCGGGGTGATTGTGCGGACAGCGGCTGAAGGTAAAAACACAGCAGAACTGCATGAGGATCTCTCCACACTCACAGATATGTGGAAGACCATTCAGCAGAACCTGAAAGGAGCCGTGGCGCCTGCCAAGATTCTGAGTGAACAAACCAAGACCACCAGTATTCTGCGGGATCTGCTCAATGCCGATTTTAACCGCATCGTTGTAAACGATAAAACACTTTTTGCCGATACCAAGAGTTATATCCAGCGGATCGCCCCGGATAAAGCCGATATCGTTTCCTATTACCAGAACGGCTCTCCGATCTTTGATTCATTTGGTATCACCAAGCAGGTAAAATCTTCTTTTGGCAAGACCGTTAACCTGAACAGCGGCGCCTACCTGATCATTGAGCATACGGAAGCCCTGCATGTGATTGATGTCAACAGCGGGTATAAAAGTGTGAGCAATAACCAGGAACAGAATGCGCTGGAGACCAACCTGGAGGCTGCCGAAGAAATTGCCCGCCAGCTCCGGCTGCGCGACCTGGGAGGTATTATCGTGGTGGATTTCATTGATATGAAACTGCCGGAGAACAAACGCAGGCTGGTGGAGAAGATGGAAGAGTTTATGGCCCCCGACCGGGCCAAGCACGCGGTACTTCCCATTTCCAAATTCGGGCTGATGCAGATCACCCGTCAGCGGATGAAGCCGGAAGTAAACATCAACACACAGGAAGTCTGCCCGAGCTGTAACGGCACCGGCAAGATTTCATCCACCCTGCTGCTGGAAGATGAAATAGAAAAGAACCTGAGTTACCTGATCACCCATAAGAACAGCAACCTCAAACTGGTGGTGAATCCCATTATGTATGCCTACCTCAGCAAGGGCTGGCCCTGGAGCACCCGGATGGCAAAATGGAAACGCAAATTCGGCCAGAAAACAAGACTGGCAGAAGATACCAGCTACCATCTCACGGAATACAAATTCTTTGACCGGAATGACGAAGAGATCAAAATGTAATAAGCTTGTGAATACATAAAAAAATAACCCCGGAATCCGGGGTTATTTTTTTACAGTATCGCTTAAGAGAAATATTAATAACCGGCGTTCTGAACGATCACACCACCGGAAGCATCCACATCCCGCTGGGGAATGGGGAATACCAGTTTATTGTCGTTATAGGCAAAACCATCGGAGCTTTGCTTCAGGCGTTTGATATCATGAATGGCATGACCTTCATGCGCCAGTTCCAGTTTGCGTTCTGCCAGTACCTGAGGCAGGTTTACCAGTCCCAGGGGACCGAGACCGGCGCGGGAACGGATCAGGTTCACATCACTCAGGGGGCTGGCGCCGATGCTGGTGCCGGCTCTTACATTGCCTTCGGCCCGGGTCAGGTACATTTCTGCCAGGCGGATAACCGGCAGGATTTTATACTGCTGCTGCCATTTGCCACTGCGGGTAATGCTGGAACCATCCACATAAAACAGGGCCAGGCGGTCATCACCGGCGCTGTACTGGTTCAGGTGGCTGTCTTCAATGGAAACATCCCCGTCGCGGCCGCCGTATTCCGGAACGGACCAGAACAGGTGCATATTGTTGGCTCCGTCCTGGGCATTTACCTGGATCGCAAACAGGTACTCGGAGGAATTGGAGCTATTATTAAAAGCCTGGGCATAACTGGTCGCGAGGCTTTTGCCGTTGGCGGTGGCCACGGTGATCGCGCGGTTAGCGGCATCCCTTGCTTCCGGATATTTTTCCATCTGGAGATATACGCGGGAAAGCATAGCCGCTGCGGCGGGCTTGCTGGCGAATACACCATTGCTGTTCGGCAGCAGGGATTCGGCTTCATTCAGATCGGTGAGAATCTGGGCGTATACCTGCTCCACTGTATTACGCGCAACGAATGAGTTCGCGTCAATACCCCGGGTGGGGGTAAGGATCAGGGGAACACCGGGATTGCTGGTAACGGAACCGGCGCTGTACGGTTTGGCATACAGTTTTACCAGTTCAAAATACATGGACGCGCGGATAAAGAGCGCCTCGCCTTTCACCCGGTTCTGATCAGCCGTATTGACCACGGAAGTGGCAGACAGGATATTATTGGCGATATTAATTGTATTATACGCCCCCAGCCAGGTATCCCTTACATAGCTGTTGGTGGTCAGCATGGCCTTCATCCAGATTTCGCGGGGCTGATTGAAAGTACCTTCCCAGCGAAGTTCCCCGTTGGCACCCAGCAGTTCGGAGAAGAGGAAGATATTTCCTCCGTAAAGATCCCCGTCACTGAGCGCGTCATAAGCTCCGTTCAATACTTTTTTAACATTGGCGTCAGAGCTCAGCGCCACTTCCTCTGCCACACTTTGCTGCGGCAGCAGGTCCAGTTTTTTGTCGCAGGAAGAGAAAAGCACTCCCAGCGCGATACAAATCGGAATATATTTTTTCATACTTGATTTCATTTTGTTGATTAGAAGCCGAGGTTAATACCAAATGTCAGGGACTTGATTTGCGGAGCCGCGTAGAAGTCAGAACCCTGGTTGCGGTTACCGGCACGGTAGTCGGTATTCACTTCCGGATCCCATCCTTTGTACTTGGTAAAGGTGGCCAGGTTCACCCCGGTCAGGTATACACGGGCAGAACGGATCTTCAGTTTGCTCAGCAGTTTGCTGTCGAGGTTATAGGCCAGGGTCAGGTTCTTCAGCCTTACATAGGAACCATTCTCCACATAACGGCTGGAAGCGCCGATCCCATTGCCATACCCGAGACGGAGCTGGGGCACATTGGTGATATCGCCGGGATTTTGCCAGCGATCCAGCTGGTCTTTGGTCTGGTTATCGAACCAGTCAAAGCTGGCAGACATAAAGCCACCGGCCCCGTTCATGATCTGGTTACCAAACACACCCTGGAAGAGTACCGACAGTTCAATTCCTTTATAGTTAAAGGTATTGTTCAGTCCGCCGATCCAGTCGGGGTTGGGATCACCAACCACGAAGTTGGCTGCATCATTATAATCGTTGGTGGTTGTTTTTCCGTCGGCAAGGTAATAGAGGGCGTCTCCGTTATCGGGATCCGCGCCGGCAAATTTGGGACCATAGAACACCCCGATGGCTTCGCCAACGATCAGGGAGTTCAGGTAACGGCCGTCATTACCCGGGATCAGGGTCTGATCACCGTCAAGTTTGGTTACCTTGTTTCTGTTCTTAGCAATGTTAAAGCTGGAATTCCATTTGAAATCACGGCTGTTCACGTTTACGGAGTTCAGGACAAATTCAAACCCTTTATTCTGCATGGAACCGATATTCACCGTTTGGGTGGTGAAACCGGATGTACCGGGAACGGGAACATTGTAAATCAGGTCGCGGGTATTGCGTACGTAGTAGTCAATTTCACCCGTCAGGCGGTTGCTGAAGAAGCCGAAGTCAATACCGATATCGGTTTGTTCGGATTTCTCCCATTTCAGCGCGGGGTTAGCCAGCTGTGTCGGGATCAGACCGGAGGCGTTATTGTATTTGGAGGCACCCCAGAGACCCAGCTGAGCGAAGTCGCCAAAGCCGGCATCATTTCCGGTAAGACCAAAGCTTCCGCGCAGTTTCAGGAAACTGAGCCAGTTTACATTGCTGAGGAAGTTTTCTTCCGTGAGAATCCATCCTGCAGAAGCAGCCGGGAAGAACCCGTATTTATTGTCTTTACCAAAGCGGGAAGAACCATCCATACGGCCGCTGAGCGAGAACAGGTATTTGTTCATCAGCTTGTAGTTGGCCCGGGCAAAATAAGAAAGGATAGCCGATTCAGATGTGGAGGTAGAACCACCGGTGATACGGCCGGCGCTGGCCAGTTTCTTCAGGGCGTTCACGGGGAAATCTTCACCGGACACAAAAGAAAGGTCAGTCTGGAAACTCTGGAAAGACATACCGGCTGTCGCGTCAATATCATGATTGCCGAATGCTTTTGTGAAGTTCAGGTAGTTGTTGGTATTGTAGTTAAAGCGGCGGAACCAGGTGGCTTCCCCATAACCATTGGTAGACTGACCAATGATGGTGCGGTTACCATAGAAGCGGTCGTCGCTCTGGCTTTGAATATCCACCCCGAATTCAGATTTGAATACCAGGTTGCGGTTGAATTTATAATTGAAGTAGAGGCCGCCGATATTACGGAATACGGTGGACTGGTAACGGGAATCCTCTGTTTCAATCAGGGGGTTGTAATAGGTGGTAGTGGGACGGTCATACAGGTTGCCGTTCTGATCCCGTACAGGTGTGATGGGCGCCAGGGCTACAATCTGCATGGGGGTATAAAACTCATTGTCATCCGCTACACGATTGGCCAGGGTGCGGGCCACGCTGATATTAAAGCCGAGTTTCACCCGGTTGCTGGCTTCATGATCCAGGTTGAATCGGCTGGAAAGACGCTGGAAATTGTTCAGGAAGAGAATACCCTCCTGGTCATTGAAACCCCCGCTGATAAAGAACCGGGTTTTGTCGGTACCACCGGAAGCGCTTACATCCACCAGTTTGGTTGTGGCATCCTGGTTAAAGGCGAGTTTTTCCCAGTTGGTATTGGTTTCAAGGTTACGCCAGTTGGAATAACCGGAATAACGGGTCAGCCTGTTTTCAGCAAACTGCAGCCAGGAACCGGCATACTGGGCCGGATCCAGCGGATCAATCCCTTCAATATTATCACTGTTAATAGCCGCTTCACGCAAAAGGTCAACATATTCTTTGGCATCCAGGAAACCGCGGTAACCTGTGGGTTTGTTGGTACCATACTGGAAGTTTACATTCAGCTGGGTTTTACCGGCCCGGCCTTTTTTGGTGGTGATCAGCACCACCCCGTTGGCAGCACGGGAACCATAGATGGCCGCAGCGGAAGCATCTTTAAGGATATCGAAGGTTTCAATATCATTGAAGTTGATATCAGCCAGGGAGTTACCGGAGTTGGGGTCGCCATTGATCGGCACGCCGTCAACCACATACAAGGGCGCATTGGAAGCACTCAGTGAACCGGCTCCACGGATACGCACTTTAATCCCTTCTCCCACTTTACCGTTCTGGGATTCCACAAATACCCCTGCGGCACGGCCCTGAAGGGCCTGGTTAAAGTTGGCAACGGGTGTATTGGCCACTTCAGAACCTTTAACACGGGCAATATTACCGGTCAGATCCTTTTTAATCTTGGTACCATAACCCACTACGATCACTTCATCCATACTCTGGGAATCGCCGGCTTTCAGGGAAACGGCAATGGGGCCTCCGGTGATGGTCATTTCCACGGATTCAAAACCGATGGCCGAAAACACCAGGACTTTAACGCTTTCATTTACGGTGAGGGTGAAAGTACCATCTGCCGCTGTGGCGGTACCGGTACGGGAGTTCTTTGCAGTGACAGACACGTTTGACAGCGGAGCGCCGCTGGCATCAGTAACCCTTCCGGTCACCTGTTTGGTCTGCGCAATAACATGCTGGGCTAAAAAAAGAAAAAATCCCAGCACGAGCAGTCTAAATTTACTCATGTGTGTTGGTTTTTAAAAAATTAGAAGGGATAAATATATGTTAACCTTGCCTTAACAAAACAAGAAAACCATGCATTTGGCTGCATGGTTTTTCAAAATTGAGCGAAATCAATTTTTCACTTAGCTTCTATCCCTGCTATTCATAAAAATCATAATGTATTGAATCAGCTGGACAACAGCGGCCAGTGCGGCAACGACATAAGTGGTTGCAGCCCATTTCAGGGCGTCTTTGGCTTTGGGAAATTCGGTGCTGTTGGTAATATTGGTTCTCTCCAGCCAGGCCAGGGCTCTTTTGCTGGCATCAAATTCTACGGGCAGGGTGATCAGGGTAAACAGTACGGTAACCCCCATAATAATGATACCAATAAGTAATACCGTCGGGTTACGGGTACTGGCCAGCACTATCATACCCGCCAGGAGGATCCAGTTGACCAGCATCGAACTCAGTTGTACGGCCGGCACCATTTTACTACGGAACATCAGCGGTCCGTATTGGGTGGCATGCTGTACCGCGTGCCCGCATTCATGGGCCGCTACCGCAGCAGCCGATACGCTGGTACCATTATACACATCCGGACTGAGGTTCACCGTACGGTTTACCGGGTTGTAGTGGTCGGAAAGAAACCCTTCAACAGATATGACTTTTACATCATATATTCCATTTTCCCGGAGCATTTTCTCCGCAATTTCGCGACCGGTCAGCCCGCTGGAAAGCCCCGTTTTGCTGTATTTCGTGAACTTGCTTTTCAGGATCGCTGAGACCAGGAAACTGATGCCCAGGAAAAGGAGGGAAACAAAAAAAATCTCGTTTGTCATGTCTCTTCAGGTATTTAATTTACTGAACAATACAACAAATTTATGGCCATTTGGATCAGCAGCAACCAAATCCGTCTTTTTGTCATTCCACCGCTACTTTGTTTACAGTTTTTTAACAGATAAAGAAAATTAAGGCATTCCGATTGAAATTTTAAGTATTTGATTATCAAATATTTGCAAACAAAGAAAGATTGATTTTCAACGGTTTTATACAACCCAAAACCGGGCTGTTTTTTATACACAAGCCGAAAAATTTATTTTGAAATGTGGGGCATAATTGTAATTTAGCAACAGAATTTAATGGGTTAGTAAGTAAGAGGGCTGGTCGAAAGACCGGCCCTTTTTACTTTTCATGATCCGTCCGTTTCCGGCACTCCATTTTCTTTTCTTTTACTGCTTTCTATCCCACTTTACTTGTTTTACTTCTTCTTCTTTTTATTAAAAAGGGCTGCTTTGGCAAAACGATTAATTTTATCGCATGAGCAAAGCAAAAACAAGTTTTTTCTGTCAGCATTGCGGACATGAAAGTGTGAAATGGGCGGGCCAGTGTCCTTCCTGCGGACAGTGGAACAGTTTTGTGGAAGAGATTATTCACAAGGATACCGGCAAACAGGATAACAGCTGGAAGGAATATCACCCGGAAAAACGAAATACAAAAAGTATTGCCCTGCATGCAATCAAAACTCAGGAAGAAAAAAGAGTCAGCACACCCGATGCGGAACTAAACCGTGTACTGGGTGGCGGCATTGTTCCGGGAAGTCTTGTACTGGTTGCCGGTGAACCCGGTATTGGTAAGTCCACCTTATTTCTGCAGAATGCGCTATGGCTTAAAGGCGTGAAAACACTTTATATCAGCGGGGAGGAAAGTGAACAGCAGCTGAAAATGCGGGCCGACCGGCTGGGATTGCAGAATGAGGATTTTTATCTCTTAACCGAAACCTCAACACAAACCATTTTCCAGGAGATAAAAAAACTGCGGCCGCAACTGGTCATTGTGGATTCGGTACAAACGCTGCAAACGGCGCATATTGAATCTTCCCCGGGCAGTGTATCACAGATACGGGAATGTACGGCCGAATTCCAGCGATTTGCCAAGGAAACCAATACCCCGGTATTTCTGATCGGGCATATCACCAAGGACGGGAGTATTGCCGGACCAAAAATTCTGGAACACATGGTGGACACCGTTCTTCAGTTTGAAGGTGACCGGCATTATGCCTACCGGATTTTGCGCACCTTGAAAAACCGTTTTGGCAGCACTTCAGAACTGGGCATTTATGAAATGACCGACAGCGGTATGCGGGGCGTGATGAATCCCAGTGAAATTCTCATCACCCAGAAAGAAGAAAATCTCAGTGGTATAGCTATTGCCGCCACCATTGAAGGCATGCGGCCCCTGCTGATTGAAGTGCAGGCGCTCGTTACCCAGTCTGTTTACGGTACACCGCAACGTACGGTAAGCGGGTTTGATCTCCGTCGCCTGCAGCTGCTGCTGGCCGTGCTGGAAAAAAGAGGCGGCTTTCATTTTGGCATGAAAGATGTATTTCTCAATATCGCCGGGGGCTTCAAAGCCGAAGATCCATCCATTGATCTGGCGGTGATTTGTGCCCTGCTCTCCTCGTATGAAGACTCACCGCTTCCGCAGCGCATTTGTTTTGCCGGAGAAGTCGGACTCAGTGGTGAGATCAGGGCCGTAAACCGGATTGAACAGCGGATCGCGGAAGCAGAAAAAATGGGATTTGAAAAAATCATTGTGTCCCGTTACAGCCAGAAGAGCCTGAACCGGCCTGCTGCAGGTATTGAAGTGGTGAGTATGGCCCGTGTGGAAGAGCTGTACCGTTATTTATTCTGATACTTCCCTTAGTTTTATAGCCGCAAACCTTATCACTATGTCATTCTTCCACGAGCTGAAGGAGGCCTTCCTTCACCTGCTCTATCCGCATACCTGTGCCGGTTGCGGAGAGGAGCTTTCTTCCCCGGAAACCGCTTTATGCCTTCGTTGTCTGCATGAATTACCGGAAACCGGTTTTGCCCCGCTGGCTGATAATCCCGCGGAAAAATTATTCAGGGGACGGCTTCCGTTGTACAGTGCGAGCGCCCAGTATTATTTTACCCGCGAATCCTTAATTCAAAAACTGATGCACCGGTTTAAATACCAGGGACGGCGCGACCTGGGTTACCAGCTGGGCCGGATCATGGGTAAACAACTGCAGGCATCGGGCCGCTTCCCAGTTGACGGTCTTATTCCCCTGCCGCTCTTTCCGCAGAAAGAAAAAATGAGGGGATATAACCAGGCCCTCGTATTATGTGAAGGAATGGCCGTTGCTATGCAGGTACCTGTGTTAGGCGATGCCGTTATCCGCCCGGAGCATACCGAAACACAAACCAGGAAAGGAAGGGTGGAACGCTGGATCAATATGGAAGGAAAATTCCTGCTGCAGCAGGTGTCCTCCCTGGAGAACAAACATGTGCTGCTGGTGGATGATGTGGTCACTACCGGGGCTACCCTGGAATCCTGCGGTAATGAACTCCTGAAAATTCCCGGTCTGCAGCTGAGTCTCGCCACCCTGTGTATTGCCACCCGGTAATTTTCAGCTTTAACCTTTATTTTTGGTTCACATGAAATGGTCCGGTTTCTTTATTCCCTTCCTGTTCCTGCTGTTATCCTGCGGAAAGGAACCTTTTATCCGATCCGCGGATGCGCGGCTATCGGTCAGCGCCGATACCTTAAAGTATGATACAGTATTTGTCAGCGCCGGTTCTGTTTACCAGCGGCTGGTTATAAAGAATGAAAACGACCGGCAATTACGGATCAGTTCAATTGATCTTTCGGGCGGTACCGGTTCCGTTTTTAAAATGAATGTGGACGGCGTGGCCGGATCCGGCTTCTCAGATATTGTTATCCGGGCCAATGACAGCCTGTATGTATTTGTTCAGGTAAATGTGGACCCCTCCGCATCAGGCCTGCCCTTTGTGCTGCGCGACAGTATAAGTATCCGTTATAATGGCAATGAGAAAAAAGTGCAGCTGGAAGCCTGGGGACAAAACGCCCGGTTTTTACGCAATCATATACTGAGCACCGATGAAACCTGGAATAATGACCTGCCTTATGTGATTCTCGGATCGCTGCAGGTACCGGCCGGCAAAACCCTGACTATTAACAAGGGCAGCCGGATATATATGCATGCCGATGCTCCCCTGGTGATCAATGGCCGCTTACGGGTATTGGGGGAAAAGGATACGGCAGACCGGGTGTATTTCCAGGGAGACCGGCTGGATGAGCCTTATAAAAATTATCCTGCATCCTGGCCGGGGATTTATTTTCTGGATGAGGCAACAGATAATCTCCTGCAATATGCCGTTATCCGCAATGCCTACCAGGCCATCGGTTTGCAGGGACCTTCCGGAAACAGTCAGCCCAAGCTGCTATTATATGAATCTGTAATTGACAATGCCTGGGATGCGGGTATCATTGCGCTGAACAGCAGCATCACTGCACGAAACTGCCTGATCAGTAACTGCGGAAAAAATATTCTCCTGGCTGAAGGGGGACAGTACCAGTTCACCCACTGCACTGTGGTGAGTTATGCCAACCGCTTTGTGGAGCATAAAGAACCCGTACTCTCCCTTTCCAATGCAGCCGGCAGCGGCAGTGCAGCCCTTGATGCAGTATTCCGGAACTGTATTTTCTGGGGGGATAACGGCCTTGTGAATGATGAAGTGCAGGTAGAACGGAGCGGCAGTGCGCCGTTTAATGTATTGTTTGATTACAGTCTCTGGAAAGTACAGAACAATCCGACCGGGGTGACCATCAACCAGGTCATTAATAACCAGCCCCCGCTTTTTGACAGTGTCAATACCATTCAGTCCGTTTACAATTTCCGGCTCAAAGAGGGGTCTCCGGCACTGAACAAGGGCACCGTTACCTCCGTAAGCACCGACCTGGACGGAAGGCCCCGCCCGGCAGGTTTGCCCGATTTGGGCTGTTTTGAAAAACAATAGGCCTGAATTTTGCCGGGAAACAAACCGCTACCCGTTAATTTTGCTATCAGGCTATAAACATACTGACCATGAAAACATTATTGCTCAGCTTTCTGCTATCAACCCTGCTTACTACCGGTTCTGTGTACGATTTTACCGTACCCGGTCTGGAAGGAAAAGATATCCGGTTTGCCGATTTTAAAGGCAAAAAGATCCTGGTGGTAAACACCGCCTCCAAATGCGGACTTACCCCGCAATATGAAGGGCTGGAAAAACTCTACCAGCAATACAAAGGCAAACTGGTCATCATTGGTTTTCCTGCCAATAATTTTGCCGGTCAGGAACCCGGCAGCAATGAAGAGATCGGCGAGTTTTGTAAAAAGAACTACGGGGTCAGTTTTCCGATGGCGGAAAAAATATCTGTAAAAGGAGAGGACACCCATGCGCTTTACAAATACCTGAAAGCGCAGGCCGCTGCCAAAGGGATGGCCGATCCGGTAACCTGGAACTTCGGCAAATTCCTGATCAATGAAAAAGGAGAACTGATAGCCACCTTCTCCCCCCGTACCGCGCCGATGAGCGAGGAAATCCTGAAATACCTCAACTAAAAATTTTTTATCCCGGAGGACTACCTGCCCGACGGGCAGGTAGTCCTTTTTTATTGCCAATTAGGGTTATTTTCGCAGCCCATGTCATTCGCGGATATCATCGGTCAGCAGGCGGTAAAAAAACAATTGGTTGAACTGGTACAGCATAACCGGCTCAGTCATGCCCTGTTATTTCTGGGAAAAGAAGGCTGTGGCGCTCTGCCCCTGGCGCTGGCTTTTGCGCAGTATGTGGTATGTGAGAAAGCCAATCCCCGGCCGGCAGCAGCCGGTCCTTCCCTTTTCGGAGAAGAGATCCCTGCAGAAAAAATTGCGGCGGCTGATGCCTGCGGGGTTTGTCCGGCCTGCCTGAAGGCACAGCAACTGGTGCATCCCGATATTCATTACTCCTATCCCACCGTTACCAAAAAACCCGGCGAGAAACCCATTGCTACGGATTTTATTACAGAGTGGCGGGAATTTATAAAACGGAATCCGTACGGCAATCTCTTTGACTGGATTGAGATGATCAAGGAAAAAGAAAACAGCCAGGGTAAGATTACCGCGCGGGAATGTGACGAGATCATCAAAAAACTCAGCCTGAAAAGTTTTGAAAGTGAATACAAGGTACTCGTGATGTGGATGCCGGAGGAGATGGACAAAGAGGGAAACAAATTGCTGAAAATAATTGAAGAACCACCGGCCAATACCCTGTTTATCCTCGTTACGGAAAATGAAGAGCTGGTTTTGCCCACCATTGTCAGTCGTTGCCAGCTGATTAAAGTTCCCGCCCTGGATACCGCTGAAATAGCCGAAGCGCTGCAAACAAGAAATCATACCGATGCCGCTATTGCCCGGCAGGTAGCCGGATTAAGTGAGGGCAATTACCGCGAAGCCCTGCAATTGGTGCAGCATGCGGATGAAGATTGGCTGGTACAGGTTAGGGAATGGCTCAACGCCCTGATGAAAGGGGGGCCAAAGGCGGAAGTAGGCTGGGTGGAGGAAATGAGCAGGATGGGCCGGGAAAAACAGAAACAGTTTCTCCGGTATTTTATCCACCTGATCCAGCAGGCCATCCATTACAGGCTGCTGGGAGAACAGGCCCTTATCGGGGATAAAGAAAAGGAGTTTGCCGTAAAACTGAACAAATACACCGGGATTGAACAGCAGCAGGCCATCAGTGAAGAATTGGATAAAGCCAGTTATTTTATTGAGCGGAATGCCCATGGGAAAATCCTCTTCCACGCCCTGACCCTTAAACTAAAGCACATTATTCAGGATAAGATTGTATTTTTGATGAATTGATATCGGAAAGAGGTGACCGAACCGGGAGAAATGGACATAAGTCCTTGAATTTCAAATTGTATTTATTTTCTTCTTCAATATAGTTCGCCGGGTAGTGTAACCCGCTTTTTTTGAAATAACTATATCTGACAGTTTGTAATTCAGTACGGCCCCGTCTTCGTGTTTTTCCCCGTCCGTTTTCATAACCAGACAGTTAAACTATGGGATGTACAGGTTGCAGCACAGCTAACGGCACCAAACCAAACGGGTGTAAAAGCAACGGCGGATGCAGTTCCGGCGGATGCAACCGTATGAATGCCTATGACTGGCTGCAGAATCTCCCCATTTCGGATTATGACAGTGCCTGCCGCGTGATTGAAGTCAGCTTCAGCCAGGGCACCCGCAAAGATTTTTTCCGCAATCCCAATCTCCAGCCTTTTGAGAAAGGAGACCTGATTGCCGTTGAAGGTGTCAGCGGATTTGATCTCGGGGAAGTCTCCCTTACCGGAGAGATTGTACGCCTCCAGATGAAAAAACGGGGTGTAAAGGAAGACAATCCCGAGATGAAAAAAGTGTTGCGGAAAGCAACGGACAGAGATATTGAAATCTGGAAACAGAATAAAGCCCGTGAACCGGAGGCCGTGATCCGCAGCCGGGCCATTGCCAAGCAACTTAAACTGGATATGAAGATCAGCCAGGTTGAGATGCAGGCGGATGGCCGGAAAGCCACTTTCTTCTATATCGCTGACGGCCGGGTGGATTTCCGCGAACTGATAAAAGTATACGCCTCAGAATTCCGGGTAAAAGTGGAAATGCGTCAGATCGGCGCCCGCCAGGAAGCCGGTAAAGTCGGCGGAATCGGCAGTTGCGGCCGCGAGCTTTGCTGCAGTACCTGGCTCACTGATTTTAAATCAGTCAATACCGCAGCGGCCCGTTACCAGAATCTTTCGATTAATCAAACCAAACTCAGCGGACAGTGCGGACGGCTTAAATGCTGTCTGAACTATGAGCTGGATACCTACCTGGATGCCCTCCAGCATTTCCCGGAGCATTGTGATACCCTGCAGGTAGCCAAAGGCAATGCCTTCCTTATTAAAAAGGATATTTTCAAAAACCTGATGTGGTACACCCTGCCGGACAGTACCAAACAATATCCGCTCTCAATTGATCGTGTTATAAAAATCAAAACCCTCAACAGACAGGGGGTTATACCCGATGAACTGGAGCCGGTGGAAGTAACCAGTTCAAAACCCAAGGAAGCCGAACCGGAAGCGGTAGAACTGGTGGGCCAGATCAGTCTGCGTACCCTGGAAAAGGCGGAGAAGAAAAAGAAACAGCAACGCCAGCAACAGCAGCGTCAGCAAAGAAGTCCGCAACAGGGACAAAAAGGGCAGCAGCAGGGCCAGCAGCAGCAAGGCCAACAGGCGCAGAGAGGAGGACCCCAAAGACCGGGCAATGCTCCGCAACAAAGAAGCGGTCAAGCCGGCCAGGGACAAAAAGGGCAGCAGCAACGCAGCGGTCAGTCAGGCCAGGGTAACCGGAATCCCCAGCAGCGTCCCGGACAGGGAGGCAGAGGCCCGCAAAGACCCAATCCTCCTAAAGAGCAGGGCAAAGAAAATCAGCAGTAATTATTTCCGCATCAACCAGCTCCCAGGGCGCGGTACAAAGCATCCTGAATTTTTCCGCGTATCTGTAATTGAGAAAGTTTATTATTATTCCGCGTCGGGGTTACCCGGTTGGAAAGGAATATATAAACCAGTTCATACCGCGGATCTACCCATACACAGGTGCCGGTAAAACCGGTATGGCCGTAGGTGTCGGGGGAGGCAAGCAATGAGGGGTAGGGATCTTTCCGAATCGGGTTATCCTTTTCCGGTTTGTCAAAACCCAGTCCGCGCCGGCTGATCTTACTGTTATACGCGGTGAACAGGCGGATGGTTTCGGGCCGGAGATAACGAACCCCGTTAAAGCGGCCACCGTTCAGCAGCATCTGGTATAAAAGGGAAAGATCGTAGGCGCTGGAAAAAAGACCCGCGTGGCCCGCCACTCCCCCAAAAAAGGAGGCCCCTTCATCGTGTACATCTCCCTGAATTTTCTGCTGCCGGAAATAGGCATCTGTTTCGGTGGGAACAATGGCCGCAACCGGAAAACTCTTTCCGGGAGTAAAGCCAGTTGTAAACATCCCCATGGGCGCATAAAAGGTTTTGCGGACAAACTGATCCAGGTTCAATCCGCTGAGTTGTTCCACAATTTCTCCCAGGAAAATGAAGTCATTATCACTGTAAACATATTTCTCTGCCGGTCCCAGCGGACTGCTGAGGATACGCTGCCGGATACTGTCGCGCCAGTCATCCCGCAGGTACATTTTATCCGCAACCCGGACGCTGAATCCCTTTTCCGGCCTGGTCGCATAGTAGCCGGGTTTTGGTTGCCCGTTTGCGTCCACCGTCTCTTTATAAAAAGCGATAAAGGGTACCAGACCCGCTTCATGCAGCAGGATGTCGCGGATTTTCAGTTTTTCTTTATTACTCCCCTTTACCCAGGGCAAATAATCTCCCAGGGTTCCGTCCAGCTTCAGTTTTCCCTGCTCATATAATTTCATAACAGCTACGGTGGTGGCAGAGACTTTGGTAACAGATGCCAGGTCATATATACTTTCTGCCCTCACCCTGGAAGAAGCCGGATCCGGCTCAAAATTCCCGAAAGCTTTATGATAAAGAATTTCTCCCTTATGAGCGGCCAGTACCACACAACCAGGAAAAGCCTGCTGCGCAAGGGCATCATTGACTATACTGTCAACCGATGCCAGGGCCAGGCGAACAGACTCACCGGTCAGGACTTTTTTTTTAGTAACAATACCGTCACCGATACGGAAACGGCAAACGGACACCGGCAGTACTCCCTGGGCGGGAATTTTCCCCTGCAGTAAATCAGCTGCGGTTAATTGAGTAATCGCATCATCCTGGTAACAGGCCACCAGCGACCAGGCATCACAGAAATTTTTATTTGCCAGTACATTCCCGAAGGTGAACGTAATTGTCTTTATAAAATTGAGTTCTTTGTATAAATGAAGCGCCGGCGCGGATATGCCGAAATTATCCATGGGTTTGTTGGAATAATTATGAACCCCCACAATGATCGCATCATATTTTCCGTCTTTTGGCAGGGCCGCGAGAATGGAATCGGCTTTGGCCGGACTATCCTTATAGGAAAACAAAAACACATCCGCTCCCATTTCCTGTTGCAGTCTTTTTCCGAAGGGTGGCAGTTCCCGCGCTCCGATTCCCACATAGGCGATTTTCTTTTGCTTCTCCGTCAGGGGCACCTGGGCATAATCATCACGGGAGGCTTTGCTGCCCGCATTACTCAGCAGGGTAATTCCTTTTTCGGCCACTTCCCGGCTGATGGCCGCGGTTTTGGCATTGAGATCGCGGAGCAGGTTATCCATACTGACCGGCTGGTAACGGTTCAGTCCCAGTTCGTATTTGGCGGCCAGTACTTTTCTGACCTTACTGTAAATCTCATCCCAGGTCAGCCGGTTCTCCGTTATGGCTTTTTTAATCGCTTCAATGGATCCCTGAACGGATTCGGGGAGACAGAGCATATCGTTGCCCGCGATGATGGCTTCCACGGCGATGGTCCCCCCCGGAAAATATTTGGCCACACCTTTCATTTCCAGGGCATCGGTAAATGTGAGCCCGTTATAATGCAGGTTGTTGCGCAGCAGGTCGGTAACATTGTTCCGGGAAATGGATGTGGCTTTGTTTGCGGTATTGTCAATTGAAGGAATATAAAGATGGGCGATCATCACACTGCCCACACCGCTTTCGAAGATGGCTTTGAAAGGCACCAGTTCCATGGAGTCCAGTTGTTCCCGGCTCTTATTAATAACGGGCAAATCGTGATGAGAGTCCACATCCACATCGCCGTGACCGGGAAAATGCTTGGCACAGGCCATGATGCCCGCGTCCTGCATCCCCTTCATAATGGCCACGCCAAAAGCCGCCACTTTATTTTTGTCTTCCCCGAAGGAACGAAAACCGATTACCGGGTTATTGGGATTGTTATTGATATCCACCACAGGCGCATAATTAACATGCACCCCGATTCTTTTGCATTGTTCTCCGATCGCACGGCCCATCCGGTACACGAGGTTTTCCTCTTTTACTGCTCCGGTGGTAAGCTGGTAGGGGAAGCGATCCACACTGTCGAGCCGCATACCCAGCCCCCATTCCCCGTCAATAGTAACCATCAGCGGTGTTTGGGCAATTTCCTGGTAGTAATTGGTAAGCTTAGCCTGGCGAACGGGCCCGCCCTGGAAGAAGCAGAGGGCGCCTACATTGTACTTTCTGATATCCTCTGCCACTTTGGCCACATGTTCCGGCCCCAGATTGGAGTGGGCGCGGATCACCATCAGCTGGGCAATACGCTGGTCATCGGTCAGGGAATTGAATACGCTGTCCACCCATTTTGCCTGCGCATTCCGGTTATTCGGCTGGGCAGCGGCAAAAAAAGGAGCAAGCAGAAATAAAGGCAGGATCGTCTTAAGCAGGCGCATGTGTTGATTTGTTAGTATGAGGGAATTCGGTTTTTAAAATTAGTTGTTTTAGGGCAAAGCGACAGGCCGGCGGTCTTAAAAATGAAATGGTTATTTTTGCCGGCTAAACCGGATTTTGTGCCAGATAAGATTACCCTGTTACCGGATAATATTGCCAACCAGATAGCGGCGGGAGAAGTGATCCAGCGGCCGGCCAGTGCCGTGAAGGAATTGCTGGAAAACGCCGTGGATGCCGGGGCTACCGAGATCCGGCTGATCATCAGCGATGCGGGCAAGGCCCTGGTACAGGTAATTGATAACGGCAGCGGCATGAGTGAAACCGATGCCCGGATGTGTTTTGAGCGGCATGCTACCTCCAAAATCCGGCAGATTGAAGATCTTTTTCATATCCGTACCATGGGTTTCCGCGGAGAAGCGCTGGCTTCCATAGCCGCCGTGGCCCAGGTGGAATTAAAAACCAAAAGGGCGGAAGACAGTACCGGTACCTTTATTGAAGTGGACAACAGTATGGTGAGGCGGCAGGAGCCGGTAGCCATACCCGATGGCACCAGTATTGCCATGAAGAATTTATTCTTCAATGTACCCGCCCGCCGGAATTTCCTGAAAAGCAATGCCGCTGAAATGCGGCATATCCTGGATGAGTTTACCCGGGTGGCCATGTCTTTCCCGGAAATTCATTTCAGCCTCACGGCCAATAATCAGCAACTTTTTCATCTTGAGGCCGGCAGTCTGAAACAGCGGATCGTGCAATTGCTCGGCAGCAACTATAACGCGAAACTCGTTACCGTAAAGGAAGAAACCGATTATCTGAATATTTACGGCTTTGTGGGCAAGCCGGATACCGCCAAGAAAACAAGGGGGGATCAGTACTTCTTTGTCAATAACCGTTTTATCCGCAGCGCCTACCTCAACCATGCGGTGATGAACGCCTATCAGCAGATGATACCGGCGGAAAGTTACCCGATGTATGTACTCTTTATTGACCTTGATCCGGCCGTAGTGGATGTGAATGTGCATCCCACCAAACAGGAAATCAAGTTTGAGGATGAGAAAATCATTTATGCTTTTGTGCAGGCGGCGGTAAAACACGCGCTGGCCCAGTTCAGCGTCACCCCTACGCTTGATTTTAACCTGGATGCTTCCATTCAGCACCTGCCTTCCATTCAACAGCCTTTTACGGATGAGAAAAAAACCGCGGTGGCAGCAGGTTCTATTTTCCGGGGATTTACACAAAAAAACCAGGCACATTTGATTGAGCCGGGTGAAGGAAGTCGGGAGTTTGGAGACGGGAGTCTGGTGACGGGAGTCGGGAGACGGGAGTTTAACGCACCAATTGCTTCACAACCCTCCTCCCCCGGCACAGCATCCTCTCCATTCAGCGCCGAAACTGAGATCAGCCAGCTGCTGAATACCTATATCTGTCTGCCCTGGCAAAACGGTTTTCTGCTGCTGCACCAGCAATCGGCGCATGAGCGGGTGCTGTACGAACAAATGCAGGCGGCCAGCAAGGAACGTCCGGTGGCCACCCAAAGAAGCATGTTTCCCTCCACTATGGAACTTACTCCGGCCGATGCGGCCATCATGGAAGAAATCATGGAGGATTTAAAATACCTGGGATACATCATTGAACCATTCGGTCAGCATACCTATGTGATCCAGGGCACCCCCGCGGATGTGGAGGCGGGCAATGATAAACATATCATTGATATTTTATTGGAGCAATACAAACATTTCAGTCCGGAAGTAAAATTTTCCCGCCGTGAAAAACTGATCCGTTCGCTGGCCCGCCAGCAATCTATCAAGGCCGGCACCCGTCTTACAGAAAGAGAAATGCGGCAACTGGTGCAGGATTTATTTGCCTGTGCCGCGCCCAATATTACCCCCGACGGGAATCCCACATTCCTGGAGTTTAAGAAGGAGCAACTGGAGCGGATGTTTGGGAGGTAGTTGAAAAGTTAACAGGTTAGCAAGGGGTTGTCAGTATTTTTCGCGGAGGCCGGTTAAAAATTTTTCAATTGCTTTTCGCACGTCTGTGGCGGAAGACCGGTGATTGTTGACGAGAGTGGAGAAAAGCAGCAGTTTCCCTTTTTTTGTATACAGAAAACCGCTGAAAGCCACTACCCCGGAGAGGGTGCCTGTTTTCCCAAAAATAAATCCCGCGTCTTTTTTATAATAAGCACTGATAGTGCCTTCCCCGCCGGTGGGAAAAATGGCTTTGATCCGTTCCATTCCGAATTCCTTCTCCATTTTATGCAGGATCATGACAAAGTCCTGCGGGGTAAACAGATTATACCGGCTGAGCCCGGAACCATCCGCCCAGCGGGGCGCCTGTGGCAGGTCTTTAAAGTCAGTTTTTAAAATTGTATCTATGATGGCCGCATCATTCATAAAACCCAGCTTCTCATTACTCACCATCAGCAGGGATTGTTCCGCAAAAAAATTATCTGAGCGGTGCATCAATGGTTTGAGCAGGGAATCGGTGGGCCGGGAGCAAATTTTCCGGAGATCTTTTGTCTGCAGTCCGGGCAGCACGCTGGCCTGGGGATTGAATTTTTCTCCCAGCAACTCCGACAGATAAAGCGGCAAAAAGGCATCAGGATTCTGTACCGGAATCTCCTGGCCGGTAAATGCTGCCCGGGCATCATACATTACCAGCGTATTCATATCCGGAAGTCTTTTGATACGGAAATTCGTTGGCAGGTCTGCTTTTTTCCTGGATATGATATCCCGTCCCGAACCCGTTTCATCCCAGAGGGGAATCCTGTACATATCATCCTGCAGGTCGGGGCGGATGATCAGCGAATCGCGGGAATCAAAAGCGACCGTGAATACGTTTCCGAACAGGGGCATCAGGGATCGTTCGGCCATGTAGTATTCGTTATAATCATTCCAGGACCAGCCGCTGCCGAATTTCTCAAAATTGTCCTTCCCTGTATAGGCCAGGCGTATTTTTCCCTGGTTGTTACGGAGAAAATCCAGTACAGGTTGCTGTGCAAAATCTTTATGCAAAAAACCGGGATCACCGGCGGGAAAGATATCTGTTACCCCGTTTGCTGTCTGGTAACGCAGGCCCACCAGACTGTCACCCAGGTATTTCATGGCCGCGTAACAGGTCGCAATCTTTGTATTACTGGCCGGGACAAAATATTTATCCCCCTGGTAGTTATAGAGGTATTTGCCGGAAGCCGGGTCATAGATGCTGATGCCCACATGGGCCGTTTGCAGAGCGGGAGCTTGCAGTACCCGGGCTTTGGCCGACCGCGCGATTCGCTGCTGAACGGAGCAGGAGCTGAGGAGAGTGGCAAAAATGAAAAGTGAAAAATAAAAATGCGTGCTGCAGAAGCGGTTTAACGAATGGGGTGTAGTACGCATTTTGACTTTTAAATTTTGACTTTAACTTTTACTGTTCCGGTCTTACAAAACCACTACCTGTCTTTTTTCAGCACTCAGCAGCGCCGCATCCAGGATACGCATATTCCGGATACCGTCGGCGGCCGGAACGGGATTGGGGCCCTGGCCGGTGAGGGCTTTGTATACATCATCATAATAGCCCATATAGTTCCCGGGTTCCGATGTGGTTTCTTTTCTGACGATTTCCCCGTTTATATCAGTATGCAGTAAGCCATCCGGGCTTGTGGGGGCGGGGCACCAGTTGTCAAAGGATGGAACCGTTCCTGCCTGCAGGGCGATCTCCTGCTGGTCGGACCGTTGTTGCAGGAAACTGCCCTTCATGCCATGTATCACATAGGCATATATGGATTCCCGCGCAATACAGGTGGCTTTAAGCCGTACCCGTTTTCCGGGATAATAAAAGAGGATTTCAAAGTAATCATTGGCCTGCACATCGGGCCGCATCCGCCAGTTGTCGGCAAATACCGCTTCGGGAAAACCAAATAGCTGAATAGCCTGGTCAACGAGGTGGGGAGAAAGGTCGTATATAATACCGGCGCCCGGCAGGTTTCCTTCTTTATGGGCCTTTCCGCCAAAGGCAGGCCGGTAGCGGTCGTAGCGGATCTCGGCTTCCCTGATATCGCCCAGTAATCCTTTATCCAGCACTTCTTTCACAGCGCGGAAATCGCCGTCATAGCGGCGGTTCTGGTAGACACTGATGAACAGTCCTTTTTTCTCAGCCAGGGCGGTAATCTCTTCTGCCTGAGCCGCCGTAACGGCAAAGGGTTTTTCAATAACCAGATTTTTGCCGGCATGCAGCGTCAGCAGGGCCTGTTCATAGTGCAGATGTGTGGGGGTGTTTACCACAATCAGTTCCAGGTCCGGGTCTGCACAGAGTTCCTCCACGCTGCGGTACAGCTTCGCATCCGGATACCGTTCTTTTGAATCCTGGTTATGTCTTTCCACAATGGCGGTCAGTTCGTACCCCGGATGGGCCTGCAGAAAAGGGGTGTGGAATAACTTCCCGGACATGCCGTAAGAACAGATACCGGTTTTAAAAATTTTTGCCATTATATCCCATTTAACTGGTCAATAAGAGTAGTTCCGGGTCGTCTCCCCACTCCTGCCTCCCGTCTCCTGTCTCCGTACTCCCGCCTCCTAACTTCTCTCCTGTGCCCTTAACCATCTTTCCGGTATCTCATTGCTGCTGGCCAATAAATAATCCTTATAGCTGCAGGCGATGAATTTTTTATCGGGCAGCTGCATCCACCAGCGGCCTGTTTTTTTGCTTTGCAGAAAGATGGTATCTACTTCGGCGAATGCCATATGGTATTCGTTGAAGGAGTCTTTTTCATCCAGGTTTGCTTCCTTTCGGCCGCGGCTCCGGCCATCGAGCAGGTACCAGAGCATGTGGCTGATCTGGCGGGCGGTCATTTCATCGCGGTCGTGGTTGGGATTGTACCCATAGATACCCACGGTGTTTACATTCGGGCTCATCCCTGCATATTGCATCAGTACGCAGGCTTCCTCGCCGTTCAGTCCGTTGGGCGAGACGGTACCGGCCGGCGCAAAGGAATGGGCAAGGGCGGTAATATCAAAACTGAAGAGATGGCTGTTCCGGATCACGGGTTCCATCTCGTCTATATTTTCCTTTACGCTACCGACCCGGTAACAGTCGAACCGGAGTTTGTCAAGCGTTTCAAGCATTTTGGGATGAACGAAATAGCTCTGGAAAGCGATATGGTTATAATGCCGGAGAAAATTGGGTTCCCCGGTAAGCATTTCCATCAGGAAATTTTCATGGCGGAAGGGGGCGTCCATATTCAGGTCAACCAGGGCATCCACGCAACTGGCTTCGATGCTTCTTTTTCCGCCTGCATAAGCGTAGTACTGCGGCAGGGTGAGATCATGCGAGCCGCCCAGGATCACCACTGTCTTTCCTTCCCCGATCAGGGCTTCGGTGACTGTTTTGAGTGCGGCCCAGGTATCGGTAAACTGCGCGCCGGTCCGGATATTCCCCAGGTCAGCTATCCGGATATCCTGGTGCCAGTAATAGAGGCTGTAAAAATGACGGCGGATAATATCCGGTCCGTTGGTCTGACCGGGCAGCCGGCCGCTTCCTCTTTGTTCGCCGCAGCCGATCAATACCAATTGTACTTCGTCCAGGTCGGGAAATTCATCGGTCCATACCGATATCACTTTTCCCATCTGTCCTTCCTTATAGCCTTCATCATGCGAGATTTCAGCCAGGCTGACAGGGGTTAAAAAGTCGGAGATGCTGAGGGGGTCTGACATAGATGCAAGTTAGGGGAAAGTGGGGAATGGAAAGTGGGGAATGGAGAGTGGGGAGTGATACAAACTTTTTTGAGCAGGGAGAGTGGGGTGAAAAAAAAGTGTATGAAGGATTTGTTTATGTTTCAAAAAAAATTCTATGCTAAAATCGGCACATAAAACACTTGATGTATACAAGCTTTCATTAGCACTGGTAAAGATGATCTATGAGACTACCCGAAGGTTTCCAAAAGAGGAACAGTATTTACTGGTTATCCAACTACGCAGAGCAGCCATTTCAGTTTGCAGTAACATTGCGGAGGGTTCCTCAAGAATTTCAGGCAATGAGAAAAAGCGGTTTTATGAAATCGCCCGTTCCTCCGTTGCAGAAATTGATACGCAAATTGAAATTGCCATCAATCTGAATTTTCTGGACTTCCGGGAAATAAAACCTTTGGAAGAAAATATTGAATCAATATTCAGAATGCTGTCAAAAATGATCAGAAATCTAAGTTAAGCACTGTTGTGCCGGGCAGCCATTCTCTTTTCTTTCCTCCTTTTCCATGCCCCAATCCTCACTTTACCTTTCCCGGCTTCTCCTTCCCTGCTCTATTCCGTATATTTGCCCCATGGAACAACTGCTGCACCAGATTGAAGTTTATAAGAAGGAAATGAGCGCTTTTAGTGCCTCAGATGCCAAAGAAGTGGAGGAATTCCGTATCAAATGGCTGGGGACCAAAGGAGTGGTAAAGACTATTATGGGGGAAATGAAGAATGTAGCCCCGGAAAGGAAAAAAGAAGCCGGCCAGTTGCTGAATGAATTCAAACAATTTGCCGAACTCAGGTATGATGAACTGAAAGCGTCCGCTTCCGGCAGTACCCAGACCGGATTCAGTATGGATATCAGTCTGCCGGGCGATCCCCTGCCACTCGGTTCCCGTCACCCGGTTACGCTGATGCGGAACCGGATTGTTTCCATTTTCCAGCGCCTGGGATTTGCTGTAGCGGAGGGCCCGGAAATAGAAGATGACTGGCATAATTTCGGCGCCCTGAACCTGCCCCCCCATCACCCGGCCCGGGACATGCAGGATACTTTTTACATACAGCAGAACCCAGATTGGGTGCTGCGTACGCATACATCCAGCGTGCAGATCCGCGAAATGGAAAAGGGAAAACTGCCTATCCGCATGCTGATGCCGGGCAGGGTTTACCGCAATGAAACCGTGAGCGCCCGCAGCCATTGCTTTTTCCACCAGGTGGAAGGATTATATATTGATGAAAATGTATCATTCGCAGATCTCAAACAGACCCTTTACTTTTTTGTGAAGGAAATGTATGGGAAGGATGTAAAAGTCCGGTTCCGGCCTTCTTATTTTCCGTTTACAGAACCCAGTGCCGAAATGGATGTAACATGCTTTATCTGCGGGGGAAGTGGTTGTAATATCTGCAAAAAAACAGGCTGGGTGGAAATACTCGGTTGCGGAATGGTTCATCCCAATGTACTTTCCAATTGCGGAATTGATCCTAATAAATATACAGGCTTTGCCTTTGGTATGGGCATTGAAAGACCCGCCATGCTGAAATACGGTGTGAATGATCTTCGACTGTTCAGTGAGAATGATGTGCGGTTTTTGAAACAGTTTACTTCAGCTATCTGAAGGTTGAAGGATTGAGAAGCTTCTATCTAAACGATATTTGCTTAGGAGGCCCCACTCACCACTCACTACCTGCCTGCCGGCAGGCAAGCTCACCACTTACCTGAACAGCAACTTCACCCCTGCTTCGCCCGTGGTATAATCAAAATCCTGCACTCCCCGGCGGAGGCCGAAAAGCAGGTGCATCTTTTTCATTTTCCATTCAAAGAGGGTGCGGATCAGCACGGGTTTGTCGCCCTGTTTTTCGAGGTAACCGAGATAACCGGACAGATCGGTGCGCAGCCGGAATGTTTTTTTGTCCCAGTCAAACCCGGCGCCGAAGAGGAAGGCGTCATCCTGCCTGAATTCATCCGACTGGATCTGCCAGACCAGGAAACCCGCCATAGCGGTCAGCCGGAGGGTTTTTTCCTTATTCAGTGTTTTTCCTCCGTTGACTGCGAAATGATACCCGGGTCCGTCACTGTAACGGGCAGCCCCGTAAGCCGTTCCCGAAGGAAAACGGTAACCTACCTGGAGGATCAGGTCTATTGCCGGTGACCATTTTTTCAACAGCCGGAAATTCGTGAGCAGGGAGAGATCACCCGCGGCTTTTTTTTCATTGAAGTACTCGTAATAAACATGCCGTTTTTCTTTCACCGCGGTACTCATGGTAAAACGCTCATAGGGAATCCAGGAGAGTTCCACATCCACCAGGTCTTTGGCAATGCCCAGGTGCCCGGAAACCGCCAGGTTCTGTGTATTGTCTCCCGGTGAAAAATGAAAGGCACCGGTTACCCGCAGGTAATTGCTGTTGTCTATTTTTCCGTTTCCCAGTCCGGGTACCGGCAGTGAATTGGGCCCCTGGAAAGCCGGGAGGGTGATCATATAACGGGACCAGTGGCTGACTCCGTCCCAGCCAACGACCTGCTCCCATCGTTCGCGGGTTTGGGCAGAGAGACTACAGGAAATAAGCAGAAAAGCGGCAGGCAGTAAGAATCGCATAAACCAGTATTGGGATAAAAATAGGATTTAAAACAGAAACGACAGTCCTGTTCACGTCCGCTTCTTATCTTTATCGGCAATGGCCACTTTCATCAATAGTATTTGTGTCTGCGGGGCGGGTACCATGGGCAGCGGTATTGCACAAAGCGCCGCGCAGGCCGGCTTTGCCACGATTCTCTATGAGCTGAATTCCGCTGTACTGGAAAAAGCAAGGGCCGGTATCGTGCAGAACCTGCAGCGGCTGGCGGAAAAAGGTAAAATCAGCCACGAAGAAGCAGGAGCCATTCAAAACAGGATTCGCTTTACGGATGATATCCAGACCTGCCAGGCCGATATTTTTATTGAAGCCATTGTGGAAAAAACGGAAGCCAAGACGAGCCTTTTCAACCAGCTGGCAGAACTGAATCACAGCGATACCATTTTCGCCACGAATACATCCTCCCTGCCGGTAACTGCCATTGCCAAAACGGTTCAGCAACCGGGCCGCGTGATCGGAATGCATTTTTTTAACCCGGCCACGCTGATGAAACTGGTAGAGGTAGTGGAAACTCCCTTTACCCGGTCTGCTGTTACGGAAACGGTGATGGAACTGGCCCGGCAAATGGGTAAGGTACCGGTGCTCTGCCGGGATGCGCCGGGTTTTATTGTCAACCGTGTGGCCCGGCCCTACTATATTGAATCACTCCGGCTGCTGGAAAATAACCAGACGAGCCCGGAACAACTTGACCGTTTGCTGGAAGCAACCGGGTTCCGTATGGGGCCTTTCCGGCTGATGGACCTGATCGGGAATGATATCAATTATGCTGTCAGCACTTCTGTGTATGAACAACTGCAGCATCCTGAAAGACTGAAGCCTTCTTATATCCAGGCAGCCAAAGTACAGGAAGGGAAACTCGGTAAAAAAACCGGTGAGGGATATTACCAATACGAATAACAACAAGCGCTATCTTCGCACATTGTTTTTTTCATCTTATTAATCTTTCAATTTGTCATCTACAATCCTTGTTACCGGCGGCACGGGTTTTCTCGGTTCCTATATACTGAAGGAACTGGTGGAAAAAGGGTACAAGGTCAGGGCCCTGTACCGGAATAAAAAGGCACTTCCGTGGATACCCGATGCTATTACCCACGCTGTGGAATGGGTGGAAGGAGATATACTGGATGTGGTGTCGCTGGAAGATGCGATGGGAGGTATAGATGCCGTGATCCATTCGGCGGCAGTTGTTTCCTTTGCCCCGGAAGACAGAGCAAGTATGTACCAGATGAATGTGGAAGGCACGGCCAATGTGGTGAATATGGCCCTGGAGAAAGAGGTAAAACGGATGGTGCATATCAGTTCCGTAGCCGCACTGGGACGCAACCTGGCCGGCGGGATGGTAAACGAAGACAAAAAATGGGAAGACTCCAAAGTAAATACACATTATGCCCGGAGTAAATTTAAAGCCGAACTGCAGGTATGGCGGGGTATCAGTGAGGGATTGGATGCAGTTATCCTGAATCCGTCTACCATTCTTGGTTATGGCGACTGGCACCAGAGCAGCTGCGCCATCTTCCGCCAGGTGTATACAGGTTTCCGCTGGTATACTGATGGCGTAAATGGTTTTGTGGATGTGGAAGATGTGGCCAGAGCAGCGGTCATTCTCCTGGAAAGCGGAATCAGTGAACAGCGTTTTATTGTCAATGCAGACAACTGGTCGTTCCGGCAATTACAGGAAACAATTGCAGCAGGTTTCGGCAAAAAAGGACCAGATAAGGAAGCCGGCCCTTTTATGCTGGGACTGGCCTGGCGCCTGGAAAAAATTAAAACTTTCTTCACCGGCCGTAAAGGCCTGCTCAGCCGCGAAAGCGCCCGGGTGGCCAGAAGCCGCACCCTGTTTTCCGGCGAAAAACTGCTGCAGGCATTACCGGGTTTTTCCTTCACCCCCCTTGAACAGACCATCAAAAAAGCCTGTGAAAAATATATTGGCACAGTTCATGCCGGTAAGAAGCCATAATCAGTCCGCTATGGAATTACGCCGCCTTTCCCTGTTTGTTTTCTTTTCCTTTTTGTCTTTAGGACTGTCTGCACAATTTGTCATCAGCGGACAAATACTGGACTCAGCCACCCGGGAGCCGTTGACCAAGGCTTCTGTATTTTGTCAGAACACCACCCTGGGTACCCTTACCGGAAAGGACGGCTCATTTTCCCTGACGCTTAAATCGGGCGGGTATGATCTTATCTTCAGTTATACCGGCTACCATACCCAGACCATCCGGGTGAATGAACAGCAGCAACTGGAAGTATTGCTTTCCAAAAAGGAAAACAATATGGAGGAGGTGGTCTTGCGGAGCAGTTTTGAAGTGGCCGACGGCTGGGAGAAATACGGAGATTTTTTTCTGAAACAGTTTATCGGCAGTACTCCCAATGCCCGGCAGTGTGAACTGTTAAACCCGGATGTACTGAAGTTTTATTTCTACAAACGTACCAACCGGCTCAAAGTTATGGCCACTGATGCCCTGCTCGTCAATAACCAGGCCCTGGGTTACCAGTTGCGTTACCAGCTGGATTCATTTGTATATCACTACAACAGTTCCCTGAGTTCGTACCGGGGTTATTGCCTTTTTATGGAGATGGAGGGGGGTGACAGCCTGCAGGTTGGCTGGGAGGATGCCCGCCGGGAAGCCTACAAAGGATCAAGGCTGCATTTCATGCACAGTTATTATGACAGTACATTAAGCCAGGAAGGATGGATCGTATCTCTGCTGGACAGCGCGGACAATAAAAAATTCAATGCCCTGCCCGATCCCTATGATACGCTGTATTACCTGGGTAAAGACGACAGTACGCGGCTGATTGAAATCTGGTTTCCCCGGAAAATCAGTGTAACCTACAAGGGCCGGAGCCCGGAGCCTGAATACCTGAAGGCGATGAACCTGCCGAAATCTGTACCGTATCCTGTATCGTATGTGGAATTAAGGGATGCTGTTGCGATCCGGGAGAATGGTTATTTCTTTGAGCAGGCCGACTGGATCAACCAGGGTTACTGGAGCTGGAAAAACCTGGCGGATCTGCTGCCGTATGATTATGTACCGGAAGAATAATATCAGCTGGTTTTTTCTCCTTTCCCCATTACTTTTTCCCAGAGCTGGGGAATTCTTTTCACCCAGACCAGTTCTCTTCTTTTTTCCCGGGCATCCTGTACCGGTGTGCCAAAATAGGTTGTATCACCCGCGATGGTGGATGCCACACCGCTTTGCGCGAGAACAACCGCATTCTTACCAATAGTGAGTGTTTTGCTGACCCCCACCTGCCCCCAGAGAATTACATTATCCTCAATGTATACGGCCCCTGCAATAGCCACCTGCGCGGCAAACAGACAGTTTTTTCCCACCACGGTATCGTGCCCGATATGTACAAGGTTATCCAGTTTAGTGCCGGCACCAATAACGGTATCATGGGTTACCCCCCTGTCAATGGTGCAGTTGGCGCCGATCTCTACAGCATTTTCCAGGATCACCCGTCCACAGCTTTCCATCCGTTTATAATGAACAGCCCGGTTGGTTTTTTTATTGTAGTAAAAAGCATCGCTCCCGATCACTGAGCCGGCCTGTATCACTACATCATCACCGATTACACAATGATCCAGGATACTGACATTCGGATGGATCACACAGTTTTTACCGATGTGTACCCGGTTGCCCACAAAAGCCCCGGGCATAATCACGGAGCCTTCTCCGATCACTGCGGTATCGCTGATCATTTTCGGTGAGGGATTAAATGGCCGGTAATGGCGCACAATCTTCAGATAGGCTTCAAAAGGTTCGTCCACGACCAGCAGCGCTTTGCCTTCCGGTACATCCGTCCTGGCATTGATGATAATAAAACTGGCCGCCGAGCGGATGCAGGTATCATAGTACTTCGGATGATCCACGAAGACGAGGTCACCGGTTTCCACCTTATGAATTTCATTGATACCCGTGGCAAGTCCTTCGCTGTTACCTGTTAACTCCGCTCCTATCAGTGCAGCGATAGTTGTTACCGGTACCGGTTGTTCAAAGCGCATAATAAAAATTTACGCAAAGGTAGGAAGTAAAGACTGGCAGCTTATCATGCTCCCTGCTGTAAAGAATTCTGATAAACGTTAGCAGATGATGTTGCTGAAGAATTGCAGGAATGCGCACTGAATACAATCCGGTTTATCCACAGCATTATTTAAAATGTTAATAAAATATTTTGGAAATATTTTTTGGTTCAACAAAATTATTTTTAATATTGCACAGGGAATTTACGTTCCCTGTACTTACTAACCCATCCATATATTATCCCTTCGTTTTCAACGGAGGGATTTTTTTTGAGGATCCGGCAATGAGCCGGACCGTGCCGCGGATGTCTTTCTTTCCCTTGTTAAATAAGAATACCTTTACGCGAATAAAAAAACATAACCGATGCTGAAATCAATGACCGGGTTCGGAAGAGCAGAAAGAACAGTGGGTGATAAAACCTTTCTCGTGGATATCAAATCCCTCAACGGAAAACAGTTTGAACTGCAACTGAAGATTCCCGCGTTTCTGAAACCATTTGAATTTGATATCCGGCGGCTGCTGGCGGATAAACTGGGTCGTGGTTCGGTGGATTGTATGATCAGCCTGAAGGATACCGGATCTGCGAAACCGGTCAGCATCAATACCGATCTGGCCCGGGCCTATTACCAGCCGCTGGCGGAATTATCGGCCAGCCTGGGACTGGATACTTCAAATATTCTGAGCACCCTGGTTAAACTGCCGGAAGTGATCACGCCCAGCAGCGATACCCTTACCGATACAGAGTGGCAGCAGTTTCAGGCGGTGCTGGAAGCGGCGGCGGCCAGCCTTACCGCACACCGGCTGGATGAAGGTCGCTCGCTTGAAGAAGACCTGCAGCTTCGTATCCGCAATATCCTGCAATTGCAGGCAGAGGTGATTCAGCTGGAACCCCTCCGTCAGCAGAAGATCCGGGAAGGAATTACCCGGTTGCTGGAAGAAAATGTGGGACGCGAGAATTATGACGGCAACCGCCTGGAACAGGAACTGATTTATTATATCGAAAAGATAGATATCAGCGAAGAGCAGGTGCGGCTCAAAAACCATTGCGATTATTTCCTCAGTGTGCTGGCAGAAGCGGAAGAATCCAAGGGGAAAAAACTGTCTTTTATCCTGCAGGAGATCGGCCGGGAGATCAATACCACCGGCTCCAAGGCCTACGATGCCTCCATTCAGAAATGTGTGGTGCTGATGAAGGATGAACTGGAAAAAGCCAAGGAACAGGTACTGAATGTACTCTGAAATCCCGCTTTGTTTACTTTTGTGAAAACACGGTACGTGAAACAATACAAGTCCTTTCTCCGGCTTATTCCCTTTTTGTTACTGGCTTTCCCGGCCTGTGAACCTGTGGCCCTCTATGAAAAGTCGGTAGTGATCCCGGGGCATAACTGGAAAAGCAGTTTCCGCCCGGAATTCAGTTTTACCATCAGTGATACCAGCCGCCCCTACCAGTTGTATTTTATCATCCGGCACAGTGACCGGTACCGCTTCAATAATATTTTTGTGAACCTTTATGCCAAAGGGCCCGGCCAGGATACGGCACAGGCTGTACGGTATGATATCCGCCTGGGGACCGACGATAAAGGATGGCTGGGCGCGGGTATGGATGATATTTATGAACACCGTGAACTGCTCACTCCCCGCGGGCAGGAATTTTTCTTCAAAAAACCGGGACTGTACCGGTTCACCCTGGAACAGATTATGCGCGAAGATCCGCTGGAGGAAGTTTATAATACCGGCCTGCGGATCGAAAAGAAATAACTATACCCATGGAGGAAGCCAACCGAAAAGGACTGAAACGCACATCTGTCATTTACTTTACCCTGCTGTTTTATATCATCGCGGCCCTGGTCTGGTGGTTTGTTTCCCTGGAAAAACAAAGCAGCGTCATTGCCCGTCAGCAATATGAAAACCTGGCCGGGCGCGCGGGAACCCTGAGCGCTGCTGAATATGCAGAAAAAAAGCAGGCCATTGCCAAAGCGGAAAAAAGAAATTCGGGTAAATATATTGCCGAAGGCATCACGTTCCTGATCCTGATTATTATCGGCGCCATCTTTGTATACCGCTCTATCCGCAAACAGTTCAAACTGCAGCAGCAGCAAACCAACTTTATGATGGCCGTCACCCATGAACTGAAAACCCCCATTGCCGTGGCGCGGCTGAACCTGGAAACCTTGCAGAAATACAGTCTTGAACCCGAGAAGCAGAAAAAGCTGATCCGGAATACCCTGGATGAAACCAACCGCCTCAATCTGCTGACGAATAATATCCTGGTATCGGCTCAGCTGGAAGCCAACCGGTATCATTCCGATATGGAAGAACTGGATTTGTCCAATCTGCTGAGTGACTGTATCCGGGATTTCCGGAAGCGGTTTCCTGACAGGATATTTGAAGAATATGTAGCCGAGGAAGCCGATGTAAAAGGCGATCCCCTGCTGCTGCAGATGCTGATCAATAATCTCCTGGAAAACGCTATCAAGTATTCTCCGCGGGAAGCCAAAATCAGCGCCCGTCTCCGGAAATTCCAGGACAGTATCCGGCTGGAAATTATTGATGAGGGGCCCGGTATTCCGGAGGAAGAGAAATCCCGTATTTTTTCGAAATTCTACCGGATCGGAAATGAATCCACGCGGAAAGCCCAGGGAACCGGGCTCGGGCTGTACCTTTGCCGTAAGATTGCCCGGGATCACAATGCGGACATTACCGTGACAAACAATGAACCCGCGGGCAGTAATTTTGCCGTTATTTTTAAGACATGAGCGGAGAAAATAAAACATCCATCCTGCTGGTGGAAGATGAAGAAAACCTGCACGAGGCCCTTAAACTGAACCTTGAACTGGAAGGCTATGAAGTAACGTCTGCTTTTGACGGCGCGGCTGCCCTCAAAGCTGTCAGCAATGAATACTTTGATCTCATCATCCTCGATGTGATGCTTCCTGAAATGGATGGCATCAATGTAACCGAAACCATCCGTCTCAGTAATAATGAAGTACCCATCCTGATCCTGAGCGCCCGCAACAGCAGTGCGGACCGGGTACTGGGGCTCAAAAAAGGCGCGGATGATTATCTCACCAAGCCCTTTAACCTCGAAGAACTGCTGCTCCGTGTACACAAGCTGATCAACAAGAATAAAAAACTCCAGGATAAAACCACCCTGGGTGACACGTATAGTTTTGGCAGCAACCAAATTGATTTCCGGGCCCAGGAGGCTACCGGTTTCAACGGAGAGAAAATCCAGCTGAGTAAAAAAGAAACCATGCTGCTGAAGCTCCTGATTGAAAACAAAAATGAAGTGGTGCCCCGGGAAAAAATCCTTCAATCTGTATGGGGTTATAATGTGTACCCCACAACCCGCACCATTGATAATTTCATCCTGAACTTCCGTAAATATTTCGAAGAAGACAGCCGTAATCCCCGTTACTTTCATTCTGTAAGGGGTGTTGGCTACAAGTACGCGGAATCAGAATAAACGATCCAGCAAAGCAAGCAGCTCCTCCGCCTCCTGTTGCACTAATACCGGATCAGCTTCGGGCCGGGTACCGGCATAGAGATTGTTTTCACAGGCAATCAGTAATTTCTCCAGGCGCTCCCGTACATTTTTTGCTGCCCCTTTTTCTTCCAATTGCCTTAACAAATCTTCTTTTCGTCGGGTCTTCGGAGGACTTTGCAGTGTATTATCCGCCCAGTTCCAGATACCCTGTTGCAGCAAGCGGTAATAGGTTCCGTCACCGGCAGCAACAGCCAGGGCTGCTTCCGTTAAAAATGAAGCGGCTTCTTTTTTGACCGGGGGCGCTTCTGTTATTTTCTCCGGCACCGGTGGTTTCCTGAGAAACCAGTACAGCAATACAAGCAGCACAGCCAGCAGAACCAGTATCAGAGCTATCCGGCTGATTTTCCTGCTGAGCACATTCGCATTCATTTTTATTTCTTCCGCTTTTTCCCGGCTGATACTTTCCCTTCCTGCGGTGAGCTGCAGGGGCCGGGAGCTGATAGTACGGAAGCGGTTACTGTCTGTATCAAAAAAAGAAAAAACCACAGCGGGAACGGTATAGGTACCCGGGGCTGTGACCACAAAGCCATAACGGAATTCGCGGGTACCCGCGAGCGGATAACTGTCTGGATCCAGTTCATCTTTTACCTGGGGTGGAAAACCTTCGGTTCCTGCCGGCCATTGCAGTTCGGGCGCTTCCAGTTGTATGAAGTTTCCTTTCCCGCTGATCCGCAGCTTTAAAACACCCTCTTCGTTGCGGGCGAGGTGATTTTTTTCCAGTGTTGTTTCGATGGCAAAATGTCCGGTCGCTCCGTTAAAGGCAGCAGGTTTTTGCGCAGCAGGCCATTCCAGCACCTGTATATCCACCGGGGCTGTTTGTATTTCATTTTCCCCCACGGTTATACCCGGAGCGGCTGCGGTATTTTCTTCGCTGCCGAAAAGGCCTTCGGTAATCTCCTGTGCTGCCTGGTGATCCTGTGTGGTACGGGAAAATTCCACCCGGTTGCGGATCACCATCGGGTCAATGGTAAACCGGCCGGCCCGGAGCGGGAACAACTGCAGTTTCCGGATGATATGGACATCATATTCTTTTCCCTGCCAGGTTTCTTTCTGGCGAAGGCGGTCTTTCAGTCCGGCCATATCAAAAACCGTAAATCCGTAAAATCCGGGATTCTTTACAATATCAGAACGGGATTCAAGACGGGAGTAAAGTTTGAAGGTGGCCAGAATCGGTTCGCCGGTATAACAGGTACGTTTATTAACCTCCAGCCGTACAAATAAACCTTCCCGGATCTTCGCCTGTATATCTTCCCCCGGTGCCAGGTAATAGGTGCTTGAAGAAGCGGTTTCTTTTCTGGTCTGCTTACCTGCCGGTGTTATGACCCTGATCACGGCCGCGGCGCTCTGCAGGGTATGATAACCGGTACGCAGACTGGCTCCCGGTATGGTAAACGTACCGGGGCCGGCTGCCTGCAAAGTATACACATAATTACGGGAGACCGTTTGCTTTCCTCCGGTATATACGGTAGGTCCTTCCACCAGGCGAAAGGGATGGAAGTCGGGGGGCGTGATTTCATGTGCCGCCGTGCCTTCCACATAATACTGAATCCGGAAGGGTTCTCCGGCTGTAACGGGAGCTGAAGGCGCGATGGTGCGGAACAGCACCTGGGCCGGTACGGCCAATGGCAGCAGCAAAAGGAGAAATATGGAAAGAGAACGAAACATCCGGGCGCCTAAAATAAAGACCCTTCTTCAAATAAAAACGAAAAAGGGGCAGACGGCAGGAAGGATTACAAATCGCCCTGTTGCGGGCGGATGGTGATGTCTTCCACGCAGGCCTGCGGAGAAAGCCGGGAGGTTGCCCATACCATTTTTGCAATATCCGATGCCTCCATGATACGGCCCTGGCTGTTATCAAAATCACCCCAGGAATCGGTCAGCACCGCACCGGGATGAACGGCCGTAACATTAATGCCATAAGGTTTTAATTCCTCCCGCAGATTACGGCTGAATCCGTTGAGGGCAAATTTGCTGATGCTGTAGGCCCCGCCGTTGGGATAAGCCTGCAGTCCCGCGATGGAGCAGATCGTGAAGATATGTCCGCTTCTCCGCTGTATCATTGGCGGAAGCAGTTTGCGGGTCAGATGATAGGCACTGAAAAGATTGATGGCCAGCTGGCTTTCAAGTAATCCATCCGGTTCACTGTGTACTGCGCCCGGCTGATAGGCACCGGCATTGTTCACCAGTATATCCGGTACTGTCTGGCCGAGACACCAGTTGCCGAAAGCCATAACGGAATCTTTGTTTGTCAGATCGGCGGGAAAAGCTTTTATCAGCGCTTCCGGGTAACGGGTTTGTAGTTCTTCCATCGTTTTATACAAGGCAAACTCATTTCTTGCACACAAATAAAGTGCCGCGCCTTCCGCAGCAAAGGTTGCTGCAATCGCCTTGCCAATACCCCTGGAAGCGCCCGTGATAACTACCTGCCGCGGTCTTTGTTCCTTTTCCATCGCTTTGTTATTTGTTGTGTAAATTGCAAACTTATCTATGAATACGGAAATTAATTCCAGAACGGGAAAGCCCTACACCCATCTCTTTTTTGACCTGGACCATACCCTTTGGGATTTTGAAGCCAACAGCCGGCTTACCCTGGAACAACTCTATGTCGATCTTTCACTGGAAAACAGAGGTGTGAATGATTTTGACCGCTTTCACCAGCAATACCTGCTGCACAATGATAAACTCTGGGACCGTTACCGGAACGGTTATATCCGGGTAGACGAACTGCGCTGGAAAAGAATGTGGCTCACGTTACTGGACTTTAAAATAGCTGATGAGCCCCTGGCAAGAGAAATGGGTCTGCGCTTTCTGGACCTGCTGCCCACCCGCAAACTTTTGTTCCCCTATACTTTTGAGATCCTGGACTACCTGAGACAGAAAGGGTACCAGCTGCACCTGATCACGAACGGTTTTGAAAAGACCCAGTTCAGCAAGCTGGAAAACTCAGGGCTTACTCCCTATTTCACGCATGTCATTACTTCTGAAGGAAGCAACAGCCTGAAACCACACAAGGAAATTTTTGATTTTGCCTTCCGGCTTTCCGGCGCCAGTCCGGAAGAAAGTATCATGATCGGCGATACCCTGGAAGTGGATATACTCGGCGGGATGAATGCGGGTATTGACCAGGTACATGTGAATCACCTGACCAAAGAAAGGGAAGCTGTCAGCGGCGGCCGATATCCCACCTATACCGTTTTTTCGCTGAAGGAACTGGAAGCGCTTTTCTGAGCATTACCAGCTGGCTATGACCGTCACCCCGCCTTTGGGCTTATCACCCAGTTTTACATGAATCTTTGCATCCGGAGGAAGCAGGAGGTCAACGCGTGAACCGAGTTTAATAAATCCCATCTCATCGGTCTGTTTCACCTGCATACCCGGCTGAAGATAATTCACAATTCGTTTGGCCAAAGCGCCGGCGATCTGTTTTACCAGTAATTCTTTACCGTTATTAGCCCGGTACACCACTGTATGCCTTTCGTTTTCGGTGGAAGATTTCGGATGCCAGGCCACCAGGTATTTTCCTTTGTGGTACTGGCTGTACATCACTTCTCCGCTGACCGGGTTGCGGTTCACGTGCACATTCAGGGGACTCATGAAAATAGAAACCTGGATCCGCCGGCCGGTAAAATATTCGTCGGCCTGCACTTCCTCAATCACCACCACTTTGCCATCGGCCGGGGCTACAATCGCGTTTTCCTGAACAGTCATCTGCCGCGCGGGTATCCTGAAAAAAGACACAAGGAAGACTAACAATCCTAAAGTAAGTATAAACAGCAGCAGGCTGACAACCGGCAGGGATACACTGATCGTATAAAAAGACACCAGGTTAATCACCGCAAAAACGGTGGTGGCGATGGCGATGGTTTTGTAGCCTTCTTTATGAATAATCATTTTTCGTGAATTGAAATGTAAAGGTAATGATTAGTTGAGGGGTTGAGGGGTTGAGAGGTTGAGAGGCCCGCCTGCCGGCGAGGCAGGTTGAGGGGCCCGCCTGCCGGCGAGGCAGGTTGAGGGGTTTAGGTGCAAAGGGTTAAAAAGACCCAGATAAAGGGGGTGGCGATAAGCAGTGAGTCAAAACGGTCGAGAAAACCGCCGTGTCCCGGCATGATCGCGCCGCTGTCTTTTACCCCGGCCAGCCTTTTGAGTTTGGATTCCAGCAGGTCACCCATTGTGCCCGTTACGGAGGCGAGCAGGGCGATGGAGCCGGCCAGTATATAACCTGCCTGACCCATTGACCGCCCATAGAAGAAGGGAAAAAGCAAGGCTACCACCAACACGGCGAGGAGGATGCCCCCGATCGTACCCTCCCAGGTTTTTTTGGGAGATACGCTGGAAAGCGGCGTCCTGCCGATCAGCGACCCAACGATATACGCCATGGTATCATTGATCCAGATAGAAGCAATGACCAGGACCGGCAGGATATAGCCTTCCCCGAAAACAAAAACCGTATCACTAAAATAGATTTCGGACATATTACTATAGAGTCCCATCATCATACCCCAGCTCAGTGAAATATAGAAGAGTCCGAGCAGGGCCATTCCGAATGCATTCAGGTGTGCGGGTCCCTGGCGGAACAGACCGGTCACCGCGAGTATAAATCCCGCTGCGGAAACCGGCATGGAAAAATTATCCCGCAGCAGGTAGTTGCCGATAGTGTACCTATCCCCGCAAAACCAGAGCAGGATCCCATACCCCATCAGCATAAAACCATAACGGGTATAGGTATGAAAGCGGGTTGAAAATATTTTTTCTGTCAGCCGGAAGTATTCCCACCAGCATCCGAAATGGATGACGGAAAATAAAAGAAAAAAACTCCAGTGGTTCCAGAGCAAACCGGTCAGCATGACAGCCACAAATACCAGGGCGGTCAGTGAACGGGTCCGGAATGTCTGCCAGTTGAATGCCATAAAGCAAATTTATCCTGAAATCCGGTCCTCTGCCGGATTTTCATCTGTTGTATATATATCCTGATACCGGGTACAGGAGTGCCGGATCATCCAGTTGACGGAGAGGGCCACCAGGATAAAACTGAAGGCGGCTGAAAGCGCAATAGATGACATCTCCACCATATTCTCTTCATTAAGCAGGGCCGGGTTGATATAGGCGGCTGTGATCAGCAGGGCGTCATATACAAAGTGGGCGGCCATGGCTGTCCACAGACTGCCGCTGTACCAGTATGTCATACCCAGCAGGATACCCAGCACAAAGCGGGGAAGAAATCCATAGAACTGCATATGAAAGGCTGAAAACAAAAAGGCGCTCACTAAAATGCCGGCCAGCGGATTTTTGAATAAGCGGATCAGCAAACGCTGGGCCACCCCGCGAAAAAGCAGTTCCTCTCCTACTGCCGCGAGCAGGGCGATACAAACCAGGTTCAGTACCAGATCGGCCGGCGTGCGTCGTGAAAGAAAGCCCATCACCGTGCTGTTGGCGGCGGCTTCTTTTTGTTTCATCCAGCTCTCCATGCCTCCCGGAAAACGAATCCCCCTGTTCAGTTCACCCAGCCACTGCACAAAAGGAATGGCCAGAATAATGACCAGTATACCGATGATCCAGTATGAGGGAATATGCGGGGGGCGCAAACCAAGATATTCCCGGCTGTTCCGGCTGAATAACCAGGCACAGAGCAGGGAGGGAATCAGAAAGAGACCGAAGAATTGAAATACCTGTAAGCCGCGCAGATATGTAATCACCCCCGGTTTATTAAAATCCAGTTTGGAAAAATCCATAAGTTCTTCCGGCCTGATACCCGTGATGGCAGTGAGTACCAGGGTGCCGGCCAGCGAGCCGATAAAAAAAACACCGAGTAATGCGATACTGATAAGTACAAGTAACTGGTTGCCCGCGGGCTTATGCTGTAAAAGTCCCTTCATGCTACTAGTCTGGCGTTAAGATTGTATTTTTGCAGGCTCCCGTCACCGGCCCTGAGGGGCAAAAATAGGACAAAAGAACCCTGAATGGTAAAAATTGGCAACATACAACTTCCTGAATTTCCGCTGCTTCTGGCTCCAATGGAGGATGTCAGTGATCCCCCTTTCCGGGCGGTATGCAAAGACAACGGGGCCGACCTGATGTATACGGAATTTATTTCTTCGGAAGGCCTGATCAGGGATGCCATCAAGAGCCGCAAGAAACTGGATTTTTTTGAGTACGAACGGCCCATCGGCATACAGATTTTTGGCGGAGATGAAGACAGCCTGGCTATGGCTGCCAAAATCGTGGACGTGACGCAACCCGATTTACTGGATATCAATTTCGGGTGCCCGGTGAAAAAAGTGGCGCTGAAAGGCGCCGGCGCAGGAGTACTGAAAGATGTGGACCTGATGGTAAGACTCACGGCGGCTGTGGTAAAATCCACTTCCCTGCCGGTAACCGTTAAGACCCGGCTGGGCTGGGATGAACAAACAAAGAATATTGAAGAAGTGGCCGAAAGGCTGCAGGATACGGGAATCAAAGCCCTGGCTATTCATGGCCGTACGCGGATGCAGATGTACAAGGGTACGGCTGACTGGACCCTGATCGGAAAGGTGAAGAATAACCCGCGGATTAAAATTCCCATTTTCGGCAACGGGGATATTGATTCTCCTGAAAAAGCGCTGGAATATAAAAACCGGTATGGGGTGGACGGCATTATGATCGGCCGGGCCGCCATCGGTTATCCCTGGATCTTTAATGAGATCAAACATTTTATGCAAACCGGAGAACACCTGCCCCCGCCCGGTATTGAGGCGCGGGTGGAAGTATGCCGCAAACATCTCCGCAAATCGGTGGAATGGAAAAATCCGGTGGTGGGGGTGAATGAAATGCGGCGGCATTATACCAATTACCTGAAAGGATTGCCCAATATCAAGGAGTACCGCGGCAAACTGGTTACCCTGAAAAATGTGGAGGAGATTGAAGAAGTGCTGAATGAAATTGAACGGGTGTACAAGGGATACTCTTTTGAAAAATCACCGATACAGCTGGTGGATTATCATCAGAAATGCCCCGTTAACTGAGTCGGTAGTCGGGAGTCGGGAGCCCGTAGTTAGTAGTCACATTATTGGGGAAAGAGTACTAACTACTAACTGCTATCTTAAAATCTCTTTCGTCAGGTCTGCTTCGGTTGGCAGAACAGATGGTTCGAAATATCCGATTAGTTCCCCGTTTTCGCTGATCAGGTACTTGGTGAAGTTCCAGCGCGGGGCTTTGTTGTTCCAGCCGTTTAAAGCGGCATCGCTGAGCCAGTGAAATACCGGGTGCTGACCAGCCGTTTTACTCACCACAGATTTTTTTACCAGCGGAAAACTGATGCCGTAATTCTTTTTGCAGAAGGCCGCTATCTCTTCATCCGATCCTTTTTCCTGTTCCTTAAAATCATTGGCCGGAAAGGCGATGATCTCCAGTTTGTCCCTGTATTTTTCATAGAGTGTCTGCAGGTCTTCATATTGCCGGGTATACCCGCAATTGCTGGCTGTATTTACAATCAATACCTTTTTGCCTTGCAGGCCTCCAAAAGAAAACTGGCCTCCGTTATTCAGGGTGGCGCTGAGGGAGTAAAAAGAAAGCTTTGGGGTTGCGCGTTTGCTGTCTGGCGTATGCCGGCCGGCAAGGTGGTCCTGATAGTCTTGTGTATAACGCTTGCTGTTCATGCCGGTCAGCCGGGTGAACCGGATAAAGAGCGGGTAGATAAGCCGGAGTATTTTTTGCTTTATTGTCATAATTGTTTTTTTTACGGGAAGGCGGAAAAAAATAGCTGAGAAATTTATTCCCGTCTTCCCGCATTCCCGTCTACCCGTTTAAACCTTTTAACGAAGTAAAAATTTAAGCAGCTTCAGTTTGCCTTTCAGCGGCGGATATTTCAGGGCCGGGTCAAACCAGGCGGGGGTACGCATGACGGCTTTATAATGGGTGAAGCAGTCAAAACTGTTTTTGCCATGATAAGCCCCCATCCCGCTTTGTCCCACTCCCCCGAAGGGCAGGTGATGGTTGGTAAACTGCAGGGCGGTATTATTTACCGCAGCGGTACCGAAAGAGAGCGCTTCCAGCCATTCCCTTTCTGTTTTCCGGCTGGCGGTGAACACATAAAAAGCCAGCGGATTGGGATTGCGGCGGATCAGGGCCAGCGCTTCTTCCCGGTTGTGGAATGTAAAGACCGGGAGCAGGGGACCAAATATCTCTTCCCGCATCAGGGCTGAATCCGGATCGGCTTCTTCCAGAATGGAAGGGGCGATATAGAGCTGGCTGCGGTCATGTTGTCCGCCGTACACAATTTTTCCCTGGGAGAGATAAGAAATCAGGCGATCAAAGTTTTTCTCATTGATGATTTTATTATAGCCATAGGCCTCCGCGGGGTTTTCGCCGTAGAAAGCCAGGATCTGTTCTTTGATCAGTTGCAGTAACCTGTCTTTAACGGTTGCATGCACCAGCAGGTAATCGGGTGACACACACATTTGTCCCGCGTTGGAAAACTTACCCAGTACAATCCGCCGGGCAGCCACTTTCAGGTTCGCATCGGCTTCCACTACACAGGGGTCTTTACCGCCAAGTTCAAGCGTGAGCGGAGTCAGCTCATCAGCCGCCGCTTTGGCTATGGCCCGTCCCACAGCGGTACTGCCGGTATAAAAAATATGATCAAAGCGGAAAGCCTTCATGATTGCCGGCACCACCGTAATGCCGTCGCCCTGTACCACCTGCACCAGGCCGGGCGGAAAGGTTTCCGTCAGTATTTTTTCAATCAGGGCGGCTGTGGCCGGCGCGTGTTCGCTGGGTTTTACCAGTACGGTATTCCCGGCGGCAATCGCGCCCACCAGCGGAATCAGCAACAGTTGCAGGGGAAAATTCCAGGGACCAATAATCAATACCACTCCTTTCGGGGAAGGCAACAGGAAACTGGATGAGGGCAGGTTGACCAGGTTTGTACGCCGGCCCACGGGTTGCATCCAGCCATTGAGGTGACGCAGGGTATGGTTGATTTCCTGCATCAGCAGCCCGTTTTCGGTAAACCAGGCCTCTTCCGGAATTTTTTTCAGATCGGTGTACAGCGCCTCATAAATTTCCTTTTCGTAACGCCGGAGGGAGGAACGGAAGGCCTTTAACTGTGCTATCCGGAAGGCGGCCGGCCGGGTGGCGCCGCTGTCAAAAAAATGGCGGAGATCCTGCAGCCGGGTAATATGGGTCATTAAAACTAATTTTATACCAAGATAACCCAAAACAGCACAGGCTGGTTCTCATGACAGACGAATACTTTATGATGCAGGCCCTGAAGGAAGCACGGCGCGCCTTTGAAGAAGAAGAGATCCCTATCGGGGCGGTAGTGGTAATCGAAAAGCGGATTATAGCCCGGGGCCATAATATGACCGAAAGGCTGCAGGACCCTACCGCTCATGCGGAAATGATTGCCCTGACATCTGCCTTTAATGCTATGGGCAGCAAATACCTGCCCGAAGCTACCCTCTATGTTACGGTAGAGCCTTGCCTGATGTGTGCCGGTGCCCTGTACTGGAGCAAGATCGGCCGGGTGGTATATGGCGCGGATGACGAAAAGAATGGCTATAAAAGAACGGCGGGGGATAACCGGGCCCTGCACCCCAAAACGGAACTGGTAAAAGGAGTACTGCAGGATGAATGTGCGGCGCTGATGAAAGAATTCTTCCGGCAGAAACGCTGATCTTTCCGAAAGCGGGAACAAATACGGCCGGACCGGTTCTGTTAAACTTACAGCCCGTAATTTTGTTGTCTGAACAAAAACATTCTATAACCTCTCACAAAAAAATTTTATTATGGCATTTACCTTAGCACCCCTTCCTTATGCACATGATGCACTGGAACCGCATATTGACACGCTGACCATGCAGATACACCATGGCAAACACCACCAGGCCTATGTAGACAACCTGAATAAAGCCGTGGCCGGTACTCCCAATGAGCACAAGAGCCTGGAAGAACTGGTGGCAGTGGCCGGCAGTATTTCTCCCGCTGTGCGCAATAATGGCGGCGGACACTGGAACCATCATTTTTTCTGGGAAAGCCTGGCCCCGAATGCAGGTGGCGCTCCTGCCGGCGAACTGGCTGAAGCTATCAATGCGGCTTTTGGCTCCTTTGATGCTTTTAAAGAAAAATTTGCCACCGCCGGTATGACCCGCTTTGGCAGCGGCTGGGCCTGGCTGATTGTTAAAGACGGTAAACTGGAAGTGAGTTCCACTCCCAACCAGGACAATCCCCTGATGGATGTGGCTGAAGTAAAAGGCACCCCGCTGCTGGGTGTGGATGTATGGGAACATGCCTATTATCTGAAGTACCAGAACCGCCGGGCGGATTACCTGGCTGCTTTCTGGAATGTGATCAGCTGGAATAAAGTGGCTGAACGATACGCGGCTGCTAAGTAGTTTTTGGCGGGAAGACAGGAGACGGGAGACAGGAGACGGAAGTTAGTAGTAGGAAAAGGGATTGGATATTTCCCTGAACAGGTTTCCGGTTTGCTGTTTACCGTCTTCCCGCTTTTTTTAAAAATCCTGGCGCAGATTATTGAGTTTATTGACGGCTTCAATGCGGTTGTTGACGTGCAGTTTGGTATATATGTTCTTCAGATGCCGGGTTACCGTATGTGCGCTGAGGTTTACCTTCGCGGCCACTTCCTTTACTACCATCCCGGTGGAAATCAGTTGGAGGATTTCATTCTCCCGGTCCGATAGTTCAGACAACCGCGGCTGCGCCTGTTTTTCCCGGAAAGCGGAAATCACTTTGCGGGCGATATAGCGGCTCATGGGAGCGCCCCCCTCACAGAGCTCTTGCAGGGAAGCAATGATCTCTGTGGCGAGTGAATCTTTCAGGATATATCCGCTGGCCCCGTTGCGGAGGGCATTGAATACGGTTTCATTATCATCATAGAATGAACAAACCATACAAAGAATATCCGGCGCGTTTTTTTTAATCTCGCGGATCAGCTCCACGCCACTCATTCCCGGCAGTTTGATATCCACTATGGCCAGACAGGGCGGATGGGAAAGAATATGCGGATAGGCGGCTTCCGCGGAAGCATAACTGTGAAGTACCCTGAATTCCTCTGAAGAATTTATAAAACTTACCAGCCCTTCGCGATAGCTGACATCATCTTCTATAACTGAAACCGTTACCACTACACTTAGATTGAGGTACAAGATACTGAATAAAAGACGGATGATTACGTATAAACTACTAAAGCTTTCAGGGCACGGGATCATACCCGCTTCCGCCCCAGGGATGACAGCGGCTGATCCGGCGCAGGGATAACCAAAACCCCTTGAAAAGACCGTGTTTTTTCAGCGCTTCGGCCGCATAATGGGAGCAGGTGGGCGTAAAGCGGCATTTCGGACCCAGCCAGGGAGAGATCACCCACTGATAGATTTTTATCAGGGCGATAAAGGGAAGGCTGAGCAGCCGTCCCACCCATTGCAGGATTTCCTTACCCATTGGCGGATTCATTTAAAAAGGAAATAATCTGTCCGGTCAGCGGGTAAAGGGTTTCGTAATCCGGCAGTTTTTTATCGGTGTACAGCAGGAACACATCCAGCCCCGTCCCCTTGTTCTGCAGTTGCTCCCGCAGGGGATTCTTCTGCAGCCGCCAGCATTCCCGCAGCAATCGTTTTACCCGGTTCCGGTCGGTGGCATGGGGAAAAAGACGGGAACTAACGGTGACGCCTAACCGTAATCCGGCTGTTTCTGAAGACCGGTACAGTACACGTACCGGGCCGCGGGTGAGGCGTTTGCCTTCCCGGAACAGGACCTCAATAGCTTTCCGGCTCTTCAGTCTTTCCTTTTGCTTTAATGTAAATCGGCTGCTCACAATAAAAAGGGCCATACCAGCGGTACAGCCCTGTAAAATTATTAAAACCGGCCCGGAAGGGCGGTTTGTTCCTGCATTACTTCAGCTTGCGCTCATCAGAAACCGTCAGTTTCTTACGGCCTTTGGCACGGCGGCTGGCCAGAACTTTACGGCCATTGGCGGTTTGCATGCGTTTACGGAAACCGTGAACGGTTTTACGGCGTTTGCGATGAGGCTGGAATGTACGTTTCATTTTTATTTCCTTTTTTCACGTTTGCCTTCCTTACAGGTAAAGAAGGGTTTGAAATGCGGACCGGGAGAACGGTCCAGGTTTCAGTCCTGCAGCAGGTCACCACACCCACTGTTTTGTGAAAGGAGTGCAAAGGTAAGGGTTGGCAGGGAGAAAAGGAAAAGCAAAGCACAAAATTCGTCAGTCAGTTTATACCCCGCTGATAATCACTTGCCTGGAATTTCCAGGTCTAGGTGTTCGGATTGTACCGGCCGGCCGAAAAAGAGGGTGGCATGGCTGTCAAAATCGGCCGTGGAGTCTGTAGTGAAAAAGCGGTTATGCCCGCCCCGGCTGCAGCGGCTTTCTATCTCCGGGTGGCGCCCCAGGTATTCAGCCAGGCTATCCGCCACTATCTCGCCCTGGGAAAGCAGTTTGACTCCCACCGGGAGGTACTCTTCAATTTTCTCCCGGAGCAGGGGGTAATGGGTGCAGGCCAGCAGGATCACATCAATATCCGGCCCCTTTTCAAATACATTCTCCAGGTTCTTACGAATGAAATAATCGGCGCCTTTCCCTTTGTATTCATTGTTCTCCACCAGGGGTACCCACATCGGACAGGCCTCCTGTACCACTTTCAGCCCGGGATAAAATTTTTCAATTTCAATGGGATAGGAACCGGAAGCCACCGTGCCATTAGTGGCCAGTACCCCCACCATGCCCGTTTCAGAATATTTGCCAATGATTTCGGTGGTGGGTCTGATCACCCCCAGCACCCTTTTATCCGGGGCAATGGCCGGCAGATCATGTTGCTGAATAGTGCGCAGGGCTTTGGCAGAGGCCGTATTGCAGGCCAGGATCACCAGCGGACAACCCTGGTCAAAAAACCACTTTACACATTGCAGGGTGTAATGATAGACGGTTTCAAAAGAGCGGTTACCGTATGGAGATCGGGCGCTGTCGCCCAGGTAGAGATAATCATATTCCGGCAATTTCTCCACGATGGAACGCAGGACGGTCAGGCCGCCATAGCCGGAATCAAATATGCCGATGGGACCGGTGGTTGACATGGGTCAAATGTAGGAAGAAGTTGAGAGGTTGAGGAGTTGAGGGGTTGAGGGGTTGAGGGGTTGAGAGGTTGAGAGGTTGAGGGGTTGAGAGGTTGAGCGGGAGATTCTTAGAATAGTTGCCCACTCCCTACTCCCCACTCACCACTCCCCACTCACCACTCCCCACTCACCACTCCCTACTGCCCATTGCCTACTGCCTGTTCACAAAAAAAGGGGCTGTATTTTCATACAAACCCCTTTCTCATAAAATACTCCGTAATTATTTCGCGCCGGGGGCCGGGTTGGCCGGGGGCAGCTTGAGTTTGAGTTTGGCGGCAACCGCGGCCAGCATATCATCACCATCGGGCGCAACCAGGAAGGCTTCCTTGCTCATGACATGGGTATAGCCTTTTTCCTTGGCCACGAGTTTGATGGCATCGTAGGCTTTGCGGTAAAGAGGGGCCAGCAGTTCATTCTGTTTGGCTTCCATGGCCTGATTGGAGATCTGCTGCCAGTTCTGGATCTGGTAGATATAGCCGGGCAGTTTTTTTGCGATCTCATCGCGTACAGCCTTGGGGGTTTTGGTGGAATCCCGGTAAAGGCTGTCGTCCCACTGGTAGCGCTGCACCAGGGAAGCGTATTCCGGGTTCAGGGTATCTACCTGGTATTGCTGCAGAATAGAATCAATCTTGTCCACATCCGGGAAGAGACTCACTACATCATCAATCTTGATGTAACCGATTTTTGTTTGGGCATTGGCGGAACCGGAGAATGCGAGCAGACCCGTGATCGCAATGGCAGTCAGAAGTTTTTTCATCTCGTTTTTTTGTTTTCTTTATATGATACTCAAGTGCGGGCGTTTGGTTGCGCCTGCCGCTTCTTTAACATTATTTTACCCCCAGGTCCTTGAGCACATCTTCGCTCTTGTCCAGTTTGGGGTCGGCAAATATAACGGTAATTCCTTCACTTTTATCCAGTACAAAATCATAGCCCCGGCTCACGGCCATTTTCTGTACGGCATTGTATACTTTGTCCTGAACGGGTTTGATCAGTTCCTGTCTTTTTTTGAACAGATCCCCTTCAAAACCAAAGCGTTTGCGCTGCAGATCGCGAAGGTCTTTTTCCTTGTTAAAGAGCTGGTCTTCCCTTTTTTTCCGGAGTTCTTCGGTCAGCATTACCTGTTCGGCCTCGTATTCCTTGTACATCCGGTCCAGTTCGGCTTGTTTGGCATCAATATCTTTCTGCCAGCCGGCCGCGATATCATCAAGCTGCTTCTGGGCCTCCTTGTATTCAGGCATTTTATCCAGGATATAGCGGGTATCTATGATGGCGTATTTCTGGGCAAATCCGGCCAGGCCGAAACCCAGCATACAGGCGAGAAGAAGTACCTTTTTCATTTTATGGCATTTGAGGTTAACAACTATTATTCCGGTTCGAAGCCGAGCATAAAGGTAAAGCGGGAAGCGCCCTTCAGTCCGGATTGTCCGGGCTGGATCCGGTCAAGCCCTATCCCGTAGTCAAACCCGAGCAGCCCAAACATCGGCAGGAAGAAACGCATCCCCACTCCCATACTGCGGCGCAGGCGGAAAGGGTTATAGTCTTTGTAATTATACCAGCCATTGGCTGCTTCAAAGAAGGTCAGCGCATAGATGGTACTGCTGGGATTGGTCACCAGCGGGAAACGCATTTCGAGCTGGTATTTATTGAAGATCGTAAAGAACTTGCTCGCGTTCTGCTGGTCAGGGTTAATTGTAGGATCAGAATTCTCGTACACCGGGTAACCGCGGTGCGCGATGATATCATAGCCCAGCAGACCGAAGTTATTGGTCAGGCCCGCATCGCCCACCTGGAATCGTTCGAAGGGCGAAAACTCCAGCTTGTTATTATACCGGCCCATGAACCCATACTTGGCGGCCAGTTTCAGCACAAACTGCCGGTTCTTTTCCGCGCCAAGGGGTTTACCAATCGGCACATACCACTCGGCATTAAAGCGCCATTTATGGTATTCCGGACGTTTATAGGGATCTGCTGAATTAACGATATCGGGATTAAACAGGGAGTACGGCGGTGTAAACTGCACACTGGCCAGTAAGTTGGAACCACTGGTCGGGAAGATCGGGTTGAATACGGAAGAACGTTGCAGACCGATCTTGAAGCTCAGGTTATCTGAAACACCCGTGGGACTGGCCCCCTGGAAGATACCGTAGTTACGACGGGCGTAGCGGGTATAGTTCAGGGTATAGACCAGGGTGAAAAAGTCATCCGGCCATTTGAGCTGTTTACCCAGTGATACCGTTACCCCGGTTGTTTTGAGGTACACCGTATCTGATTTGGCGCGGTCAATCGTTCCGGTATAGGGATTGTAGGCACTGGAGAATTTACTGTTATTAAAGCCCAGTGTCAGTGAATTTCTTTTCTTGCCGCCCAGCCAGGGTTCAGTGAAGGAAGCGCTGTAAGAACGGTAGGCCCGTCCGTTTGACTGGATACGCAGACTGAGTTTCTGTCCGTCACCGGTGGGCAGGGGATCCCAGGCCGATTTCTTCCAGATATTACGTACGGAGAAATTATTGAAGGTTACCCCCAGTGTACCGGTCAGACCGATACCCCCTCCCCAACCGGCGGAAAGTTCCAGCTGGTCGGAGGATTTTTCTTCGAGTTTCCAGTTGATGTCCACGGTACCGTCATCGGGATTGGGTACCACACCGGGATTAATGGTTTCCTGGTTGAAGTACTGAAGGTTGGCCAGTTCACGCTGGGAACGGATTAAATCGGAACGGCTGAACAGTTCACCGGGCACGGTGCGCAGTTCGCGGCGGATTACATAATCCTTGGTCTTATCGTTACCGGCGATGGTTACATTCTTGATCCGGGCCTGCGGACCTTCCATAATGCGGATCTCGTAGTCAATGGTATCGTTGTATACGGCTGTCTCAACCGGTTCGGCGCGGAAGAAGAGGTACCCGTCATCCATATAGAGACCGCTGATATCGCCGCCTTCCTGGGCCGCTTCCTTACCGAGGCGTTTGTTCAGGATGGAAACATTGTAAATATCGCCCTTGCTGATACCGAGAATCACGCTGAGCAGGGAGTCGGAATATTTGGCATTGCCTTTCCAGGTGATATTGCCGAAATAATAACGGCGGCCTTCATTGATTTTCAGGTCCACGTTCATATTCCCCCCCGGGGTGATATACTGGGTATCGGCCGCGATCTGCGCGTCGCGGTACCCCATGGAGTTGTAATAATCCAGGATTTTCTCGCGGTCTTCCTCGTATTTTTTACTGTCGAATTTGGCAGAGCTGAAAAGTTTGAAACGGAAGAAGGGATCGAGCAGGGCCTTGGTTTTGCTCACGGAGAGAAAGCCCCAGTCGCGCATATACTGATTGAAAGAGAAGGGCCTGTTTTCCCCGAAAGGACTGACGGATTTGTCGGGGTAAAAAGTGAAACGTGACATTTCCTTGGTGCCTTTCATTTGTTTTTTGAGGCGCAGGTCGTCCACATTTTCATTGCCGTAAAAACCGATATCCCCGATCCGCACTTTGCTTCCTTTGTCCACGTAGATATGGAGGATATTGGAGTTCACATAACTGGTATCGGGCAGTTCCTCGATCCGCACTTTGACATTGCGGAAACCTTTTTCAGCAAAATGTTTGGTAATTTTTTCGGAGAGGTCGCGCCGGATATTTTCCGTGATGATGGTTTGTTTGGTGAGGGTTACTTTCCCGAGGATATCCTCTTCTTCGGTTTTGCGGACCCCGAAGAATTTATAATTGCCCAGGCGGGGCCGTTCGGTCACGGCGATTTCAATCCAGACCTTGTCTTCCACAATACGGGTGACCAGGATCTGTACATTGGAAAAAAGTTTTTGTCTCCAGAGGTTGGTGATGGCTTTACCGAACACTTCGGCGCCGGGGTGAATGAACTTGTCGCCGGGCTGGAGGTTGGCAATAGAATAAACGATCGAGGTATCGAGATAGCGGATACCGGTGATATTCACTGCGGCGATGGTATATTCTTTGGCAATCCGGGCATTGGTCCACTCGAGCAGTTTGGGATCCACGGATGTCGGGCTGGTGGTATCGGGTGTTTCCTGTGCCAGCAGGGAGGCGGCGGAAATCAGCGCGCTCAATAAGGTCAGTCCCAGTCTTCGTATAATTCGTTGCATGTGCTTTTGTTCTGGTCGTCTGTTCCCGTGAATACGGGCTAAATTGTTTGTTTTCTGCGATTTATAAAAATACCGCCCAATGATCCGGCGGCAAATTAACGGTAAATAATGAAAGTCTTTGTTAAAAGACCCTCCCTGTCTCAGCCATTGACAGGTAACAGTTGTTCGCTGGTTTTTCCGAAGCGGCGTTCCCGTTGCTGAAAGTCCAGGATGGCTTCATACAGGTTTTCCTTCCGGAAATCGGGCCAGCGTACATTGGTAAAATACAGTTCCGCATAAGCGAGCTGGTACAAAAGAAAATTGCTGATCCGGTATTCCCCGCTGGTACGGATCATCAGTTCCGGGTCGGGAAACTCGCTGGTGCAGAGATAATGCTGCAGGGTATCCTGGTCAATGGCTTCCACGGTCAGTTTGCCCTGTTTTACGGCATGGGCGATATTCTTCACGGCATTGAGCAGTTCCCAGCGGCCGCTGTAGCTGAGGGCCATCACGAGATTGAGTCCTGTATTATTTTTTGTGATCTCCAGCGCCTCATTCAGTTCGTTGCGGGCATAATCCGGCAGCATACTCATATCCCCGATCACATGGAGGCGGATATTGTTTTTATTGAGGCTTTCCACTTCCTTGCGAATGGTGCTTACCAGGAGCTCCATCAGTCCCACCACTTCGTATTCAGGGCGGTCCCAGTTTTCGGTGGAAAAAGCATAGAGGGTCAGGTATTCAATGCCCAGTTCTGCACAGCCTTCCACGATATCGCGCACGCTTTCCACGCCATGGTAGTGGCCGAAAAGGCGGTCTTCCCCCTTTTCGCGGGCCCAGCGGCCGTTGCCATCCATAATGATGGCGATATGGCGCGGAAGGCGGCTTTTATCTATTTTTTCGTGCAAGGCGGACATAAAAAACCCCCGGTTAAGGGGGCACAAAGGTAATTTCAATTTTCGGTATTCCTATGTTTTTTTAGGGCGCCCCGTTATCAGTTGGATGTGGGGCAGCGGTAGCTCTGGAGATTGAAACTCACATGGAACATAGCCGTTACAAACTGGTCTTTTTGTTTGCTGTAACCCCGCTGCAGGCCGTCTTTGGGGGTTTGGGGACCCAGTTCCCAGGAACGGTCGGACAGAAGCCGGGCAAGAGAGGGGCTGCCATCGGGATTATCCGGGAAAAAGGCCGGGTTGGGATAGGTTTTGCTGACATCATCCAGGTAATCGGTGTTGGTGAACCGGTGCAGGATTTCGAACCCGATATTGATTCTTGAATTAAGGGCATATTTCACGCCACCGCCGAAGGGAATGCTGAAGGCCATGGAGCCATATTGTTTCCGGTCGGGGTATTGGGAAAGGCCCTGGCCTTCTGTACCCAGCGGGCGGAGAAATATTTTTTCTCCCCGGAAATAGGCATAGGGATCATAGCTGAACACGCCCACTCCCAGGGTGATATAGGGCGTAAAACTGAAGCCGGGTTCACCCGGCATAAAACGGAAAAAGTTGAAATCACCCTGCAGACTGAGTTCCCAAACCCGGCTGTTGAAGCTCAGGTTACGCTGCTGCATCACTTCATTTTGGGTATTGTAAATATCTGAATAGCCGAGCTGGGCGAAGGAAGCTCCTACCCTGGCGGCGATATAATTCCCGAGATTTTTACGGAAAAAAATGGTGGCGGCCATTTTGGGGCGGTTGAGCCGGGCCCGGGTATTCAGGTCGCCGAAATAATGGCCAGCGCCGGCGCCAAATCCGAATTCACCTTCCTGCACCACCGCATCCTGGCCTTTTACAACGGAAAGGGACAAAGAAAGCGCCAGCAGGAATACAGGTATGTTCTTTTTCATAAATAAAGTTGGACGGGATTAACAGGAACGATAAAAGTAGCTATTTTCTTATAAACGGTTTCTTAATTAATTCCTTTTATCGAGTCCCCAGGTGAGTTTATTGCGCAGGGTTTGCAGGAAATTATTTTCGCTGAGCCGGACCAGGTTAATCCCGAAATTTTCTTTTTTCACGGCGAGGGTCACGTTTTTATGTACGATTTCGCGGCGGGAGTCGAGCGCACAGATAATCTTTTCGGTGCGGCTTTCCACTTCAAAGGAAATGATATTGGTATCGGGCACCACGATGGGCCTTACGTTCAGGTTATGGGGCGCTACCGGGGTGATCACAAAACTGCCGCTGTCGGGAAATACAACGGGGCCGTTGCAGCTGAGCGAATACCCGGTGGAACCCGTAGGCGTAGCCACGATCAGGCCATCGGCCCAGTAACTGTTCAGGAATTCGCCGTTGAGGTAGGTATGGATCTTGATCATGGAGGCCACATCCTGTTTGTGAATGGAAAACTCATTCAGCGCATAGGGCGTGTCTCCGAAAAGAGGCATATCTGCTTCCACATGGATGAGGGTACGGTGATCATTGACATAAGTGCGGCGGGCAATGGCTTTTAAGGCGGCCTGCACTTCATTGCGGCCGATGCTGGCCAGGAAACCGAGGCGGCCGAAATTGATCCCCATGATGGAAATCTTTTTATCCCGCACCAGGGTCACGGTATCGAGCAGGGTGCCGTCGCCCCCGAGGCTGATAATGAATTCGATTTCCGTATTCAGATCGCTGAATTCCCCGAAGGTCCCGAATCCGTCGGGAATGCGTATATGATCGCGAATCTGTTCGTAAAAGGAATGGAAAATCACCGGAATGATCTGCTGTTTTCCGAGTTCATCAAAAAACAGCTGCACATCTTCCCTGTTCTCTTCTTCAAAGACCCGGCTGTAAATGGCTGCCTTCATAATCAGAAAATATTCCGTCGGTGTAAATATAGCCCGTTTTGCCCTAACTGGTTGAAGCTGTATTCCAGGCGGATGATCACATCATAGAGGGTGAGGATATCAATTCCTACTCCCGCTGAATGCAGCCAGCGGTTGCTGAGTATATTTTCGCCCGGGCGCGGATTGTGCACATATCCGCTGTTGCCGAAAACTTTTCCGAATATCCGGATAGGCACATAATTCGTGGTCACTCCTTTCATGGGCAGGCGGAAACCAAAACTCAGCAGTTCGCGGGTGAAGCTGGCATTGAGGTAACCACCGGCCACGCCATCCACCACATAATATTCATACCCCTGCATAAACGTGGTGCCATAGCCGAGAAAACGTTTATTGTAATACGGTTGCCGGAAGGGCAGTTTGAGACCGGCATAGGCGGAGAGGCCGAGAAAACTGCGGGGACTGAGGGCCCAGCTGCGGAGGCCTTTCAGGTTGAGCTGCCAGAGATTATTTTCCGCGTTCAGTCCTTTTTTAGACAGCTGTACCTGCGCGGCAAAACCCTGTGTGGGATAGGGAATATAATCCACATCGTAGTAGACCATATTGTAATAAATCTCCGGGAAGCGGATGCGTTTGCGGCCGGCTTCAAAATACTGGGGATTGAGTTTTACGATGGTATCACCCACTTCTTCGCTGGTAAAGCCGATCCCGAAACTGTGCCGGGCCCGGATGGCGCGGCGGTAGGTGAGTTCGGCAAATGCATTGTAAAAATTACGGAGGAACTGGTTGTTTTCTTTCAGGAAAACCTGTTTATCGTTGATGGTATTGTAATTCAGCTCCCGGTTTTTGCCCAGGGAAAAGCCGGTCTTCATTCCCCATTTCATGGCTTTGTCCACATAGAGCCGGTCGTAACTGAATGATACCTGGCGGGTATAACCCGACATCAGCCAGAGCCGGACCTTGTCGTTATGACCGGTGGCATTGTTAAAATGAAATTTCACTCCGTAATTCACGCGGCTTAAACTGGCTTTTTGTTCCACCAGCCACTGGTTGAGGTTGCGGTCCACCGGTTTCAGGTAGGGCATAGGAAAAAGATACCAGCGCTCGCGTACCTGTACGGTTATATCCACCACATAGCCCCTGAATCCTTTAGCGGCCACCAGTACATGGTGAAAGAGGGTGCTGTTCATCAGCTGGCGCCGGGCGTCTTCAAATTTTTTCACCAGTTCCTGCAGGGAATAGCTGTCGCCGGTATGCAGGGGTATTTCGCGGAGAATGATGGATGCTTTTGTTTTTTTATTGCCGCTGATATGAATTTCACCTACAATATATCTGGCCTGGGGAGGCAGCAGGCTGGTATCGGCTGTTTCGGGAAAAAGGGAAGCTTCCTGCGCGCAGAGCCTGCCACAGAAAAGTAAAAGGATAAATGCGGGATAATATGTAAAAATCTTCCTCACCAACTGATGCCCGGTCATACGTTTCGTGACCAGCCTGTAAAATAAAGGTTTAAATGCTTTAAATTTTCAGGTAGTTCATCAGGTTGTCGTAATTGCTTCTCAACTCGTTCGTATACAGTTCTTCGCCGGAGAAATATTTTACATTGTATTCATAACGCTGGAGACTGGCGAGTACATCCGACACTTCAGGTTTATTGATCCGGATGGTGACCTGCATAAGGCGGGTTTCCGGGTCGGTGCTGGTATTGAGCTGGGTGATCTGGGCGTCGTTGGTTTCCACGATTTTGCTGATCTCGTTAAAGGAGTACTGGTGGCTGTCTATTTCCAGTACAATGAGGGCCCCGGGGTCGTTGAGGCTCATAAAACCGGAGGCCTGTTTGATCAGGTCGGTGTAGACCAGGGTGCTTACCAGTTCGCCGTCTTCATTCACTACAGGCACCACACTGAGACCGTTATCGGCGGCCAGTTGCACGGCTTTGAGAAAATGTTCGTTTTCCTTTACAGAGGGATTGGCAAATGACTGGCTGAGGGCGCTGATTTCGTCGTTATCATTATCGGCCTGGAGCAGGTCTTCCTCGCTGATCAGCGCAGTGTACTTATCCCCTTCCACGATGGGCAGGTGGGTAACGTGGTTATCGTTCATCAGTTGCAGAGCCTGCCAGACTTTATCGGTCAGGCGCAGGCTGGGCAGAGACTGGGATTCGAGTTCTCCGGTTAACATGGATAGCGGCGTTTAAATGGTCTGCCGCAACAGGCGGCAGGGTTCCTGCAAGACAGCGCGGATCAGGCAACTGTTGCAGGCTCGTTCAGTTTTTTTAAGAACTTATGCAGGATGGCATTGAACTCATCCGGCACTTCCATCATCGGGGCATGCCCGCATTTGTCTACAAAATACAGTTCGCTGTTCGGGATCAGTTTATTGAATTCCCGGCCAACAAAGGGCGGGGTGATGGTATCGTTATTGCCCCAGACCAGCAGGGTTGGCTGTTTGATCTGGTTCAGTTCCTCGCCCAGGTTATTACGGATAGCGCTTTTGGCCAGGGCGATGATCTTGATGGCCTTCAGGCGGTTATTGGTGATACTGTACACTTCATCCACCAGTTCCTTGGTAGCCACTTTGGGATCGTAGAAGGTCAGTTCCGTTTTTTTGCGGATATATTCATAATCCCCGCGTTTGGGATAGCTGTCGCCCATCCCGTTTTCAAAGAGGCCGGAGCTGCCGGTAAGGATCAGGGATTTTACCCGTTCGGGATGTTTGAGGGTATGCACCAGGGCCACATGGCCGCCGAGTGAATTGCCCAGCAGGTGAACGGCGTTCAGGTCCATGGCCTCGAGAAACTTGTGAACGAATTTGGCCAGTCCGCCTACGGACGTGTGCAGGATATCCATCTCCAGCAGGGGCAGCATGGGTACCACCACCCGGTTATGCTGGCGGAAATATTCGATGAGGCTTTTGAAATTACTGAGGGCACCAAAAAGTCCATGCAACAGCACCAGCGGTTCTCCGTTGCCTTCATCAATGTACCTGAACTTTTCGTGCTCTTTGATCGTGTAATCCATGGGCAGTCAATCTAAGCTTTATGCTGGTTGCTAAAATAGTCGTTTTGCGGTAAAATACAGGTGTTTGTGCTACAAATCGGCCCTGATTTGGGCAAATATAGGGAGCTGCCCCCTTTTAAACCGCATCCGTTCCAATGTACACTTTATTCTTAATGATACGGCAATATAAAAACCGCTTTTTCAGCGGGCCGGCATTTCTTTTCCGAGCTGATCAAAGAAAAGGGCCAGTTCCGCAAACATATCCCGGAACCAGGGAATCAGCCGGGCCAGGTTGTCTATTACCAGCGGGCCGATGGGCGCCACTGTTTCGTACAGGACTGATTGCCTGATTGTTTCCGGGGATAGCCAGTGCATTTTTGCCGCGTAAAAAAGCAGGATGCTATACAAGACTGTATACAGGGCCAGGTATAAAATAATGCCCCCGAGTTTATTCAACCATCCGAGCATGACCACTTCCACCGCCTCTTCCAGGGCATTGGCCCCCAGTTTAACCAGGATCACCACCCCGGCAAATACCAGGAGAAAGGCGATAAAGGGCAGCCATTGCGGGGCAATATTGGTCTGTTCGCCCAGGTAACCGGCCACCAGTACGGAGAGCTTCAGCGCGGCGGCGAGTCCGATCACCAGGGCTACAAAGGAAAAAAGCGCCACGATCAGTCCGCGCCGGAAACCTTTCACAACCGCAACCAGGAGCAGCAGGGCATAGAGGATATCAATGATCATGACCGGTAAACGGGAATCATACCCGCGGATTTTATCCTTCCTGTTAAAAAAGCGCTGTTAAGAGGCCAGTAATTCTTTGACCAGGGCGGAAATGGTTTTGCCGTCTGCTTTCCCGGCCAGTTGTTTGGTGGCCACACCCATTACTTTCCCCATATCCGCCGGGGAAGAAGCCCCGGTGCTGCGGATGATTTCCTGTACGATGGCTTTTACTTCATCGGGGCTCATCTGTTTGGGCAGAAATTTTTCAATCACCGCGATTTCTTCGGCTTCTTTCTGTGCCAGTTCGGGCCGGTTTTGCTGCTGAAAGATTTCCAGGGAATCTTTTCTGGTTTTCACCAGTTTCTGGAGGAGTTTAATTTCATCCTCTTCTTTCAGTTCCCCGCTGCCGCCTTCGGCAGTTTTAGCCAGCAGGATGGCGGCTTTCACGGCCCGCAGGCTGCGCAGGGCGGCTTCGTCCTTTGCGCGCATGGCGGTTTTCAGCTCATCCATAATTTTTTGTTCGAGGCTCATAGTAATTTTTTTAAATGATCAGGAGGCTTTGTTTTCCTTCAGTTGTTTTTCCCTGAATTTTTCATAAAAACCACGGGCGAAGGTTTTCATTTCCTCCACCTGGTCGGCATAGCGGGTGGCCCGGCCATAAGTATCGGCCATGGTCATCAGGGTCTGGTAAAAGAAATCGGCCATTTCGTCCACCATCATGTCTTTGGTCCAGAGATCAATCCGCAGGGCCGCTTTTTCCGCGCTGTCCCAGAAGGCCAGCATCATGGCTTTGGCTTTTTGCTGCTGCTCGGCGCCGGTATCGGTGGCGGCCCAGTTGATCGCGGAGGGAATACGGCTTTCGTCGGTTTCCACCTCAATGGAAATGGTTGATTTGTGCATAATCGGAATTGTGCGGCAAATGTAACAGAAATCAGCGGATGCAGGATTCCAGCTCTTTCATAAACTGTGTTGCGGCGTTCTCCCAGCTGAAAGCGCGGGCTCTCGCTGTTCCTTTTGCAATCAGGCCGGCGCGGAGGGATTCGTCTTTATAGAGCCGCATCATTTTTTCTGCTATAGAAGCCGGATCGGAGGGGTTAGCCAGCAGGGCGGCTCCGGCGGCGATTTCTTCCATGGCCGAATGTTCAGAACATATTACGGGTACTCCGGCCTGCATGGCTTCGGCTACCGGTAAACCGAATCCTTCAAAGAAGGAAGGATATACCAGGGCATAAGCCGCGCCGGTAAGGGCGGCCAGTTCTGCTTCGGGCAGGTAACCGGTGAGGATAACATCGCTGCGGTATTTATAAGTAGCCAGGCTTTCGGTAAAGGATGCGTATTGCCAGGCGAGGCGGCCCGCGATGACGAGCCGCAGGGAAGATTGCTGTCTTTTTTTAAAGAGCGAAAAGGCTTTCAGCAGGCCCATCAGGTTTTTGCGCGGGTGGACAGAACCGGTATAGAGGAAATATTCCTTTCCGCCGGTATATTTCTCCTTTACCGTTTGTTTTGTTTCCCAGTCAAGCGGTCTGAATTCAGGGCGTATCCCATTATACAGAACCGTGGTTTTATCTGCAGCAAATGGAAAATGCCGGACTATATCTTTTCTGGAAAATTCAGATACAGTGAGCACCCGGTCAGCTGTACGGATGAACTGCGGGATAAAGCGTTTGTAAAAAGCGCGCTGGGTGCGGTTGATGCCGGCGGGGTAATGGAGATAAGCCAGGTCGTGGAGTACGAGACATTGCGGAACGGGGCAGCGCAGGGAGGCGAAGCCGTCGCAGGATACAAAGAGATCCGCTTTGTATTTTTTCAGCAGCCAGGGAATACGGATATCGTACCAGAATTTCCAGAGCAGCGGGTGGCGGGCCGGGGGGCCGGCCACCACCGGTGTAATGTTTTTACTGTAGATAAAACGCGCACCGAGGGGCTGATCGGAAATAAAAATAAATTCATGACCGGGGTTATTCACGGTGATTCTCCGGAAGAGTTCGTGGATAAAATACCCGTACCCTTCAAGGTAATCCTTTCGCAGGAAGCGTGTATTTACGGCAATACGCATGCGGAGAGGCAAAGGTACAGGCTGGCGCAAACAAAAGCCGTAAAAAAACGAAGGACAAGAACGTTCCGTACCCGAAGATCAGCGCGGGCAGGAGTATCTTTTTCCGCACGCAAAATTGCTGTGGATATTCATTATTTACTTTTTTCAAAACAGGGTGGATTCACCATTGCGGCAGCTGCTGTCTGTTATTATTTTTACAACTGAGAGAAAGTATTGCGTAGTTACCAAAACTCCGACCTATGAAACAGACGTTTACCCGTTGCCTGCTGTTTTTATTCTTTGCCATTATCACCAAAAACTCCGGCGCCCAGATACCCTGTCCCTATAATTTTGCCCCCGGCAGTACCGTATATGACACCACCATCAATACACCTGCCGGTATCAATACCCTCCAGGTAAAAGTGCCGCAGGTGGATCCGCTGACGGGTATGGTAACCTGTCTGCGAGTTTGTGTTTCTATTACCGGTGTGGTGGATTCGGTGAGTGTGGAAAATAATTCCGCTTCGCCGCAAACTGCCGATGTGTATTATATCCGTACCGACCAGATCTCGGGACCGGGTTTATCTTCTCCGCTCACCAACAGTGTCAATCATCATTACGGGCCCTATAGTCTCGGGGCCACCAATGGCATCATGGGTTCGGGGCCTGATTTTATTGCCATCAGCCGCGATACGGTGCTCAACGCGGTGCAGGTTTGCCAGACGGTAACCAACCTGGATTCTTTATTTCAGTTTTACGGGCACGACAGCATTACGTACACCTATAATATCATGGCTTTTACCAATGTAACCTGTACGGGCGGTAACTATAACAGTACGGTGGCCACATCGGCCATAGTGCGTTTCCGGTTTGAGTACTGCACCTGTCCGGGTTATGTGCTGCCCTTGCAGCTGCGCAATTTTGAGGTGAGTAAAGTGGCGGAAAACAAGGCCCTGCTGAGCTGGCAGGGATTTGGCGGCGCGGAAGCTCCTTATTATTATATCCCCGAGATCAGCCGGAACGGAAAGGATTTCAGGGCCATTGGCCGGGTGGACCGGAATACCGGGGAGAATGATCAGTACCGTTTCAATTATGTAACCGGGCCCTCTGAGAGCGGAGATTTCTTCTTCCGTATCCGTCAGGTATATGCCAATGGTTACAGCCGGATGAGCGAAGTGCGGAAAATTACGTTAAAAAATTCCCTGCTGCCCCGGTTTATTATCAGTCCCAACCCTTCTACCGGGGTGGTTGGTATCAAATTTGATAATTATGAAGGCGGGAAACTCAGACTGGAAATCTTCAATGGACAGGGACAGTCCGTTGTACGTAAAGATATGTTGCTGGCCGGTGCTTCGTACCAGCAGGTGGCGACCCTGCAAGGCGGTATATACTGGGTAAAGCTGACGGACCTCAGCAGTCAGTTATCGTCTGTAAGTCAGGTAGTCATCAAATGACCTCTTAGGTGGAAGAGGATGGTGGCTTGTAAAAAGGGGCCTTGGTTCGGGGCCCCTTTATTTTTTGGTTGAGAGGTTGCTTTGCCCGCCGTAGCTTTTAGCGAAGGCGGGAGGGGTTTTTGGGTCTAATTTCCTATTTTTGACGCCTACAACTGACTTCACGAATAATTTTCCATGGAATATAATACCACCCGAAGCCACCTGACGATGCGTGAATATGGCCGTCATGTGCAGAAGATGATCGAACATGTGCAGACTATTGAGGATCCCGAGCGCCGTCAGGGCAATGCGCAGGCGGTAATTGAACTGATGGGTTTTCTGAATCCGCATCTGAAAAATGTGGAGGATTTCCGGCATAAGCTCTGGGACCATCTTTTCCTGATTGCCGATTTTAACCTGGATGTAAAATCTCCTTACCCCATACCCACCCGGGAAACGCTGCGGGCCCGACCGCATCCCCTGCCCTATCCCAAACGTTATCCGAAGTTTTCGCATCTGGGTAAAAACCTGGAAGGCATTATTGACAAGGCGCTCGCAGAAGAAAATCCCGAAAAGCGGCTGGGTTTTGCCAATGCCATTGCCTATTACATGAAACTGGCCTATAATAACTGGCATAAGGAACTGGTACATGATGATGCTATTCAGAGTGAGCTCAGCGGCATCACCCAGGGCCAGCTGACCTTTACGAATACCCCTTATGTAAAAGCCTACCGTATGCAGCAGGAAGGCAACCGGGAAAACCGGGGCAACTACGGCAAGCAGAACCGCGGAGGCAATTACGGCAAACAAAACCGCGGAGGAGGCAATTTTGGCAAGCGGAGCGGGGGGAATTTTAAGAAGAAGCGGTTTTGAGTGATTTGCAAATGGGCAGATTTGCAGATGGGCAGATGGGCAGATTTGCAGATTTATACGAGAATTATTTAAGGAATAATGCATTCGTTTGTAGTACAGGGCGGGCGGCGTTTAGAAGGGGAGGTCGTTCCGCAGGGGGCGAAGAATGAAGCCTTGCAGATTATCAGCGCGGTGCTGCTGACACCGGAGAAGGTTACCATCAGCCATATTCCTGATATTATTGATGTCAATCTCCTGATCGAGTTACTCGGGGAGATGAATGTAAAGATTGAGCGTCCGCAGCGCGATACCTGTATTTTTCAGGCTGATGATGTGGATGTGGACTATCTGCACAGTGCGGCCTTTAAGCAGAAAAGCGGTCGTTTGCGGGGTTCGGTGATGCTGGCCGGTCCGATGCTGGCCCGTTTCCGCCGTGCGTTTATTCCCAAACCCGGCGGTGATAAGATCGGCCGGCGAAGACTGGATACCCATATCATCGGGTTTGAAAAACTAGGGGCTTCTTTTACTTACCATGAAGAAGACGGTTTTTTTCACCTGGAAGCCCCGCACCTGAAGGGCACGTATATTTTACTGGATGAACCTTCCGTAACCGGCACGGCCAATCTTATTATGGCCGCTTCCATGGCCGGCGGTACCACTACCCTGTACAATGCGGCCTGTGAGCCCTATATCCAGCAGTTATGCCGGATGCTGAACCGGATGGGTGCCCGTATAAGCGGTATAGGCAGTAATCTGCTGCGCATTGAGGGGGTAAGTTATCTCGGCGGCACGGAGCACCGGATGCTGCCCGATATGATTGAAGTAGGCTCTTTTATTGGTCTTGCTGCCATGACGCAGGGGGCTATCACTATTAAAAACGCCGGGGTGGAGCATCTCGGGATTATCCCGGAGAAATTCCGGCAGCTGGGCATTCAGCTCGATATCCGCGGAGATGATATTCATATTCCTTCTCAGGAGAAATACGAAATACAGACTTTTCTGGATGGTTCGGTGATGACGATTTATGATCATCCCTGGCCGGGTTTTACCCCCGATCTGCTGAGTATTGTGCTGGTAACGGCGATACAGGCCAGCGGTTCGGTGCTGATACACCAGAAGATGTTTGAGAGCCGTTTGTTTTTTGTAGACAAGCTGATTGATATGGGCGCGCGTATTGTACTCTGTGATCCGCACCGCGCGGTGGTGATAGGCCTGGAAAGGGAGCAGTCGCTGCGTGGTATCACGATGAGTTCGCCTGATATCCGTGCCGGGGTGGCTTTGCTGATCGCGGCGCTGAGCGCAGAAGGGAAGAGTGTGATTCAGAATATTGAGCAGATTGACCGGGGCTACCAGGATATAGACGGGAGGCTGAGGAAGCTGGGAGCCGGGATAGAGAGAGTAGTTAGTAGTTAGGAGTTAGCAGTTAGGAGTCGCTTCGAAACAGATTAATAGTGATTTTCAGATTTAAGACTGGTCGGGCGCCTTTTTTCGCCCTGTTTATGTGCACTAACTGCTTTAACAAAGGCAAGGCGAAAAACAGCGCTTTCCGGCTTTGCGCAAAACACGCAGTAGGGTAGTCCCGCTCTGAGTCCTTCAGTCTTTCAGACTGCCCGGGCGGAAAATCGCAGCGGAAATCTTCCTTTTTCAGTCTGTACACTTCGATTTTCCTTGACCTTTTTGTTACTTTTTGTGTCAAGACAAAAAGTAAAGTAGCATCCATAAGTTAAAACTCATGAATAGGAGTATTTATTTAACCTGTCCGGTTTTAGAAAATGACCGTGTACGCTTACGCCCTTTAGCGGAAGAGGATTTTCCGCATTTGCTGCCATTTTCGCTGGAAGAACCTACCCTCTGGCAATACAGTCTTTCCTCAGCTGCGGGGGAGGCCCAACTCAGGGAGTATATCGGAGCGGCGCTGGCCGGGCGGGCGGCGGGCCGGGAATTTCCCTTTATCATATATGACAAGGAGAAGGGGCAGTATGCAGGCTGCACCCGGTTTTATGATATCCAGGAAGCCTTTGGCAGTACCCAGCTTGGGTATACCTGGTATGGCGGGGCTTTTCAGCGTACGGGGCTGAACCGGCACTGTAAGTTTTTACTGCTTCGTTATGTCTTTGAGGATTGGGGACTGGAGCGTTGCGAGTTCAGGGCCGATGCCCGGAATGCGCGGAGTATAGCAGCCATGAAGGCCATTGGCTGTGTGGAAGAAGGTATTTTACGAAATCACCTGCCCATACCGCAGGGTGGCCGGCGCGACAGTATTGTGCTCAGTATTCTTCGGGAGGAGTGGCCGGGGGTAAAAGAAAATCTGCTCAGTATTATCCACTGATGGCCGGCTATGGCAGATCTGCCATATTCTGTTAACTCAGACAAAATTGATACAAGTCAGTAGCTTCACATTCCAATTTTATTTACATTTAATCATTAAACCGCGTCCTGAAAATTGTGTGTATTCCCACCTTTTTAAGGCCGGTTGTATAAAGGATACCGGTATTACCACTCAGCAGACAATCTTTTCGGTATCAATCAGTCAGAAAAAATAATTGTGACTGAGGTGCACGAAGTGCATCAGGTTAAGATCCTGATAGGGGAGAAAAACACCTGTAATTCGCCGGGAAAAAAGCGATGGTTGCTGAGGAAATACCCTTTTACATTTTTTAGGGACGGATTAATTTTTCCCCTAAAAAATGAAAACGGTGACGCTGCAGTTTCTTCTTCACCGGGGAAGGAATTGCATAGGGATACGGTTTGAAAAATCGGAGCCGCTGATTTCAGCCTTGCGGCGGGGTACGGATGCCCGCTGGAGCCGGACACACGGATGCTGGTACACGGATGCCTCGCCGGAGCAGCTGGAAAAGATAAGAAAGGTTTTTGCGGGGATAGCGGAACTGGAAGAAAAGGATTTACCTCAAAGCGGTTCCTGGCCATTGCAGCCCCCTCCGTCCGCTGATATCCGTTATTTACACCGGGAACCTGTGAAAAAAGCGGTTCCTCCCCCGCAAATACATCCGGTAAACCGGCATGTGTTGCCCGCGTTACGCCAGGAGCTGGTGCTGCGTGGTTACAGTCCTTCCACGGTAAAGACCTATACAAATGAAGTGAGCATTTACCTGGTGGCGCTGAAGCATTTTGCCGCTGATGCGTTTACGCCGCAGCGCATCCGGGATTACCTGCAATACTGTCTGGAGAAGCTTAAGTTATCGGAGAATACGCTGCACAGCCGGATCAACGCGCTGAAGTTTTATTATGAGAAGGTGCTGAAGCGGGAGAAATTTTTCTGGGATATTCCGCGGCCGCAGAAGCCTTTGCAGTTGCCCCGTTTGCTGAATGAGGAGGAGCTCGCGCGTTTGTTCAATGCGCTGGTGAACAAGAAGCACAAGGCCATGCTGTTCACCGCCTACAGTGCCGGTTTGCGGGTAAGTGAGGTGATCAGTCTGCAGTTGGCGGATATTGACAGCCGGCGGATGCAGATCCATGTACGGCATGCCAAGGGCAAGAAGGACCGCTTTGTGAATCTGAGTCCGGTATTGCTGGATATATTGCGGTCCTATCTCAGTCAGGTGAAACCGGCGCCGAAGGTTTATTTGTTTGAATCAGAGCAGACCGGGACGGCCTATCCCGCGCGGACGGCGCAGCAGATATTCACCAATGCCAAGCGTAAGGCGGGGATACAGAAGGATGTAGGGATACACAGTTTACGGCACAGTTTTGCCACGCATTTATTAGACAAGGGCACGGACATCCGGTACATCAAGGATTTGCTGGGCCATTTCAATATTAAGACCACGGAGCGATACCTGCATGTAAGCAAGCGGCAGCTGGTAAATATTATCAGTCCTTTTGATGATTTATGGAAAAACTCCAACCTCGACTGGTAAATGTCGGATCTGATTGTCCTAACGGCAATACAAAAACCATAACGCACAATTCAGTAATTTACAACAGCTTTACTTTTTTAACCGGCGCCTAATTGCGCAAATAAAAGCGTTGCCTGCAAGTTTATTGGGCAACCGTATTCTAATCAAAATTCCCAGACACCAATTTTTTCAAACCAAAACTACTTGACATGAAAAATTACCAATGCAAAAAATGTAAGACGACAATTCAAAACAATTCTTCACCAAGCAGTTTTAATTGTCCAGGCGGTGGTATGCACTCATGGACAGACTTAGGTGAAGTTGGTGCAAACAATTATCAATGCAAAAAATGCGGAACATTAATCAAAGCAAAAAACACACCTTCATCTTTTAATTGCCCATCGGGCAGTATGCACTCATGGACAAAACTCTAAACCTTGACACAAAATGAACGAAGCACTTACAAATCTCTATTCATCAAAGTGGGACAACCTTACGGCTGGACTCAAACCAATTATTGAAGATTCCAATCTTGACATAAAACCTGCTAACCCTCTGCTTCTTTACATTGACAACGAAGAAGAATATAAAAATGCAGACATCCGACTTATGATTTATGGTCAAGAAACCAATAGTTGGTACGAAAAAGAAAACGGTACTATTGACGACATACAAACTCTTTATGACGGCTTTTTTAATGAGGGAGATTGCTGGAAATATGGCGGACAATTTTGGAATGGCATAAGCAGGTTCTTATCCTCTTTGCAAAAAAAGTTCCCTGACAAAAAAATCCGGTTGACATGGAACAATATTGTAAAAATCGGTAAGCATGGCGACAAAGGTTTTCCACCTGATTACATTTACGAAATCGAACGAGAACACTTTCATGTAATTCCACAAGAGTTAGAAATATTAAATCCCAATGTTGTTTTGTTCTTGACAGGTCCAAATTATGACAGCATCATAAAAGACAATTTTGGAGAACTAAAATATGAAGCACTACCCAATTCAACGCAAAGACAACTTTCAAGAGTATCGTTAAAAAATATTCCGTTTGCATATAGAACTTATCATCCAAATTATTTGTGGCGTAACGACATTGACGATTATTTTGACACTATAATTGACGACATAAAATTCTAACGGGCGACACAGAAAACCTGCAGGCAACATTGGGTTTGCTGCTATGCTGGCAGACGGAGTAACAATCGGCCGCAAATCGCTATCAGCTATTATCCGGCTAACGAATTACTATTTGGCTTTTTGTTGTTAACTTCAACTTCAGTTTTTTAATTGGGCTGCGGTTCCGGGCTGGACATTATAAAATTCCAGCACAGCAGCAAGCCCTGGCCGTTGGCTGCTATGCCTTGGGGTATAGCCTTGCCAGCTGAACTGATCTTCCGCCACCGGGCGGGTTCCT
>JACSRW010000027.1 GCA_014879565.1 Chitinophagaceae bacterium
AATTATATCCTTACCCTATAAAACTAAAAAAAACCTTGACTGTCAGATAAAGTACTAACTATTACATATATATGTAGTAGAAAACCTACAAAGCTCAGATCAGTTTTGTTTCAATAGCATAACGTGCCAGCTCTGCATTACTTTTCATCTTCATTTTTTCCATAATCCGCGAGCGATATGTACTCACCGTTGTGGAACTCAATGACAGCTGATGGGCGATTTCGGATACCGATTTTCCGGATGCCAGCAGTTTAAATACATCAAACTCCCTGTCGGACAAAACTTCATGCAGCGGTTTCCCCGAATCCTGGTTTACAGATTCGGCCAGTTTTTCAGCCAGGCTATGGGTGATGTACCGTTTCCCTTTGGTAACCAGCTCAATGGCTTTCCCGATTTCATCATGAATGGTTTCCTTGGTCAGGTACCCGGATGCCCCGGATTTTAAAACACGCAGTGCATACTGGTCTTCCGGGTACATACTCATAATCAGCACAGGTACTGCCGGGGCAATTTCCTTTATCTGCATAATGGCGTCCAGTCCGCTCCGGCCGGGCATATTCATATCGCAGATCACCACATCCCACTCTTTTTGTTCCACGACTGCATTAACAAGTTCTTCCACATTGGACGCTTCCGCGATTTGCGCAAACGGGTATTGCTCGAGGAGTAGTTGTTTCAAACCTCTCCGGACAATAGCGTGATCATCTGCAATAAGGATTCGGATCATACAGGTTCAAGATTAGGCGTTAAAGTTATGAAGCGGAACCGATACCATCACGGTCGTACCGCCACCGGGCTGACTGCTGATTTCATACCGTCCGCCGATCATTTCTGTTCTTTCTTTCATCCCCAGTATACCCAGTGTTCGTTTTTCTCCCAGTTTTGACTGGTCAAATCCTTTCCCGTCATCGGAAACTGTCATGGTAACCTGCCCTTTTTTTTCAATAAGGCTGACAGAAACCAGGCTGGCCTCCGCATGCCTGGCCACGTTGGTCAGCGATTCCTGAAAAATTCTGAAAAGGGCGGTCTTGGCCGTTTCTTCCAATGAAGGGTCCTGTTTCGGGGCGTGGAATACGGTATGCACACCGGCTCTTTTTTCAAATTCACCCAGCTGCCATTCCATGGCCGCAGTCAGTCCCAGGTCATCCAGCAGACTTGGTCGCAACTGAGAAGATATCCGGCGGACCGACTGCACGGTTTCATCCAGCATCTGCAGCAGATCTTTGAGCCGGTCATCCACTTTTGTATCCACTCCTTTAAACCGTTTGTTGAGCCAGGCAATATCCATCTTCAGCACCGTGAGTTGTTGCCCTAACTCGTCGTGGATCTCCCGGGCAATATTGGCCCGCTCCTCTTCCCGTATATTCTGCAGGTATGCGGTCAGTTTCCGGACTGCCGTAAAGGATGCTTTCAGTTCTTCTTCCGCTTTTATTCGTTCAGTCATATCCCTGATCACGGATAAAAAGCGACCATCGGGCAAACGCTGGGAACGGACTTCCGTTACCACCACTGATCCATCCTTACGGCGCATGCGCCTGATTTTTACAGTGGAAACTCCGGCACTGAGCAGGTCATATTGTACCGGGTTTTCAACAATATCTTCCGGCAACAGAATCTGATCAAGCCGCATGCCGGTCAGTTCCTTCCGGGTATATCCCAGCAAACGGGATGAAGAAGTATTCGTCTCCAGTATTTTACCCGCCGCATCATAAAGGGCGATCGCATCAGCTGCCTGTTCTACCAGTGTCCGGTACTTTTCTTCACTGAGTCTGACTGCCAGTTCCGCTTTTTTCCGTTCAGAAATATCCCGGGTTACTCCCAGCGCACTGATCACTTCCCCCCCGGCATTCGTAAACGGCACCACGCTCATTTCGCACCACCGCTCCGTTCCCTTCAGGGAGATCATCCGGAATTCCATGGAGCCGGAATGGCCGTCAAATACATCCCGGATCATTTTACCAACGGTTTCCTGGTTTTCAGCGTGAACAAACCGGAGAAAAGAAGTACCCACTATCAACGATGATTTATCCGTTTCCATCATCCGCAAACCCGCTTTATTGACATCCAGCAAACGGATATCCTTATCCAGCAGTTTGATACATTCCGGATCAGTATCCAGGATGGTCCGCAACCTCATTTCACTTTCTTCAATCTTCCGCTGAACCGTATAAATGGGTGTCATATCAATCATGGAGCCGATCATCCGGAGCGCATTCCCTGATTTATCACGCATGATAAATCCCCTGTCCAGGAAATGCAGATATGTGCCATCCGCTTTCTGATACCTGTATTCATCCCGCCAGACGGATCCTTTTCCCCTGAATGTTTTTTCCGCGTTCATCCGAACCCGCTCCCTTTCATCCGGATGAATCCGGTCGTACCATTCCGTAACAGACACGATTTCCTTTACCTTTTTATATCCCAGGTTCTGATAATAATTATCATTCCACCAGAGTTCCCCGTTGATTAGATCCCAGTCCCATACCAGGTCACTTGTAGCTTTTGATACAATCTGGAAACGCGCGTTGGACTCTACCAGTTCCTTTTCCGCTCTCCGTTGCTCGGTAATATCCTCTGCATAGCCGTATTCTGTCCGGTGTCCTTCTTCCCCTTCCGCCACATTGATTTTTGCTGCTACCCAGCGGATATCCCCGTCAGGTCTGACAATACGGTACTCAATCCGGAACTGTTTGTGCTCAGCAATATTGGTGTAAGCATCAGTCAGCTGCTTAACATCATCGGGATGCACCGCTTTTAAAAAGGCCGCGGGGTCATGATAGAGTTCATTGCAGGTACGGCCCCAGATTGTTTCATAGGAGGGACTGATATAGAGTGTGCGTTGTGTATCCAGGTCATTCACCCAGTAAACCCCTGATATATTTTCCACCAGGCTTCTGAACTGTTTCTGCGAACGTATGACTTCAAGTTCTGCATTCTTCAGCGTGGTGATATCCGTATGGGTCCCCAGCATCCGTAATGGTTTTCCTTCCGCATCATATGTCAGGATTTTACCGATTGACAAAATCCATTTCCATTCACCCGAACGGGTCTTTTGCCGGAATTCCACTTTGTACTCGGGTGTTTTCCCTGTTATATAATCCTCATATGCTTTACCGGTAATCGCCTTATCATCCGGATGCAAGCGCCCGATCCAGGCTTCATTGGTTTCCCGAAAGCTGGCGGGATCATATCCCAGCATCAGGGCGTATTGTTCATTTACAACTGTTTCCCCTGTCTGAACATTGAGGTCATAAAGTCCCTGTTTGGCTGCCTCCATTGACATCCGCAGCCTTTCTTCGCTTTCTTTCAGTTTCCGTTCCGATACTTTCCGGTCAGTGATATCCATCATACTGCCGGTCATACGCACCGCTTCACCGGCACTGTTCCTGTCAATATAGCACCGGTCAAAAAGATACACGTACGCGCCATCCGTCTTCTGAAACCGGTATTCGGAAATAAAGGTGTTTTTTGAAGAAGCCAGGATGGTCTCCTGCCTGTTTACGATCAGTTCCCGGTCATCCGGGTGAATCCGGCTGCGCCAGGTTAACTCGTCAGGAACCGGATCGGCCTTGGTCAGCCCATACAGCGCCTGATGTGTGTCATTGGCCCATTTCTCCCCCGTAAGCAGATTCCATTCCCAAACAGCGTCATTGGTGGTCCGGGCAATCATTTCAAAGCGCTGATTGGAGTTTATTATTTCCTGTTCAATCCGTTTACGCTCTGTAATGTCCCGGATAATCATACTGGTTCTTTCCTTTCCAAAAGCATCCTGGAATAGCGCTGAAGTGAATTCCCCGGGAAAATGACTGCCGTCTTTTCGGACAAATTGTAACTCTCCGCTCACGTAACCCAGTTCTTTTCTTTTCTTCAGCAGGACCGGTAAACCGGGATCCGACTTATCCACCAGCCCGTCTCTTCCCAGCGCGATAATTTCATCCTCTGACATACCAAACATCCTGCAGGCGGACGGATTGGCGGATAATACAGATCCGTCCGGTTTGGAAAGAAGGATACCGTCCAGGCTGTGTTCAAAAAAGGCCCTGTATTTTGCTTCGCTGTCCTTGACTTCGGCTTCGGCTTTCTTTATTTCTGTTATGAGGCGGCCTTCTGCGATTAATAATTGCGGGATACCATCGGCTCCCGGTATGGATTTTATCGAAAAATCAATAATTTCTTTCTGTTTCCCCGGCAGCTGGATTTCGCCTTCAAAACGTATCAGTTCTCCGTTGGCGGCCCGCCGGATTGCTTCCTGTAAACGGGCAATTCTTTCCGGCCTTTCTTCCTCATTTTGCCATAACCGGATATCCCAGAAGAAATGGCCGGCCAGATCACCGAGACCAAACCCGGTAATATCAAGGGCCGTTTTATTAACCTCCAGTACTCTTCCTTCCCGGTCAAGCAGGGCTACCATCTGCATTTGTGTATTAAAGATGGCCCGGAAACGGTTTTCACTTTCCGCCAGTGCCTGCTGGGCACGCATCCGCTCTGAAATATCCCGTGCGACAATAATAAAATCGCCATTGGACAGCATTTTTGAACTGACTTCAATCTCGATAATCTCCCCGCTTTTTTTGCGTATTTTCCGGTTACTGATAATGCTACGCCCTTTTCGTAAAGCTTCAAACTGAAGCGGCGGTTCCCCTTCATTGATCAGCACGATATCAGCCAGGTTGATGGAAGGCAGATCATCCGGAGTAAACCCTGTTAACTTTAGGGCCGATTCGTTTGCCTGGATTAACCGGCCCGTGCTGTCCAGTACCACAATACTTTCTGAAGCCTGTTCTACCAGGGTTCTGTACCGGGATTCGCTTTCCTGCAACCTGGCTTCCGTCGTCTTCCTGGCTGTGATGTCCCGGGTTCCGACAAATGCGCCGGTGATCTCACCGCGGTTGTTCCATACAGGCGCAAAAGAAACATTGAGCCAGTTTACCGCCCCATCTACCTCAATGCAGGTGTCATAATCAATGCTTTGTCCTGAAAAAGCTTCTTTATATTTCTGAAGAATAAACTCTTTTTTTTCTGCCGGAATAACTTCTGTAATGAGAGTGCCTGTCCGGACCGGGTATTTCCAGGCTTTTTCAAGGTTTCGTTCCGCCATCCGGCTGATCAGCTGCACCCTGAAATCAAGGTCAATAACATAAAATTCGCCGGCTGCACTGTCCAGTACCTGTCTTAACTTTTCTTCACTCTTCCGGATGCCTTCGGTCTTCTCTTTGACTTTCTCTGATAATTCATGATTGAATTCGTAGATGAGTTTTTCAGCCAGTTTTCGCTGGGTAATATCCCGTACCACAGACACAAATCCGGTCAGCGCTCCTCCCTTTTCATAGAGGGGAGTTACCGATACCTGGCAAAAAATGCTTTTCCCGTCTTTGGTGAAATCATTGGATTCATATTCTGCAGATCCCCGGAGATCAATATCCCTTCTTATGCGGTCATATCCTTCGGTCAGTATACTGCTTTTAGTCAATTCAGCTATTTTCCGGCCGACGGCTTCCTCCTGCGAAAATCCGTAAATCAACTCTGCCCCTTTATTCCAGGTAATAACTTGCAGATCCTGATTAATGGAAATAATGGCATCACTGGTTCTTTCAGTCAATCCGGCCAGGTACCGGATACGTTCCTCATAAGCCTCTCTGCGTTTGATATCCCGTCTAAAACGGATAAAAAACAGTACAAGTAAGAGAATAAAACTCAGTCCGGTGAGTACAAAAAGCCGGGCCATATTGGTGGCTGCTGATTCACGGTTGGCATTGGAACTGATCAGCACTTTCCGGTCAGTGGTTTCCAATGAAAGGATCAGGTGCCGGATACTGTCCATCAGTTCCCGGCCCTTTCCAGATTTAACCAGGTCAAGGGCGGCCTCTTTTTGTCCGTTTTCCATCATCCGGGCTGCCTCCCGGGAAACCTGAACTTTTGCGGTACTCAGTTCTATCAGGGTAAGAAAGGTATCAGTCCGGCCGGGGAAAATGGCACTCAGCTGGTGTAAATCGGAGGTATCGGTCCGCAGACTCTTTAATGCGGTATTAAAGGGATTGAGAAAATTCGGATTGCCGGAAATAATAAAACCCCGGTTGGATGTTTCCACATCCTGCATATCATCCATCAGGTTTTCCAGCACCCGCAGTGCATACAGGGCATTATCCACCTTACGGGTTTCATCCCGCGCGATCTGCATATTTTTATAGGCATACCAGGCAAAAAAGGAAACCAGGGCAATGGTAATAACCACACCGGCTGTTATGCCTTTGCGGGAGTTGTAACGATTCATGTGAACCGGATTAGCGTTTTATTCAGAAAAAGCGCTGATCAGAGCCGGTCTCAGAGTCCATGCACATTGATGAAATTAACCAGTGCAGCCGTGTTTTTCAGACTGAGCTTTTTCAGGATATTATAGCGGTGAACTTCTACCGTCTTAAGTGATATATCCAGCCGCTGGGCAATCTCCTTGGAAGACAAGCCCTCCTTAATCAGCTGAACAATATCCAGTTCCCGGCGGGAAAGTACATTCATATCCGGGGTTCCGCCATCCTCCTCAAGTTCCTGCTGCGCAAGGATATTCTTCACTTCTTCACAGATATACTTCTTGCCTCCGTATACTTCAACAATTGAATTTATCAGCTCATCCTTGGATGAATTCTTTGTCACATAACCCATCGCCCCGATCTGAAGCATCCGGCGGGCATAGGCGGGCATAGAGTGCATGGAAATACCAATAATCTTGGAGCCCGGCGAATATTTACGGACGAGTTTAGTGGCTTCAAATCCGTTGACCGGTGTCATATTAATGTCCATCAGCACGATATCAGGCTTTTTCGTACGGGCAATCTCAACGGCCTCATCTGCATTACTGGTTTCCCCTATAACCTGAAAACGGCTGTCGCTGTTTAAGATGAAAGACCATGAATCCCTGATAAGCTTATGGTCATCAACGAGCAGAATAGTGATTTTACTCATACGGATCGTGGTTTGCGAACAGACTTATTTTTTTCTACTTAGAAAATTAAGCAAATTTTATGTGTTTATTTCTAAAACATTGTCTTTTAGCCACTTTATCAGGTATAAAAAAAACAATTTTAAGTGGTTCCCCTTAAAGGGGGTATGTATTTTTACGATGAATTCTGTACTCCGACCTTAGTTTTTGGTATAATTCTTCCCGATCTGTACTACATAAAAACCCTCAGTTTTCTATTAACGAACGGTAGATTCCCAGCTCAAGGCCCCTTAATTCAGCCAGCCCCCTTAACCGGCCAATGGCCGAATAACCAGGGTAGGTTTGCTTATTAAGATCATCGAGCATCTGGTGACCATGGTCCGGCCGCATGGGAATGGCACAGTTCCTGCGTTGCTGAATCAGTACAATCTCTTTTACAATCGCATACATATCTGTATCCCCGGCCAGGTGGTCGGCTTCGAAGAAATTCCCCCCCTCATCGCGTTTGGTATTCCGGAGATGCAGGAAATGAATCTGATTTCCGAACCGCCTGATCATTTGCAGCAGATTATTATCCGGCCGGGCCCCATAAGATCCGGTGCAGAAACAAAGGCCGTTTGCGGGAGATGGAACTGCTGCGAGGAGTTCTGCCGCATCGGCTTCGGTACTTACAATTCGGGGAAGCCCCAATACCGGGTAAGGCGGGTCATCGGGATGAATAGCCAACTGCAATCCGCAGGCTTCTGCCACCGGCACCACTTCCCTGAGAAAAGCAAACAGGTGGGATTTCAGTTTTACTGCATCAATTCCGTCATATGTTTTTAATGCGGCAAGGATCTCTTCTTCTGTAAAGCGTTCCTCACTGCCGGGCAATCCCAGCAATGCATTCCGGTATAGCGTCTCCACTTCGGCCGCTGACATGCTGGCCAGTCTTTCCCGGGCCCGGCTGATTTCCGCTTCCGGATAATCTTTCTCTGCACCTGGCCTTTTGAGAAGGAAAAGATCAAAGGCGACGAAAGCGGCTCTTTCAAAATAAAGTGCCCGGCTGCCGTCCGGCATTTCCCGGCTGATATCCGTCCGCATCCAGTCAAGTATGGGCATAAAATTATACGTGACCACTTTGAGTCCGCAGGCAGCCACATTGTGCAGACTTTCCTTGTAATTTTCAATATGCTTTTGCCAGTCACCCTGCTGTTTTTTGATCGCTTCACTTACGGGCAGGCTTTCTATTACCGTCCAGGTCATACCGGCATCTTCAATTTCTTTTTTTCTTTTCCTTATTTCCTCCATTGTCCATACCTCCCCTACGGGTATATGATGTAATGCGGTAACAACGCCGGTACAACCGGCCTGCCGGATATCGGAAAGCTTTACCGGGTCATTGGGTCCGAACCAGCGCATGGTTTGCTCCATTAACATGATATCTCTTTTTGATTATTTGAAAAAAGGGGTCCGCCCGCCGGCAGCACCCCTTAGTAAACATTTACATTTTTTTCGAAAAAAATTGTCGCCGGATACTGATTTATCAGCCTGTAAAATACAGGTAAATCGCCACAATTATCACCAGCAGCAATACCGACAGTATTACATCCTTGGCATTCCAGCTTGCCCGGGTGGCCTGGCGGTCTTCCATAGACAGGGTGGAATAAGTGAGCCCGGAAATCTTTGAATAATCGGGTTCTTTGGTCGCATAACTTACCAGAATAAACACAATCACACATACCAGGGTAATCAGGAGACTGTAATACTGGAAGAAAATGTTATTGACAATCCACAGAAATGAACCTTCCGCATAAGTGGTGCCCATCAGTTTAACCGGCGTATCCACAGCCAGCCGGAATAAGCCCATGGCAAAACCGGTCAGCAGGGTAGCCAGCGCCCCCGGACCATTCAGCCTTTTCATGAAAACCCCCATAAAGAAGACCACAAAAATCGGTGGAGCGAGGTAAGCCTGGATCCCCTGCAGGTAATCATACAATCCGCGTCCCCCCTGAATTACCGGAATCCAGAGCAGGCCGATAATCACCATTACGACTGTTGCCACCCGGCCTACCCAGACCAGTTTCTCCTGGGAGGCATTGGGACGGAAGCGGGAATAAAAATCCATCGTAAACAGGGAGGAAGAGGCGTTGAATACACCTGCCAGTGCACTCATCAGGGCTGCCAGCAAACCGGCAACCACAATGCCGCGTACACCTACCGGCAGCACATGCATGACCAGTAAGGGAAAGGCCGCCTGCGCTTTATCCTTGATCACTTCCCCGGTTGCCGGGTCAATAATCTGCCGGGCAATATCTTCATTGATGCCGCTTTTCGCCAGTGCAAAGGTGATCATGCCCGGAATGATAAAGAGGAAAACCGGGGTCAGCTTCAGGAAACCGGCAAAAATGGAACCCCTGCGGGCTTCTTTTTCATTGGGCGCGCCCAGGATACGCTGAACGATATACTGATCGGTACACCAGTACCACAAACCGATGATCGGCGCACAGAAGAGCATTCCCAGCCAGGGATATTTATCATTGAAATACCAGGCCTGCCGGCCGGCTTCCTTAACCGGTTCCCAGGTGCCTTCTACCCCGGCCGGAACAATTGGTTTCCAGAGATTGAACATTTCACTGCCGGCGATCTCTTTCAGTTTATCCCAGCCACCCAGCGCTTCCAGTCCATAGTAGGTTACAAAAATGGCCCCGATGATTTTTACAAATGTCTGCAGGGTTTCAGTGTACACCACAGCCCGCAATCCACCCACAATCGTATAAATACCGGTCAGGATAATCAGCAGGATGGATCCGATCCAGAAAGTATCCATTCCCATAAAATTCACTTCCGGCAATAAAGCCCGGAAAACAATTCCACCGGCATAAATACCAACTGCAATTTTCGTCAGTACATAGGCGATGAGGGAAATAATGGAAAGAACAGTTCTGGCCTTGGGAGTAAATCTTTTCTCCAGAAATTCCGGCATGGTAAATACCTTGGAACGCATGAAAAACGGCCCCATCACCCAGCCCAGAACCAGGAGACACCAGGCATGCAGTTCATAATGCGCCAGGGCTACCCCGTCTGTGGCACCTGAGCCCGCCAGTCCAACCAGGTGCTCTGACCCGATATTGGAGGCGAAGATGGATGCCCCGATGATAAACCAGCCCAGGTTTCGACCGGCCAGGAAATAATCTTCAGATGAATTCTTGTCTTTTTTCTTGACCGCCCAGTAAGAAATAGCGGCAATGATGGCAAAATAGAACAGGATGATCACCCAGTCCCAGCCCGTTAGATAGCTGTTCATCAGCAGTGTGGTTTACAGTTTGAAGTATTAAATATACCGGTTTATGATATTTTCCAGGTATTCCTGTCTGCCGCTGCGGACAGCCGGTTCCCCGTTTTCAACAGCATATTTCCGGAGGTCTTCCAAAGTTAATTTTCCGTCTTCAAACAACTTTCCTGTACCGTCGCTGAAGGAAGCATACCGTTCGGACCTGATTTTTCTGTAGTCCGATTCCTGCACTATTTTATCAGCAGTAACCAGGGCACGGGCAAAGGCATCCATGCCTCCGATATGGGCATGAAACAGATCTTCCATATCAGTTGAGTTACGCCGTATCTTGGCATCAAAATTTATTCCTCCGCCTTTGAACCCGCCCGCTTCCAGGATAATCAGCATGGCTTCTGTCAGTTCATTGAGGTTATTGGGAAACTGGTCGGTATCCCAGCCATTCTGATAATCCCCCCGGTTGGCATCCATACTGCCCAGCAGTCCGGCATCCGCCGCCACCTGCAGCTCATGGGTGAAGGTATGCCCGGCCAGGGTGGCATGATTGACTTCAATATTCAGGCTGAAATCATCCAGTAATCCGTATTGCCGGAGAAAGCCGATCACGGTTTCGCAATCATAATCATACTGGTGTTTGGAAGGCTCACAGGGTTTGGGTTCAATGAAAAATTTACCCCGGAATCCGTTTTTACGGGCATACTCCTTTGCCGTATGCAGGAAACGGGCCAGGTGTTCCTTTTCCCGCTTCATATCCGTATTAAGCAGGCTCATATACCCTTCCCTTCCGCCCCAGAAAACATAATTCTCTCCACCCAGGGCGATAGTGGCATCAAGTGCCGCTTTAACCTGTGCAGCGGCATGGGTGAGCACATGAAAATCCGGGTTGGTGGAAGCTCCGTTCATATACCGCCGGTGGGAAAAAAGATTGGCAGTACCCCAGAGCAGTTTCACCCCGCTGGCTTTCTGCTTTTCGCTGAAATATTCCGTAATAGCAGCCAGACGCCGGTCATTTTCACGGATATCGTTGCCATAATCAACCGCATCCACATCGTGAAAACAATAATAGGGAAGCCCGAGTTTGGTGATAAATTCAAAAGCGGCATCGGCTTTATCCCTGGCTCTTTCCACCGGATCGTTTTTTTCATTCCACGGAAAAAGATGAGTCGGTTCCCCGAACGGATCAGCCCCGCTGCCGCAGAAGCTGTGCCAGTAAGCGCAGGCAAACCGGAAATGCTCCTTCATGGTTTTACCTGCCACTACGCTATTCTCATCATACCAACGGAAGGCCAGTGGATTATCTGTGTCTTTCCCTTCAAATTTTATCTTCCCTATCCCTTTAAAATATTCCTTATTACCTGTTACAACTTCCATGATTAACTTATTTAAATGTTAGAAAACTGATTCAGATTGCGGTACAACTCTTCCAGCCAGCGCTGGTAAAATTCTTCATAGGGTTTTGAATGATCCGGCTCCACCGTTTTAACCGGAGTAAAGCGTGCAAAAGCTGCTGCTGCGTTCTTATAGATCCCGGCCCCGATGCCCCCGCCGGCAGCTGCGCCATAACTGCCATCGTTTTCGTACAATTGCACCGGCACCTGCAGGGTATTGACAAAAGCTCCGGCAAAGACCTCACTCAGAAACATATTGGCATATCCCGCCCGTATAACAGATGGGCTCATCCCGTTCTGGCGCATAATATCTAGCCCGTAACGGAAAGCAAAAGCAATTCCCTCCTGTGATGCCCGGTATAAATGGGCCGCATCGTGTTTGTTAAAATCAATATGCAGCATACTGGCATGGAGCAGCCGGTTATTCAGCATACGCTCTGTCCCGTTGCCAAACGGATAAACGAGCAGTCCGTCACTGCCGGGTGCTACCCGTCCCGCCTCATCATTGATCTGCGGATAACTGAGCAGGTTTCCTGAAACCTGCCGGATCCATCGGTTCATAATGCCGGTGCCATTAATACATAAAAGCACCCCCAGCCTTTTACGGGCGGATGTATAATTCACATGCGCAAAACTGTTGATCCGTGACTCCGGGTCAGCTGCCAGCTGATCCGTTACGCCGTAGATCACACCCGAAGTACCTGCTGTGGCAGCCACCTCTCCCGGTTCCAGCACATTCAGGGAAAGGGCATTGTTCGGCTGATCTCCGGCTTTATAACTTACGGGTATCCCTTCCCGTAAAGAAAGTGAAGCCGCCACATCTTTCCGCAGTAAACCATGAACAGAAAATACATTTCTGATCTCGGGCACCAATGAAGGTTCCAGTCCGTAAAACTCCATCACATCCGCCGAAAGGCTGTCATTCCTGAAATCCCAGAAAACGCCTTCGGACAATGCCGATATACTGGTGGTTATTTCCCCGGTAAGCTTCATGGCAATAAAATCACCAGGCAATAGCAGGCTCCTGGCTGCTTCATATACCGCCGGTTCATGTTCTTTTACCCAGGCCAGTTTGGAGGCGGTGAAGTTTCCCGGTGAATTGAGCAGATGATATAAACATTTTTCTCTTCCTATTCCTGCAAATGCCCGGTCACCTGTTTCCACTGCCCGGCTGTCGCACCAGATAATGCTGTTACGTAATACCTGCTGATATTTGTCCACCAGCACGAGTCCGTGCATCTGGTAAGCAATACCGATGGCCCTGATATCTTCCGGTTGATAGTTCCCCCGTGTATGAAGCTTACGGATTGCCAGTTGTACCTGTTCCCACCAGGTGTCCGGGGACTGCTCCGCCCAGCCGGGATGTAAGGAAATGATTTCCGCTTCCGTTTCCGGGTAATGTGCCGATGCAATGGATTTTCCGGATTCCGCGTCTACAACAGATACCTTCACAGATGATGTCCCTAAGTCAATTCCGAGCAATAACATATATGCCAGATTCTTTGTGCCAAATTAGTTAAAAAACAAAGGAGAGGGATGAAAGAATTCATCCCTCGTGATTGCTTATGAGCGCTGCTTTGCTTAGCTATATTCGTTCCGGTAACTGTTTCCGGATCACCGGGCAGCTACTCGGATGAAAAGAACTTCTATTGTTCCACCAGGGTGGTTATACTTCCCGGTGGCAGCTGAATGGTCACACTGTTACCCGCAGCATTTACGGCTGTTCCCTGTTCCGCATTACGTGACGAAGTGGTGACATACGGAACAAATGTGCCGGCAGTTCCGCCCTGCAGCTGAAATTTCTGGCTGACAGTAACGGATCCTTTATTTATGGCCACAATTATTCTTTTTGTCCCGTTCCGGTAGGCAGACACCAGTACATCGGTCCGGGAATTTGCACCCGTACCGAGCCTGACGGATCCGGGCCGAATAAACCGGGCGAAATGTGACATTACCACGCCTCTTTTTGTAACCTGTCCATCCTGCCCCAGCGGTCCGTAAAACCTTTTGCCATACCACCAGCAATACGCATTGAATTCCGCCTTTGTCAGGCAATCATGTATTTCCACAGCGGTATTCAGACTGGCCGTGTACGAATAATTGGTATCAAGATGTTCAGTCATCCAGACTTCTTTACCCTTTGCCTTCGCAACCGGATTAAAGGCTAAACCGCTTCCGTAAATATGTCCGCCCACCAAATCAATATGGCTTTCAGCCGCTGCATCTTCCAGCAGGGTATTTACATACGCCTGGTTATTATTGAATGATTCCGGTGCCATCAGCCGGGTTGCGGTTACGAGCTGCCCATGGTTGCGCAGGAAAACCCGCATTTCATCAGCCGTCCAGTCACAACTTTCATATGACACGGTTATGTCAGGTTCATTTTGTACGCTTACTGCATATACCGGTGCATTGTTTGTTGCCATATACACAGCAAAATCGTTCAGGTAACGGGCATAGGCCGCCCCGCTGTCGGTTATCAGCTTGCCCCCGATCAGGGAGTTATTGGTTTTCATCCGGGCCGGCGGACTCCAGGGAGAAGCGATAATCCGGGCACCATTCCGGATGGCCTCTTTGGCATAATTTAATTCAGTGGCCCTCCAGCTATCATCAGCTGCAATACGAATCCGCAACAGGCTAAGTCCGACCTGGCCGGCTGCCGTACCAAACAACCGGTCAAATTCAACGGGTGTAAGCGTACTGGTATTCGGCGGGGTAAACACCGTGGCGCAGCCAAAACCCTGTATCAGTTGTTTGTCATCTGCCAGCTGAACAGTAATTTCTGCTGAATACACCGTCGTTCCTGTTCCGTTGCCGCCTCCTCCCCCTCCTGATTTGGAACAGGAAACAAAGAAACTGACCAGCAGCAGAAACAGAAACCATTGCCCGGGGTATATTTTCAAGTACCGGGAATTATACCACATTCAACAACGATTTACCTGTAAAAAAATATTCTGATCAAGTGATTCGTCTGAGTTACCGGGTTTAATAATCAGGCTGAAAAAAAGGGAGAGGTGAATAATCACCTCTCCATATAACAACTGCTTATACCTGCATAACTCTTCTTTTTTAATGCTGACTATTGATAATTGGGATTCTGATACGCCGCTTTTTCTTCTGCGGTCATTTCCATACCATCCAGCTGGCCCTGCGGTATCGGCCGCAGATAATGATAGGGCTGAATGGTCCGGGTGAAAGTTTGCGGTGTATGGTTTCCGTATGTGGCAGCACATATCTGATAGGTACCGGCCAGTTCGCTCCATTTCTGCGTACGCACCAGGTCGAACCAGCGTAATCCTTCTCCAAAGAATTCGCGGGATCTTTCTGCCAGGATATAATTAATGTCAATGGTGGCAGGGGTGGCAGCAACCATGGCGGCACTGTTATCGGCCACATAGGCTGCATTCTCCTTGTTGGAAAACTTCCATTTTCCGGCCCTGGCGCGGATAACATTAATCAGTTCCCGGGCACTTTTTCCGGGTTTGGTAGCAGCCCCTTTCACAGCTGCTTCCGCCGCCACAAAATACAGTTCAGAAAACTTTGCAATTTTGAACGGACGGGTGCTCGGGGCATTCGGTTCACCCAGGCCTACACTACCTGTACGGTATACTCCCAATTTCCAGAGACCGGGAAAAACAATCCGGCTGATACCACTCGGGGCAATCACAAAATCGGCTCTGCCGGGCAATACACCGGCACCCACATTATTGGATGATTTACCCGGGAAAGACTGACCGGAGGGGTATACAATGCCGGCTGCATCAGCGTCATATTCCAGAAAGCTCAGGATCTTGTCACCAGGTGCAACAGGCAGATCATTGGCATTATACAACACACTGTTTGTGGTGCCGCCTTTTGGCCAGTTCCCCCTGTACACAGTACTGAACGTACCATCATAACGGGAATCCAGTGTTTTTTCAGCAAAAGTGTTGGTGAACACCCCAATCGGAGGCGCCATCCGGGTATAAGGACGACCCAGTCCCTGGGCAGCCTCCCTTTGAACGGAGCTGATGGCCGCACCGGTACCACCTGCATTGGCGGCACTTCTGATCACGGTGTAGTTCCAGGTAACCATCCATACGGCAGAGTTTCGTCCGTTTCCGAGTTCACTCTGGAACCCGGTCAGAGGCGATCCGTTGTAAAATTCACTTTCCTGGGTATGGTCGGCATACAACAGCATTTCCTTATTCCGGTCATTACCGCCCACATGCACATCATAAAAAGTGTTCTCCAATCCGAAGGGTCCGGGATTATCAATTGCTTCGGTAGCGATATCATAAGCTGCCTGGAAATACCATTGTGCATCATGTCCGTCGGGGTCTGTACGCGGCGTTTCCGGATACGTAGGAATATTATTTGGATTCTGCAGCCACCAGGCATAGGTCAGATATGCTTTTGAAAGATACAGACGGGCCAGCGTTTTGGTGGCGCCACCGGTAACTCTTCCGGTGGCAGGAAGTTCAGCTATGGCCTTGATCAGGTCCGGAAAAATTGCCTTTGTATATACTTCAGGAACCGTATTCCTTACCGACTTTCTGGAAGGTGTTGTATTGAATTTCAGTTCGCCGGCTCCCAGATCAAGCGGTACACCGCCAAAAGTCTGTACCAGCAGGAAATAGTCAAAGGCCCGGAAGAAGCGGGCTTCCGCGATCAGCGCCTCGGAGATACCCACAGAGGAAGCATTTTCAATAATGCCGTTGGCAGTATTGATATTGGAAAAAGCGGCACCCCACAATACATCTGACCGGCTGCTGGCGGCATTCACCACACCTACACCGGTGTAATCCATATCCTTGAAATTCGCATCGGCACTCTGGGCCCAGGTATATTCATCGGTACCGGTTTCCAGGGAATTGTAATAATAGGGTTGTCCGTAAATGAAACGCAGATGGGCATACTGGGAAGTGATCCCGCCGAGAACGCCTTTTTCTGTTTTAAAGAAACCCGGCTCATAAATACTTCTGGGTTTTTCTTCCAGGATTTTATTACAACCGGAAGATAACAGCAGGAAGAGGGCCAGGGTTGCTGCGGATTTTATTTGTATATGTTTCATAATCGTTTTTTTTAGAATGTCAGGTTAACGCCTACAATATAGTTGCGGGTGGAGGGGGTATTGAACCCGACCGTAAGGATACGGCTCAGGTTCTGACTGAGGTTCACCGCCGCATTTTCATTTCCGAAAGAATTGGTTTCCGGATCCAGACCTGATTCTTTATGGAATGGCGAGAACATGACAAACGGATTTTGCACGGTTACGTACATGCGCATTTTAACCGCTGAGTTTTTGATCAGATGCTGGTTCAGATCATACCCGAGTGTGATTGTCCGGATCTTGAGGAATGATCCGTCGAAATAACTGAGTGTGCTGCCGTATTTGGGATTATCATTACTGATCGGTCCGGCCGGGTTCGGGTATTTGGCATTGGGATTATCGGGTGTCCAGTAATCCACTTTGATATTATTTCTGCGGCCGGTCAGCAGGTTCAGGTACCCGTTTGATCCGTGAAGGGTACTGAAGAGCACTCCTCCGTGACGGAAGATACCCACCACGCCGAGGTCAAATCCTTTATAGGAAACCCGTGTATTAAACCCGCCCTGGAAATCCGGATCCACATCCATAATCTCCCGGTCAGCAGGCCCAATCGCACGAGTCGGACTTCCATCCGGGTTGAAGGTACCATTGTATTTCACCTTGATCATACCAACGGTTCCCCCGGGTTCCAGGATATCCATATAACTGTCGCGGCTTTGCCACAAACCAATTTTCTTGTAATCGTAGATCGCATTAATATTATGACCCACAAACCACCAGTTCGCTTCATCCCGGGTTTGACCGGATGCCAGGGAAACCAGTTTGTTATTATTGATATAGAAATTCAGCCCGGCATCCCAGGTCCAGCCATTCACATTATTCAGAATGGTTCCGTTCAGGCTGAGTTCAAATCCTTTGTTCTGGGTAGCCCCGATATTGGCGGTATACCCGGAAACACCAGAGGTGGGCGGAAGACCCAGTCCGAGCAGGATATCTTCGGTTTTTGTGATATAATATTCAACCGTACCTGACAGACGGTTTTTGAAAAGAGAAAAATCAAGCCCGAAATTCCAGGTTTTGGAGAATTCCCATCCGAGGTCAACATTGGGCAGCTGGGAAACAAAGAAACCGGTACTGTAAGAAGTCGGGCCAAAATTATATGGCCGGGTATCCAGACGACCGAGAGTGGAATAAGGCGCAATGGCCTGATTGGATGTCTGACCAAAACCCACCCTTAATTTCAGGTTGTCTACAAAACGGACATTTTTAAAGAAAGATTCCCTGGTAATATTCCATCCGGCTGATACCGCAGGATAGGTATGCCATTTTCTGCCCGGAGCCAGCCGGGAGGAGCCATCCGACCGCAGGGTGGCTGAAAGCATATAACGGCCATCATAGGAATACATTACACGCCCCATGGCGGAAAGAAGACCCCATAACTGGTAATCCTGGTTTGCCGGGTTGATAATCAGCTGACCGGCTGCCTGTCCGAGGTTATAGAACTGGAAGGCATCGGCCGGTATATCCTGCGCCGACATATTGGAACGCGTGTACTTGCTCTGTTCAGCCGAATAGAGGGCAATGGCATTAATAGTATGCCGTCCGCCAAATGTTTTGTCGTAACTCAGGATGTTCTCCAGCGTCCAGTGGTACGTATAACGGTTATCAACGGAAGCAGAAGAGATACTGGCTGCGTTTACACTACCCACGCCCTGGCCGGTATAGGCCCCGTTGTTTGACTGGATATAGTCCAGACCAAGATTCACGCGGTACTTCAGTCCTTCAAGGAAAGGCGCTTTCACTTCCCCGTAAATCGCATTATAAGAAGCAAACCCGCGTGTTTCATTCAGCCACTGGTCATTATCAGTAAGTTTGTTGACCACATCTTTTGTAAATACATACTGGTCATCAGCCGCCATCCGGATAATCCGTTTTACGGTACCATCTGTATTAAACGGTGTGGAAATGGGTGACATACTCAGGGTATTGTACAGACCCACCTGGTTACCGGTGCTTTCATTATAGTTGTTGTTCGTTGTAAATCCGAATCGGAAATATTTTCCGACCTGCTGATCCAGTGAACCGCGGAGGGAATAACGCTTATATTGCTGAGTGGGAATAACCCCCTGATTCAGGTAGTAACCCATTCCAAAATTATAGTTACCGGTTTCTGTACCGCCATTCAGGCTCACATTGTGATCGGTCACCATCCCTGTTTTGTAAAACAGATCCTGCCAGTCGGTATTGATATCATCCGCTTCATCCTGTCCATTTACATATTGACCCCGGGCCGCCCGGAGGGCTACAAATTCCGGTCCGTTCATCATCGGGTATTTGGCAAATACCGACTGAGAACCCACATAGGAACTGTAACTGATGCGGGGTTTCCGGTTCCGGGAACCTTTATCTGTTGTAATCAGCAAAACCCCGTTTGCACCGCGTGAACCATAAATGGCCGTGGCGGAAGCGTCTTTCAGAATCTCAATACTTTTTACATCATTGGGATTGAGATCCCCCAGCGATCCTACAAAAGGAATACCATCCAGTACAATCAGCGGATTATTATCTGCACTGAGCGAACGGATACCGCGGATCCGGATCTGCATGTTGGCACCCGGACGGGTGGAAGTCTGAGACATTTCCACACCTGCCACCCGACCCTGCAGGGCCTGTGAAATATTGGGGGCAGGAATTTCCCGCATCACATTACCGCTGATGGAAGCGACCGAACCCGTAACAGCCTCTTTACGCTGTGTACCATAACCCACGACTATCACCTCGCCAATATCTCTTACGGAAACAGAAAGCTGAACCGTAATCTGGGTTTCATCCCCGACCACAATTTCCTTATCTGTATACCCGACACTGGATATAAGGAGTGTGGCCCCTTTTGCCGCAGAAATGGTAAATATCCCGGCATTATTGGTAGAGGTACCGGTACCCGATCCTTTAACCTGAACGGAAGCACCGGCAAGGGGTGTGCCATTTTCACTGGTAACGGTACCCCGGATGTTTTTTTCCTGCGCGCGGGCAGGTTGGATTCCCGCAAACACCAGCAGGAAGGCCAGTGCAGCAAGTAAAAATTGTTTACCCAACAAATGAGCCGTATTCGTCATTTTGTCTGGGCGGGCTGTTTTTTTCATATTAATCGTTTTGGCAGTTAACAGATGCTGATTCTTTGAACAGTAAAATGGATAAGAAGCAGTATGTAAAAAAAGAGGTAATGCGGGGGGTGAAACAGCCGGTTTAACCGGTCAGACCCGGGTATCCGGACAAACACAGGAGCTGTGAATTTCTTTTTCATATGGCAGTCAGCAATAATGGTAATGATCAAGATTCGGACAGCGTAAAACGCCTTTGGCAGAACGAATATAGGAAAAAAACTAAAAATTGCAACCGATTGCAATTTTTTTTAAAAAAATTCCTCCCCGTTCTTTGCAGTATGGCTCCGGAGAAGGAAATCACTATATATGATATAGCCCGTACACTGGGGATTTCCGCCACCACGGTTAGCCGGGGGCTTAAAAATCACCCCACTATAAATAAAAACACCCGGAAAAAAATTGCTGAGACAGCCCGTCTGCTGGGCTATCGCTCCAATACATTTGCCAGCAGCCTGCGCTCTAAAAAAACCCTGACCCTGGGTGTGATCGTTCCCCGTATCAACAGTTATTTTATGGCCAGTGTGCTGGCCGGAATGGAAGATGCCGCCAGCCGGCAGGGATACACCCTCATCATCACTCACTCCAACGAAAGTGCTGAAAAAGAAAAACTCAATGCAGCTACCTTATATAATAAACGGGTGGATGGTTTGCTTATTTCACCAGCCTACGACACCCTGAACACCGAACACCTGGCCCCCTTTTTTCATAAAAAAATACCGGTTGTATTTTTCGACAGGATGCTGGATCATCCGGACAGTCAGGCCGTGGTGGTGGACAATGTCAAAGCAGCCTATGAAATGACAAAACACTTGCTGGATCAGGGTTTCAGGCGAATTATGCTGCTCAACGGTAACCCCCTCCGGAATGTATACGCCGAAAGACTGACCGGCTACAAACAGGCCCTCCGGGAAGCCCGGATCCCCTTTGAGGAAAAAAGGGTCATTACCAGCCCGCTGACAGAAGCAGCCGGACGGGAAATGGCTGAAATAATCATGCAGAAAAAAGACCGGGACAGACCCGATGCCGTTTTCGCGGCCAACGATACAGCCGCCGTACACTGTATGATCCGCCTGAAAGATGCCGGCTGGCAAATACCCGGCGACATCGGCTTTGCTGGCTTTAACAACGACCCGATCAGCCAGGTGGCCGAGCCCCACCTGAGTACAGTCAACTACCCCGGTTACCGGATCGGAGAAACGGCCGTTAACAGTATAATCAGTCACCTCTCCGGCAACACCGATATTAAAACCACCCCGAAAATCTTCCTTCGTACCGAACTGATCATCCGCGCATCCTCCCTGAAAAAGAAAAATTTGTAAGTTCCTTTTTTTTACGAAATTTATGCAACCGATTGCAACATGAAGCCCAAAAAAGAGATAACCATCTATGATATCGCACAGCATTTGTCCCTGTCATCGGCCACGGTAAGCCGGGCGCTGCAGGATCATCCCGCTATTAATAAAAACACACGAAAGAAGATTCAGACAGCTGCCCGTGAACTGGGCTACCGCCAGAATACATTTGCCAGTAATCTCCGTAAACAAAAAACCAATACGATCGGGGTAATGGTGCATGAATTAAATTCCAACTTCATCACCTCCGTTCTGGCCGGCATTGAAAAAGTAAGCACTGAAGCGGGATACGATCTGATCATCGCCCACTCTTCGGAGTCGGCGGAAAAAGAAGCCGCCAATGCCCTGAACCTCTTTCATAAACGGGTGGACGGACTGATTGCTTCCCTTTCTTTCGGCACCAAAGACCTGAGCCATTTTGATCCGTATGAGGAAAAAAATATTCCGGTCATCTTCTTTGACCGGGTGGAGGAAAACAGTGAAAACACCAAAGTAATTATTGACAATTACAAATGCGGCTACCAGGCCACCCGACACCTCATTGAACAGGGGTGTAAACGGATTGTGCTGGTCACTGCAAGCCTCAAACGAAATGTTTATGCCCAGCGGCATAAAGGGTATGCCGATGCGCTCTACGACAATAATATCCCTTATGAAAAAGAAAGGGTACTGATCAAAGATCTCAGTGAACAATGCGGCGTGGAAGCTGCCCTGCAGATTCTGAAAATGAAACCACTTCCCGACGGCGTATTCATCACCAACGATTTCTCAGCCGCCGTCTGTATGCGTACCCTCCGGGAACACGGCATTAAAGTGCCGGAAGATATTGCCATTGTAGGTTTTAATAATGATGCAATCAGCAAACTCGTGGAACCGCAATTGACCACTATTGATTATCCGGGTACCGATATGGGAGAAATCGCCGCCCGGAACCTGATCAGTCATCTCCAGGGACACAGCAACCTGAAACATACCAATACCATTGTAGTACGGTCGGATCTGATTATCCGCCAGTCATCCCAACGAACCAGAAAATAAAAGCCGCAATTGTATGAGAAAATGCCTGCTGCTCCTCTTACTGGTCACCATAACGCTGTATGGACACACGGAAAACGGGTATGATCTGTGGTTACGTTATCCCCGCATTCCTGCAGGCCCTTATAACAACCAGGTACAGCAACTCACCGCCTCCTTTTACCTGCCCGTCACCTCTCCCACCCTGCAGGCTGCCCGGGATGAAGTACAAATAGGCAGCAGGGGTTTAACAGGAAAAATGGCAAAACCGGCATCCAAGCCACATGCGCATGTCCCCCTGCTCATCGCGGTTTATTCTCCGGAAATGGAAAAGCTAACCGGCATACCACCGGCTGACACAACCGGTCTCGGAGAGGAAGGATATTTAATTTATAGTAATTCAGCGGGTACCCGTTTACGGATAACCGCCCGCACTGATAAAGGCGTACTTTACGGAACCTTCCATTTTCTCCGTCTCCTTCAAACAAGACAATCACTGGAAAACCTGCGAATACACAGCCAACCCAGACTCCGGCTGCGTTTGCTGAATCACTGGGATAATCTCGACCGTACCGTGGAACGGGGTTATGCCGGCTTTTCGATCTGGAACTGGCATACGCTCCCTTCGCTTATTGATCAGCGCTATATTGATTATGCCCGCGCCTGCGCATCTGTCGGTATTAACGGATCCGTCCTTACCAATGTAAATGCCAATGCCACAATCCTCACTCCTGCCTACCTGCTTAAAGTAAAAGCGCTGGCAGATGTATTTCGTCCCTTTGGAATAAAAGTCTATCTCACTGCCAGGTTCAGCGCTCCCATCGAATCAGGCGGATTAAAAACAGCTGACCCGCTGCATGAAGAAGTACGCCAATGGTGGAAGAATAAAGCTAAAGAGATCTATGCCCTCATACCGGATTTCGGCGGCTTCCTGGTAAAAGCCAACAGTGAAGGGCAACCCGGCCCGCAGGATTATCAGCGTACCCATGCCGATGGCGCCAATATGCTGGGAGAAGCACTTGCCCCCCACGGAGGTATAGTGATCTGGAGAGCCTTTGTATATGCTGCAGAAAATCCGGTTGACCGGCACATGCAGGCCTATAACGATTTTGTACCCCTGGACGGAAAATTTCTTCCCAACGTGATGGTGCAGGTAAAAAACGGGGCCATTGATTTTATGCCCCGGGAACCCTTCCATCCCCTCTTTGGCGCCATGCCAAAGACCCCGCTCATGATGGAGTTTCAGCTTACCCAGGAGTACCTGGGGCAATCCACTCACCTGGTATACCTCGCCCCGCTTTTTAAAGAAACACTGGAAAGCGATACCTGGGCTAAAGGTAAAGGCAGCATCGTTGCTAAAGTAATTGACGGCAGCCTCCACAGCCATTCCCTGAATGGCATGGCTGCTGTGGCCAATACCGGAAATGATATCAACTGGTGCGGCCACCCGTTTGCGCAGGCCAACTGGTACGCGCTCGGCCGGCTGGCCTGGGATCATTCACTGACCAGTGAGCAAATCGCCGATGAATGGCTGCGCATGACCTTCAGCAATGAAAAAAAATTCATCAACCCGGTCAAAAAAATAATGCTGGAAAGCCGGGATATACTGGTAGATTATATGAATCCGCTGGGTCTTCACCATATCATGGGAACCGGCCATCATTACGGACCTGCGCCATGGGTAAACGACCAGCGCCGGCCAGAATGGAACCCGGTTTATTATCACCGGGCCGACAGCAACGGACTCGGTTTTAACAGAACCGCCACCGGCAGTAAAGCCCTCGCGCAGTATTCGCCTGAAGTACGCGCCTTATGGGAAGATCCGGCTGACTGTGATGAAAAATACCTGCTCTGGTTTCATCATATTCCCTGGCAACAGCAACTGAGTAGCGGCCGTAACCTCTGGGATGAACTGGTGTACCGGTATTACACCGGTACAGCCCGGGTGAAAACCATACAGGAGACCTGGAATACGGTCAGACCCTGGGTTGACAGGGAACGACACGAACAGGTCCGCCAATTACTCAACATCCAGTATGAAGAAGCTGTCTGGTGGCGAAATGCCTGTCTTCTTTACTTCAGCGGGTTCAGCGGACGGCCGATTCCCGGCAACTTTGAACAACCGGATAAAACACTTGATTATTATAAAAGCCTGCGTTTTCCGTACGCACCCGGAAACTGATCAGGCACCTATATTTTTATAAATGATGCAAAAAACTGCACTCGTAACCGGCGGAGGATCCGGCCTTGGCCTGGCTATCGCCCGCCAGTTTACCCTTAAAGGTATCCGCACCATCATTGCCGGACGTGATGAAGAAAAACTGAACAAAGCCAGGGAAATAATCGGCGACAACTGCTTTACTGCTGCTTTTGATCTTACCAATCTGAGCGGCATTCCCGGTTTTGTATCTGATCTTATCCGGCAATACGGAGAAATAGATATCCTTGTAAACAATGCCGGGATTAACCAGAAAAAAGAATTTACGGAGGTCACCGATGAAGATTTTCACCGGATCATGACCACCAATGTGTCGGCGGTTTTTTCGCTTAGCCGGGAGCTGGTTAAACATATGCTGCCACGCAAAAGCGGATGCATCATACATATCAGCTCCATGGCAGCGCAGTACGGTATCCCGAAAGTGATCGCCTACAGTGCCAGTAAAACGGCAATTGAGGGAATGACCCGGGCTATGGCTGTGGAACTCTCTCCTCATGGCATCCGGGTGAATGCCATCGCGCCGGGATTTATTTACTCGGACATGACCGCCAAAGCCCTTGACAGCGATCCCGAAAGAAAAGCAAAAGTATTTGGCCGTACACCACTCGGGTATATGGGACAGCCGGATGATATTGGTCATGCAGCCGCCTTCCTGGTTTCTGATGAAGCAGCTTATATTACCGGCGTCATCCTGCCTGTAGACGGTGGAAACAGTATCGGTTTCTGAAAGCAAACCCTCATGCACAGCGTTAAATTTATATTAGCCATCCTCTTCCTGATGATCCTGCATCAACAGGGCAAACCACAACTGGTAACGGATAAACCAGGCCCCTTCCCCCTGAAAGATGCCGTAATACTGGTTGATACAACCGACCATCCCCTGGTTCTCAAAGCAGTTACATTGCTCCAGGCTGACCTGGAAAAACTAACCGGTAAGAAACCACCGATTCTTTATCGCATTCCGGAAAATCCGCAACCGATTATCCTCGCTGGCAGTGCCGACCGTTCCGCTTTTATCCGCGAGCTGGATAAGGAAAAAAAAATTAATCTGAAGCCCATCCGTAATAAATGGGAAGCCTACCTGATCAAAAGCCAGCCGGGACTATTTCAACCCGGTGGCCAGGTATTACTGGTTACAGGTGCCGACAGGCGGGGAACTGCCTATGGCATTTTTGAATGCAGCCGCCTGCTGGGTATTTCTCCCTGGTACTGGTGGGCCGATGTGCCGGTACAGCAAAAACCCGGAGCTTTCCTCGCTACGAACTTTTACAAATCAGAAGCACCCAAAGTGAAATACCGGGGCATTTTCATAAATGATGAGGCCCCCTGTCTCAGCAACTGGACAAAGGAAAAATTCGGCGGTTTCAACCACCGGTTTTATGAAAAAGTCTTTGAATTGTTGCTCCGGCTGAAAGCCAATTATCTCTGGCCCGCAATGTGGGGCAATGCCTTTTATGATGATGACAGCCTGAATATCCGGGCTGCCGACGAATACGGAATCGTAATCGGCACTTCCCACCATGAGCCATTAATGCGGGCTCATGATGAATGGCGCCGCTACGGAAAAGGAAAATGGAATTATGACAGTAATGCCGTCCGCCTGAAGGAATTCTGGCGACAGGGTATGTTGCGTGCAACCAATGAAAAAATTGTCAGTATTGGCATGCGGGGAGACGGGGATGAACCCATGAGCCGGGAAACCGCCACCGCCTTACTGGAACGTATCGTGAAAGACCAGCGGGACATCATCCGGCAGGTGACCGGTAAACGACCGGAAGCCACCCCGCAGCTCTGGGCCCTCTATAAAGAAGTACAGGATTATTATGACAAAGGCATGCGCGTACCGGATGATGTCACTTTGCTTTTATGTGATGACAACTGGGGTAACCTGCGTAAACTACCCCGTATAGGTGAAAAACCGCGTTCCGGAGGCTATGGTCTCTATTATCATTTTGATTATGTCGGCGCTCCGCGTAATTATAAATGGCTGAACACAAATTCCCTTTCCCGGGTATGGGAACAACTCCACCTGGCCTGGCAGCACCAGGTCCGGAATATCTGGATCGTCAATGTAGGTGATATCAAACCCATGGAACTACCGATTTCTTTTTTCCTGGATTACGCCTGGAATCCGGAAGGCACCGGCCCCGGTGACCTGGAGAAATGGACAAAAGACTGGGCTGCAGCCCAGTTTGGCAAAACAGTCAGTGATGCCGTTTCGCCTATTCTTCTCCGTTATTCCCAACTCAGCAGCCGCCGCAAACCAGAGCTCCTGGATGACAAAACCTATAGCCTGGAAAATCACGGCGAGTTTTACCGGGTTGTTAAAGAATGGAAAGACCTGCTGGACAGCGCCGAAATCACCGGACGATCCCTGCCCGCAGAAACCAACGACGCCTATTTCCAGCTGGTGCTGCACCCGGTAAAAGCCCTGGCTAACCTGCATGACATGTATCTGCACGTTGCCCTTAATAAAAAAGCAGCAACTGAGAACGACGGGAAAGCCAATGTGTATGCACAGCGGGTTAAGGAACTATATACGCATGACTCCCTGATTACACTGGCCTATCACCGGATGAAGGATGGGAAATGGAATCATATGATGAGCCAGACGCATATCGGGTATACCTACTGGCAGCAGCCGCCTGTAAACCGGATGCCGGCAGTTGCCACCCTGCCGGATGCTGTACCCCCTCTGCCGGAGAAAAAAATTTTTTCAGATATCGCGGTAGCACGGGTACCAGACCATCTTTCAGGGAATATTTTTTACCAGGAAGAAACAGCCGGTGTATCCATTCAGGCCGCCCATTTCACACGGGCTTATCATACACGCGGAATCAAGTGGACTGTACTACCTTATCATGGTCGAAACGGGGATGCGATAACTCCCTTCCCGGTAACCGGAGCGGTACAACAACCTGGCAAAGACGGGCCCAGGCTTGAGTATGACTTTTACACCTACAGCAAAGACACATTTACCCTGCACGTATATTGTTCCCCCACCCTCAATTATCACAATCTTCCGGAAGGACTGCAGTTCGCTGTATCGGTGGATAATGCCCCGCCGCAACGCATCAGCCTGAATAAAGACGATGTGGGGGATAAAGCAGCCGGCCAGGGTAGCTGGGCCCGCTGGGTTGCCGAAAACTGCATCATCAAAACCAGCAAACATGTAATTCCCGAAGCAGGGAAACATACACTAACCTTCTGGATGGTATCACCGGGTGTGGTGCTGCAGCAACTGGTTCTTGACTTTGGAGATCTGAAAAAAACATACCTCGGACCGCCCGAAACAATCATTAAACAAAATAAGCAAGAACATGAAAAGAAATAATTGGATATTTTTCCTGCCGCTGGTTTTATTCAGTTGCAGCGGACCAAAGAATTTAACCGGAGAAAAAGAACTCCCTTCCCTGAAAAAAATGTTTCAGCAGGATTTCCATATCGGTGCAGCCCTCAGCGCCCCCCAGATTCAGCAAAAAGATTCCGCCACAAACCGGCTGATTCAAAAACAGTTTGGTTCCATTACGGCAGAAAACATCATGAAATGTGAGGTGATTCACCCGGAATGGAACCGGTATTCCTTTGAACTGGCGGATCAGTTTGTGGACTACGGCCGGAAGAACAGGATGTTTATTGTGGGCCATACCCTGATCTGGCACAGCCAGCTTTCCCCGTTTGTACAAAAAATCAAAAACAGGGATTCAATGCAGCTGTTTATGGAAAATCATATCCGCACCATCGTATCACGTTACAAAGGCAAAGTAAATGGCTGGGATGTGGTGAATGAAGCGCTGAACGAAGACGGAACCTACCGCAAATCCATTTTCTATGAGCTGCTGGGGGAGGATTTTATTATTACCGCCTTCCGGCTTGCACAGGAAGCGGATCCCGGGGCTGCGCTCTATTATAACGATTACAACATTGAACAACCTAAAAAAAGAGCCGGTGCCATCGCCATCATAAAAAAACTGCAGGCGGCCGGTGTAAGAGTGGATGGCGTAGGTATACAGGGACACTGGCGTTCCTATAAAGTACCCCTGCAGGATATTGAAGAAAGTATCCGGGACTTTGCCGCGCTGGGGGTTAAAGTACATTTTACAGAACTGGACCTGGGTGTGCTCCCCAATCCCTGGGACAGTGATGCCGCTGATGTGAATATGAAAGCGGAATACAGCGCAAAAATGAATCCCTATGCCGGAGGACTTCCCGATTCTGTAGCCACACAGCAGGCCGGCAGCTATGGAGAACTATTCCGCCTTTTCCTGAAATATAAAGATGAGATTGACCGTGTCACTTTCTGGGGTGTACACGACGGACAGTCCTGGCTGAATGGCTGGCCCATCAGAGGCCGGACCAACTACCCCCTCCTTTTTGACAGGAAACTGCAGCCCAAGCCAGCATTTTTCAAAGTAACGGAAACCAAAACAAATCCTTCCTCCCGTAAATCTTTCTGAACAATCCTTAAATGTTTGACCATATGACATCGTCTCCCGCTCCAAAACTATCTGTGCTTGAAAAAATCGGCTATAGCCTGGGAGACCTGGCTGCCAACCTCGTCTTTCAGACATTGATGACCTACCTGGCCTATTTCTATACCGACATTTACGGTTTGAAGTCCGGAGATGCATCAGCCATTATGCTGGTGGTGGGGCTCGTAGCCGCATTCGGTTTTAATCCCCTGGTGGGGGCCCTTGCCGACCGGACAGTTTCCCGTTGGGGAAAATTCAGACCCTGGATTCTCTGGACAGCCGTTCCATTAGGTGTGGTGGCCCTGCTGGCCTTTACCACACCGGATTTCTCCTATAAAGGGAAAATGATCTATGCCGCTCTTACCTATACCCTGCTCCTGCTGCTGTATGCGGCCAACAATCTTCCCTATTCTGCCCTGAGCGGGGTCATCACAGGAGATATGAAGGAAAGAAACAGTTTGTCATCCTACCGTTTTGTCGCTGTCATGTTCGCGCAGTTTTTTGTACAGGTGTTTATGTTACCGATCATTGTTTCTGCCGGTGGCGGCGATAAAGCTGCAGGTATTGAAATCGTCATGACCTGGCTGGCAATTATCGGCACCCTGATGCTGCTGATTACATTTTTTACCACCCGGGAACGTATTGTACCCAGACCTGAACAGAAATCTAGCCTGAAAGAAGACCTGGGAGACCTGACAAAAAACAAGCCCTGGGTGATCATGCTGCTGCTTACCACGCTCGTCTTTATCACCCTTGCCATGAAGGGAGGCGCCTATGTTTATTATTTTAAAAACTATGTTGATAAGGAAAGCCTGACCCGCTTTATTGAACCCATAACCGGCATGCTTTCGGGCATGGGTATGAACTTTTTCGGGGAAGACCCGGTATCTGCGGGATTCGGGCTCTTTAACGCCGGTGGTATCCTGTTTATGATCGTGGGCATTACCTTATCAAAGGGCCTGGCCGACCGGTACGGGAAAAGAGATGTTTTCGGCATCGCGCTGTTCATCTCTACGCTCTTTGTACTGTTCTTTTATTTTTTCTCCCCGTCTTCCGTGCCGCTGATCTTCCTCTCACAGGTGTTTCATGGTTTTTTTTACGGGATCACTATTCCCCTGCTCTGGGCTATGATTGCGGATGTAGCGGACTACAGCGAATGGAAAAATAACCGCCGGGCGACCGCCATCATTTTTTCAGCGATGATGGTGGGCTTAAAAACAGGACTCAGTATTGGCGCTTCCCTGCTGGCCAAACTGCTGGATCTTTACCAGTATGTTCCCAACAGCGATGCCGCCCAGTCTGAAAAAGCCGTATTGGGCACCAAAATGCTGGTCAGTGTCTTCCCCTCCATCCCCTTCCTGGCCGGTGTTGCCTTATTATTCTTTTACGGTATTAATAAAACGATGGAAACCCGTATTGAAACCGACCTGAAACAAAGACGTCAGGCCTAAATCCTGTATATGCCAGAAGATCCGGTAAACCATATTGACTTTGAAGACCTCGGAAAAAAAGCCATCTCTGCTCCGCTGGTCAGCCACCTTTACACGGCCGATCCGTCGGCGCATGTTTTCAACGGCAGGCTCTACATCTATCCTTCGCATGATATTGACGCCGGCGACGCATTTGACGATCTGGGCAGTCATTTTGCGATGGAAGATTATCATGTACTGTCGCTGCAATCACCTGCGGATACAAAGGCTGCCGATCATGGAGTGGCCCTGCATGTAAAAGATATTCCCTGGGCGGAAAAGCAACTCTGGGCACCCGATGCCGCTGAAAAAGACGGACAATATTTTCTTTACTTTCCGGCAAAAGACTACCAGGGAATTTTTCGCATAGGCGTTGCTGTCAGCCACCGGCCGGAAGGCCCCTTTACACCCAGGCCCGGGGCTATGGCAAACAGTTTTTCCATTGATCCGGCCGTCTTTAAAGATGATGATGGTCAGTATTACATGTACTTCGGAGGTATCTGGGGCGGTCAGCTACAGCGCTGGCGAAACGGTCAGTTCAACGCCGGCCAGCCGGAAAGCCCATTTGCTTTTTTGCCGGAAAAAAACGAGCCGGCTTTATGTCCGAAAGTTGCCAGACTGAGTGATAACATGCTGGAATTTGATGAAACCCCGCGAGACCTGCTGATACTGGATGAAAACGGCAACCCGCTTTTACAGGGTGATACGGAAAGAAGATTCTTTGAAGCCAGCTGGATGCACAAATACCAGGGCACTTACTATTTTTCCTGGTCCACCGGCGACACCCATTACCTCTGTTATGCCACAGGAAATAATCCCTACGGGCCTTTCACGTACCAGGGCCGGATCCTGGATCCGGTTGTTGGCTGGACTACCCATCATTCCATCTGTGAATGGGAAGGACAATGGTATCTCTTTTATCATGACGCAAGCCTTTCCAAAGGAGTCACTCATCTCCGCTGTGTGAAAATGGCTCCGCTTACGCATGACGAAAATGGCCGTATTCAGCTCATTCAGCCCTATCATAAACTTTAATTACTTTCCGGTACAGAATAAAAGACAATGAAAATAAAACTCACCGCTTTTCTGCTCCTGCTCTGTTATTTTATTTCCGCACAGGATTATAAACAGTATCCCATGTGGAACCCCGGCCTTCCATTGGAAAAAAGAGTGGAAGATGTAATCAGCCGCCTCACGCTGGAAGAAAAAGTGGCCCAGATGCTGAATGCCACCCCGGCAGTACCCCGTCTGGGAATACTGGCTTACGACTGGTGGAATGAAGTGTTACATGGTGTGGCCCGGACACCCTACAAGGTTACCTCTTATCCGCAGGCCATCGGGATGGCTGCTACCTGGGATACCAGTTCGCTTTTCCGGATGGCGGATTACTCGGCACTGGAAGGAAGGGCTATCCATAATAAATCCATCGCATTGGGTAAAACCGGCGACCGTTATGTCGGATTAACATACTGGACGCCTAATATTAATATTTTCCGTGATCCGCGATGGGGACGCGGACAGGAAACGTACGGCGAAGACCCGTTTCTCACTGCCATGCTGGGCAAAGCTTTTGTAAGAGGCCTGCAGGGAGAAGATCCCCGTTATCTTAAAGCTGCCGCCTGCGCCAAACATTTTGCTGTACACAGCGGCCCCGAACCCAGCCGGCATTCAGACAATTTTAATCCCAGCCCTTACGACCTCTGGGATACCTACCTGCCTGCTTTCCGGGAACTGGTGACCAAAGCACAGGTGGCCGGGGTGATGTGCGCCTATAATGCAGTGAATACACAACCCTGCTGTGCCAACGATCAGCTGATGAATGAGATTCTGCGGAAACAATGGAATTTCACCGGGTATGTAACCAGCGACTGCTGGGCTATTGATGATTTTTTCCGCTATCATAAAACCCATACAGACGCCACCAGTTCCGCTATTGATGCGGTACAGCACGGAACCGATGTGGAATGCGGCCGTACGGTATATCTCACTTTACTGGGTGCCGTAAAATCCGGCCGGATCAGCGAGGAGCAACTGAATGTCTCACTCCGCCGTTTATTTACCATCCGCTTCCGGCTGGGTATGTTTGACCCGCCGGCTATGGTAAAATATGCGCAAATAACCGATGAGGTTCTGGAAGCACCGGCGCATCAGTCCCATGCGCTTAAAATGGCACAGCAGTCCATTGTACTGCTGAAAAACAAGCATCGTACACTTCCCTTATCCAAAAACCTGAAAAAAATTGTGGTGCTTGGCCCCAATGCTGATAATCCGATCGCATTGCTGGGTAACTATAACGGCGTACCCTCCCATGTCACCACCATTCTTGAAGGTATCCGGAATAAACTGGGACATACGACCGAATTAATCTATGAAAAAGCCATCAATTTCACCAATGACACCCTGTTTGTACCCATTCCCCGTGAATTCAGTTTCCGTTATGATGGAAAACCCGGCGTAAAAGCGGAATACTTCGATAATGAAAACCTGGAGGGAAAACCTTTCCTCATTCAAACAGAGAAAGAAATTAATCATTTCTGGCCGGAGGGAGAACCCCCTTTCCCCGGCAGACCCTGGACCCATTATTCCGCCCGCTATACAACTACCCTTCTGGCGGAAAAAGATGAAGTGCTGCACTTTGAAACTGAAGCCAATGACGGTTACCGTGTACGCATCAATGACAGCATCCTGGTGGACGCCTGGGAAAGAAACCGCTGGGGAAGCAAACACTTCAGTCTTTCTGTAAGGAAAGGAGAAACTTACACAATTGAAATGAGCTTCCGCCAGAGCGAGGGCGATGCCATGGTCAAACTGCAGGCCGGACATTATGTAAAAACAGATTTTGCAGCCCTTGCCGAACGGTTCAAAGATGCCGACGCCATCATTTTTGCCGGGGGCATTTCCCCGCAACTGGAAGGAGAAGAAATGCCCGTAACCGTCCCTGGTTTTAAAGGAGGCGACCGGACCAGTATTCTGCTTCCCGCCATCCAGACGGAACTGATGAAAGCCCTGAAAGCCACCGGAAAACCGGTCATCTTTGTAATGCTCACCGGGAGTGCACTTGCCATCCCCTGGGAAGATGAAAATATCCCCGCGATTATGAATGCCTGGTATGGGGGACAAAGCGGCGGAACTGCCGTAGCTGATGTGTTGTTTGGCGATTATAATCCTGCAGGCAGACTGCCGGTTACTTTTTATAAATCTGATAATGACCTCCCTGATTTCAGTGATTATTCTATGAAAGGCCGTACCTATCGCTATTTTGAAGGGAAAGCACTCTACCCCTTTGGTTACGGACTGAGTTTTACCCGCTTTCGTTATGCAGGATTAAAAACAACGCCGGTACTGAAGAAAGGAAAAAATCTCAGCCTTTCCTTTACCTTAACCAATAGCGGCAGCCGGGATGGTGAAGAAGTTATTCAGTTGTATGTCTCACATAGTGCAGCCGTCACAAAACCACTGAAAGCGCTGAAAGCCTTCCGCCGGGTACACCTGAAAAAAGGGGAAACCCGGGTATTTCATTTCACACTTACACCAGAAGATCTTTCGCTGGTGGATGATAACGGTAAAATGGTTCAGCCTGCTGGTAAACTGACAATCAGCATAGGCGGTGGACAACCGGGTACAGAACGGGAAACGGGCAGCAATATTATTAGCAAAACTATTTCGGTATTGTAACATGAAAAAGTTACTTACAATAGCAGGGGGGCTGCTGCTTGTTTCGATCATGCAGGCACAGTTACGGCTGCCGGCTCTTGTCAGGGACAGTATGATCCTGCAACGGGACACAAAAGTCTCTATTTGGGGTTCAACAGATGCGGGCCGTTCAGTTACTGTCCGCTTTAAGAATAAATTGTACAAAACAAAAGCGGATAACGCCGGCAACTGGCAGCTTTACCTTCCGCCCACCTCTGCCGGCGGCCCCTATGAAATGGAAATCCGTTCGGGCAACAGCATCCTGTTGAAAGATATTCTGTTCGGGGATGTTTGGTTCTGCTCCGGTCAAAGCAATATGGTACACCAGCTGGATATTCATGATGTACGCTACGCGAAGGATATCGCGGAAGCAGATTATCCGCAGATCAGGCAATACTGGATTCCGACCCTGACCAATCTGGAAAGGCCTCAAACCAGCTTGCCTGAAGGATACTGGAAACCAGCTGTGGGAAAAGATATCCGTCCTTTTTCTGCCGTGGCCTGGTTTTTTACTAAAACAATCCATGAAAAATATAAGATACCCATAGGTATTATCAATGCCAGTGTGGGCGGCACACCCATAGAGGCCTGGACCAGTGAAGAAGGGCTGATGGAATTCCCGGCACTGAAAGAGATCATTCAAAAAAACAGGGATACCGCCTTCCTGAAAACAATCAGCCAAACTGCACCCGATGCGTCAAAACGGGAAGTAAAAGACGCAGGGCTTACTGGTGATATCAAATGGTATGAGCCTGCTTATACACCCGGGGACTGGCGGAATATCCATATCCCCGGTTACTGGGAAGACCAGGGACTGAAAGACCTGAACGGGGTGGTTTGGTACAGGAAAGAAATAGATATCCCAGAATCCTTCTGCGGAAAACCGGCCCGGATATTCCTGGGCAGGATTGTAGACGCGGACGAACTGTATATAAACGGTGTACTGGCCGGCAGGACAACCTATCAGTATCCGCAACGCCGTTACCATTTGCCGTCCGGTTTGCTTAAGCCGGGAAAAAACCTGCTGGTGATCCGGGTGAGTAATTACAGCGGCAAAGGGGGATTTGTGCCGGATAAACCCTATTATCTTTTTGCGGGTAATGACACGCTTGCACTGGAAGGTAACTGGAAGTATAAAGTTGGGGATGTTTTTATGCCCAATACAGGAAATAGCGGTGGGTTTTCCAGGCAGTCACAGCCCACAGCCCTTTATAATGCCATGGTGGCACCGGTAACACGCTATACCCTAAAAGGCATCTGCTGGTACCAGGGCGAAAGTAATGCCGGCAAACCGGAAGAATACAAACAATTGCTGCCAGCCCTGATTCATGACTGGAGAAAAAAGTGGCAACTGGGAGAATTACCGTTTTTGTATGTACAATTGCCCGGATTCATGGATTACAATTTCCTGCCTTCCGAAAGCAACTGGGCGCTGTTACGGGAGGCCCAGTCGGATGCACTGCGTGTTCCAAATACAGGTATGGCGGTGGCCCTTGATCTTGGAGAATGGAATGACATACACCCCGACAATAAAAAAGATGTGGGTGTAAGACTGGCACTGGCAGCTATGTACACTGCATACGGAGACTCCCTGGTGTATTCCGGGCCGGTACCTGATTCGGCATACAGAAATGGTCCGGATGTAATCCTGACTTTCCGGCATACAGGCAGCGGACTAACCACCACAGATGGTGAACCGCCTTCTGAATTTGCTGTTGCCGGAGCAGACAGGAAATTTTACTGGGCAAAAACCAGGACAGAGGGGAACCGGGTGATCCTCAGCTGCAAAGAAGTGCAGGAGCCTGTTTATATCCGCTATGCCTGGGCCGACAATCCGTTCAATCCGAATTTATGTAACCGGGAAGGCCTGCCGGCCTCCCCTTTCCGGATAACTTTAAAGTAAAATCAGCGCTGAAAAATTACGATTATGATTAAAGCAAAAGCTTATGCCGCACAGGACAAAAACAGTCCGCTGTCTGCCTGGGAATTTGAAAGAAGAGAACCCGGTCCGCAGGATGTGGTCGTGGATATCCTTTATTGCGGAGTTTGTCACAGTGACCTGCACCAGGTACGCGATGAATGGGGCGGCTCTCTTTATCCCATGGTACCCGGCCACGAAATCATCGGCAAAGTGATCCGTATAGGATCTTCTGTCACCAGATTTAAACCCGGTGATACTGCTGCAGTCGGGGTGATGGTGGACAGTTGCCGTACCTGTCCCAGTTGTCAGAAAAAAATGGAACAGTATTGTGAAGAAGGAATGACCGGCACCTATAACGGATATGAACGCGATGGAAAAACGCTTACCCAGGGTGGTTATGCCTCCGTAATTGTTACGGATGAGCGCTGGGTATACCATGTATCGGATAAACTGGATCCTGCTGCAGCAGCGCCCCTGCTCTGTGCAGGTATCACCACGTATTCTCCCCTTCGTTTCGCCGGCGTGAAAAAAGGTACAAGGGTGGGCGTAATTGGTCTTGGGGGGCTGGGACATATGGGTGTAAAATTCGCAGTTTCTTTCGGGGCAGAAGTCACCCTGATCAGTACTTCCCCCTCCAAACAAAAGGATGCGGAAAGACTCGGCGCGCACCGCTTCCTGCTCAGTACCGATAATGAGGCAATGCAGCAACACCGGGCCTATTTTGATGTGCTGCTGGACTGCATTTCCGCCAATCACGATTATGACAAATACCTGAGCCTGCTCGGCCTGGAAGGAAAGATGATGGTCGTGGGGCTACCCGCTGAAAAACCCTCGCTCAGTCCCTTTACCCTGATCAGCAACCGGAGAACACTCACCGGCTCAATGATCGGCGGAACGGCGGAGACACAGGAAATGCTCGATTATTGTGCGGAACACAATATCGTATCTGATGTGGAAGTGATCCCTGTGCAACAAATCAATACAGCCTATGAAAGAATGCTGAAGAATGATGTTCGTTATCGTTTTGTCCTGGATATGAAAACCCTTTAATATGAAAAAAATCAGCCTCGCCCTGTTTATCCTGCTCCGGACAATGACGGCCGGCAGCCAGTCCCCGTTTTATCACAACCCCATTCTGGCAGGCTTTTATCCCGATCCCAGTATCTGCAAAGTGGAAAATGATTACTATCTCATCAATTCCAGTTTTGCCTATTTCCCGGGCCTGCCGGTTTTTCACAGCCGGGACCTCGTGAACTGGAAACTGATAGGCCATGCAATGAACAGGCCCTCCCAGATGAACCTGGAAGGGGCCGGTGTATCCCGGGGCTTATTTGCCCCGACGATCCGTTATCACAAGGGTACTTTTTATATTGTCTGTACCCTGATTGATCAAATCGGCAACTTTGTGATTACAGCCACTGATCCGGCAGGTCCCTGGTCTGATCCGGTTGCACTGAAGGAAGTGAATGGAATAGACCCTTCCCTTTTTTTTGATGAAGACGACAGGGCCTGGCTCACCTTCAACAGTATCGCTCCTGATAACAAACCACTGTACGATGGCCACCGGACCATCCGGATGGTTGAGTTTGACTGGAAAAACCTGAAAGTTATCGGGAAGGAAGAAATTCTTATAAATGGGGGTACTGATATACTTAAAAGACCCGTCTGGATTGAAGGTCCCCATCATTTTAAAAAAGACGGCTGGTATTTTCTATCCTGCGCGGAAGGTGGTACTGCCTACCAGCATTCCCAGGTTATTTTCCGCAGCCGCTCCCTGCATGGCCCCTATCACCCCTGGCACAAAAATCCGGTGCTGACACAACGCCATCTGAATCGTAACCGGCCCGATCCGGTTACGACCACGGGACACGCAGATCTTACCCAGGCACCGGATGGAAGCTGGTGGGCGGTTTTTCTGGGTTGCAGACCTTACCAGGGAGATTTCTTCAATACAGGAAGAGAAACTTTTCTATTACCAGTAAAATGGGAAGACGGATGGCCGGTTATACTGGAAGGCACTGAACAGGTTGCCCTGAAAGCCCCGACACCTGCCGGCGCGCTGAAGGTTCCGGGGTTTTACAGCGGTAATTTTCTGTACCGGGATGATTTTAACGACCCGGCACCCGATCCGCGCTGGATTTTTCTCCGTACACCACTGGAAAAATGGCATAGTTTATCTGATAAGAAAGGCTGGCTGACGCTGCAGTTAAGGGAGGCCACTATTGAAGGAAAATCAAATCCGTCTTTTATGGCACAACGCCAGCAACACCTGACGGGAGAAGCACAGACCCTGCTTTCATTCAAAGCGCAGTCAGAGAAAGAAAAAGCGGGTTTGCTGGTATTTCAGAACGAACGGCATTATTTTTTTCTCTGCCAGTCTCTCCGGTCCGGAAAACGGGTGGTAGAATTATACCAGGGACCCGGCAAAGACGGGAAAGAACCGGTTCTGCTTGGCTATGCCTTTCCCGAAGGAAAGAAACACAATCTGGAACTTAAAGTCAGTTTTGACAGTGCCCGTTATCATTTCTGGTACAGGGAAGAGTATACCGGGTGGAAAATCATTACAGATAAACCGCAGGATGGTACGATGCTGAGTACGGCCACAGCCGGTGGTTTTGTGGGAACGGTAATCGGATTATATGCGGTCAGCCCCGATAAGGCAAAAAACAATAAGGCTTCATTTGATTATTTCCAATATATGGGAGATGACAGCGCCTACAAATAATCCCGGCCGGCTTTCCAATTATCAATGATAAAACGGATAAAAAAGTAAAACATTACAATAAACGTAACGCCTACAATACCAAGCAGAACCTGTGTGTCAATCAGGGGTTTGCCGCCCTTGCGGACAAAAAGAAAAATCAGTTCGGTCACCAGGAGGATAAACAATACCTGGACCATCCGGGGATAATTTTCCGAATTTTTTTTCATTACGTTGGTTTTTGGCATAATTGATCGCCACTATAGAAGCCTTCAGTCTGCAAAGGGTACAAAAGACGGGCGAAATACTGCAGCTTTAAATTAAATCAGTCTGAACGAATTGAAAAAAAATGTTGAGAAAATCACACAGGTATTTTAAACAAAAAGCCTGCTCATAATTGATGAGCAGGCCGTAAGTGGAGGCGACCGGAATCGAACCGGTGTCCAAACATATTCTTCAAAAGCTTTCTACATGTTTATTTCCTTTTATATTGTCGGAGGCAAACTGGGAAGGAACAACCGATTTACCCCTTAGCTGGATAGTCTTAGGCAACCGGCACAGCCTGTGGTTGCAGCAACCTGTTTTGTTTTTGAGTCGGCGGCGGGGCGTGGTAACAGATCAACCGGCCCGGCGGCCCGAATGACTAACTAATCACTGATTAGGCAGCCATGGCATACTGAGTATTGCCATTTGTGTTTTTCGTATTCAGATTAAACTGCTAATTACGCAACGCAGTACATGCTTACACTTTCAAAGAGCTACGCTGTCAAAACCAAACGCCCCCTTCAGGGAAATGTAAAAGTACCGTTTTTTACTGATCAGGATTGTTAAAAATGCCGCTCAGTTGAGGAGTTGAGATATTGAGGCGTTGAGGGAGGTTGAACGATACAGCACTGTTTTACTTAGTTTTACCCAATGAACGCATTTAACCCGGCCGGTTATTATCACGAACAGATACAATTATTGGGCGATTCCCTGGCTGAAAAGAAAAAGAAATCTCTCCTGCTTTCCTGGTTACGGCTGATCAGTTTTACCGGCACTCTCTTTCTGGTCTGGCAGGTCTGGTACCTGGGAGCCGGGGCTGTTCTTTTGGCTTTCGTTACCGGAGGGGCGCTCTTTGCCTGGCTGGTGAACAGGGATCTTGATAATAAAGCCCTCATTGAAAATCTGCAAAGGCTTATCCGGGTATGTGAGCAGGAAATCAATGTCCTGCAGCACAATTACCGGCAATATCCGGACGGCAGCCGGTATCTTTCCACGGATCATCCCGCTGCCGCAGATCTGGACCTGTTCGGAAGATCATCGCTGTTTCAATATATCAACCGTACCCAGACTGAGCAGGGAGAAAAAATGCTGGCCTCCTGGTTGCTGATCCCGGCAACACCGGCAGAACTGGATACCCGTCAGGCGGCGATAAAAGAACTTGCCCGGCAACCGGAATGGATCCGGCAATTACAGGCGCATGGGGCAGCACGAAAACTAACCATCAGCGCAGAGGAAAAAATCAGTCAGTGGCTGAAGGAAAAAAACCTTCTTGCCGGCAGACCCGGCTGGAACATTACCCGGTATTTATTCCCTTTACTGAGTTTCTCAATACTGGCACTCTTTCTCAGTAATCAGATCAGCCAGTCCCTTTTTCTGACCAGTCTGACAATCCTGCTCGCCAGCTCCCTCGTGATTACCAAACAATTGATGCCTTCCTGGAAAAGCCTGGGACGGATCAGTGAGGAACTGGACAGCTTTTCAGAAAGCATCCTGCATATTGAATCGCTGAAGAGCAACAGCCCGCTGCTTATTCAGCAGGTATCGGCCTTTCGGTCAGCTCAGCGCGTTACCGCTTCGGATCAGATAAAAGCACTGAAAAGAATTATGGACCGGCTGGATTACCGGCTCAACCCGGTTGTATATATTCCGCTGAGTATTTTTTTCTGCTGGGACCTGCAACAGGTTTTTGCACTGGAGAAATGGAAAACAAGGAACAAAGAAGGAATCAGCCATTGGTTTTCTTCATTGGGTGTAATGGAAACACTTTCCTCCCTGGCTACTTTACATTTCAACCAGCCGGGCTGGGTATTCCCGCAGATAAGAGAAGGCCTTCCTTTTTCCGCACGGGCCCTCGGGCATCCCCTGATTCCGGAAAACAAACGGGTTAATAATGATTTCAGCCAGCAGGCAAACGGAACAATCAGCCTGATAACCGGATCGAATATGGCCGGTAAGAGTACCTTTCTTCGCAGTTGTGGAGTAAATATGGTACTGGCAATGGCCGGAGCGCCTGTATGTGCCCTCTATATGGCAATGGCCCCTTTCCGGGTTATGAGCAGCATGCGGATCAGTGATAACCTGGAAGAAAGCACGTCAACTTTCTATGCGGAATTAAAAAAACTGAAGGCGATTATTGAAGCGGTGAACCGGAAAGAAAATGTATTCCTGCTGCTGGATGAAATTCTTCGGGGCACCAATTCAGCCGACCGGCATACCGGCTCCAAAGCCCTGATCCGGCAACTCATTGCACACGGGGCAACCGGTATCATTGCCACACACGACCTGGAACTGGCCAGCCTGAAACAGGATTTTCCGGACCAGCTCTTTAATTTCCATTTTGACGTACAAATGGAGGGGGAAGAACTCTACTTTGATTATGTTCTGAAAGAAGGTATCTGCCGGAGTATGAACGCATCACTGCTCATGAAAAAAATCGGGATTGAACTTCCTTCTCACCCTTCGGCAGGCTCAGTGTGACAGCTTCCTCCGACTCCATTCTCCCAACTGCCCTATCTTCCCCATCCAAACAAATCATTCCCGTTTGCATACAGCATCAGCGCCAGCAGGATAATCATGCCCGCTATCTGCGCATATTCCAGGAATTTTTCATTGGGTTTGCGACGGGTAATCATTTCATAGAGTGTAAACATCACATGACCTCCATCCAGGGCGGGGATCGGCAATATATTCATGAAGGCAAGAATCACCGACAGCATAGCGGTTAACCGCCAGAAAGATTCCCAGTCCCAGCGGGGGGCAAAGATGGAGCCCATGGATTTAAAACCACCGATACCCTTGATACCTCCTGTTCCCGGGGTAAAGATGGTTTTGAACTGGTCTGCATAATCCACCAGCTCGGTATAGGTCATTTTTACACCGGCGGGAAAGGCCGGCAGAAACTGGTATTTGGTCACTTCCAGCCGGAGCCATCCCAGGCTGTCCAGCTGCTTTTCGGAATAATAGGGATTAAAACCGATCTGCCCTTCTTCATTCACTTTTGTGGTGAAACTGGTATCCGCCCCGTTCCGGTTTACGGTAAGTAATATGGTCTGGTTCTTTTTGGTATCCAGTATATCAGAGAGTTCGTCAAAGAACTGAAGCCGGGTGGAATCCAATCCTACAATAAGGTCGTTCTTCCGCAGACCGGCTTTATAGGCTGCAGAAGTATCACTTACATTGGCCACCATGGCCGGGTATCGATAACTTATAAACCCTTTACGCTTCTGATTTTTGTTTTCAATCAGTTGCCCAACAAAGTCTTTGGGCAGATCAATTTCCACTTTCTGTCCGTCCCGCTCCAGTTGTACTTTATCGGCCGTAATCAGTTTTTTCCGGAAACGGGTGATATCATACACTTCCTCACTGTCAACGCTGATAATCCGGTCACCGTTTTTAAACCCGATCTTCATGAGGGTGCTGTCGCCGACATGGATTCCGTATTTCAGCGAACTGAGGGGCACTTTACGGTCACCCCAGATCATCAGGATGAATGCATAAATCACAAAGGCTGTCAGGATATTCATGATCACCCCGCCGAGCATAACAATCAGCCTTTGCCAGGCCGGTTTGCTCCGGAATTCCCAATCCTGCGCAGGCTGTTTCAGTTGCTCTTTATCCATGCTTTCATCAATCATGCCCGCGATTTTTACATAACCGCCCAGGGGGAGCCAGCCAATACCATAAACCGTATCGCCCACTTTTTTTTTAACCAGGGCAAACCAGGGATCAAAAAAGAGAAAGAATTTTTCTACCCGGCATTTAAACCAGCGTGCGGTTATATAATGGCCGAATTCGTGCAGGATTACGAGGATAGACAAGGACAGTATTAACTGAGCTGCCTTGATTCCCACTACTGACCAGTTGATTGCTAACAAACTTATCATCAGCTAAAATAAATTCCCGAAAGCTATCGGGAATCGTTTTATTGTTAATATTATAATTTAATGATATCCGCGGCAAAATTACGGGCCTCGCCGTCGCTTTCAAAATATTCCTCCAGGCTGGGCTTTTCAATAAAGGGAATCTTTTGCATGGTTTTTTCAATTACATCCGTCATGTCCAGGAAATTGATACGGTTGCGCAAAAAAGCAAATACGGCGATTTCATTGGCCGCATTCATCACACAGGGAAGGTTGCCTCCCTTTTCCAGGGCTTCCTGAGCCAGTGCCAGGTTGCGGAATGTACGGGTATCCGGTTCTTCAAAAGTGAGGGTGCTTACTTTTTTGAAATCATACCGGGGAAAGTCACTCGGGATCCGTTTGGGAAAGGCCATGGCATACTGTATGGGCAGTTTCATATCCGGTAAGCCCATCTGTGCCTTGATGCTGCCGTCTTCAAACTGCACCATACTATGAATGATACTTTGCGGATGAATCACCACCTGTATCTGTTCCGGGCGCAGGTTAAAAAGCCATTTGGCCTCTATCATTTCCAGCCCTTTATTCATCAGGGTGGCCGAGTCGATGGTAATCTTGGCGCCCATGCTCCAGTTGGGATGCTGCAGGGCGTGTTCCCTTTTTACATTGACCAGGTAATTAGGTTTGCGGCCGATAAAGGGACCACCGGAAGCCGTCAGGATCACTTTTTCAATCCGGTTACGGGTTTCTCCCACCAGGCACTGGAAGATGGCAGAATGTTCAGAGTCAACCGGAATCACAGGCACCCGGTTCTCCACTGCTTTCTGCATAATTATATCACCAGCCACTACAAGGGTTTCTTTATTGGCCAGGGCAATTGCTTTACCTGCATCAATCGCTTTCAGGGTGGGTTTGAGTCCTGCATAACCCACAATGGCCGCCAGCATCAGGTCATAACAATCCATAGCGGCCACTTCATCCAGGGCCCGGGCGCCGGCAAATACTTTTATATCGGTGGAAGCCAGGGCCTCCCTGACTTGCTGGTACTTTTTTTCATCCCCGATCACCACTATATTCGGCTGAAACTGCAGGGCCTGCCTGATCAGTAATTCATCATTGCTCTGAGCCGTAAGCACCTCGGCGGAAAATTTATCCGGGTGCGCGGCAATTACATCCAGCGCCTGTGTGCCGATACTTCCGGTTGAACCAAAAATGGCAATACGCTTTTTCGTTTGATCCTTGTTCATGCGGTTACGGGTTTTATAAGCCAGGGAGAAAGACCGTCAGCGATTTTACGGTCATTGCTCAGCCGGGGTACTTTATTTTGTCCGCCCAGTTTGCCGATTGATTTCATATAGTCAATAAATCCGTTTTTGCTGACCGGTGTCAGTTTAAGGGGACTGAGAATGGAACCGCTGATCAGGTCATCATAATATACATTCCGGTTGCGCAGGGCCTGGTCCAGCTGTGCGGCAAAAAGAGACAGGTCAGCCGGCAATTCTTCAAATTCCACCAGCCACTCATGGTAAGATTTTCCCTCATCACTGCTTACAAAAGGGGCTACGGTGAATTCAGTTATACGTACCCCCAGCGTCTCCGCCACTTCCTGCATACTCCGCTCCACTTCTTCCCCGATCACATGTTCCCCGAAAGCGGAAATAAAATGTTTGGTGCGCCCGGTAACCACCAGCCTGTAAGGATCCAGGGAAACAAATTTTACAGTATCGCCGATATTATAGCCCCATAAACCAGCATTGCTATTTATGATCAGGGCATAATTTTCGCCTGGTTTCACCTCCCGGAGCGATAAACGGGTCGGGTTTTCATTAAATATTTCCCCGGCCGGTACAAATTCAAAAAAGATGCCGCTGTTGGTATTCAGCAACAACCCTTCTGTATTTTGGGAGTCCTGGAACGCAAAAAATCCTTCACTGGCGGGAAATAGCTCGATGGTATCAACTTTACGCCCGATACTTTCAAACAGCTTGGCCTTATACGGTTCAAAATTCACCCCGCCCTGCACCATAACACTGAAGCGGGGAAAAAGATCACCCACTTTTTTTCCGCTGCGCCGGATCAGTTCATCAAAATACATCTGCATCCAGGGCGGAATACCGCTGATCAGGGTCATATCCTGGCGGATTGTTTCATCCACAATCTTTGACAGTTTGGTTTCCCAGTCTTCAATACAGTTGGTTTCAAAACCCGGCAGCTGATTGGAACGCAGGTATTTCGGCACATGGTGATTTACGATCCCGCTGAGCCGGCCTGTAGGGATCCCTCCCACCCTTTCCAGTTCCGGGGAACCCGACAAAAAAATCATTTTTCCGGAGGCAAATGCACTGTTTCCGGTTTCGGCCATATAACAAAGCAGCGCGTTGCGGGCGGTATTAATATGGTTGGAAATAGAGTCGCGGGTAATCGGAATATACTTGGTCCCGCTGGTGGTTCCGGATGTTTTGGCAAAATAGATCGGCTGTCCCTTCCAGAGTACATTGTGCTTTCCTTCCTTAATCTGTTCAATCCAGGGCTTAAACTGCTCATAATCCCTGACCGGCACAGCCTGCTTAAATCCCTCATAATCATACACCTGATTCAATCCTGAGGCTTTCCCAAACAGGGTGTTTTTACCGGTTTTCACTAAAGACCGCAGGATGGCATCCTGATCAGCCAGGGCTGTACCCATTCCTTTCCGGATACCTTTATATATATAATTGGCAAAGGGTTTTGCTAAAAAAGACTTGATTTTCATACTTTCACGCTGATTACATTCCTGGCGGAGCACAAATATAACAGATGCCCTGCCAAATCCCGGGGACTAAATCTTCGTAAAACTTTGATTCCCTGTTTGCCGCTTCAAAAATTACCCTTACCTTTGCCTCCCGATTTTTCGGGCTAAATTTTATACGTATGATAGCTGTAGTTAAAGTTGCCGGCCAGCAGTACAAAGTGGAAAAAGACCAGACTTTGTATGTACCTCATGTGGAAGGAAATGCCGGGGATACCCTCGACCTGGAAGTGTTGCTGGTGGATACCGACGGTAAACTTTCCGTGGGTGCCGGTCTCGCTGCCAAAGTAAAGGCTGAAATCCTTGACCAGGTGAAAGGAGATACTGTGATTGCCTACAAACAAAAAAGAAGAAAAGGCTTTCATAAAAAGAAAGGTCACCGTACCGCCTATACCAAAATCAAAGTAACCAGTATTGCTTAATTAACAGCAGTACGCCAGGTTAAACCTCAACGTTAAACCCTCAACTCTAAACTCAAAGTAATGGCACATAAGAAAGGTGAAGGTAGTGTAAAGAACGGTCGCGACTCCCAGAGCAAGCGCCTTGGAGTAAAGATATTCGGCGGACAGCCTGCTGTATCCGGTAATATCATTGTTCGTCAGCGCGGCACTGTTTACCACCCCGGTAAAAATGTGGGTGTAGGAAAAGACTTCACACTGTTTGCACTTGCTGATGGTGTGGTGGAATTCCGTAAATCAAAAAGCAACAAGACGGTTGTTTCTGTAAACGCAGCAGAAGCCTGAGCCGGTGAATTGCCTGCTTGAATTTTTTGTGGAAAAAAAATTTGGGTAGTATAAAATAATTATTATTTTTACTATCGTTAATCCATTTACTAAACATTAAATTCAAAAAAAATGGCAACTAAGAAAAAAGCTGCTCCGAAAAAGAAAGCCGCTCCGAAAAAGAAAGCTGCTCCGAAAAAGAAAGCCGCTCCGAAGAAAAAAGCTGCTAAGAAGAAATAAGTTAGCTGATTTCTTTAAAGAAATAGAAAGTCCTTCGCTCCGCGGAGGACTTTTTTAATGCCCCCACTAACTCCTAACTACTAACTCCCTACTCCCGTCTCCCTACTCCCATCTCCCCACTCCCATCTCCCCACTCCCGTCTCCCCACTCCCGTCTCTTAACTTATTTCTCTTTACTCTTCTTATTTTCGTTTCATGGACAACGCCCAGATTGCCGAGCATTTTTCCCTGCTTTCCAAGCTTATTGATATACACGGAGACGATGGATTCCGGTCAAGGTCCTATGGTGCCGCCGCCTTTACCATCGAAAAGCTGCCCCAGCACCTGGCCAGCACGCCCCGTGAAAAAATTGCGGGGATCAAAGGCATTGGCTCCTCTGTCGCGGGAAAAATCGGGGAACTGCTGGATACCGGCAAACTGACGATCCTCCATGATTACCTGGTCAGCACCCCTCCCGGTGTCGTAGAAATGCTGAACATAAAAGGCATCGGCCCAAAAAAAATTCATATTATCTGGAAAGAAATGGGCCTCGAATCCATTGGCGAACTGCTCTATGCCTGCGAAGAAAACCGCCTCACCCGGTATAAAGGCTTCGGTGAAAAAACACAGCAGAATGTAACGGAGTCCATCCGTTTCTACCTGCAGAACCAGGGGCATTTCCTGTACGCAGAACTGGAAGTCCTTTTCCCGCAGATTGATCAATACCTGAAAAAACAGTTCGGGGAAGAAAAAGTGTCCGTTACCGGCAGATACCGGCGGCAGGAACTGACTATCGAAGAACTGGAGTTCGTTATCCTGGAAACCAACGAAACCATCAAAAAGGCCTTTCGCACGGCCCAGCCTCCCGAACTGCTTGAAGAAAAAGAAGACCGTCTGCTTTACCAGCTGAAAAACAACCTGAAACTTCGTTTTTATACCGGGGAAGGCTTAATGGCAAAAAGGCTTTTTGAAACCACCGGTTCTGAAACATTCCTGGAGGCATTTCATCACTCCTATCCGGAAGTACTGAAGGGGCTTACAACGGGAGATGAACATGAAATTTTCCAAAAAGCCGGTCTCCCTTTTATTCCGCCTTTTCTCCGGGAAGATGCGGCGATTATCCGTAAATCGGCAACAGGATTGCCCCGGGTGATTCAAACAGAAGATATCCGGGCCCTGATCCATTGTCACAGTAACTGGAGTGACGGCAGCAATACCCTGGAAGATATGGCCGCTGAATGTATTCGCAGGGGCTGGGAATATATGGTCCTCTCCGATCACTCCCAGTCAGCAGCGTATGCCAACGGACTAAAACCCGACAGAATCCTGGAGCAACACCGGCAGGTGGATACACTCAACCAGTCGCTTGCTCCGTTCAGAATTTATAAAAGTATTGAAAGCGACATTCTCGGTGATGGAAGCCTGGATTATCCGGAAGAGATCCTGCGCCGGTTTGATCTCGTCATTGCCTCCGTACACAGTAATCTCGGTATGCAGGAGGATAAAGCCAATGCACGCCTGATTAAAGCCATTGAAAATCCCTATACCCGGATACTCGGACATATGACGGGCCGGCTCCTGCTCAGCCGTAATGGCTACCCCCTGGATCACAAAAAAATAATTGATGCCTGTGCTGCTAACCAGGTGGTGATAGAACTCAATGCACATCCCCGCCGGCTGGATATTGACTGGAAATGGATTCCCTATGCCCTTGACAAAAATGTATTATTATCCATCAATCCGGATGCCCATGCCCTTGACGGGTATGAAGATGTAAAATATGGTGTGCTGGCCGCGCAAAAAGGAGGCCTTACTGCCAGCCGTAACCTGAGCAGTTTCACCCTTTCCGAATTTGAAAAATTTCTGCACTCAAAAAGAATTTCATGAAACACCTGCATATTATTCTGTTGCTTTCGGTATTCTTTTTTTCCTGTAAGTCAAAAAAAGAGGCCGGCCTCCTTGTTTACAATGCCAGCATTTACCTGGTGGATTCTGCGTTCAGCATGGCAGAAGCAATGGTGATCAGTGACGGTAAAATACTGGCGACAGGGAACCGGGCCACCCTGGAAACTGAATTCAATGCAAAAGAAACACTGGATGCCGGGGGAAAATTCATTTACCCGGGTTTTATTGACGCGCATGCCCATTTTGCCGGTTATGGACAAAGTTTACTGAAAGTGGATCTCAACGGAACCGCAAGCTGGGAAGATTGCCTGGAAAAAGTAAAAGCCTTTGCGAAGGCCCACCCTGAAGGATGGATTACCGGAAGAGGCTGGGATCAGAATGACTGGACGGTAAAAAAATTTCCGGATAACAGCCGGTTGAATGAACTGTTCCCCGACCGGCCTGTATTGCTGACCCGGGTAGATGGCCATGCCGCCATCGCCAATGAGAAAGCGCTAAACCTGGCCGGACTGAAACCTGATACCCGGCTGACCGGCGGAGAAGTATTAACAGCAAACGGACGGCTTACCGGCTTACTGATTGATAACGCAGTGGACCTGGTGAGTAACCAGCTACCGGCAGCAGATAAAAAAAATCTGAAAGAAGCGCTGCAGGCAGCGGAAAAGAATTGTTTTGCCGCGGGACTGACAGGTATCACCGATTGCGGTCTTTCTTTTTCAACCGTAGAAACAATTAAAGAACTGCAGACTGCCGGTGACTTAAAAATGCGACTGAATATTTTACTCAGCGATGCGCCGGAAAATTATCAGTATGCCCTGGAGAAAGGGCCTTATTCATCGGACCGGCTGCGGGTTGCAGGATTTAAAGTTTATGGCGATGGCGCACTGGGTTCAAGAGGTGCTTGTCTGCTGCATCCTTATAGTGATCTGCCTGGACATACCGGTTTTCTCCTCAGCTCAAAGGAACACTTTGATTCGGTAGCAGCCTGGATGTTTGAAAAGCGCTGGCAACTTTGCACACATGCGATCGGTGACAGCGGGAACCGGGTCATCCTGCAAACCTATGCCCGTTACCTCAAAGCCGGTAATGATCTGCGCTGGAGGATTGAACATGCGCAGGTGCTGCACCCGGATGATTTCAGCCTTTTTGGACAATACGCCATCATCCCCTCCGTGCAACCCACCCATGCCACCAGTGATATGTACTGGGCAGGTGAACGACTCGGCGCAGAAAGAGAAAAAGGTGCCTATGCCTACCGTCAGTTACTGGAACAAAACGGATGGCTCCCCCTGGGCACTGATTTCCCTGTGGAAGATATCTCTCCGTTTAAAACCTTTTACGCCGCCACCATACGGAAAGATGCAAAAGGATGGCCGGAAGGCGGGTATCTGCCGGCCAACAGCCTTAGTCGGGAACAGGCCCTTCGGGGTATGACCATCTGGGCAGCCAAAGCAGGCTTTGAAGAAAAAATGAAAGGAAGTCTTGAAAAAGGAAAATGGGCTGATTTTGTAATAGTGGATACGGATCTGATGCAGGCAGATGCAGGCAAACTGTTAAACGCCAAAGTGCTGTATACTTTTCTGGCGGGTGAAAAAGTTTACAGCGCCAAATAAAGACCCGGTAAAAGAATGTACATTTGCCGCCATGGGCCGGACAGATAAAAGAGCGGTGAAAGTCGCGATCCTCGATCTCTATGAAGGAGCCCCGAATGAGGGCATGCGCTGTATCCGCAGCATTCTAAACGAATGGGCTGACACCAATGAACTGCGGCTCGAAACCACCGAGTTTGATGTCAGGCAGCGGAATGAAATCCCTGATAACCGTTTTGATATCTATATTTCCAGTGGTGGTCCGGGTGACCCCCTGACGTCCCGTTATGATGACTGGGATATTGCCTGGTGCCGCTGGCTGGACAGTATCCACCGCTGGAACAGCAATCCCTCTCATGCTGTAAAAAAACATATATTCTTCATCTGTCATTCCTTTCAGCTGGCCAGCCGTTTCTTTAATGCCGGTGTGGTATGTAAACGCAAATCCACCAGTTTTGGCATTTTTCCCATCCATATGCTGGAGGCCGGAAAGGAAGAACCTGTTTTTGAAGGGTTGCCTGATCCATTTTATGCGGTTGACAGCCGGGATTATCAGGTCATTCAGCCGCATCACGCAATATTAAATGAAATGGGCGCTTCCATTTTATGCATTGAAAAAAGCCGGCCCCATGTTCCCTATGAAAGGGCTGTCATGGCCATCCGTTTCAATGAATACATGATCGGCACCCAGTTTCACCCCGAAGCCGATGCGCCGGGTATGAGTATGTACCTTCGCCGCGAAGACAAAATGAAAACGATCATTGATAATCACGGGGAGGCGAAACTTAACAGCATGCTGGATCACCTGGAGGATCCGGATAAAATCCGCTGGACCTATTCCCATATCCTGCCCAACTTCCTCAACCAGGCCATCGGGCAATTACAGGAAGCAACCGTCTGATTTTGCCGCGACAAAGGCAATCAGTAACTTCCCATATAAACTCAACCGCATGATACCTGAGGTACGCGCCGCTTTTAATCAGGCTTTTACTGCAGAGATATATCGTCAGTTTCTGGATGAACTCCATGCCGCTTATCCCGGCCAGATTGATTTCCGGGTGGCGGAAACGGCCGTTTTTGTGCCCCGCGACTTCTCCCGGAAAATGCTGGATGCCTGCGATTCAATTGTGGATATTATCAGCGACCCTTCTTTCCGTGACAAAACAAAAAATGCCATACCGGCATCATTGCGGGTACCGGGAGAAAACGGGCATTCCCATTTTATCGCTTTTGATTTTGGAATTTGTATTAACGAGAAAGGAGAATACGAACCCCAGCTGATTGAAATGCAGGGCTTCCCCACCCTCTTTGGGTATGAAGTATTGCTGGATGATATTTTTCACCGGCATTTTAAGGTGCCACCCGGGTTCAGCAGTTATCTGGGAGGACATAACCGGGACTCTTATCTGCAATTGCTGAAGGAAATCATCCTGGGCGATCACGATCCTGAAAATGTTATCCTGCTGGAAATTTTTCCCCGTAAACAAAAAACCAGGATTGATTTTTACTGCACGGAGACCTATACCGGTATCCGGATGGTTTGTCTTACTGAACTGATAAAAGAAGGCAAAAAACTATTCTACCTGAGGGATGGCCGCAAAACCGAGGTGAAAAGAATTTATAACCGGGTGATATTTGATGAACTCCGGCAGCAGGAACCGGCTGTACAGGAAAAAGGAAAGATCTTCTTTGAAGAACTGGATGTGGAATGGTGCCCCCACCCGAACTGGTTTTACCGGATCAGCAAGTACACCCTGCCCTTTATCCGGCATCCGTTTGTACCCCCCACATTTTTTCTTAATGAAATCACACAGATCCCGGACGACCTGGAGAATTATGTCCTAAAACCCCTGTTTTCCTTTGCCGGTCAGGGTGTGGTTATTGATGTTACTAAAGAAGATGTTGAAAAAGTAACCGATCCTGAAAACTGGATCCTGCAGAAGAAAGTGAAATACGCGGATGTTATCCAAACCCCGGATATACCGGCCAAAGCGGAAATCCGGCTTTTTTACTTCTGGAAAGACGGAGCAGTCCGGCCCGTACCAGTTAACAACCTGGCCCGTTTAAGCAAGGGCAAGATGGTGGGTGTACGGTACAATAAGGACAAGGAATGGGTAGGCGGCTCGTTCTGCTTATTCCAATCATAAGTCCAAATCCCAAACTTCAAATCCCGAACAGCAAACGCTTTTTATATGTATCAGTTAAAAGACCTTCCCGGTAAAACACTTGCACCCGGACTCACCGGGTATTACGCTCATGGTCAGCAGATGACCCTGGGGCTGGTGGAAATCAAAAAAGGCAGTGACCTCCCTCTTCACCAGCACCCGCATGAGCAGATAACCTATATTCTCGAAGGGCAGCTGGATATGACTATCGGCGGCAAACTATGTTCCCTCACCGCCGGTATGTATTATGTCATCCCTTCCAACATCCCGCACGGCGCCATAGCCATTACGGATTGTAAAGTGATTGATGTGTTTAATCCGGTAAGGCAGGATTATTTATAAACCGATCCCACTGACCACTGACCACTGACCACTGACCACTCACCACTCCCTACTTTCCTCCTTCAAAATTTTTCTTCAGTTCCATCAGTTTCGCCTGGAAAGGATTCAATGGTGACTGTTTAGGAACGGTGGCTTTCGGCCCTTTCTGTCCGGTCGGAGCATTTCTCTTTTCCGGTTGTACACCCGCCTCTTTCAGGGAAAGGGCAATGCGTTTCCTCGCTGTATCCACTTCCAGAACGGTGGCCATAACTTTTTGTCCCAGTTTAACCGCTTCATTGGGATCGCTGATATATCGGTTGGCCAGGTGGGAAATATGTACAAGACCATCCTGCTTCACCCCAACATCCACAAAGGCTCCGAAATTTGTGATATTGGTGACGATTCCGGGTACTTTCATACCCGGCTTCAGGTCTTCCATCGTACTGATACCCTCCGCAAAACGAAATTCCTCAATGGGTGAACGGGGGTCACGGCCGGGTTTTTCCAGTTCCTTCAGAATATCTTCGATGGTAAACTGACCGATTGTTTCCGTGACAAATTCCTGCGGCCGGATCTGTTTACGTAAAGTGGCATTGGTAATCAGTTCAGGAACGGTACAATTCACTTTGGCTGCCATCGCTTCCACCACATGATAACTTTCGGGGTGTACCGCTGAATTATCCAGCGGGTTGACCGCATTGGGTATCCGTAAGAAACCGGCACACTGTTCAAAGGCCTTTGGCCCCAGCATGGAAACCTTTTTCAGTTCGTCCCTGCTTTTAAAACCGCCGTTTTTGGTCCGGTATTCCACAACATTTTTTGCCACGGTGGCGCTCAACCCGGAGACATAGGTCAACAGATGTTTGCTGGCAGTATTCACATCCACTCCCACATAGTTCACACAACTTTCCACGACCTGGTCCAGGGCTTCTTTCAGCCGGTTCTGGTTGACATCGTGCTGGTACTGACCCACCCCGATACTCTTGGCGTCAATCTTCACCAGTTCACTCAGCGGATCCAGCAGACGGCGGCCGATACTGATGGCTCCGCGTACAGTTACATCCTCATCGGGAAACTCCTCACGGGCCACTTCACTGGCCGAATAAATGGAAGCCCCGCTTTCATTCACCATAAATACCGATACCGGCTTCCCGAAATCAATGCCCCTGGCGAGTTGTTCCGTTTCTTTACTGGCCGTACCATTGCCGTAGCCGATCGCTTCAATATCATACCGGGCCACCAGTTCTTTTATTGTCTGAACGGCCCCGTTCCAGTCGTTTTGCGGCGCATGCGGGAAGATGGTTACATATTTCAGGAAAGTGCCGTGTTCATCCAGGCACACCACTTTACAACCGGTACGGAATCCGGGATCAATCGCCATCACCCGTTTATGTCCCAGCGGGGATGCCAGGAGCAACTGACGAAGGTTTTCGGCGAATACACGAATCGCCTCTTCATCCGCTTTTGTTTTGCTGGCCATTCTGAATTCGGTTTCAATAGAGGGTTGCAGGAGCCGGTTATATGCGTCTTCTACAGCGGTTTCCACCTGCCTCGCCGCCGGATTGGATGCTTTGATTAAAACACGCTTCAGTTCCGCATGAGCGGTTTCTTTTTCAATATTGATCGTCATAATCAGGAACCCTTCTTTTTCCCCGCGGCGGATAGCGAGAATTCGGTGAGAAGGACTCTGTGACAGGGGCTCCTTAAAATCAAAATAATCCCGGTATTTCTGGGCATCGGCTTCCTCTTTTTTGCTGGTCAGCACCCGGGAAGACACGGTAGCTTCTTCGGTAAACAGTTTCCTGACCAGGTTACGGGCCTGTTCATTTTCCGCGATCCATTCCGCCATGATATCCCGGGCGCCCTGCAGGGCTTCTGCGGTATCCTTAACCTGTTCATTGATATATTTAACAGCTTCTTCTTCCGGATTCACCGCTTCCTGCGCAAAGAGCAATGCAGCCAGGGGCTCCAGCCCTTTTTCTACAGCCACGGATGCTTTGGTTTTGCGTTTGGGTTTGTACGGCAGATAAATATCCTCAAGCACGGTCGCGTTAATACAGTCATCTATCCGCTGTCTGAGTTCCGGAGTCATTTTACCGGCTTCTTCAATGGTCTTCAGTACGGTCTCTTTTCTTTTCTCCAGCTCATTGAAGTATTTGATCTGGTCAATCACATTTCCAATTACGACCTCATCGAGATTACCGGTCGCTTCTTTCCGGTACCGGGCAATAAAAGGAATGGTGGACCCTTCACTGTGCAGCTCATAAATACTGCTGATCTGTTTCAGGCTGAGGTTCAGGGTCTCCGCAATCTGGCGGGAATATTTAAGCTCCATAGGTCTTTTGTTGGGGCAGCAAATCTAAACCCCGCTCCAGTACAAAAAAATTTGTTTTTCCGCCCGAATTCCGGTAGCCCTTATTCCTCATCGGGCTTGTTTTTGATAGCGGAAAGAACCGGGTGCGGATTTTTTACGACCAGTCTTAAACCGGTCAGATTCCTCTCTTTATGCCGTATTTCCACCATGCCGTTTTCTCTTATACCCGTTTCCACCGCTAACATTGTGAAGGTTCGCTCCGCTGTTTGCTCCAGTACATATTCCGAACTGCCAAAACGCACCAGGGCTTCTTCCGGTACGGCTGTTACCCCGGCATCGGCTACCAGGATCCGGGCGTTGAGAAACATACCGGGCAGCAGTCTTTCAGGTTGTTTTTCAAAATGACAATGCACCAGCGCACTCCTGTTTTCATCCACATTGCGTGTTACCAGTAATACCTCACAGGGATAATCGGTATCCGGCTCATCCACAAAACTGACCAGCACCCGCTGCCCGGTTTTCACTTTAGCAATATCTTTTTCAAATACAGTCAGGGCGGCATGCATATCATCCGGGTTGATCAGTTCAAAAAGTACATCAGAAGGATTTACATACTTGCCGATATTTACATTCACTTTGGCTACAAATCCGTTGATCGGTGCATAAACCGGTACTGTTCTTGAAATAGTCTGATCGGTCAGCTTCTCCGGATCCAACCGGATCAGCCGGAGTTTTTCACTGTATCCTTTAACCAGCACCCGCTGCGACTGATATTCCGATTCAGTTTGCTGGAAAACCTTATCCGCACTCACTTTATCCGCATTCAGCGCTTTCTGCCGCTCGTACTCTTTTTCCAGAAAACCGAGCCTCGCCCGGGCCATCAGGTAATCCTGCTGCAACTGCACCAGGGCCGGATCTTCCATGCTGGCAATCACCTCCCCTTTTCGTACATGCATACCCGGCAAAAGACGCGTATGGGTAAGATATCCTCCCAGGGGAAAACTGACAGATACAATATTCTGCGGGGGCACATCCACCAGTCCGTTAACTTTCAGTTCGGTACTCAGCCGCATTGTTTTTACGGTATCGGTTACCACACCTGCATTTCTTATTTGAGTATCAGTGAGCGTGATCCGGTCTGCCGTATCTTCATTTGTCACTGTTTCTTCCTTGGGCTGCTGTCCGCAACCGGCCAAAATGGCCACTATAATAAACCCGTATATAAATCGCATATTTTTCTATTTACCTGTTATGAATTCAATCTGTATCAATGCCTGGTTGTATTGCTGTACCGCTTCCAGATAACCCGTTTGCAGGGTTACGGCCTGTGCCATCAGTACGGACCAGTCCGGGTAACTGATTTCGCCTTTTTCAAGTGCCATCCGGGACTGGCGGATAATCAGCTCACCCTGCTGTAATCCCGTTTGTTCATAATAGCGCAGGACCTCTTTTGTTTTCTGCCACTGATCCACTGCCTGTCTCCAATCAGCCATCAGGCGGTTTTGTTCAGTTTCAGTTGCCTGCCTGGCCAGTTTTTCGTGAATGCCTGCTGCCTTTATACGGGCTCTGGCCGCCTTGTTAAAAATCGGTAAAGCCAGGGAAATCCCTCCCACGTGAAACCGGTCACTGCTGCCATAATACCGCTGGGTAATGCCATCCGGACTCTGGTAACCTGTAATGGACATATTGCTGTATCCGATACTGAAGTCCGGGCTCAGCCGGGCTTTCTCCAGGGCCGTGGCTGTTTCAAAACTTTTTTCTCTTTGCCGGAAATACAGCAGCAACGGGTGTGTGAGTACTGCAGCAGTATCCGCCACTAATCCATCGGCCATTTCTTTTCTCAGCGGACTGTCCGCAGGCTGAAGCGGTTCGCCCGCTTGCAGCATCCACTGCAGTTGTTTACTCAGCATCGTATAATCCGCCTCCAGTTGAGAACGCTGAAGCGCGAGTTGCTGTACCTGTGCTTCCGTGGCGGTTTTTTCCAGCAGATTGGATTCCCCGGTCTGGTAACGTAAGGCAGCAGCCTTAAGTAAGGGAGCATACACGGAATCCAGCCTGTTAAGCAAGCGGCGCTGTTCGCGCAGAAGCAGCATCCGGTAATACAGGAGTTTAACTTCCCGTTGCAGTTCGTTTTCTTTCCAGCCAGCCATCAGTACCTGCTGCTGTTCCTGTGAACGGAACCAGTCCCGCTGACGGTTATACACCACCGGCAGACTGAATGACTGGTTAACATAAAACCGGCTGTCAGTTTTAAAACTGTTGATATTCCCGTATTCGGCACCTACTACTGTTTTCGCCGGATCAAACACTCCCTGCTGCAATTCCTTCCAGTACCTGCTTTCCTGTTTTGTCAGCTGGAGTGACTGATTTTTTTCTTTTGCTATTTGCATCATTTCTTCCAGTGACAGGGATTGTTGTGCCGTCATGTTCGCGGACAGCAGCAAGCCAACCAGCAGGATGGCAACTGGTTTCACTTTATGCCTTTTTTTCTTTGTACGCTCAAACCAGGTGTAGAGAATGGGTAATACCACCAGGGTCAGGAAAGTGGCGCTTACGAGACCGCCGATTACCACAGTGGCCAGGGGACGCTGCACCTCCGCCCCGGGTCCGGTGCTGAGTGCCATCGGCAGAAAACCAAGTGAGGCTACCGCAGCGGTCATCAGTACCGGCCGAAGCCTGATTTTTGTTCCTTCCATGACAATATGTTTAATATCGTTCAATCCCTGTTCTTTTAAGCGGTTGAATTCTGAAATCAGTACAATCCCGTTCAGTACCGCTACCCCGAAAAGAGCGATAAACCCTACTCCGGCCGAAATACTGAATGGCATGCCCCGGGTCCAGAGAGCGAGTACCCCCCCGATAGCCGAAAGCGGGATAGCCGTGAAAATGAGAATGCCGTATTTCAGCGAACCAAAAGCAAAATAGAGCATAACGAGGATCAGCAACAGGGCGGCCGGCACGGCCAGCGACAATCGCTGTTTTGCCTCTACCAGGTTTTCAAACTGACCACCGTATTTCACATAGTATCCGGATGGCAAAGGCAGTTGTTTTGTCACTTTTTCATTCAGTTCCTTTACCACCGACTCCACATCCCGGCCCCTGACATTGAATCCAACTATAATCCGGCGTTTCGCATCTTCACGCTGAATCTGATTGGGCCCGACTTTTACATCCACTGTGGCCACCTGGTACAAAGGCACCTGGATACCCCCAGGTGCGGGTATCAGCAGTTCCCGTACATCCTCCGGATCTCTGCGTACATCTTCCTTCAGCCGTACCACCAGGTCATATCTTCTTTCATTTTCATAAACCAGGCCGGCACTTTCTCCGGCAAAGGCTGTACGAACCACCTGGTTCACATCCGCCACATTTAACTTATAAAGCGCCATGGCATCACGGTTGTACTTTACCACAATCTGCGGCAGTCCCGTGACCACTTCCATATAAATATCTTTTGCGCCCTGTACCTTTCCGATGATACCAGACATGCGGCCGGCGTATGCCGAAAGACTATCCAGATCCTCTCCGAATATTTTGCATACCACATCCTGCCGGGCACCGGATATCAGTTCATTAAACCGCATCTGAACCGGGAACTGGAAACCGCTGGTCATTCCGGGAATTTCCTGCAAAGCTGTGCTCATTTTATTGGCCAGTTCATCAAAGGTTTCAGCCGATGTCCAGGTATCCTTTGGTTTAAGTGTAATGATAATATCGGTCATTTCCACGGGCATTGGGTCGGTAGGAATCTCACTGGCCCCGATCCGGGTAACGATTTTTTCAACTTCCGGGAATCGGTCTTCAAGTATCCTGACAGCTTTTTGTGTGGTTTTGATCGTTTCGGTCAGCGAACTTCCGGTAAGAATCCGGGCATCCACTGCAAAATCACCTTCCTGAAGTTTGGGAATAAATTCTCCTCCCAGTTTTGTCAGAATGAATACGGAAGCAATAAAGACAGCGATGGCTGCGCCGACCACCCACCGGGGAAAACGCAGGGCGAGTTCCAGCGTGGGTTTGTATAATCGCTGTATAAATTTCATCATCGTATCCGCCCAGGTGTCTTTATGACGCAGTCTTTTACTCAGGAACAGAGCAGACATCATCGGCACATAGGTAATGGACAGAAAAAAGGCGCCGATCAGGGCAAAGGAAACGGTCTGGGCCATTGGCTTAAACATTTTACCTTCTATCCCTGTAAGGGTGAGGATCGGCAGGTAAACAATCAGAATGATGATTTGTCCGAAAACGGCCGAATTCATCATCTTACCCGCGGAACTTTCCACTTCATCATTCAGCTGGGGCTGGGTAATATGGGTGAGTTGTTCAAAATGTTTGTTGTGGGCCAGCCGGTGCAAAACCGCTTCCACAATGATCACGGCGCCATCCACAATCAGTCCGAAGTCAAGTGCGCCCAGGCTCATCAGGTTACCGGATACGCCAAATATATTCATCAGAATCACCGCAAACAGCATGGATAGCGGGATCACCGAAGCCACTATAAAGCCTGCTCTCAGGTTTCCGAGAAAAAGCACCAGTACAAAGATCACAATCAGCGCGCCTTCAATCAGATTGGTTTTAACCGTCCCGATCGCATTGTCCACCATTTTAGTCCGATCATAAAATGTTTCCAGTACCACACCCTCGGGAAGTGTTTTTTTGATCTGTTCTATCCGCTGCTTTACATTGTGTACCACTTGTTCAGCATTGGCTCCCTTGAGCATCAACACCACAGCACCGGCCACTTCTCCCTTATCGCTGTAGGTCATCGCCCCGTACCGGATAGCATGACCGATCCGTACTTCCGCCACATCCCGGATCAGCACAGGAATGCTTTCACTGGTATGTTTAACGGGTATACGTGCCAGTTCTTCTGTCGTGGCGGCCAGACCTTCGGTCCGTATAAACAAAGCTGTTGGCCCCTTTTCAATATAAGCGCCCCCCGAGTTCTGGTTATTGTTTTCAAGCGCGGAGAAAACATCCGCGATTGTAACATTCATACTCTTCAGTTTTTCCGGCTTTACGGCCACCTCATATTGTTTGAGGTATCCGCCAAAACTGCTCACATCAGCCACGCCGGCTGTGCCCAGCAACTGCCGGCGAACGATCCAGTCCTGGATGGAACGCAATTCGGTAAGATCATATTTGGTTTCATATCCCTTTGCCGGTCTTAACACATACTGGTAAATTTCCCCCAGTCCCGTCGTGGCTGGTGCCAGTTCCGGTCTTCCGGCTGTAGCGGGTATCTGGTCCTTTACCTGGCCAAGCCGTTCTGATACCTGCTGACGTGCCCAGTAAATATCTGTTCCGTCGTTGAACACAACGGTCACTACTGATAACCCGAAGCGTGAGATAGACCGCATTTCAGTTATCCCGGGAATATTGGCCGTTGCCTGTTCGATGGGGAAAGTGACCAGTCTTTCCACTTCAGGCGCTGCAAGCGAAGGAGAAACGGTTATTACCTGCACCTGGTTACTGGTGATATCCGGCAGGGCGTCTATGGGTAATTTTTTCAGGTCTATCACACCCCATACCATCAGGCCGAGGGTGCATAAACCAACGATCAGCTTATTCCTTACGGAAAAGCGTATGGTTGTATTTAACATGTAGTTTTTTGTTTTCCTTAAAAAATCAGTTCAGATTCTTTCAGGAAAACCGGGGAGGCTGGAAAATATCAAAGGCCGGAAACTGCGGTTTATTCTGTTCGTTGAAGAGCGGGAACTCAGGCAACGGTTCCGCAGGGGGGCCAGGCAGAATCACTGCCGGGGTCCGGTCACAATAACTGATGGTAGCTACGTGTCCGCAATCCGTATCACGAAAAGGCAATTGCCGGTCACGCTGGTAGTCATCGTCTACGACCAGGGGGTCAAAATAGTGGAGTTTAATAAATGCCCAGAAACTGAGTTCCGGATCCTGCTGACGGTGTTCTTTAAAATGAGAAAGCAATACCGGCACCCGCGCAAGGTTATGCAACTCCGCGAAGGAAGTCATATAAACCGTAAGCAGGAAAATTCCGGCCAGCTTTTTCATCTTTCGAAGATACGGATTTCTCTGTAGCCGGGAAAGTTCAGCGCAACTGGTATCGTAACCCGCTGAAAAAACGAATCCCCTGGTTGGGAGCATAGATATAGGAAGGATCGAAGCGCAGCGTCCAGGGATTGCCTGCCGTTTGTTTAACCGTCCCATCTGTATTATACTCCACCTGCCGGTCAAAGGGATCGTTTGCCCGGGCAATCAGAAAAGGCAGCCCACGGGCCGGGGTCCAGTTGAGCAGGTTCTTCACACCCATAAAAAGTTCCCAGCTGCGGTTAAATTTTTTTGTAGCCTGCAGGTTCTGGAGGCTCCAGACCGGAGAATAGGCAGGGCGTGGATCGTAAAGAGAGGCAAGCGGCAGCCGCATAGGTCCATAGATATTACCTGTATAATCGAGCGACCAGCCGGATGCCGGAAATGTTTTAGTCAGGGTCCAGGTCAGGCTCCAGGGCTCGGTTAGCACCTGGGACTGTTTAGTTTTTTTACCGCTGCTGTCTTTATCAAATTTTCGTATATGCTGAACCGTTATTCCCAGCAATAATTTCCAGGTATGGTTACTATTGAGCTCGCTGTTCAGACTGATCCCCTTTGATACCGAATAACCGGGCAGGTTCCGGTAAATAATTTTAGCCGGATCAGTGTCATAATCCGGCAGGATCTGGTTATTGAACCGGGTGTACCAGGCAGACAAGTCTGCCTGCAAGCTTCCCCGTTCCCATTTTAACTGCCGGCTGTACTGCAAATTGATATTCAGACTTTTTTCCGGACGCAGGGTTTCCCTGATTTCCACCGCCCTTGCCCCGCTGAGTGCCGCATGTTCTTCAGTAAAAAGATTGACCACCCGGAAACCGGTACCCGCATTCAACCGGAACTGATCCTGGTTTTTCCCGCTAATTTTCCAGGCCAGCCGCGGGGTGAATACAGATTTATGTACAGGATGATGATCCCATCTGAATCCGGCCAGGATGACCTGCCGTTCATCCGGCTTCCATTCTTCCTGCAGAAAAATTCCAGGAACCAGGGTTTGTTCCGGGCGGTTTACCCCGCTGAGTGTATCGCGGGTTGCCGTTGAATTATCATCATAATAATTACCGCGGAATGCCAGCCCGGCCAGCCAGGCATGAGCACCTTGCTGTTTATCCCAGGTCAGTTGCAGAAAACCTGTTTGCTGTTTTCCCAGGTAAGGTGTTTTTCCGTACCAGGCATCCTGCCGGTGGCCCGTGGCCGATAACGATAAATTCACTTTCTCCTGCAGGGGCAGCTGGTACTGACCCATCAATTCCCAGCGGTTTGTATAAATACTCTCCGCATAAATAAGGTCAGAACCGCGGAAAAGAGGTGTCCAGCGGGATTCACCTCCCCATCGGTCCTCATAAAAATAGCGCGCTGCAAGACTGGCGGTTTTTTGGTTCTTTCTGAGAAAGCGGGTCTTACTGAAAACAGAAATCCGCTGTTGCAGAGCGATATCGGTAAATCCGTCATTATTATTATCCGTGCGCATTCCATAATGGAAAAGGTGAAGTCCCAGCAGGCTCTGCGCATTTTTTCCGGCACGGAAGCGGTAACCAGCATCCATTGTTTTTTCCAGCCAGCTGCTTACCATTGCATTCACCGATAAACGCGGCGCTTTATCCGGTGTGCGCGTAATGATATTGATCAGCCCGCCGATTGCCTCCGGACCATATAAGCCGGAAGCAGGACCTTTGACTATTTCCAGCCTTTCAATGAGCTGTACAGGTATCCCATACAATCCATAAACGGATGCAAGGCTGCTCACTACCGGCATTCCGTCAATGGTTATCATGGTATAAGGACCTTCCAGACCATTTATATGAATATCCCCCGTATTGCAGATGCTGCAATTGACCTGTGGTCTTACCCCGTTTACCTGCTGCAGGGATTCAAACAGACCCGGAGCGGGATTCTTTTTAAAGAAAGCAGGGGTATACACTTCCACAGGTACCGGACTTTCCGTTCTCAATACTGGTTTGAGTGTACCGGTTATTACCACCGTATCCAGGTTTTCTTCCCGGGGATCGGTCTGGGCATGCAGCAGGAATACAACCAGCTGGGCCAGCAGGAATAAAACAGGTTTTTGTTTCATGTTTACATCAGTATAAACTAATTTTTAGACATGCCTAAAATATAGTTTAAGCTAATATAAATAATTTTTCATTCCTGGCAAAAAAATCCCTGCCCCCTGAGGGCAGGGATAGCGGGGATCACCGCATGGCTGAATTATTTTATTTTATACCGCAAACCGGCATAAATCATCCGGCCACCCACCGGTCCCCAGACCAGTGATGCATCAAAATAAGGGCTGAATGGCTGGTCGCCGGCAATAATCGGGTCTGGCTGGAAAAAATGGGTCAGGTTCTCCCCTCCCAGGTACAGATCAACCGGATGTTTTTTACCGACCGTTTTACTGATCTGGGCATTCATCAGCCAGTAGGAAGGCGAAGTTGTTTGCCTTGTATACGCGGGAGGATTCCCCGATGTGGAAGGTACCCGCTTCTGACCGTTGAAGTTGATTGTATAATCAAATTTCCAGCCCCTGACTTCATACGCGAGGTTGGCAAATGCGCGGTGACGGGCCGTGAGCGGTTTTTGCAAAAGGGCTCCTCCATAGGTGCTTCTGACATCAAAATAACGCCAGGCCAGCCGCAGTTCCAGTTTGTAAAGCGGTTCCATGTTCAGCTCTGCCTGAAAACTGTTGGAAAAGGATTTCCCGTCAAGATTATAAAAGCGAACTTCTCCGGAAGTTTCAATATCTGTAATAACCTGGTTGCTGAAGTCGTTGCGGTAGAAATCCAGGGCCAGTGAAGCCTCCCGGTTAAAGAGACGGAATCGCTGATCGGCACTGATGCCCTTATTCCAGGCTATTTCCGGATCCAGTCCATAGGCCTTCCCCGCGATACCATTCAGTATAACTATATCCCTTTCACTAACCAGGGCAGCCATATTTTCCGCAAAAATATTAGCTGTCCTTTGTCCCCGGCCTGCACTGATCCGGATGGTTGTCCCTGTGAATGGGACATAACGGATATGCATCCGGGGTGTGACAAACCAGCTATATAAATTGTTATGATCCGCCCTGATCCCGGCAACGAGACTCAGCCGGGGTCCTGCAGTCAGACTGTATTCAAAAAAACCACCCGGTACTGCCTCGTTCCGGCTATAAGGCAGGTTTCGCAGAACCTCCCGGTAACGGTCTCCCGTAAAACTAAGTCCCGTACGGAACTTATGATTGCTGTTTCCGATAATGGACTGGTAAATAAAATTGGCATAAACAGACCGTTGTTCCGCGTCATATTCCCGGAGTCCGAAATAGGCATCCTGCCGGTGATGGAATGCCTGTAACTGCAGACCAAAACTCTTATACTTCTTTCCGGGAAAAACATACCCGGTTTTGGCAAATCCTTCATACCGGCGGGTACGGAAACCCAGACCGTAATAATTGGTTGTATAGCGGTCTTTGGCAGGAACAAACATTGTTTCTCCGCCGGTCCGGTTATCGGTAAGCACCTTAAACCCAAATTCCGAATGTACCCCTTTGTTGTCCTCGTATTCCCAGCGGTTCATTACACTAAAGAGATTTCCTGTTGGCAGATCCCGGTAGCCGTCTTTATTAAAATCCATTTTCCGGTTATAAAAAAAATCATCATGCAACAGCAACACCGTTCCCCATTTTTTTCCAAGTTGTCTGGCCAGGTTCAGGTTCAGATCTGTCTTGCCATTGGCATTTACATAGAGATTCGCATAGAGAGGTTCCGCTTTCCGCGCTTTCTTCAGCTCAATATTAATCTGCCCGGCGATACTCTCAAAGCCATTGACAACAGCACCTTGTCGCAAGTAGTTTAATAAGTAATTGATTTACAATAATTTGAAATTGTTATACCAAAATAGGTACAACATAGGTGCAACAAATTCAAGGGTAATTTTTACCAGTTTTGGAGTAACGAAAATAGCCCTTTTCGCTTGATTTTAGCAGTGTTGCTCAATAATTGATACTTGGGTAGTTCGGAGCAAAAAAAGCGATTGTAGGGCTTTGCATAGCCTTCTGCGACCATTATTTCATTTAGGCATCTGCCATCAGGCAGATAAACATAAGCAAGGGTTCTGCCATAGACATCTGTTAGGTTCTCTTTTTCCTGTGCTATCGTTACATTGGTTTCGGGTGGTACAACTTCAATCATAAACTTTTGAGCCATTCTCCCCATTTTCATCAATAGCTGCCCGGCTATATGGATTTCTCTTTCATCCTGATCTAACTTTCCACACATTCTCAACTCGGGTGCATCAATCCCCAAAAGCCTGATTTCTTCTTCTTGCTTGTTGAATAAATTGGTTACAATTAGTCCATCACCGTCCACTACTTTGGAAACTTTTAGATGTGTTTTTAAAATCTGCTGTTCTTTTACACTGATATACATTGTTTTGCACTACTTTAATACTTGATTGTCAATTAGTTATGGCGCAAATTTACAGTAAATTTTTTAATTAGAAACCATCAAAAATTTATAAGCTATGGCACGTCAATCAGGACCATTAAAGTACAAAGGAACATTAGGCGATATTCGCCATTTCAAAATCAAAGGTTTATCTGGCCACTTCGCTGGCTTAATTGGAGGACCAACAGGTGAACAAGTAAAAACGGCTCCAGAGTTTGAGAGAACCCGTGAAAATATGAACGAATTTGGCGGTTGTGCAGCTGCTGCAAAATCAGTTCGTGTCGGGCTTGCTCAATTGATGAAGCAAATGAGTGACCCGCAGTTAACAGGTCGTTTAACTGGGATAATGAAGAAAATCAACTTGGAAGACCAAACCGAAGCAAGGGGTTATCGTGCTATCCTGGTATCTACACAAGGTCAATACCTGAACGGATTGAACTTCAATAGAAATATCAGTTTTGATAGCGTGTTTTATGCTCCTTTTGCATTATCTGTATTAGCTACGACTTAATCTGACAGTTAGGGTTAACTTTAGAGTAACAACAAACCAAAGTTTAACCC
>JACSRW010000022.1 GCA_014879565.1 Chitinophagaceae bacterium
CCGGATATCCATGGTAGTGGCGGCCACGCAGGCAGCCATGGTGTTATACTGATTGTGTTTCCCTTTCAGGGCAAAATCAAAAACACTCATTCTGGTGAACTCTTCTCCTGTTCTGATATACATATCCCCGTCTTTAATAAAGGCGCCGTTTGGCAATTCTCTTTTCATACTTATTGGCAGTTGGTTTGATTTGATATTGAATACCGGTAAATATTTCATGGTTACTTCATCATCGGCACAGTAGATGAAGAAATCCGTTTCCTGCTGATTCATGATAATCCGGAACTTACTCCGGATATAGTTTTCGAATTTGTAATCGTAACGGTCCAGGTGATCTTCCGTGATATTGGTCAGGATGGCTATATCCGGCCGGAATGTCACGATATCATCCAGCTGGAAACTGCTGACCTCCACGACATACACCGGTTTCGGATCCTGGGCCACCTGCCGGGCAAAGGATTCCCCGATATTCCCGACCAGGGCTGCATCCAGTCCGCCTGTTTTGCAGATATGGTGAGTCAGCGCGGTGGTAGTGGTTTTGCCGTTGCTTCCAGTGATGGCGATAATGCGGCTGTTTTCCTTAAACCGGTAAGCCAGTTCGATCTCACTGATTACCGGAATACCTTTTGCCCGGATCTTTTTTACCATCTCCGCTTTTTCGGGAATACCCGGACTTTTCATCACTTCATCGGCGGCCAGGATACGTTCTTCCGTATGCTGTCCCTCCTCAAATTCAATCCCGGCGGCGATCAGTTCGTCACGATACGCTTTCTTCAAAGAACTTCCGTCAGATAAAAACACTTCATACCCCTTTGCCTTTGCCAGCAGCGCCGCACCGGCACCGCTCTCCCCTCCTCCCAGTATGACAAATCTTTTTCCCATAACATAAAACCGTGTACGGAGTCCGGTTTTTCACAAGTATTGGTTTTATACAACTGCACCACAATTCGATCAATCAGAACACGGTGTCCGAAGGGTGCGGATAAGGGGTTTTTCGGTTATACATTCTGCAGGCGTACCTGCTTTTATCTCAGTTTCAGGGTTACAATACTGAAAACCACCAGCAACACTGTCACAATCCAGAACCGGGTCACAATCTTCACTTCATGGTAATTCTTCATCTGGTAATGGTGATGCAGGGGTGATTTCAGGAATATTCTTCTGCCTTCCCCGTACTTTTTCTTTGTGTATTTGAAATAACTCACCTGGATCATCACACTCAGGCTTTCCACGAAGAAGATGCCGCAGAAAATCGGGATCAGCAGTTCCTTGTGTACGATGATCGCGATCGCCGCGATGATACCTCCCAGAGTCAGGCTGCCGGTATCTCCCATAAACATCTGTGCCGGGAAAGAATTGTACCAGAGAAAACCGACACAGGCCCCGATCATGGCGGCGATAAAGATGGTCAGCTCTCCCAGGTTCGGGATATACATGATATTCAGGTAATCGGCAAAGACCAGGTTACCGCTGGCATAGGCAAAAATGCCGAGCAGGGCCCCGATAAGCGCGGAGGTTCCTGTGGCCAGTCCGTCGAGACCATCCGTTAAGTTAGATCCGTTGGAGACCGCCGTGATAATGAAAATCACAATCAGGATATATAATACCCAGGTATAATCACGCAGGGAAGCCGGCAGCAGTTTGGAATAATTGAACTCGTGGTTTTTGACAAAAGGAATCGTGGTAATGGGCTCCTTGGTTTCCACGAAGTATTTTATATTCCCGTTGACAAATTTCTGCTGTACATGGACGGTATCGGCAGGCGGCACCTTGCCCACATATTCGCGCCATATTTTCACTTCGCTGCTGAAATAAAGCGTGGAACCCACCAGTATACCGAGACCCACCTGCCCGAGAATTTTAAACCAGCCGGCCAGTCCGTCTTTATTGGTTTTTTTATAATCCTTTCCCATTTTCTGGGCCATCCACTTGCTCCGCAGTTTGAGGTAATCATCAATGAATCCGATAATACCCAGCCAGACAGTACTGATGAGCAGCACCTGTACATATACATTGGTGAGGTCGGCCAGCAGCAGGGTCGGGATCAGGATCGCAAGAATGATAATGATGCCTCCCATTGTGGGGGTTCCCTTTTTGAGGTGTTCACCCGCCAGTCCTTCCTCGCGGATGGATTCACTGATCTGTTTCTTTTGCAGAAAGCGAATCAGTTTTTTCCCGTAAACCAGGGTGATAAAGAGTGACAGTAATACAGCAGCCAGTACCCGGAAAGTAATGAAACCGAACAGGCGGCTGCCCGGAATTTCGATCCCCTCGTTATTGAGCCATTCAAAAAAATGATGCAGCATTTTTCCGTGGTTGTGGTTTACTTGTTAAAAAGTTGAAATAACTCCGTTACGGTTTCCTTATCATCAAAATGATTCCTTACTCCTTTTATTTCCTGGTATTTCTCGTGTCCTTTTCCGGCCACCAGGATGATATCCTCTTTTCCCGCCAGGCTGACAGCCGTTTTAATAGCTTCTTTCCGGTCGGTAATGGCGATATATTTTCTTTTATATGCCGGCGCCAGTCCTTCTTCCATGTCCCTGATGATCTGTTCAGGGTCTTCACTCCGGGGATTGTCACTGGTGAAAATCACCCGGTCGCTGTGTTCACAGGCCACGGTGGCCATCACCGGTCTCTTGGTACGGTCGCGGTCGCCGCCGCAACCCACCACCGTTATCACCTGTTCAAATCCCTTTTTCAGTTTTTTGATGGTGGCCAGCACATTCAGCAGGGCATCCGGTGTATGCGCATAATCAACAATCGCGATCACCCGTTCATTGGGAGAAACCTGGTAATCAAAGCGACCTTCCGCTCCCGTCAGTTCGCTGAGCGCGGTCAGTACCTGTTGTTTGTCCTGGCCCAGGCAGATTGCGGCCCCGTATACTGCCAGCAGGTTATACGCATTGAATTCACCGATCAGCAGGAAATTCACTTCCGTGTCGTTGACCAGCATCTGCAAACCACTGAGACTGTTGTCCAGGATCTTTCCTTTAAAATCGGCAACGGTACGCAGGCTGTAGGTGAATTTTTTCGCAGCGGTGTTTTGCAGCATCACGAGTCCCCGTTTATCATCCGCGTTGCTCAGCGCGAAAGCCCCGGCCGGCAGTGAATCAAAAAAGGATTTTTTTACCCGGATGTATTCATCAAATGTTTTATGATAGTCCAGGTGATCGTGCGTGATATTGCTGAAAATGCCACCCCGGTACTGCAGACCTGCCACACGGTGCTGATGGATGGCATGGGAACTGGTCTCCATAAACACATGGGTGCAGCCCGCATCCGCCATTCTGCGGAGGAGCTGGTTCAGGCTGACGGCATCGGGTGTGGTATGTGTGGAGGGCAGCACTTCTTCCCCGATCCGGTTTTCCACGGTGCTGATCAGTCCGGTCTTATATCCCAGTTTTACAAAGAGCTTATAGAGTAAAGTGGCAATCGTGGTCTTTCCGTTGGTGCCTGTAACACCGGTCAGTTGTAAACGGGTACTCGGCTGACCGTAAAAATTATGCGCCATAATACCGGCAGCTGCGGCGCTGTTTTCCACCTGCACATAGACCACCTTTTCCGGCAGAGCAACGGGCCAGTCTTCCCCGACCACTACAGCGGCCCCGTTATCCACAGCGGCCCCGATAAAGCGGTGCCCATCGGCTGCAGCGCCGCGGACCGCTACGAAGAGCTCTCCCGGCTGCAGTTTCCTGGAGTCGGGCTGAATGGCCGTCACGTCCACGGATGTGGAACCTGCCACCGCTCTTACCGGCACCTGATATAGTATCTCTCTTAATTCCACTTTTTTATTTCGTTCAGCTCAGTTCCAGCATGACGGACACTCCTTTTTGCAAAACGGTGCCCGGCGCCAGTGACTGGGCCGTGATTTTTCCTTTTCCTTTTACCAATACTTTTACGCCCATATTTTCCAGCAGGAAGAGCGCGTCTTTCAGTCCCATTCCCCGTACGTTGGGCATTACCTGTTTGCGTACCACACCCGCCCGGATGACCGGCTGACTGGCGGAAGCATAAACAGAAGCCCACTGCTGATTCAGCACGGAATCCGCGTATTTAACCCGCAGGGTGTTGTATACATTTTTTATATCCGGTGCATACCCGGCATAATAGAAGGCGCTGCTGTCTTTTTGTCCTGCAAAGAGTGAAGGATCTTTTTTATCTACATACAGGGCGTAGAGTTTGGTAGCAATTTCCCTGAAAACAGGAGCGGCAAGTGTTCCGCCATAGTGAGAAGCCGCATGCGGTTTTGTCCGGATCACCACGATGCAGGTATACTGCGGTTTATCTGCCGGAAAGTATCCCACAAAACTGGCCTGGTATACACCATGATTGTATTTCACCGGTCCGTCGGCCACATGCGCGGTCCCTGTTTTTCCTGCCACCGGGAAAGGCAGTCCTTCCATAGCGCGCCGTGCCGTTCCTTCTTTCACCACCATTTCCATGGCTTCGCGTGCCTGGCGGATAACTTCCGGTTTACAGATATTTTCCTGCAGTGTGACCGGACTGAAATCCTGGTATATCACGCCGCTGCTGCGGATGCTGCTGACCAGGTAGGGTTTCATCATCCGGCCGTTGTTGGCCACCGCATTGTAGAGCATCAGGGTGTGGAGCGGACTTACCTGTACCCCGTATCCAAAACTCATCCAGAGCATGTTTCCTTCGGCGCTGCCTTTCTGATCCAGCGGGGCCATGGAAGGCCGGGGCAGGTTTGACAGATCAACGGGCACCCGGCTGTCGAGACCAAAACGGTGAAAGAAATCTTTGATTGCGGCGGGTTTTTGGGCGAAGGCTTTATAGGCCAGTTTGCTCATGCCGATATTGGAGCTGTGGGCAAAACATTCCTGTACTGTCAGTACCGGTTTGGGCTGTCGTTCGGCATCGGTTACCATTTTTTTCCCTACCTGCATACGTCCGGCTGTTCCTACTTCCACCAGGTCACCGGGACGGCTGGTGCCTTTTTCCAGTACGGAGAGCAGGGTAACCAGTTTGATGGTGGAGCCTGGTTCGGTCACCCGCAGGGCATAATTATCATCTTCCCAGTAACTGCCATCGGGCCGGCGGCCCAGGTTGGCGATGGCACGGATTTTACCGGTAGCCGTTTCCATGACGATCGCGGTGCCATAGGGCCCTTCGCATTGCAGCATCATACGCATCAGGGCTGTTTCCGTAATATCCTGGATCCGCACGTCTATGTTTGTATGAATGTCTTTCCCGTTTTCCGGTTCGGTTTCAGAACCATCAATGGGAATGGAGGCGCCCCCTGCGATGTAACGGACCAATTTCTGTCCGCTGCGGCCACTAAGCACACTGTCATAACTTTTTTCCAGGCCCACGTTCTGTTTGCGCAGCTTACCGTCGCTGGCGATATGCTCGCGTGAGAGTCCGATAGTGCGGCTGGCGAGGATACCGAAGGGCGGCAGCCGCTTGCTGTTTGTCTCCACAATGATTCCGCTTTTATTACGGCCGAGCCGGGCCAGGGGGAAATCACGGAAAACTTTATACTGGGCAAAACTGAGTTTCTTTTTCAGCGGATAATAGCGGGCATTCTTTTTAAAGGCAGCTTTCAGTTCGGCTGCGTAGCGGGCGGCGGATTTGTCGCCGAAATAAGCGGCCAGTGAAAGGGCAAAGGAGTCAACGTTTTCATAAAAGCGTTTTCCCTTTTTCTCCCGGAGACCGTCAGCGTTAAAATCAATGTAGATATCGAATGTAGGGATGGAAGCGGAGAGCATCTGACCATCATCACTGTAGATGGTTCCGCGGGTGGCATCCAGTTCAATAAAGCGCTGGTGCAGGCTGTCGCTCATACTGCGCCAGTGTTCTCCTTCGGCCTGCTGTATCCATATCGCTTTACCGAGGATAAACAGGCTGAGTATAACAATGCCCAGAAAGCTGAGGTATACCCTCCACAGTATGTCACGTTTGACTTCCAATGCCCTTCTGTTGTTTTTAGTTGTTGGCCGGGTACCGTTCCATTCCCCGGTATTGTTGTTCCGCCTATTCAGCTGAATCTTTCAGCACCACCGGCGGGGTGGTCAGTTCTTTCAGTCCGAGTGGTTCCACCGCGGGAATCAGTTCACTTTGTTTACTGCGGGAGATCAGTTCTCCTTTCACAGCGGTGTACTCGTACTGCAGTTCCTTTACTTCCTTTTCCGTGCGGTTGATCCTGCGGATCGTCTTATCGGCATGGTGACCGTTATAGATATACAGGACCGCCAGCATGGCCAGGAATAAAAAGAAAGGGATTTGTTTCACGACCGACTGGTAATTCAGCCAGCGCTTCCAGGACAACTGCGGTTCCGGCGCAGTTGTTTTTCCCGCTTCTTTTTTTGTTTGTTGTTCGTCCATTGAATCTGCACAGCGGTTACGGATTGGTTTTTCATTCAACCGGAGGGTTGATTTCAAAGGATATAGATTTTCCAAAAAGGTTTATATCCTGATATGGTGTGTTTCGTTCCTCTTAATTTTTTTCAGCCACCCTGAGTTTAGCGCTTCTTGACCGCGGGTTTCTTTTGAGTTCTTCCGCCGAAGGCAGGATGGGTTTTTTTGTAATCACTTTCAGTTCGCTGACCTTTTCCGTACTGATAAAAGGATGCTGTTCGGGCTCATCCCATGAACCGCGTTTGAAAAAGTTCTTGACCAGTCTGTCTTCCAGAGAATGAAAGGTGATGATGGCGACCCGCCCTCCGGGTTTTAACAGGGGCGGGATCTGCTGCAGCAATTCCTTAAGCGCACCCATTTCATCATTCACAGCAATCCGCAGCGCCTGAAATACCTGGGCAAAGTACTTGTTGGGATTTCCTTTTACCACTTCCCGGAGCGCGTTCTTAAATCCGTCAATTGTTCTGAGCGGGGCGTTCTGGCGGATATGAACGATAGTGCGGGCCAGCGTTTTCGCGTTGGTAACCTCCCCGTATTCGCTGAATATCCGCTGCAAGTCCTGTTCGCCGAGGGTACTGATCAGTTCATAAGCGGTTAGCGGTTGCCTTCTGTCCATCCGCATATCCAATTCCGCATTAAAGCGGGTGGAGAAGCCCCGTTCCGCTTCATCAAACTGGTGACTGCTTACACCCAGGTCTGCCAGGATTCCATTTACTGCACCGACCTGCTGCAACCGGAGGAAACGCTGCAGGTGACGAAAATTGTGTGAAATAAAAACTAATCTTTCGTCTGCCGGCAGGTTCTTTTTTGCATCGGCATCCTGGTCAAACGCATACAGCCTGCCCTGCGGGCCGAGTTTGCTGAGTATGGCTTTGGCATGTCCGCCTCCGCCAAATGTGCAATCCACATAGATGCCATCCGGCCGGATCTGTAATCCGTCAAGCGCCTCCTGCAATAATACCGGCACATGGTACACATCCCCTTCAGCAGGCTTTCCGGATTCCCCATTATGTACACCGGGTTTTTCCATATTCCTGCTTTACGCTTTTGTCCGGTCGCCTCCGCTGCCCAGCACCTGGTCGCCCAGGTCACTGAATGACTCCGAAGAAAGTGAATCAAAGATCTCTTTGTACTTATTACTATCCCAGATTTCCAGTTTATCGCCTGTTGCCATCAGCACAATGTCTTTCTGCAGTCCTGCATACATTTTCAGGTTGGGCGGCAACAGGATCCGCCCCGCGCTGTCCGGCTCCACGAATGTGGCGCCGTTTAAGAAGGCCCTCCGGAACTCCCTTTGTTTGGGATCAAATTCGTTCAGGCCGGTAATTTTTTGAAAGAGCGGCTCCCAGGTTCGCATCGGATAAAGAGCCAGGCATTTTTCAAACCCCCTGTTGATAACGAAACGGCTTGTCTCCTCCTCAGGCAATTGCCTTTTGAACCCCGCCGGGAGGAGGAAACGCCCTTTGGCGTCTAACGTAGCCTCGAATTCTCCGAGAAAGCCTGTCATTATCAGTAAATTGAGTCAAAATCACCTTAATTGACACAAAATAACACTTTTTCCCACTTTGCACCCAAATTTTTCCTATTTTCTTTTTTCCACAGAAAAAAATCGGCTGAAATGCGCCAGCAGCAAGGCTTTCAGCCGATGGGAGCCCTGAAATGGCCCAACTGGCTGTTAGCAGGGTGTGAATTGCGGTGGATAAGCTGTTGATAAGCAGGTTGAGGGTTGGCCCGTATCTTTGCCCTCCAACAACAGTTAGTTGTATGCCACAAGATCCGCGCGAGATTTCTATTCTCGACTATACCTATACGTTACCAGACGAACAGATTGCCCGCTACCCGTTAGCTGAACGGGATTTATCCCGTCTCCTTGTCTATGAGGAAGGAAGGATCAGCACCGCTGTTTACCGGGATCTTTCAGCCTTTATACCGGAAGAAAGCTTACTTGTATTCAATGACACAAAAGTGGTGGAAGCGCGTCTGCTTTTTCAAAAACCGACGGGAGGCTGGATTGAGATTTTTTGTCTTGAACCGCATGAACAATATGCGGATGTCCATTCGGCCATGTTGCAACAGGGCCATGTTGACTGGCATTGTCTTGTCGGCGGTGCCTCCAAATGGAAACCCGGCCAGTTACTGGAAAAAAATATACAGACAGCAAGGGGCCATGTGAAGCTGACAGCCACTTTCCTGGAGAAAAGATCCGGTAGTTTTATTATCCGGTTAAACTGGACACCCGCCACCCTTGCTTTCGCTGAATTACTGCACCTGGCCGGCGCCATTCCCCTTCCCCCCTATCTGAAAAGAAAAGCGGAGGCCAGTGATACCAACAGCTACCAGACCGTCTATGCCAAAGAAGAGGGATCTGTTGCAGCGCCTACAGCGGGACTTCATTTTACAGAACAGGTATTTACAAAACTGCAGGCAAAAAATATCCGCCGGGAATTTGTAACGCTGCATGTGGGAGCCGGTACTTTTCAGCCGGTAAAAGCGGAAAAAATGGAAGCGCATGCCATGCACGCGGAGTGGATTGATGTAAGCCGGCCATTTATTGAAACACTGCTGAAGTCCTTAAGCGGAACTATCATTACAGTCGGAACAACTTCTTTACGAACCGTGGAGAGTCTCTATTGGATCGGTGTGAAAATAGTGCGGGGTGAGTGGTCTATGGGGAGCGGGGGAATCTCTCAATGGGAAGTTTATGAAGGAGCCGATAAGGATATAACCACTGAAGCGTCCTTAACGGCGGTGCTGGATTGGATGAAGGCCAATCATCTTGAACGACTGGTGACGAAAACACAGATCCTGATTGCGCCTGGTTACCGTTTCAGAATCATCAAGGGGCTGATCACGAATTTTCACCAGCCGCAATCAACACTCCTGCTGCTGGTAGCAGCCATAACCGGTGAAGACTGGCGGAAAATTTATACTTATGCGCTGCAGGAAGGATTCCGATTTCTGAGCTATGGCGACGGCAGTCTGCTCTGGCTGAAAAAATAAAATCTTTTTACTCAGGATAATTTTTTGAGCGGCAGTTCAACGGTAAAAACCGTTCCCTTGCCAAGTGTGCTTTCCACTTTTATTTCACCCTGGTGGGCTTCCACCATTGTTTTAACATAACTAAGTCCGAGACCAAATCCTTTCACATTGTGTACATTGCCGGTGTGTGCCCGGTAGAACCGTTCAAAAATTCTCTTCTGTGTATCCCGGTTCATCCCAATGCCATTATCCTCAATCCGGAGTACAAATTTTTTAGCTGAAGATCCGGTGCTGATTTTTATAACCGGGGGTACATTATCCCGTGCATATTTCACCGCATTATCCACCAGGTTGTTGACGAGGTTGGAGAAATGGACTTCATCTGCTTCTATCAGGTCATCTGCTGCCTGGAGGGTCAGTTCCACCCTTCCTTTCTTGCTTTCCAGCTGTAAGGCGAAATTCTCCACCACATCCTGAATGACCTGGTGAACCTGAACCGGTTTTAAAAGCAGGTTCACCTCCTGTTTTTCCAGCTGGGAGGCTTTCAGAATGGTTTCCACCTGGCGGTTCATCCGCTGATTTTCTTCCTTGATAATCCCGCTGAAATACTTCAGTTTTTCAGGACTGCCGATCACCTTATCATTCCGCATGGCATCCACCGCCAGGGAGATCGTGGCAATAGGCGTCTTGAATTCATGGGTCATGTTATTGATAAAATCATTTTTAATCTCCCCGATCTTTTTCTGCCGGAGCATGGTACGAACGGTCAGATAAAAAGCGGCCAGGATGATAATGGTAAACAGTACGGAGGCGGCGATTCTCCAGCGGAGATCTTTCAGCACCAGGCTTTTCAGGTTGGGGATCACCACAAACAGGACTTCATTGACACCCAGGTTTTCCCCGGCTGTACCACTGAAAGCTTCCAGTCCCCAGTTAAAGGAAAAATTATTCAGGGTGTCCTCATAGGCCGTGATAAAATTCGGGGAAATCTTTTCAAACACATTGTTGCCCATCCTGTCAAAGGAAGCAATCCCGAACTCAAAATCAATATTCTTCAGGTTATGCTGCTGAAAGACCCGCAGAAATTTTTTCCGGATCTCCTCCACATCGAACCGCTGGCCGATGGTTACCGGTTTGAATAGTTCAAGGGTAAAATCTTCCGTCAGAAAACCGCGTTTGGCCGGTCCGGTGGAAAAACCGCCCTTATGCATTGACAATTCGTTGCCCACTTTTTTGGTGCTTTCTTCCACACTGTGTTTGATCTGTTCCTGCCTGAGCAGTACCATATTATTGATCCAGGATACCTGGATCAGGATCAACCCGATGAGCGAAAGCGTGATCAGAACAGTGATGACGGAAAAAATTCTTTTCAATTCTTATTATTGGGTTTGTAAGATACATTATCCTGTTTATTTAAACAGGTTTGCCACCCCGGGGCCGGCTGCAAAACTACAACAGTGCGGCCCACCGGTGAAACCCTGATCAGCCACTGGTCTTTTTTTACGCCTACTTTAACGTTTGGGTAATCCGGGAAATTCATTTCCGGTATTTTTCATTCCGGATTTTCATCTTAAATTGAAGTATGATTGACCCGGCTCCCGGTATTTTACTGATTGCCGATCCTTTCCTTAAGGATCCCAATTTTCTCCGTTCAGTCGTGCTGTTATGTGAACACCAGACGGAGGGCAGTTTCGGTTTTGTCCTGAACCGCCGGATCGCATTCACACTGGATGAACTGGTTCCGGAACTGGAGGGGCATCCGCTTCCGGTTTATGAAGGCGGACCGGTACAAAAGAATTCCCTGCATTTCCTGCACCAGATGCCGGCCGAAATTCCCGGTGGTCAGGAAGTGGTGAAAGGAGTTTACTGGGGAGGCGATTTTGAGGTCCTGACCGAATTGATCAAGAACGACCAGGCTGATCCCTCCCGCATCCGCTTTTTCCTGGGTTATTCCGGCTGGAGTGAAGGACAACTCGCGGGTGAAATGAATGAAAAAACCTGGCTGACCACCGCGGCCAGCCGCCAGCTTGTATTTCATAATGACCCGGCAGAAATCTGGAAAGAAGCCCTGCGCCAGTTGGGCGGAGACTATGAAATGCTGATCAATTTTCCGCTGGACCCCCAGCTTAATTAGCCCAAATCATGAACCGCCTGCCGTTTTTGCTCATTCCGGTAATACTATTATCTATGACCGCTTCCGATACCAGTTCCCCCAGGCCCAGGATTCTTGTTTTTTCCAGGACAGCCGGCTTCCGGCACAGCTCCATTCCGGATGGAAAGAAAGCCTTGCTGGAGATGGGTAAAAAAGAGGGATTCCTGGCAGATACGACAGAAGATGCCGGCTTTTTTACCCGGGAGAAACTAAAGGAATATAAAGCGGTGGTTTTTCTGAATACTAGCGGGAATGTGCTGGACAGTGCACAACAGGTTTCCTTTGAAGAATATATCCATAGCGGTGGCGGATTTGCCGGTGTCCATGCGGCTACGGATACGGAATATGACTGGCCCTGGTTTAACCGGTTAGCCGGCGCCCGGTTTTCCGATCATCCCAAACCCCAGGAAGCTTTACTCAGAAAAACGGAAGAAATACATCCGGCAACCAGCGGACTCCCCCCGGTCTGGACCCGCTTTGATGAATGGTATAATTTTAAAGATATGGTATCCGGCATCCGTCCCCTGTTGCTGCTGGATGAAAAAAGCTATGTAGGTGGTAAACACGGTGATTTTCATCCTGTAGCCTGGTACCGGCCATTTGAGGGCGGCCGGAGTTTTTATACAGCCCTCGGACATACAGCTGAATCTTACCGTGAACCCCTTTTTCTTACCCATTTGCTGGGTGGTATTCGTTACGCAGCCGGGCTGCCATAAAAAAACCCTCCATACGGAGGGTTAATTTATTCAGGTTCTTTTTATTTAAAGTTCTTTAGCGCCTTCCACCAGCACCGTTACCTTATTATTCAGCACTTCCACAAAACCGCCCTCCACTTCAAAGAAAGCGTCGGCATTTGTTTTATCCCGCAGTACTTTAACCTTTCCTGCACGCAGGGCGCTCACCATGGGTGCGTGTTTGTCGAGTACTTCAAAACTACCCGTAAGACCGGGCATCTGCACGCCATAAGCTTCTCCGCTGTACAATTTTTTTTCCGGTGTCAGTATTTCTACATTCATGATATAAACGCTAAAGGATTAATCTGCTCATCTAAAATCTGCTGAATAGTAATGCCCTGTTAACCCTGGGCGGCTGCCAGCAGTTTCTTCCCTTTCTCAATCGCATCATCAATGGTTCCCACCAGGTTGAAGGCGGCTTCGGGATACTCATCCACTTCGCCATCCATAATCATATTGAAACCGCGGATGGTTTCTTCAATCGGCACCAGCACCCCCTTCAGACCGGTAAAGGCTTCTGCCACATGGAAAGGCTGAGAAAGGAAACGCTGTACTTTACGGGCGCGCTGTACCACCATTTTATCTTCATCACTCAGTTCATCCATACCGAGGATGGCGATGATGTCCTGCAGTTCCTTATACCGCTGGAGCATGGATTTAACCCTGTTGGCACAGTTATAATGCGCTTCACCCACTACAAGGGGAGAGAGGATACGGGAAGTAGAATCCAGCGGATCCACCGCGGGATAGATACCAAGGTCGGCGATCTTACGGGACAATACCGTGGTGGCATCCAGGTGGGCGAAGGTAGTCGCCGGCGCCGGGTCGGTCAGGTCATCCGCCGGTACGTAAACGGCCTGCACGGAGGTGATAGAACCGTTTTTGGTAGATGTGATCCGCTCCTGCATGATCCCCATTTCGGTGGCCAGTGTCGGCTGGTAACCTACCGCAGAAGGCATACGCCCCAGCAGGGCCGATACTTCCGAACCAGCCTGGGTGAAACGGAAGATATTGTCTACGAAGAAGAGGATATCCCTTCCTTTACCCTGGCCATCCCCGTCGCGGTAATATTCTGCGATCGTAAGACCGGAAAGGGCCACACGGGCACGGGCTCCCGGGGGTTCGTTCATTTGTCCGAATACAAAGGTGGCTTTGGAATCGGCCAGTTCTTTCAGGTCCACTTTGCTCAGATCCCAGCCGCCTTCTTCCATACTGTGTTTGAAGGCGTCACCATATTTCATGATGCCTGCTTCAATCATCTCCCGCATCAGGTCATTTCCCTCACGGGTACGCTCACCCACACCGGCAAATACAGAAAGACCGGAGTAGGCCTTGGCGATATTATTAATCAGCTCCTGGATGAGTACGGTTTTACCCACACCCGCACCACCGAACAGACCAATTTTACCCCCCTTGGCATAAGGCTCAATCAGGTCAATTACTTTAATCCCGGTAAAAAGTACTTCCGTGCTGGTACTCAGATTTTCAAAAGTAGGAGGCAATGCGTGGATCGGGCGACCGTTTTCTTTGCTTACTGCGGGGAGACCGTCAATCGGATCACCGGTTACATTGAAAAGACGTCCTTTGATTCCTTCGCCGGTAGGCATGGCAATCGCTTTCCCGGTGTCAACCACTTCGGTGCCACGCACAATACCTTCGGTACCATCCATCGCGATGGTCCGCACACTGTCTTCACCCAGATGCTGCTGCACTTCAAGCACGAGGACATCCCCGTTTTCTTTCTTCAGTTCCAGAGAATTGTAGATTTCGGGAAGTTTGCCATCAAACTGCACGTCAATTACCGCGCCGATGACCTGTTTTACTTTACCTACGTTTGCCATGATTTTGTGTTTATTAGGAGTCCGGGACTTACCGGGATTTTCAGGCCGCAAAGGTAAGGGGGCGGCCTTAATCCGCCAATTTGAAAATCAAAGATTTTTTGTTGTGGAAAAGGGGTTGAAAACCCGTCGGGAAAGGCTTTCAGGCAAATAACCGGAAGCTATTCTTCAAGCGGCCGGCCGGGTGTCATTGTCCATCAGATCAATGATTTGTAAACTTCCAGGTATGCCTTCGCCTTTTCTTTCCAACTGAATGCCTCTGCCCTTTTACGGATCCGGCCAGCCAGCCCGTTTTGCCCATACAATTCCAGTCCCTCCCGGAGTACCTGCCGCATATGGGTTTCTTCAAAGCTCCGGAAGTAAAAGGCGCAATCGCCGCCGATTTCGGGAAGGGCGGTTCGGTCGGAGAGAAAAAGGGGTTTGCCAAACTGCATTACTTCCACTACCGGTGCGCCGAAACCTTCAGCCAGGGAGGGATGCACAAAGGCCAGGCAGTTTTTATAATACCAGGCTTTTTCTCCTTCAGACAGCGGTCCCGGCAGATGCAAACGGTCGGCCACGCCGAGGCGCTTTGCAGTTTCCTGTATTCCCCTTACATATTCCGGGTCATCAGGCCGGCCCGCTATAATCATTTCAATGCCTTCTTCTTTCAGCAAAGGGAGCAGTACATGGTAGTTCTTTTTCCTGTTGATATATCCCATCCCAAACAGAAAGGGTCTTTGCGGCCGCAGCGATCCGGGTTCCAGGCGGGGTGCTGCCACCTGGTGAATCCCGTTATGAATAACATGAACCGGTTTCAGGCCCGTTTCACAATGCTTCCGTACATCATCACGGGTGAAGGAAGAAATACAAACCAGCGCGTCCGCCTTATCAATGAGCGACTGGGTATGCGCCAGGCTGCGTTTTTTTTCCGGTTCAGTTTTTCCTTCGTGCAACGGATTCAGATCATGGATGGTCAGCAATACCCGGATATGCGGGTGTTTCTTTTTATCCGGTACAATCCGGCCTGACTGAAAGGGAGCGTGCCATACCGCACAATCCTTCAGCCAGGGTTTCCACCAGTGCCGCCATCCTTTTTTCTCTTCGCGCACGGAAACGGCGGCGGGAAAATCAGTACGTGCACTGTGGGGTACATAACAGGAAATATCCAGCGAGGGATCGTCGAGCAGCAGTTCATTCATTTCTGTGCCAAGATTGAGACAATAGTGATAGAGTCCCGAATGCGGGTATTTCATCAGATCACAATCGAGCCAGATTTGCTTTCGTTTCATACCGGAAAAGGATAAATTTAGTCAGCCTGCTGACATGATTTGTAACCGGGCCGTTGCTTTTTTTTAAAAAACAGGTTATACCGGGCCGGGCGGGATTGACTTATTCCGGGCGGGCGGCATTATATTTGACGTTTCCGGTTATTTTCCGGGGGTATGTGCCGGTCATTAAGTAAATAAACGTATGAATAGTATTGTTTTTGACTGTGAACGCATGAAATACCCCGACACGGGTCTTTATCACTACTGCCTGAATCTGAGCCGCGCTCTTCAAAGGCATGCAGACCCGGAAAAAGAAAAACTTTGCTGTTACCTGCCCCCGGCTGCCCGGTTTACCAGTCCGGCGGGAACAACCGTATTACCACAGCACCCGCTTCATAAATACAGGATGCCGGATCTTTCCGGCCACCGGATCTGGCATGCCACCTATCAGAACACTAATTATATGCCGCTGCGCGACCGCCGGATAAAGGTTGTGCTGAGTATTCACGATCTGAATTTTCTTTATGATGAAAAAAAATCAGCAGCCAAAAAAGCCAGATACCTGCGTCACCTGCAGCGGATGGTTGACCGTTCGGATGCCCTGGTGTGTATATCGGCATTCAGCAAAAAAGATGTGCAGTTGCATTGTCATACCGGCAATAAGCCCCTGCTGGTAATACACAACGGAAGCAATATGCTGCAGCCGCCGGCCCTGCTGGAAAAATCATACAGACCCCGCCGGCCCTTTCTTTTTTCCATAGGCGTTTTACACCGTAAGAAAAACTATCATGTATTACTGCCCCTGCTCCGGAATACACCACTTGAATTACTGATTGCCGGCTGTCATGAGGATGAATCCTATATTCATTTTATCCGGGAGCAATCCCGTATGCTGGGTGTATCGGACAGGCTTCACCTGCTCGGGCGTATCAGTGAAACGGAGAAATCCTGGTATTTCAATAATTGTAACGCTTTTGCTTTCCCCTCACTTTCCGAAGGATTTGGTCTGCCTGTTGTAGAAGCCATGAGTTGCGGCAAACCCCTTTTTCTTTCCGACCGCACCGCATTGCCTGAAATAGGGGGAGAAGTTTCCTTTTATTTCCGGGATTTCTCTCCTGACCATATGCAGGAAGTATTCCGAAACGGCATGCAGGCTTATCATTCAGGCGATCTGGCGGCCAGGATCCAGGCAAGAAGTTACCGGTTCAGCTGGGAGAAAGCGGCAAAACAGTATCTTGCCCTATACCGTTCGCTGTACGAAGAAAATTCCGGACAATGAGAGATGTTTACAGAAGACTGCTTGGATATGCCCGGCCCTGGCGGAGGGTACTGGTTCCTTTTTTTGCATTTACCCTGCTGGCGGTTTTTTTTACCGTTTTTCAGTATGCCCTGATTATTCCGCTGCTGAATGTACTGTTTGAAACCAGACCCGCCGGCAGTGCTTCACCCCTGCCTTCTTTTTCTTTTTCGGGTCATTTTTTCCGGGAGTTATTTTATTACCAGGTGTACCGGCTTAAAGCCATGCATCCTGCCTATGCCCTTTATTTTATAACCGCTGTACTGGTGGCGGCTGTACTGTTATCCAATCTTTTCCGGTACCTGGCGCAACGGACTCTGCTGACAGCCAGAACCCTGCTGGTGAAAAAAATCAGGGAGGCCCTTTTTGAAAAAATAAACCGGCTGCACCTGGGTTTTTTCACCAAAGAGCATAAGGGAGATTTGATTTCCCGCATGAACAGTGATGTGTTTGAGATAGAAGGGGTGGCAGCCGGTTCGCTGGAAATCCTGATCCGTGAACCGGCGCTGATTATCGGTTATTTCGCCGCTCTTTTTGCCATTTCCGGCCCCCTTACCCTGTTCACCCTGATTATCATTCCGGTTTCAGCTCTCGGTATCGCTACTGTACAGAAAAAACTGAAACGGGATGCTTCGGATGCACAGGCATCGGTAGGCAGGCTGCTTACCATTATGGATGAAACCCTGACCGGAATGCGGATTATCAGGGCCTTTAATGCCAGTGGTTTTATTATCCGCAAATTCAGCCGCGAGAATGACATATACCGAAGGGCCAGTTTGCAGGGATTCCGACGCCGGGAACTTGCCCCTGCTTTTTCAGAAGCTGCCGGGGTGATGGTAGTGGCGGGTATATTATTGTATGGAGGAAACCTGATCCTGAGTGGCGGGGCAGCTGGCGCGGGACTGCAGGCCAGCGAATTCATCGCTTTTATTGCCATTTTTTCCCAGGTTCTCCGCCCGGCAAAATCAATGGTGGTAGCCGGCGCGAATATCCAGCGCGGAAGAGCTGCCGGGGAAAGAATCCTGGAACTGATTGACCGGAAAGTGGAAATTGAAGACGCCCCTGATGCCCGTCTGTTGCCCTCCTTTAACAGCCAGATTGAATTCAGACAGGTTGATTTCAGCTATACCAGCCAGCCGGTACTCCGCAATATCAGTTTCACCATAGAAAAAGGGAAAACGGTAGCCCTGGTAGGTGTTTCGGGAGTGGGAAAATCAACCATCGCCGATCTGATCCCCCGGTTTTATGATGTGAAAGGAGGCGGCATTTTCATTGACGGAACAGATATCCGGGAATTACAGACAGAGTCGCTGCGGAGTCATATGAGCTTTGTGACACAGGATACCTTTCTGTTCAACGATACGATCTTCAATAATATCGCATTGGGACAGCCGGATGCCGATCCGGGAAAAGTTATTGAAGCAGCCCGGATAGCCAATGCCCATGAATTTATTGAACAGACGGAACAGGGATATCAGACGGAAGTGGGTGACCGGGGGATCCGGCTTTCCGGGGGACAAAGACAACGCCTCTGTATTGCCCGGGCTGTTTTTAAGAACCCCTCCATTTTGATCCTGGATGAAGCCACTTCCGCGCTGGATACTGAATCAGAAAGACTGGTACAGGAGGCGCTTTCCCGTTTAATGAAGGGCCGGACCACCCTGGTTATTGCCCACCGGCTTTCCACCATCAAAGAGGCAGATGAAATTATTGTCCTGCACGAAGGACAAATTATTGAAAGAGGTTCGCATACCGAACTCGTGGAAAAGGAAGAAGGGGTATACCGGAAACTCTCCCGGCTGCAGCATATTGCCTGATCGCTGTAAGGGTTACATGTAAACACTTTAGTAAATTTGCGGGATGCAGCTGATTGAAGTCAATTCTCCCCGGTTGGCCCGGGATTTTATCCGGGTTAATGTGGAATTGTACCGGGGTGACCCGAACTATATCCGTCCGTTGGATAAGGATATCCATGAAATCTTTGATCCCTCTCATAATAAATCCTTCCGGTTTGGGGAGGCGGCACGCTGGGTTTTACGGGACAAAGAGGGCAAACTGGCGGGCCGGATTGCCGCTTTTGTCAATAAAAAATATAAAACCAAGGGAGATACGGTACCGGTGGGTGGCATCGGTTTTTTTGATTGCATAGACGACCAGGCTGCTGCTGATCTCTTATTCGATGTGGCCCGGCACTGGCTGCTGCAAAGAGGCATGGGCGCCATGGACGGACCGATCAATTTCGGGGAACGGGACCGCTGGTGGGGGCTCCTCGTGGATGGATTCAGGCCACCCACGTATTGTATGAATTACAATAAGCCGTATTACCGCCGGTTGTTTGAAACCTATGGGTTCCGCTGTTTCTTTAACCAGTATTGTTACGGACTGGATCCACGCCGGGAACTGAGTCCGAAAATCCTGGAAAGGCATGCCAACCTGGTCAAAGACCCTGCTATAAAATCCCGTCATATCAATAAAAACCAGCTGGAGAAATTCGCGGCTGATTTTGCCACGGTGTACAACAAAGCCTGGGCCGGTCACGGGGGTATGAAGGAGCTGAAAAATGAACAGGTGCTGGCACTGTTCCGGAGAATGCGGCCGGTGATGGATGAAAAGATTGTTTGGTTTGTGTATTATAATGAGGAGCCTATTGCGCTTTTTGTAAATATCCCGGACCTGAATCAATGGTTTAAATACCTGGATGGCCGGTTTAATTTCTGGGGAAAACTGAAATTTGCCTGGCTGCGGCTCACCCGGAAAAATAAACGCTTTGTCGGGCTTGCCTTCGGGGTGATCCCCGAATTTCAGGGCAAGGGGGTGGATTCTTACATGATCAATGAGGCCAAATTTGTGGTACAGGCGCTGAAGCAGTACGAAGAGTATGAACTGCAATGGATCGGCGACTTTAACCCCAAGATGATCAGTGTCGCGGAAAATTTCGGGGATACTTTTCGCACCCGCCAGTTTATTACCTACCGTTATCTTTTTGACCGGAGCAGTGAATTCAGCCGGCATCCCATACTGCACTGAACTTATGCACAGGCGGGCCCGGTTGCGGCGGGTTCCTTAAATTGCAGCCGGTATGGATAAATTCATCGTTTCAGCCAGAAAATACAGACCCCAGACTTTTGACACGGTGGTGGGACAAGCACATATTACCACCACCCTGCGGAATGCGATCAAAAATCAGCAGCTCGCGCATGCTTTCCTTTTTTGCGGACCCCGCGGTGTGGGCAAGACCACCTGTGCCCGGATCCTGGCCAAGACCATCAATTGCGAGCACTCCACCAAAGACGGGGAAGCCTGCGATAAATGCCAGAGCTGCACTTCCTTTAATGAAGGCGCTTCGATGAATTATTTTGAACTCGATGCCGCTTCCAACAATTCAGTGGAGAATATCCGTGACCTGGTGGATCAGGTGCGGTTTGTACCCCAGACCGGCCGGTACAAAGTATATGTGATTGACGAGGTACACATGCTCAGTTCGGCGGCCTTTAACGCGTTCCTGAAAACGCTGGAAGAGCCCCCTCCCTATGCCATTTTTATCCTGGCTACCACCGAAAAACACAAGATCCTGCCAACGATCCTGAGCCGCTGCCAGATTTTCGATTTTAAACGGATCACCACGGCAGATACGGTGGAGCACCTGGAAAATATTTGCCGGAAAGAAGAAATAAATGCAGAGAAACCCGCCCTGCAGCTGATTGCCCAGAAAAGTGAGGGCTGTATGCGGGATGCCCTCAGTATCCTGGATAAAATTGTGAGTTTTACCAACGGGGAACTCCATTACAGCAATACCCTTGAACACCTCAATATTCTGGACGCGGACTATTATTTCCGTTTGCTGGCCTTTATGCAGCAACAGGATCTTTCTTCGGCAATGCTGCTCTATGATGATATTAACCGGAAGGGTTTTGAGGGAGACCTGGTACTGAACGGTTTTGCCGAATTTATCCGGAACCTGCTGGTATGCCGGGATGAAAAAGCAGCGGTGCTGCTGGAAACGGTGGAAAGCTTCAGGGACCGGTATACCGAAACCGCGAAGAAAGTGTCCCCCGCCCTGCTGGTCAGCGCCCTGAATATCCTGAATGAAGCAGAAATCAATTATAAAGCGGCCCGTAATAAACGGCTGCATGTGGAACTCTGCCTTATAAAACTCTGTTACCTCGGGCAGGCCCTGGAACTGGTATCCGATGCTTCCGGCACCGGCAAAAAAAAAATAACAGATACCCCACTGGCATTCAGAACCCGGAACATTATTCCTTATAGCAGGAATAATGCAGTTCCTGAACGGCCTTCCCAACCGCCCGTGCAGGAAGGAGCAAGGCTTTATTTGGACAGTCCGGCACCGGCAGTGATACAAGAAACGGTCCGGACTGCTACCCCGGCAGTATCCGCCTCCCCTGCCTCTCCGGCCTCTCCCGCTCCGCGCACCGGAAACGGCGGGGGGTTAAGCGCGCTGGATAAAATCCGGAAACAATACAAGGGCAACGGACAAAACGGGGCGGCTGTTGCTGCCCGGCCACTGGATACGGAATCCCTGCATAAAGCCTGGGCCGGGTATATTGAAAAACTTAAAGCAGAACGAAACCCTGCTGCCCAGCCTTTCTCCCTGGCCCGGTTGCGGATAGTGGACCCGCAGACATTTGAAGTGGTGACCGGCAATAATATTGAACAAAAGTTCATAGAACAGGAGCGCAACAGCCTGTTTCATTTTCTGCAGGAACAACTGCAGAACAAACAACTCCAGTTTTCTGTACTGGTGGAAGAAAATACCGGAGAAAAACAGGTAGCGGAACCGGTTCTGACCTCCAAAGAACAGTTTCTGAAAATGGCACAGGCCTATCCCCTGGTCGGGGAATTAAGAGACCGGCTGCGGCTGGAACTGGATTATTGAAAATACAACCGGAAAGGCGCGCCTGACTACCCGGGCATGACGGTACCTGATGGCGCCTGCCAATTCCCCATTTTACCTTAATTTCGGCCAAAATTTTACAGTACATGGCTGAAGTGATTTTAATGCCCCGGCTGAGCGATACTATGACCGAAGGTGTGATAGCTGCCTGGCACAAAAATGTGGGAGACCCGGTAAAAAAAGGGGACCTGCTGGCCGAAGTGGAAACGGATAAGGCCACAATGGAATTGGAAAGTTATAAAGACGGCATACTCCTGCATATTGGCACCGCCAAAGGAGGCAAACTGCAGGTGAATGATCTGCTGGCTATCATTGGAAGCGCGGGAGAAGATATTTCCTCCCTGCTGAACAGTTCCGCCAGTCCTGCCCCTGCAGCAGTTCCTTCCGCTCCTGTACCGGCAGAAGCGGCGCCGGCAGCCGGTACGGGCAGTCTGGATATTTCAAAGCTGGAAGAAGTGGTGCTGATGCCGAGGCTCAGCGATACCATGGAAGCCGGGGTGATTGCCGGATGGAATAAAAAAATCGGCGACCCCGTAAAAAAAGGAGACGTGCTGGCTGAGATTGAAACAGACAAGGCAACCATGGAGCTGGAAAGCTATAAAAACGGCACCCTCTTATATACAGGTGCCCAAAAAGGGGAGAAAATTGCGGTGAACAGCCTGCTCTGTATTATCGGCGAGCCCGGCAAGGTAGATGTGGATGCGATTGTAGCCGCTGCCAGTTCCGGAATGAGTTTAACTGCCCAGCCTGCACCTGCTCCTGCGGCAGCACCAGCCCCGGCAGCCGCTGCGGCACCGCAAACGGCTGTGGCACCGGTTAGCACTGCTGTCAATGCCCCCGCTGCCGTTTCAGAAAATGGACGGTTAAAAGCTTCTCCGCTTGCCCGGAAGATTGCCAAAGAAAAAGGAGTGGATCTGCGTCAGCTGCGTGGCAGCGGAGACGGGGGTCGTATAATAAAGGCCGATATAGATAATTATGTGCCGGCCCCGGCTGCGGCGCAAAGTTCTGTTGCATCCATGCCTGTATTCCAGGCCAGCGGGGAAGAAGGGTATACAGATATACCCAATTCCCAGATGCGGAATGTGATTGCCCGCCGGCTCGGAGAGAGCAAATTCAGCGCCCCGCATTTCTATCTTACGATGGAAATCAATATGGACAATGCGATGAATGCCAGAACCCAGCTGAATGAACTCAGCCCGGTTAAAATAAGTTTTAATGATATGGTGGTGAAAGCCGTTTCCCTGGCCCTGCGTCAGCATCCGGCTATCAATGCCTCCTGGATGGGGGACAAGATCCGTCGTTACAGTCATATTCACATTGGTATAGCCGTGGCGATAGAAGACGGGCTGATCGTACCGGTTGTCCGGTTTGCCGACCAAAAAACCCTTCCGCAGATTGCGGCAGAAAGCAAGGAACTGGCCGGAAAAGCAAAGAACAAAAAACTCCAGCCTAACGAGTTTACCGGAAACACCTTTACTATCTCCAATCTCGGCATGATGGATATTGACGAATTTACCGCCATCATCAATCCTCCCGACAGTTGTATTATGGCCGTGGGAAGAATCAAGGAGACTGTGGTGCGGAAAGGAGAAGGATTCGGTGTCAGTCATTTTATGAAAGTCACCCTCAGCTGTGACCACCGGAGTGTGGATGGCGCTTCCGGTGCCGCTTTCCTCCAGACATTCAAGAAATACCTGGAGAACCCGATTACAATGTTACTGTAACCTGCTATAGGGAAAAGAAAAAGCTGTACAGATTTGTACAGCTTTTTTTATGCTTTTGAAAATCTATAAAAGGCAGGCTTATTATTTTTCTTCCAGCAGTACCACTCTTCCGTCCATTGTGGTCACCAGCAGGGCCCCGTTTCCCAGGGGCAATACTGTATTCACCATTGAGTTATCAATTTTATGCGCCCATTGCCTGGTCCGGGACAACGGATCAAGCGCATAAACGGTGCCGCTGCGGGTGCCAAAATAAAGTAATCCCTCTTTCTCTATGAGCATGGAAGGAACGTGTTCATACCCAAAGCCGGCATGCATTTTCCAGACAAAGGAACGGGTATCATAACCGGTGGCATAAGCGACAACCGTATCCTGCATGGTTTTTCCATAAATAAAATTTCCGTCTGTGGAAATTCCGATTGACTCTCTTACCCCCGCGTCTTTCAGTCTCCAGGCTGTCTGCCCGTCGGAAAGAGAAATAGCCGTTGTGTACCTGTCCGGCGCCATGATATATACCAGTCCTTTTGCGGTGACCGGGATACAGGATGCCGGAGAAAAATTCCGGACAGAAGAGCCATTGTTCCATTTCCAGCGCAGGGTACCGTCTGCTGAATGAATTGCATAGAGATGACGGTCCCAGGCCCCGAAAACAAGTAAACCGGCCGTGAGCAGGGGTTTGCTGACAACCGGCCCTTCCAGGCCGTTGAATAACCAGATCTGTTTTCCGTTTTTATGCAACAAAGCCCGGAAAGAATGGTCACTCCCGCCGATAAATACCGTGTCTCCGTTTATCAGCGGACTGCCCAGTACTGCGGCACCTGTTTTAACCTTCCAGCGCAGCTTTCCCCTGGCCGTATCGAGGCAATAAATATATCCGTCAGCCCCCCCGAAAATCAGCGCCGAACCTGCAATAGCGGGGCTTGAAAAAACCGGTCCGCCGGCTTTGTACGTCCATACAGGTTTTCCGGTCAGCAAAGACAAGGCTTTCATTTCTCCCAATTGATTCCCTACATATGCCCGTCCGGCTGATACAGCCGGTGTGGAAATGATGTTGGCTTTATCGGCGAAATCCCAGCGGCGACGGACAGTTGAAAAACTGTCATTCACTGCATAATCGGGTCTTTTAAATTTTTTACCTGTTTGATATAGCCGCTTTTCTGCCGCTATGGCGGTCCATTTTTTCTCCTGCCGGCTGATTGGTTTTCGCTCAGTAAATACAAGGGAGTCTGGTCGTACATCCACAAGATTATACCCCCCTTCTGCCGCTTTTGCCCGCAGATTGGAACGGCCCATCACACCGGGTATATCTTCAAAATTCATGGCTTTATTCGCATGTCCGTGCCCGCAAAGAATGGCCTGTGTATTCAGCAGACGCAGCCGGTCCGTCAGTTCATACCAGTTATCCAGCCCTTCATCAACGGGATAATGATTAAAAAAAATGAGGGGCTGACGGGGGTCGGCTTTTTTCACTTCGTTTTCCAGCCAGTTAACGGCATCCCTGGGTACATGGCCATCACTCATCCGTACATAAGGCCCGGAGGCGCAGCCCATGAACCGAACACCTGCGTACTCAAAACTGAATTTATCCGATCCGAATACACGGGTAAACATATCGCCGCCGCTTTCACTCCAGCCGGTATCATGATTGCCGGGAATAATATACCAGGGTACCCGCAGACTATCCAGTATCTGACGGGCCAGCCTCAGTTCTTCATTCGTTCCCATTTCAGTTATATCACCGGTCAGTACAACAAAAGCAATATCCGGCTGCGCGTTGATATCCCTTACGGTCCGGCGCAGGTCTTCCTCGGCGGACCCATTGGGAGAGCCAATATGCGTATCACTGACAAAAGCAAAACGGAACGGACGCTGTTGCGCCGGAAGCAGGAGCCCGGCGAACAGCAGGAAGGATAAAAAGCAATATTTCATAAACCAAATTAAAACTTTACCGGGACTCCACGGTTATATAAATTTTCAATGTTTTTTGAAACTTCGGAACAAACGGCTATTTTTGTGTTATGAAACTCACAGACGCCCGTCACCAATTTATCAGCAACTGGGGAGCCTTCGGCACCCACTGGGGGATTAACCGGACCATGGCACAGATCCATGCCCTTTTACTGATCAGCCCGGATCCGCTTACACAGGATGATATTATGGAAGAACTGAATATCAGCCGGGGAAATACCAATATGAATATACGCGAACTGATCAACTGGGGGCTGGTGGATCGGGTGTTGATCCCCGGGGAAAGAAAAGAATACTTTTCAGCGGAGAAAGATATCTGGAAAGTAGTGACCCAGATTGTCAAAGAAAGAAAGAAAAGGGAACTGGAACCTATGCTCCAGTTACTCGACCGGCTGGAAGCGGTGGAAGGGGATAAAAAAGACCCGCAGGTAAAAACCTTTGTTGAAACCATCAGCAGTATCAAAAAGCTGGGCAAACAGGCAGACCGTACACTTGACACAATGATCAAAGCAGAGGAAAGCTGGTTTGTGGGCGCTTTACTGAAAATGTTCAAATAACCTTATCCTTCCCGTCTGACTGATTAAACCAACCATCATGTCTCCCAAAAAAACACTGGTCCTCGGCGCTTCAGATAACCCTTCCCGTTACAGCTACCTCGCCGTACACCGTTTGCTGGCTGCCGGTCACCCGGTGGAAGCCATTGGCCGGAAAGAAACCGTGGTAGCCGGGATAAAAGTGATTACCGGGCGGCCTCCTTTGCAGGACATTGATACGGTAACGCTCTATTTAAATCCGCAGCACCAGCGGGATTATTATGCATATATCCTTTCCCTGCATCCCCGGCGGATCATTTTTAATCCGGGCACAGAGAACGATGAACTGATTTCCCTGGCTACCGCCAAAGGGATTGAATGTCCGGAAGCCTGTACCCTTGTGCTATTAAGTACTAATCAGTACTGAATCGTAAATAATCGGAGCAGTGAGTAGGAATACTACGTTTTACAACGGGGAATAGTCCCCGTTTTTTTATGATTATGGCTTTCATATTTGGAAAAAGCCGTATTCCGTGCAGAACTTTGGTGTACCGTATCTCAGAAAACCGCAGCAAATGTTTCAGGCTGCCATCCAATATCAGTTTTTGACAATTAAAAGTGTTCAGATGAAAAACCATCATGCCTTCCTGTGCATACTATTTGCATTTGCCACACTTGCCGTTTCTGCGCAAGCCCAGGATAAACTTCCGCTCAACGAGCCTGATTATACCAAACCCCGTCTTTTTTCCCGTTTGCCCGAAAGTATTCCGGTAACCGCCGCGCGTGCCGATGAGATCATCCATTCCCCGGCTGGCCGTATCAGCCAATTCAGCCTGGATGAAGCCGGTAAAGTGCAGGTAGACGGAGAAGTGGTTTCTGCCGCCAGTAAGTATAATAATACCATTCAGAGTGTGGTGATCCGTACCTCCCAGTTTGAAGGAGCCCGCCTCACTCTCAGCCGTATTGTACTGGCAGACGGCAAGATTAAATATACCGGAAGAATCATCAGCTTTCAGCACGGTGATCTCTATGTGCTTGAAGAGAAGGAAGGACAGCTTTCATTTGTCCGGAAAACGTATTACGAACTTATCAATGAATAAATCCATGATGAACGGCTCTGCCTGACCCGTTTTTGATCCGTGTCCCTTGTACCCAATTGAATCCGAAAATCCACCTTGTTATGAAAAACATTTTTACACCTGTGCTGGCTTTGTTACTCTGGGCCGGAACTGTTTCCGCCCAGGTTCCGGTGATGAGCAGTTACCCTTCCGCCTCGGCCGTTCTTTTCCTGGACTTTGACGGGCACACGGTAAGCGGCACCAGCTGGAATATGACAGGCCCCATTTTCTGCGCTCCTTCCGGACTGGATACCGCCCAGATACGAACCGTTTTCAACCGCGTAGCGGAAGATTACCGGCCTTTCAATATCAATATCACTAACGACTCTGCCAAATACCTGGCAGCCCCGGTTGACAAACGCATGCGGGTTATCCTGACCCCCACTTACCAGTGGTACGGCAATGCCGGTGGTGTGGCCTTTGTAACGTCCTTTATCTGGGGAGACGACACCCCCTGTTTTGTATTTACCAGTCTGCTGAACTATAACGTGAAAAATATTGCCGAAGCTGCCGCGCACGAAGCCGGTCATACCCTCGGACTTTATCACCAGGCCAGTTATGACGCCAACTGTGTAAAAACAACGGATTACAATCCCGGTACCGGAACCGGAGAAATCGGCTGGGCGCCTATTATGGGTGTAGGGTATTACCGCAACCTGACGTTGTGGAATGACGGACCCAATTCATTTGGCTGTACCAATTACCAGAGTGACCTCAGCGTGATTACAACCAATAACGGCTTTGGTTTCCGCACCGATGATTTCGCGAATACCTTTGCCGGCGCCACACAGGTCAGTTTCAGTAACAACCTGTTCACCATTAACGGAGTGGTGGAGCAAAGTACAGATGGCGACCTTTTCCGTTTTACCCAGCCATCTTACGGCCGTTTCCAGTTGAATGCGATTCCCTACAATGTGGGTACCGGGAATGCCGGATCCAACCTGGATATGCAGGTAACGCTTTATAATAATGCCCAGACCCAGATCAGTGTATATAACCCGGGTACCCTGCTGAGTTCCCTGGTGGATACCCTGCTGGCTGCCGGAACCTATTATATCCGGGTGGAAGGAAAAGGAAATATCTACGCACCCAATTATGCCAGTCTCGGTTCTTATGCCCTGGAAGGCTCCTATGCGGTTGCCGTTCCGCTGCCCCTTCGCCAGCTTACCCTGCAGGGTCAGCTGAACGGAGACCGTCACCAGTTCAGCTGGATCATTGATGCCGATGAGGCCGTGACCAGCCAGGTGCTGGAAGTTTCCACCGACGGGCGCCAGTTTGCCCCCGTCAGCCAGTCTGCCAATGCCGACCGCAGCTATAATTACAAACCCTGGGCATCCGGCAGTCTGCAATACCGGCTGAATGTGGTATTTGACAATGGCCGCCAGTATTACTCAAATATTGTAACCCTCCGAAATAACTCGGAAGGCGGACGGCCGAAGATCATCGGTAACCTTACAGAGAGCAGCCAGATCACCATCACCAGCCCCGGCGCCTTTGACTACCAGGTGCATGATTTCAATGGGCGGGTACTGGTCCGCGGTATGCTGGCAAATGGCATCAATACCGTGAACATTCCCGGTATGCGTAACGGGATGTATCTGGTGCGTTTTCATAAAGACGGACAACAATGGACAGAAAGAATCGTACGCCAATAAATAAACGCTTTCCGGTTCTGAAACCCGCGTGGTAACAGAACGATAATCCGTGCCCCTTTTGTAATTCAGAGGTTTTCCTGTAACTTAGGAAAACCTCTTTTTATATGCGCTGGAGACGATTTAATGGTGACCCCATTGAACTCCCGATACTGGATGCTGTGGAGTCCGCAATCCGGAGGGAGACTGAAAAAGGGCACCGGCTTAAAGTTTGTATCGGTACCGATTCCCAGGTTAAAGGACAGGAAACTGAGTTTGCCACGGTGATTGTTTTCCTCCGGGAAGGCCAGGGCGGATTTATGTTCATCCACAATGAGAAGACCCGTCACTCCTTTACGATTAAGGAACGTATGCTGACCGAAGTGGCCAAAAGTATTGAGATCGCGTATGAGCTCTGTCACCTCTTTACCCGCTACGATGTGGATATGGAAGTGCATGCGGATATCAATACCAACCCTCAGTTCAAAAGCAATGACGCCCTCCGGGAAGCCATGGGTTATATTCTGGGAATGGGCTTTGCCTTTAAAGCCAAACCGGAAGCATTTGCCAGCAGCAGCTGTGCGAATAAAATTGTGAACTGAAGGTTCCCTCTCTCTTGATAAAGCGGAAACCCTCCGCTGCCGTCACCCCCACCCCCTTACTGCAAGTTACTTGTTGCGGATAATAAAGAATCAACGCCCCTGTTGCCAGAGCGCCTGTACCTGTCTGCCGCTGTCAGCGGGTGTTTGCTGCGCTGTGTTTGTGTAAGGCCCTCCCATACTGCGGGCATACTCCTGGGCAAGGGAAAAAGTCAGCATGACCAGGATAAAAAGAAGGATGACAATATTTCTTTCGGATAAGATTCTTCTCATGGATAATAAGTAAGGCAAAGTACCGGAATATTCCTGAATTCAGCAAGGTTCAGCTTTTGCCGATCCGCCGGTTAAGGGAGTTAATAAAATCCAGGATTTCCTTTTTTCCTTCCCCGGTTGTCGCTGAACTGATAAAATGCGGGGGCAGCTCTTCCCATTCAGCCGCAAGGGCATCCAGAAATGCCTGCACATTCCGCAGAGTGGCCCCGGGTTTATTTTTATCCGACTTGGTAAACACAATGGAAAACGGTACCTGCCAGGCCCCAAGCTGATGGATGAATTCCAGGTCAATAGCCTGGGGACTATGCCGGCTGTCAATCAGCACAAAAAGATTGACAAGGCTTTCTCTTTTCCGGATATAGGATTCGATCATATTGCCCCAGTTATTCCGTGCTTTCTGGGACACTTTCGCGTAGCCGTAACCCGGCAGATCAACGATATACCAGCCAACCTGTCCCGAGGAAATGATGTCAAAATGATTGATCAGTTGTGTTTTACCTGGTGTGGCAGAGGTTTTGGCCAGCTTTTGCCGGCCGGTCAGCATATTGATCAGGCTGGATTTACCCACATTGCTGCGCCCGATAAATGCATATTCAGGTTTATCCGCAGCCGGGCATTGTTTATACGTGGCACTGCTGATCAGGTATTTGGCCGAAAAAATTTCCATGGCGCAAAGGTAAAGAACCCCGCGGCAAAGCCCGGCTTAAACAAAGCCCGTAAAACCCCGGCTTAGTGCTACCTTTGCCCCCGCATGAGTCAGACGCACCCGCACGATTCCATAACGCCGTTCAACGATCCTGAAAAAAGTAAAAAGGAACAGGTAGCCGACATGTTTAACCGGATTGCCGGCCGTTATGACCTGATGAACCGTTTTTTATCCGCCCGGATTGATATTACCTGGCGAAAAAAAGCCATCGGCCTCCTAAAAAAAGATAAACCCGCGCATATTCTGGATGTGGCAACCGGTACGGCCGATATGGCCCTGATGGCCTGGAAACAAGTGCAACCCCGCCAGATTACCGGAATTGACATATCCGAAGGCATGCTGGAACTGGGCAGAAAAAAGATTGAAAAAGAGGGACTTACTGAAAAGATCCACTTACATACAGGAGACGCCGAAACAATAAATTTTGCAGATAATACGTTTGATGCCGTAATGGTGGCATTTGGTGTAAGGAATTTTGAAAACCTCGAAAAAGGACTCACAGAAATAAAAAGAGTGCTGAAACCCGGCGGCCGGCTGGTCGTACTGGAGTTTTCAAAACCCCGCCAGAAGGCGGTGAAAGGGTTGTATAACGTGTATATGCGCCTGATTGCGCCCCGGGTGGCCCGCTGGTTCAGACAGAATTCGGAAGCTTATGCCTACCTGAATGAATCAGCCAATGCCTTTCCCGACCGCCAATTATTCACTGACATTTTAAAAAAAGTGGGGTACTCCGACACAGAGTTTCAGCCGCTGACCCTTGGTATATGCTGTATTTATTCCGGAAGAAAACAGAAATAGCGCGTCTGAGCCGGTTGTTTTTCCCGGTTTTATTGCTTTCCCTTTCGCTTCCAGCCGGCGCCCAGTTCGGCAAGGCGGAAATGAATATGTTTGATCACGACAATAAGCCCTATTATTTCGGGATAACAGTCGGAATCAATCTGGCCAGGTTTCAAACCGAATGGCATCCCCGGTTTTTACAAACAGACAGCATCCTGGTGGGGGAACCGGTTAACTCCGGTGGTTTGACGCTGGGGCTTTCCGCAACCGGCCGTATCTCCAACCGTTTCCAGATCCGCTTTAATCCCCAGCTGATGTTTATTGAAAGAAATATCTTCTATAAACAGAAGTATCCTGATTTTGACGGTTTCACGGATGTCACCAAAAAAGTGGAATCCGTTATTATGTCATTCCCGGTACAACTTAAATTTCAGAGTGACCGGATCGGAAATTTCCGGGTTTATACCCTGGCCGGTTTCAAGGCGGATATAGATATGGCCAGTAATGCCAGGGCCAAAAGAGCCGAGGAACTGATCAAAATCCAGAAACATGATTTCGGACCGGAATTCGGGATCGGCTTCAACTTCTTTTTCCCGAGTTTTATCTTCTCTCCGGAAATAAAAATCAGCAACGGTTTACGCAATATTCACGCGCGTGATGAAAACCTCCGCTTCTCCAGTATGTTTGATAAAATACAGTCGAGGATGATTGTGTTTAGTATTCATCTGGAAGGATAGGGGCGAAAGAACCAAAGAGCCAAGAGCCAAAGATCCAAGAACCAAAGAACCAAGAGCCAAGAGCCAAGAACCAAAGAGCCAAGAACCAAGAGCCGAAGATCCAAGAACCAAAGATCCAAGAACCAAAGATCCAAGAGCCAGGGGGCTGCGTAGAAGTATGGTCGCTGAAATGGTGCTGAAAGAAGGTACTACTGACTTCTACCTACCAGCTACCGACTAAAAATCAAACTCTCTCCGGTGCATATTCCATCGCAGTCCGATGGAGATCACAGACCGGTTGTCTGAAATAAGCGGGATTGTTTTTGTTTCCCTTTTCCGGATCAGGGCATTGAGTTCAAGGAAGAAATTCTCTTTCCATTCATAAGAAACCAGGAGGGAAGCCAGGAAAACCTGGTTATTCCACCCGTCACCTATCCCATATCCGAAATCACCCTGCCGGTAAGGGGGTACATTGGGAAAAAAGATATTACTGCCGAAACTGCGGCTGCTGCTGTCTTTACCCTGGGTATAGGCGATCAGTTTACCACTCAACAACCATTTCGGAGCCGGCTGGTAGCGGGCCATGGCAATCCATTCTTTGAAGTTGGCCCCCAGCGGGTGCGCCAGCGGCTGATTGTAATGGGTATAATTGGCCACCGAATCCCCGTGGGAATAGGTAAAGGGCCTCACCCGGTTATGTTCCAGTTGCAAATCCAGGTTAGGTATCCCAAATGCATCCATATACTTCGCCCCGAGCTGTAAGCCCCATTTATTGGCCCACCAGCCCCGGTTATTTTTTATCTCAGAAAGCAGGAACTCATCCAGCATAAACTGTCCGTATAACTGGATATTACGGGGCAGATTGGCTTTAATATCCAGTCCCGCCAGAGAGTTGTCAAAACTACCGTTCTGCTGTTCAATGGAGCGGTAAAAGATAACGGGATTCAGGTAGCCGAAATCAAACCGGTTGGGCCGGCCAAAAACAACGGCCTCAAATAAGCCGACATTCAGCCATTTGGTAACCGCCAGATCGAGGTGGTGCATGGCTGCATATTTTTTCCCGATCAGCCGGTCTCCGGTCCGGTTGTCTGCATTATGCAGCTCCATAAACAGGTTCTGGTAGTTGAATTTCCAGATCCGGGTATTGAGTTTCAGGAAGAGGTTGTTATTGCCAAAGTCACTCAGAAATAAACTGCGGTGACCGTTCCCAATAAAATTCCGGTCGTACCCGAAAGCCACATCAATATAGGGCGTTACATTAAAGGTAAAATAACCGCGGGCATCAAAATAGTCATAGCCGGTTGTTTTGAAATCCTTGTAAAACCCGGCCCCGGGAACGGCCCTTCTTTCTGCTTCAAATGCCCTGACCCAGGAAGGAGTACGTTCCTGGTTTTCGGTGAGATAAGCGGCGAACCCGATTTTCTTCGCTATCCGGCCCCGGAGACTTACGCCCCGGGTATTCTGAAACAGCGTGGCATCATTATCCTTTTCTTTGGAATAAACCAGTTGTAAAACGGGATTAATAACCAGGTCAAAATCCTTTACATGCACTTCATACAGGTGTGCCGGACTGGTATAAAAATTTTTCAGGAAAGGTTTGGCAGAAAGTCCTTTCCCTTTCAGGCTGTCGGGCAGCCATTCGGGGTTATTCAGCAAAAAACGGTCAAAATTATAGCGGTCCACCCGGCTGAGCCCGGTCCCTTTACCGGCCAGGGCCTGCATCATCCGGTTACGGGCAAAAGGGCGGGTTTTGGAAAAATTGAGCTGCGAATCCTTTCGGGCTTTTATTTCGAATCTTTCCAGCAGCAGCCCTGCCTTATCCCCCTGCTGAAAAAAGGTGGTCTGTGAAAATCCGGATAAGGGAAGCAGGAAGAAGGCCAGTCTTAACAGGCTTTGATTAAATTGCATGGGTATTGGCTTTGACTATAAATTCAATGGACAAGATATGCAAAATTACCTGATCCGGAATATACAGGTTGTCAATGAAGGCAGGACCCTTACAGCTGATGTATGGGTGAAAAACGGACGTATTGAAAAAATCGCGCCGCAAATCCATATACCTGCCGGCCATTTCACTGAGATTAACGGCGAGGGGAAATATCTTCTGCCAGGCTGTATTGATGACCAGGTACATTTCCGGGAACCCGGACTGACGCATAAGGCTACTATCGCTACAGAAGCCAAAGCGGCGGTGGCCGGAGGCGTGACCAGTTTTATGGAAATGCCCAATACCATTCCCAATGCGCTGACGCAGGAATTACTGGAAGACAAATACCGGATCGCGTCCCGCAGTTCACTGGCCAACTATTCTTTTTTTATGGGCACGGCCAATAACAATACGGAGGAAGTGTTACGCAGCAATGAAAAAAAGCAGGATATCTGCGGCATTAAAATATTTATGGGCAGCAGCACGGGGAATATGCTGGTGGATAATCCCACTACACTTGACCGGGTATTCAGTGAGGCCGAACTGCTGATCGCCACCCATTGCGAAGATGAAACCATCATCAAACGAAACCTGGACCGGCTGAAAGCAGAAGGCCGGGATCTTGTTCCGCAGGACCACCCGCTGATCCGGGATGAGGAAGCCTGTTATGCATCCTCCCTGTATGCCATTCAGATTGCCAAAAAATACGGCACCCGGCTGCATATTTTACATATCAGTACTGAAAAAGAACTGGCCCTGTTCACCAATATGTTCCCGCTGAAGGATAAACGGATCACCGCGGAGGTTTGTGTACACCACCTGCATTTTACCAGCGACGATTATCCGGCATTGGGTAACCGCATTAAATGTAATCCGGCTATCAAGGCTCCGCAAAACCGGGAAGCACTCTGGACCGCACTGCTGGACGACCGGCTGGATATTATTGCCACTGATCATGCGCCCCATACATGGGAAGAAAAAAATGAACCGTATGAAAAAGCCCATGCCGGTCTGCCCCTGGTACAGCATTCCCTGTTGCTGATGCTGCACTATGTCAAAACCGGAAGAATTACACTGGAAAAGCTGGTGGAAAAAATGTGCCATGCTCCGGCGGCCTGTTTCCAGGTAAAGGAAAGAGGCTATATCCGGGAGGGTTATCATGCCGATCTGGTCATTGTTGATCCCGCGGAAAGTTATACGGTAGAAAAAGAAAACATCCTGTATAAATGCGGCTGGAGTCCGCTGGAAGGCTTCCGCTTCCCGGCCCGGATCACCCATACTTTTGTTAACGGCCACCTGGTTTATGGAAACGGCGTATGGGACGAGTCTCATTATGGAGAAAGATTAAGGTTTGAGAGGGAGTGAAGAACCAAGAACCGAAGAGCCAAGAACCAAGAGCCAAAGAACCAAGAACCAAGAGCCGAAGAACCAAGAACCAAGAGCGGGAAAAAAACGGAAGATTTGAGGGGGAAATACAGGGGAAGCAGGGGGAAAAAAGCTTGATGACCGACATGCTTTCATTTAGGTTTGTGCAAATGAATGTCCCAAAAAAGTTATTTGATTTAGCGGAAAGAACAGCTTTGTATGCTGAGAACATCCGGGACTTCTGCATGGAGCTTCCCAAAAACCCTGCAAACCACATCTATTTATCGCAACTGATACGGTCTGGCAGTTCGCCGGCTGCAAACTATATTGAAGCGAATGAAGGAATCGGGGATAAGGATTTTATTATGAAAATTAAAACCTGCCGGCGGGAGGCAAAAGAATCAGCCTTGTGGCTCCGCCTTATTTTAACCGGTGGGAATCCAATTCTTGAACAAAAAAGAAACAGTTTAAAGCAGGAAGCCAGGGAATTAGTTTTAATTTTTTCCGCCATCCTCAAAAAAAGAGAAATCAGGTAACCAATATTTTTATGCCTGATCTTAAAAATCAATAATTTGAGCCCAACACCCATCAACCCAACGAAAGCGGATTTGGTTCTTGTCATTTGGTTCTTGGTTCTTATCTCATATACTTATGCAAATTGACCAAACATCCTTCTCCGACATCTCCATCTTCCATACAGAAGAAGAGTTCTCGGTATTTCATAAGCTGAACTTTACCCGTACTACGGGCGGGCGGGAATGGCTGCGGCGGTTTTTCAGCGAGCCCTTTCATGACCTGGAAAAAATTAGGGGTACCCAGAAAGTTATCCGCACTTTTATGGAGCATACCCGGGACTGGCCAACCGAAATCAGTAACGGTACCGTACTGGTGATGGATAAATTCCTGGATTATCCCCTTGATCCGATCAGTGAAGCGCCGGCCTCCTTCAACAACCTGCTGTATAAGTGGCTGCACCATGCGGATTATTCCATGATCCGGTATTCCGTTCCGCATTTTGCCGATTTTTTCCGGGGACTGAAACAGATCACTGATTTACTGGAGGGACTGGACCTGCCTGCTTCCATCCGTTTTTATACAGACCGTATCAGCGGCATGCTCCGGGAAACTCCCCTGGCCCGCCTGTCAGAATCACAAAAGGGGCAAAAATTCAGACCCGGACAATTGCTTTATTTTGCCTACTTCCTGCGGGGACGCTACAAGACCAATATACTGGAGCTGATGGATATTTACAGCCGGCTGGATGCCTGGTATTCCATGGCCATGGCCGTTAAAACCTATGGACTGAGCTTTCCGGAATTTGTGGATCAGGACCGGCCCCTGGTAGATGCCAAAGGACTTTATCATATTCTGCTCCCCCACCCTGTTGCCTATGACCTGCAGATGCACCCCGAACAGCATTTTCTCTTCCTCACCGGGGCCAATATGGCCGGCAAAAGCACCCTGATCAAATCCGTAGGCGCCGCGGTATTTCTGGCCCATATCGGCATGGGCGTACCGGCGGAAAAAATGCGGCTGACCCTGTTTGACGGCCTCATCAGCAATATCAATGTGGTGGACAATATCGCCCGGGGAGAAAGTTTCTTTTTCAATGAAGTGCAGCGGATCAAAAACACGGTGGAGAAAATCAATAACGGGAAAAAATGGCTGGTGCTGATTGATGAGCTCTTCAAGGGTACCAATGTACAGGATGCCATGAAATGCTCCCTGACTGTGATCAAAGGCCTGATTAAAATTAAGAACTCCCTCTTTATACTTTCCACTCACTTATATGAAATCGGGGAAGAGTTAAAAGAGGTACCCACTATTTCTTTCCGGTATTTTGAAACTACCGTCACGGAAGACCAGCTCAGTTTTAGTTACCAGCTTCGGGAAGGCATCAGCAATGACCGGATCGGGTATGTGATCCTGAAAAGAGAAAAAGTGGTGGAGATGCTGGAAGGCCTGGGAGAGGGGGAATAGGCAGTAGGCAATAGGCAGAAGGCAATAGGCAGCAGGCAATAGGGAATGGAAAGGAGGGTGTACAATTCGCGGGATTTTCTCAAATTTGCCAAATGAGCAAACGATTTTTTAGCCCCGTACTCCTCTTTCTTTTTCTGTTCACTGCAGGCCAGCAGCCGGCCGATATATTACACTACCGGTTTCAGGTACACCTGTCAGACCAGTCGGATACCCTCAACGGCCTTACAACTGTACGGGCTAAATTACTGGACAATGTATCTTCTCTGCGTCTCGACCTTACCCGGACAGGAAATAACGGAAAAGGAATGCGGGTAAACCGGGTGACCCGCTCCGGAAAAGAAGATCTCCGTTTTTCCCAGTCAGACAACCAGGTTCATCTTTATTTTACCCATCCCGCAAAAAAGGGAGATACGTTAGATCTGCAAATAGCCTATGCCGGCATACCGGGTGACGGATTAATTATCTCCAAAAACAAATACGGGAAAAGAACCTTTTTTGCCGACAACTGGCCCAACCGGGCGCATCACTGGATTCCCTGTGTGGATGACCCGGCTGATAAAGCCTCCTTTGAATTTCTGGTAACGGCGCCGGAGCATTACCAGGTAATCAGTAACGGAATACAGGTAGAGGAAACCAATCTGCCGGGGCAACAAAAACTCACCCACTGGAAAGAAGAGATTCCGCTCCCCACCAAGGTAATGGTGATCGGGGTGGCGGAATTCGCCGTGCAACAAACCGGCTGGCTGCATAACTGTATTCCGGTCAGCAGCTGGGTATTCCCGGAAAACAAGAACCAGGGATTTTATGACTATGCGCAGGCAACTGAGATCCTCGCTTTTTATGACGGGTATATTGGCCCCTACCCCTTTAAAAAACTCGCCAATGTACAATCGAAGACGATATACGGAGGCATGGAAAATGCCGGAGCCATTTTTTATTCGGAATATTCTGTAACCGGGGAACGCCGCGCGGAAGCGCTGATCGCGCATGAAATAGTGCACCAGTGGTTCGGGGATATGGCTTCGGAAAAAAATTTCTCCCATCTCTGGCTGAGCGAGGGTTTTGCCACTTACCTCACGCATATTTATCTGGAGAAAAAATACGGCACCGACAGTCTCCGGCAGCGAATGCGCGAAGACCGGAACCAGGTGCTGGAGTTTGTAAAACTTTCCCGGCGGCCGGTGGCAGACACAAGCCGTAACCTGATGAGCCTGCTCAATGCCAACAGTTACCAGAAAGGCAGCTGGATATTACATATGCTGCGCCAGGAACTGGGTGATACCGTTTTTCACCAGGCGGTTCGTCAGTATTATGCACAATATGCAGGCAGTAATGCGGACAGTGATGATCTGCAGCGTGTGTTTGAGAAGGTCAGCGGGAAAGATCTCGGTTATTTTTTCAGCCAGTGGCTGCACCGCCCTTATAACCCGGAACTGAAAATAACCCGTAAAGCGGATCGGTTACAAATTGAACAGGTACAAAAGGGACTTTCCTTTCGTTTCCCTTTAACGCTGAAACTGGATTACTCCGGCCACACAATTACCCGGACTTTTGCTATCACTGATCAGACCCATCAATTTACCATCGAAAATTCAGATTCGCTGCTCAGGGTGGAAACAGACCCTCTTGTAGGATTACTTGCAGCTATCCAGTTTGTTGAATTCTAAAATCCGGCTCTGGCGGGGCCCCGGCGCATTTTTTTGATTAACTTTTTCAGGACACTAAGAACCAGGCCCGGATCAGCACACTTGTGATTGCATGATTTTCTAATTTAGAACTGTATGGTATTTAGGGATACTTACAAGGTGGTTCAATCTGTTCATCAATTAAACAAAGAAGAATGAAGAAGATACTTTCCTTTTTTATCGAAGCCGTGTTTTGGGTTCAATTTTTTATTACTCCGCTTATTGTATGTGCTTTAATTGGGGTATTTATTTATATCAAAAATGAAAGATTGTTATGGTTGTCTATTACCTTAACTTCTCTTGGTGCAATTGGAGGTGTCATTTATGCTGAGAGAGTTAGAAGGAGGCACGGCACTTCCAGATATGCAGCAAGAATCAGCGCTACATCTGATATCTGGCCAGATCAATACCCCGAAGAAATAGAAGCCAGAGAAAAAAGAGCAAGAAATGAGAGAAGCAAAAAAGAAAGGAAAAAAACAAGATAAACAATAACAACAAAGCCGCAGTGATGCGGCGTTTGTTTTAAAGAACATACGCTTTTTTTGCTTTATGGTATCAAAGAAACACCACAATACTTCAAAACACAGCCGCTCTCCCGGGTGATTTTTTTATGCCATGCCTATGGCAGGTAAACCTAAAACCTAAAGAATATGGAACTACACACAACAAACCCGAACTGTTTCACCACTCAGGAACCCGAAAAAAACATTTTTCCGCGGGGAAAAACACCGGGCCGGACTTAGTCGCGGTTGTATTTTTCGGGCATGCTCATCAAAACTTTTGGCAGCGCCGTATATGGCGTGGAAGCCACTACCATTACCATTGAGGTGAACTGGATACAGAACCAGGGCAAGGACCCGATGATTGTGGGTCTTCCCGACAATGCGGTAAAAGAAAGCCTGCAACGGATCGAAAGTACGTTTAAGACCAACAGTTATGAGTTTCCCCGGACCAAGGTTGTCGTTAACCTGGCCCCGGCGGATCTGCGCAAGAGCGGTACCGCTTTTGACCTCCCGATTGCACTGGGTATCCTGGCCGCTTCGGAACAGATCCCTAACCCGGAGGCCCTGGCTTCCTATATCATTATGGGAGAACTGGCCCTGAACGGGGACATCAGGCCTATCAAGGGAGCCCTGCCCATTGCCATCCAGGCGAGAAAAGAAGGATTTAAAGGACTGATCGTGCCGGCTGTAAATGCCCGGGAAGCGGGTATTGTCAATGCCGTACAGGTATATGGCATCCGCCATATCAATGAAGTGATTGATTTTTTCAGCAACGGGGAAAACGGCCTGGAGTCCACGGTAATTGATACCAGGGACGAATTCTTCCGCTCCCAGTATGATTTTGAAACAGATTTCTCGGAAGTAAAAGGCCAGGAAAATATCAAACGGGCCCTGGAAATTGCCGCAGCCGGCGGACACAATGCCATCCTCATCGGCCCGCCGGGGGCCGGAAAAACCATGCTGGCTAAAAGGCTGCCCAGCATCCTTCCTCCGCTCAGTCTGCAGGAAGCGCTGGAAACAACCAAAATTCACTCGGTGGCTGGTAAACTTTCCGAGCATGCCACCCTGATCTCCAGGCGCCCATTCCGGTCCCCGCATCATACCATTTCAGATGTGGCGCTTGTCGGCGGCGGAGGTATTCCCCAACCCGGTGAAATATCCCTGGCCCATAACGGGGTGCTCTTCCTGGATGAATTACCCGAATTTAAACGAACGGTACTGGAAGTGATGCGGCAACCGATGGAAGAAAGAAAAGTAACCATCTCGCGGGCTAAAGTGGCCGTTGACTTTCCGGCTTCCTTTATGCTGATGGCTTCCATGAATCCCTGCCCCTGCGGTTTTTACAATCACCCGGAAAGAGAATGCAGCTGCCCGCCGGGATCCGTACAAAAATACCTGAACCGGATATCCGGTCCTTTACTCGACCGGATTGACCTGCATGTGGAAGTCACCCCGGTTTCCTTCAGTGAATTATCGGCCCAAAAACCCGGAGAAGCCTCTGCGATCATCCGCGAGCGGGTAATCCGCGCCCGGGATTTGCAGGGCGAGCGGTACCGGGATCATCCCGGAATTTATTGCAATGCCCAGATGAGCAGCCGGATGCTGAAACAGATCTGTGTGATCGGACCAGCGGGCGCCGCTCTGCTGAAAGCGGCCATGGAAAAACTGAATTTATCGGCCCGTGCCTACGACCGGATCCTGAAAGTCAGCCGGACAATCGCCGATCTGGCAGACAGCGGAGAGATAAAGGCTGAACACCTGGCAGAAGCCATCCATTACCGGAGCCTTGACCGGGCAGGCTGGGGCGGGTGAATCGCCGTTCCTGTAATTCAGGCAGAAATTGGGAAACTTGTCCGAAGTTTGCACATTGATCCCAACCGGACACCTCAATTCCTTATATGAAGATATTATTCCAATACCTGAAGCCCTATAAAGGGCTGGTAGCCCTTGTGCTTTTCCTGGCAGCTGTGAATATCGGTTTCTCCCTGGTAGACCCGATCATTTTCGGGAAACTGATCAACCTCGCCACCTACCACCAGCACAAAGAAGCTTTTGACTGGAACGGTTTTCTGTTTGTGAAAGAATCCATCACGGAAGAAACCCTCAAGGTAAAACCCGGCGGAGAAGTGGAAAAGGTGATGGAGACCAAAGTTTATTACGGGGTGCTCTGGCTGCTCCTCGCATCCATCACTGTGGCCATGATCAGCCGGATTGCCAAAGCCTTCCAGGATTATTTCCTGAACCTGATTACCCAGAAATTCGGGGCTACTATTTTCACGCAGGGATTGCAGCATGCCATGAAACTTCCCTACCAGGAATTTGAAGATGCCCGCAGCGGGGAAACCCTGAGTATATTGCAGAAAGTGCGGATTGATACGGAAAAATTTGTCGCCTCCTTTATCAATATTCTCTTCCCGGTTATTGTAGGGATTCTCTTTGTGGCAGTTTATGCCACGACCATTCACTGGAGTCTGCCCCTGGTTTATTTTGGCGGTATTTTCCTGCTGACCATCATATCCAACCTGCTCAGCAAAAAAGTTAAAAACATCCAGAAAAAAATTGTCGGCCAAACCACAGCCCTGGCCGGCGCCACCACCGAATCGCTCCGGAATATTGAACTGGTAAAAAGCCTGGGACTGACCGAACAGGAAGTCAGCCGGCTGAATAAAAACACTTTTAAAATCCTGGGACTGGAACTGACCAAGGTAAAACGGATCCGCAGTATCAGTTTTATCCAGGGTACTTTTGTGAACACCCTGCGGCAGATTATTCTCTTCCTGCTGATGCTCTTTATCTACCGGGGAAGTATGGATGCCGGGCAGATTGTAACCATGCAGATTTTCTCCTTCTTTGTATTCGGTCCGCTGCAGGAAATCGGCAATATCATCCTCACGTACCGGGAAGCCCAGGCCTCTCTGGAGAATTTTGGCAACCTGATGAAAAAGGCACCTGAACCCCGGGCTGCCAATCCAACCCATCTGGGCAGGATTGAGACACTCGCCTTTGACCATGTGGCATTCAAACATCAGACCGCTTCCCAGAATGCCATTAACGATATCAGTTTTGAAGTGCGCACAGGTGAAACCATCGCTTTTGTCGGCCCTTCCGGTTCAGGAAAAACCACCCTGATGAAACTGCTCGTCGGACTCTATCGTCCGCAGCAGGGAAAGATTCTGTACAATGGCATGGATGAAAACAGTATTGACTTTGAAGATTTGCGCAACCAGATCGGGTTTGTTACCCAGGACACCCAGTTATTCTCCGGGTCTATTCGCGAAAACCTCTTATTTGTCAATCCGGCTGCCGGTGAAGAGGAATTGCAGGATGTATTACAGAAAGCCTCCTGCCAGAATCTGCTGGCCCGTGCCGAAAACGGCCTGGATACCATGATCGGGGAAGGCGGACTGAAACTGTCGGGGGGCGAAAAGCAAAGGCTCTCCATTGCCCGGGCTTTATTGCGCCAGCCCAAACTGCTGTTGTTTGATGAAGCCACCTCCGCGCTGGATTCGCTGACGGAAGAGGAAATCACCGATACGATCCGGGCGATTTCAAAAGACGGCCGGCAGATCACCATCCTGATCGCTCACCGGCTGAGTACCATTATGCATGCCGACCGGATTTATGTACTGGAACAGGGAGATGTGGTGGAAACGGGCAATCACGAAAAACTGCTCGGAGAAAAAGGACTTTATTATGCCATGTGGCGGCAACAGATCGGGGAACGTAAATTGCGGCCGGTCACTGTTTAATTTTATCAAATGGGATTGTTTTCATTTTTCAGTAATGCCTCCCTGTTATCTGCGTTAAAAAAGGGAGCCGTAATTGTGGATGTACGTACCGCTGCAGAATATGACCGGGGCAGGGTGCCCGGATCCCTGCATATTCCGGCCGACCGGATAAAGATCAATGCAGAAAGATTAAGGGCTATGAACCGCCCGGTGGTTTGCTGCTGCAGCAGCGGTCACCGCAGCCGGCAGGCCGTGAACCTGCTGAAACAGGCGGGACTGAAAGAAGTATACAATGGTGGCAGCTGGGAGAAAGTGCTGCGTTTACTGAACCGGCTTTAATCTTCTTTTCTTTTATCTTTTCCGGGTAATAAATCTTTGAAGAAAGCAAACTTATCATGTTCTTCAATATCGCTGAGTTCCAGTTCCAGCGCTTTGGTGCTCTGGGCAATCTCGATAAGGGATACCACCAGGGAAACAAGCAGGCTCAGAAGGGCGATAGCGAAAATGAAGCGGGAACCCATCACCCATTCGTTGTAGATACTGTACATGGTAAATACCGCGCAGATAAAACTGAACACGCCCAGTGTCTGCATGTACCGGACGAGGCGAAGGCGGTAACGCAGGCTTTTAATCTGGTTCAGCACCAGCTGATTTTCTTTTCCTTTTTCATATTCATCATGGAGCTTGCGTACCAGGCTGGCCAATGCCAGAAACCGGTTGGTATAGGCCAGCAGCAGCAAACTGATGGCGGGAAAAAGTAAGGCAGGTGTGTTAAAGGTTATTTCCATGGGGCAAAGGTCGGGGAAAAGCAAGACCCGTCCCGGAGCTGCCCTTTATTTCAGTTTAAAATCAAGGGGCACATTCAGTTTTACGGAAAAGTTTCTTCCGGCGTTAAAGACGCCGTTCCGGCCGGTTACCAGGTTTTCAGCAGTATATTTCAGCCGGCTGAGGTGGTTTTGCCAGGCTACATCCCCGATATTCAGCAGGGACAGGTGCAGGCTGAATAAGGTCTTCTTCCCTTCTTTGGTTATATCCGCACCCAGGCCGGCATTGAGCAGGAGGTAAGCGGCTGTTTCGGTTTCTGTGCCATAGCCGGCAAAGAACCGGTCCTGTTTAAAAGTCTGGTCAGCTTCAAAACGGAAGTACAGGTTGCGCAGATTTTTCCCCGCTTTTTTGAAATCGGCCCGCAGTTCACTGCTCCAGCGGGGAGCCGGGATCAGGGGCAGGTTATTACTGCCATCAACGGCTTCACCGAAACGACCGCGTACAAAAGAGAAACTGTTTTCAATATGCAACCAGTCCAGCGGATGCGGATGAATATCCAGCACAAATTCCAGTCCGGCCAGCCGGGCATTTTGCTGATTAAAAATAAAAGCGGGAATATCCTCCCCATCTGCATTCACCAGTGAATCTCCGCCGAAAACAGATTCCAGTTTCCGGTAAAAAATAAAGTCGTTGATGTGATTATAAAAAGCGGAGAGGCCGATGCTGAAATGCTCATATTCCATATCCAGTCCCGCATCTCCCTGCCAGCTGGTTTCCGATTTCAGATCAAGGCTGCCGTATTCATACCGGTTTGTTCCTTCATGTGTACCATTGCTGGCAAGTTCTGCCAGGGTGGGCGCCCGGAATCCACGGGCCAGGTTGAGTTTGAGGGTGATTTTATCCGAAGGCTCATAACTAATACCGGCACTTCCGGATATATTGGAGAAATGTTTCCGGAATGCCCTGAACTTTTCTTCCGCCCCTTCAAAAAAGGCTCTTGAATCCACGGTGCGGTTATCAAACCGAAGTCCGCCGCTCAGGGTAAGGTTTCTGTAAAAACGCTGGGTATGCACAAAAACCCCTGCATCAAAGAGATTATATTCCGGGATCAGGACTTCTTCCCCCTTGTTCCGGTTGGTTTGCTGCATCCCGCTGGCGCCAAGAGTGGTATGCCATTCATTCATTTCATGGAGCAGCCATTGCAGGTTATAGTTCACTGTTTTCAGGTCAAAAAAGAGTTCCACTTCAGCCGGATCTTCGGCGTTACCATATTCCCGGCGGCGGTTATTCTGGTAACCGAGATTAAATTTTAAGCGGCTTTTACCAACGGAGAAATTATTATCACTGACCAGCTTGTAATGCTGTACCCGCTGATTGGGTATAAACAGTGAACGGGAATCAAGATCATCAGCCGTTGCGATTCTTTCCAGAACAGTTCCGGCATTCACCAGGAATTTTCCGGTCGCATCATCCCGGTCGCCCTCCACCAGTCCAACCCGCTGGTCATAGGCAGAAAAGATCAGATGACTGAATCCCCATCCTTTATTGACACCCAGGTAACCCCCGGCATTTTTTTCATTGAAACGGGAATTCAGTACCCTGCCGTCAAATTTATTCCGGTAATCCCCGGCAGATTTATGGCTGCCGTAAGCATTCCAGTTAAATCCTTTTTTATTCCCGCTGACACTGAGATTATTCGCGAAAAGCCCATTATTTGACTGGTAATTGCTGAGCCAGTTCACCCGGAGATGTCCATCCGGGGCGGGCACCTGTGTAATAAAGTTCACCACCCCGGCCAGGGCATCACTGCCATAGATCAGGGAGGCGGGGCCTTTCAGCAGTTCAACTTTGTTTACGCTGAGCTCGTCAATCTCCATACCATGCTCATCGCCCCATTGCTGTCCTTCCTGCCGCACCCCGTCATTTACGGTTACTACCCGGTTATAGCCCAGTCCCCTGATAATGGGTTTGGATATCCCCGGACCGGTGGATAGTTGCGAAACACCGGGGACATGACTGAGCGCGTCAATGATATTCGAAGAAGGTATTTGCAGGAGATTGGCCTTTTTCAGTGCTGTTATGGGAACCGGGGCTTTCCGGATTGACGTGGCGCCGGTAACACCCGTTACAATGACTCCCTGGTTTTCTATAATACGGGGGGAGAGGGAAAAGTCTTTATGTAATTCGCCTTTTATTTCAATATGCTCAACATAGGTACTGTACCCGGCAAAAGACACTTCCAGTACATGGTGCCCCTCGGGAATATTGGCGAGGAGGTATTTTCCGTTCTCATCAGTGCTCGTACCGAGTTTATCATCGGTCAGGTACACGTAGGCTCCCTGGAGGGCCTCACCGGTGCGGGCATCGGTAACTTTTCCGCTCAGGCTGGCTTTAAACGGAAGCAGCGGGACTGAACTTGTTTTTTCTTTTGCGTATGTAAGTGCTTCCTGGGCATGCAACCCCTGCAGGGAGAGAATGGCCAGCAACAAAGGGACTAGTTTTTGTTTCCAGTTATTTGTAACCATGTTGCAAATATAAAATGCAACAATGTTTCAAACAAAAAAAATTTACCCCGCCCCTGCCGGGCCGACCTGCGGGCAACTGCTGCCTAGTCTGTGATCCGGTGGCCGGCATTCACCCAGTCAGTAATTTTTTGCTTATCAGTGGCTGAAAGGGGGCTATTGGGTGCCGCAGGCATAAAGGAAGGATTCCCGTCCACCACCCTGGCCCTGATCCGGTCCCAGCTGGCGACGATGGACGCATCCGTATCAAAATTCTTTCCACCGCTTATTCCCCCGTTCAGATGACAGGGGCCGCAGTAACCTCCTGCCCCTCCGATACCACTGATCAGTTGTTTGACCTGCGCATACTTTATACCATAATTGTAGAGCGTAACAGACAATGTATCGGTACAGCCCTTTTGATTTTTTACCACCAGACTGTATTCGCCGGCACCCAGGTTACTGAAGAAGGGAGAGGACTGGAAGGCCCCGTTGTTCAGCTGGTAACTGAGCGTATCTCCCAGCGGAGATGTTACGGTAATGGTACCGTTATTCACAGCCCCCACCGCTTCGGTTTTAAACACCTGTATATCGTAGTGTACTCCGAGGCAGGGATCAGGCGGGCCGTCCTTTTTATTGCAGGATATCATCCAGCCCAGCAGTACCATCACTTTAATATAACTCCAGTAAATCCGCATTTTTCATTCTTTTTGTTTCCCGCTACCCATTGCCTATTGCCCATTGCCTACTCCCTCACCTTCAGCATCGCCCTTACCTGCTGGGTAACCCCGTTCTGCAAACGGGCATAATAGATACCGGTGGGTAATCCCTCCGCATTAAAATCCAGTGAATAAGTGCCGGCAGCATAGTCTTTGTCGGTTAGCACTTTTACCACCCGGCCCAGGGTATCCATTATCTGTATGAATGTATGCCCCCCGGCCGTTGTAAATTTAATGCTGGTCGTATTACTGAACGGATTCGGGCTGTTACTGATCCGGATATTATCCGCATCGGGTGGCGGCGGTGTAATTCCGCTGCAGGCACTGGCTTTAATCAGCGGCAGGGTCTGTAACTGGTTATTCATATTCGGCGGGAAAAGAGATTCGACCACGGTTTTTTCCAGGCAGAACCATTTTTCCAGCAGGGTGGCATATACACTGCGGAAATCATACTGCATGGGCACATTATCATTCACCGTGGCACTGGCCGGCAGCGTGGGATTCACACCGAGCATACCGGCTTCCACATGGGTGCCGAAGAGGAACATTGGTGCGGCGGCTCCGTGGTCAGTACCGGTACTGGAGTTGGATTTGATCCTTCTGCCAAACTCGCTGTAAGTCATACCGATCACCCGGTCTTCCACATTCAGAAAACGCAGATCTTCCTGGAATGCGCGGATGGCATCAGATACCCGTTGCAGTAAAGTGGCATGGGTACCGGTTGTGGTATCGCTGCTGTTTACCTGCACAGAATGGTTATCAAATCCGCCAAAACTCACCATAAATACCCGGGTCTGTAATCCGCCGGCAATCAGCCTGGCAACTATTTTCAACTGATCGGCCAGTGAATTTCCTGTGGGGTAGGTGCTTTGCTGGGTAACAGCAGCCGCGGCATTTTTAATTACCGTTGAGTATTTCTGGGTTTGCTGATTTACCTGTCTGATAAATTTCAATTCCCGGCCCGCCGGAGTATCCGGGGCGGGATCGGTGGTTCCGTTAATCAGGTTATAAAAATTGGTCGGGTTGGTAATGCTCATGCCCATGTTTACCGCGGTGCCCTGTGTGGTAAGCGTCGTCGTTGAACCTATCTGGATGGCCAGGGGATCCGGCATGGTACTGTTGGGGTATCCTTCCGGGAAATTGGGAAATTCATAATTCAGGTAACGCCCGGCCCAGCCGCTGTACACTTCCTGATTACTGTTGGAAGCGCTCATCCAGATATCGGTGGCACGGAAATGAGAAAAATTCGGCTGGGGATAACCAACCGCCTGAATCAGTTTTGCCTTGCCTTCCGCAAACAGGCTCTGCAAGCCGGTCATGGAAGGGTGCAGCCCGGTACCCGTAATACCGCTTATCGGAAGCACCCGGTTCTCCGGAATCGCAATATTGGTGCGTGCGTTATAATATTTTGAATAATCCGCTACGGGAATAACCATATTCAGTCCGTCGTTACCGCCCGACAACTGTACAATAACCAGCACATGATCGGTCAGGGTTTGTCCCCTTAACAAAGCCTGCACCAGGGGGGAATCACCGGAAACAGCCGACACGGCGTACCCGTTAATCAGCTCCGGTACAAGGGCTGCTGCGGGTAAAGAGTGTCTTAAAAAATTTCTTCTGTTCATACGGATCTTTATTTCAGGCGAGCTGGTATTCGGATAAATTAAATAAATACTGGAAAAGGGATTTCAACCGGGTGTTAACCGTGTTAAAATTGGCTGTCGTGGGATTCGATACATACGCCGTCCAGGCATTGGTCCAGTAATAATCCCATTGCTGACCGGTAAGCAGGATCTGTGTTTTCATCTGCACCCGGCTTTGCGCGGAGAGTTCATTCCGGAAAAAGATACGGATGGCTTCCTCAATTAAATCATCCGGGTTACCGGGATTGCGAAAACTTTGCGCCATGGCCACACAATTGAACTGTACCCGGAAGCCGTTGCGGGCATAACCCGAATTGATCATGGTGTCTGTAAACTGATTGCGTTTGGGCAGGGAGTCGGAATTAATCCATATTTCATGAAAATTGGGTTCCTGGTAATAGGCCGGCATACCGGATACATTGGGCGGATCGTGCAGGCTTTGGCCCATATTTACCATCCAGGAATTAAAGGTGTTCCAGAGGCCGTAGTTGGTATCCCAGTCTGTCTCGGGCCGGAAACTGACATTCATTTCCCGCAGTGATCCGATTACGATATCAGCCGGGGTTTTGATCATACAGCCCCGGTTGAGGGGGTCATAAAAATGCGCACTGGTAAACAGGGCCTGCAGCACCGGTTTCAGCTCGTAATTACTGTTCCGGAAAATTTCTGCCAGGGGAATGATTACATTGGTTTCGGTGGCGCTGTCAATAGTATAGTAAACAAACCAGCGGTATATTTTCCGAACCAGGTAGCGGGCCACTTCCTGCCGGGCAAAAATCATATTCAGAAGATCTGCAAGTTCCAGGTCCCCGGCATCGGTAGTATTCCGTCCGGTGATTACGGTATTATTAAAAAAGGAAGAAAAGGTCTTATTGGTGGTGGTATGCCGGTTGAGGTTAAAAAAAGAGGTATAGGTAGTGCCGTTGATCTGCCAGCCGGTTAGTACTTTGGCGGCTTCCTTTACATCATTTTCCGTGTACTGGGAGGCCGGTCCTTTGCCCAATGTAAAAAGCTCCATCAGTTCGCGGGCATAGTTTTCATCCGGCGCGTTTTTATTATTCAGGTAGCCGTTCAGGTAACGGAGCATAGCCACATCCTTTGTTATCTCCCGGATGAGCTCTTTGAAATTACCCAGGGCATATTGCCGGATCAGCTGGTGTTGTTTATAGTTCCAGTTGGCATTGCCCACATCCGATGCTTCATTGCCAAAATGATCCACCAGGAACATAACCAGTTTTTCCCGGATACTGCGGTCCTGCTGTATCATGACGCCGACCCACCATTTTTTGTAGGAAGCCCGGCGCTGCGACTGTACGGTACCATCGCTGTTGATATCATTCACCCAGGTAGTACCCTGTGTTATATTCCCGTCTGCATTTACCCCCGGTGTGGTGGAAGTGACGTATTCTTTTACGGGAGGAGCCGGTTGCGCTGCGGTTGGATTCAGCAATTCCGTTACCGTCTGCTCCATTCCCTGGCTAAGGAAATAGTGTATATCCTCCTTCTTAGCCCCAAACATGGTTCTTTTGAGCAGGTGGATGACTTCCTGTTCTGTCCACGCACCGGTATAGGGAGCAATACCGGACATGGTCCGGAATGGTTGGGCGGAATCGCTTACAGTTTTTTTCTTTTCCCGGTGCAGCGCCAGGAATTCACGTCTGTCCATAGGCAGTTGGGGTAACCCGGTTAATCAGGCCTTCTCAGACGGACAAATTACAAAAAGGTTTAAACAGTTGAAAGATATCTGCAGGATTACGTAAAACCCTTAAAAACGGAATCCCAGTGAAAAGCCGGCGCGGATACCGGCCCAGGGGCCATCCAGTTGTAACCGGGCACTGTTGGCGGTAACCGTCACTTTTTTGGTGGTCAGCGGGATATCCAGGTTCTCCAGTTCATCGCGCAGATCGGCCTGTTCCGAAGGAGTCAGCGGCTGTGAGGAGAGACCGGTAAAATCACCATTACCCGCTCCGTAGTGCGGACCAAAAATCCACCAATCGAGCACCAGGCTTTTGCCCAGGGGCCATTGGGCGCCAAACATCAGTCCGCCGGTATGACTGGTCAGTTTTCCACTGAGATTGATGGTTTCCTGGCCTCCTGTTCCATTATCATAATCAAACTGCATCTGGCTGGTTTCGAATTGGGCATAGCGGTAAAAAGGCGCGATATAAAACCCACGGCCATATCCCCTCTTCCCCACATACCAGCGGAGTTCGGGGGTGATCGCGATATTACTCATCTTAAAAGTATTCACCACATCACGGGTATCCGGATCATCTCCTACCATATCCAGTATCTGGCTCTTAAAGGGCAATCCGGTATTGGGCATAATCCGGAAAGAAAGAGCCAGGGATAATTTTTTACTCATTACCCGTTCATACTGGAGAGAATAATTTTTAAGGGGGATGGCAGTCAGGTTGACTTTAAGCATGTTGGGCTCAGGCGTTGCCTTAACCGGGCTCGTTGCTTCCTCATCCTGGGCCTGTATCGTAATCAGGGGGGCTAAAACTAATGCGGTCAGCAGAAGACGGTAAAGTTTCATACTGGTATTTTTTATAAAAATAATACCACGCCTGCCTTTTTGAAAGCAAATGTTTAATTATGTCAGAAAAACCAGTATTCCCGCTTAAGAAATCCGTTCAATGATCCCGGCAATCCCCTGTCCTCCGCCCACACAGGCGGTGATCATCCCGTACTTTTTATTGAGTCTTTTCAGGTCGTGCAGGTTCTGAATAGTGAGTTTGCAGCCGGTACAGCCCAGGGGATGTCCGAGTGCAATGGCCCCCCCGTTGATATTCACTTTGGAGGGATCCAGTCCTGCTTCGCGGATAACTGCTATGGACTGGGAGGCAAATGCTTCATTCAGTTCAATCAGATCAATATCAGCCAGGTTCATACCGGCCTGTTTCAGCGCTTTTGGAATCGCAGCCACCGGGCCGATACCCATAATCCGGGGATCCACTCCGGCTACGGCAGAACTAACCAGTCTGCCTATTGGCTGCAAGCCCAGTTCTTTTACCATTTTCTCTCCCATGACCACGACAAAAGCCGCCCCGTCTGAGGTCTGGGAAGAATTCCCTGCCGTTACCGATCCTCCCATTGCAAAAGCCGGTTTCAGTTTGGCCAGGGCTTCCAGCGATGTATCGGCCCGCGGCCCTTCGTCTGTATCTACGGTAAAGTTTCTTTTTTGTCTTTTTCCTTTTTCATCCAGGTAAATTTCCTCCACTGTCACCGGCAGAATGCCGTCTTTGAAATAACCGGCACTGATAGCCGACATCGCTTTCTGGTGTGAATGATAGGAAAACTCATCCTGGGCTTCCCTTGAAACGGAATAGTCCTTCGCAACCGCTTCGGCCGTCAGTCCCATACTGAGATAATAGTCCGGTTCTTCTTTGGCGATAGAATAGGCCGGTACCGTTTTCCAGCCGGCTGTTGGCACCAGGCTCATACTCTCGGTTCCGCCGGCCACAATACATTCCGCCATCCCCATACGGATTTTGGCGGTGGCCATAGCGATACTTTCCAGTCCGGATGCACAATAGCGGTTGATGGTCAGTCCGGGTACTTCAATACCCAGGGCCCGGGCGGCAATGATTCGTCCCACCTGCAATCCCTGTTCCGCTTCAGGAACGGCATTACCCACAATCACATCATCCACCCGCTTGGGATCCAGTTGCGGCACCGCGGCCAGCAGGCCTTTAATAACGGTTACGGCCAGATCATCCGGACGGGTAAAACGAAATCCGCCTTTTTTTGCTTTGGCAACAGCGGTGCGGTATCCGGCTACAATGTAGGCTTCCTGCATAATATAAATAGCGTTGTACGTTTTAAGTGGTAGGTGGTAAGTTACTTCATTTAGTTGTTTATGCAACTTTCTGTACCAAAATTAGGGTTTATGAGACGTATCAAAAAAAGTTTTTGTCAGGCTGCCGGGATGGGGTTACTTTGACAAATTCCTTTATGAAACGTATTTATTTCAGCCTGTTTTTTATTCTGGTCCTTACCGGGGTTAAAGCACAGACCGATCCCGCCCTGTTGGTTCGCCTTGACAGTTTTATGAAAGTCAATCACCTCCTGGATTTTGAAAAAGTGATGGATTTTACCTATCCCAAACTTTTCACGATAGCCCCGCGGGAGCAGATGATTGAACTGATGCAGAACACGTTTGAAAACGAAGAAATGTCTTCCGAACTGGATTCCCTGCAAACGGGCAAAATCTGGCCGGAGATTAAAACAGATGAAGGAAGTTTCGTCAAAGTGGACTATACGATGGTGATGCGGATGAAATTTAAAAGAGATCCGGCTGATACCACGGATGAGATGGAGACGCTTGGAATGATTGCCGGTCTGATGGAAGGACAGTTCGGCGAGGGGAATGTGCGTATTGACAGCGCCACCAAAAAGATTATTATTAAAGTAAATACGGCCCTGGTGGCTATCAAAGACAGCATTTCCCCGCAATGGACCTTTATTAACTTCAAAAAGGAAGAGGCCATGACCAGTATGCTGCTCAGCCAGGATATTATAGATAAACTCAGCGCCCAGCAATAAAGCCCATGTATTCGTTTATACGTTCCATACTTTTCCGTTTTTACCCGGAGAGTGTTCACCACTTTTCCATGCAGGCACTGCGACTGGTTTGCGCCACTGCTCCCGGACGGGCGCTGCTTCGCGCCTTATTTACCGTGGAAGACAAAGGCCTGCAAACGGATTTCCTGGGATTGCCCTTTCGCAATCCTGTAGGACTGGCCGCGGGATTTGATAAAAACGCGGAATACCTCCGCGAACTGGAATGCCTGGGTTTTGGCTTTGTGGAAACCGGAACGGTAACGCCCCGCCCCCAGCCCGGTAATGACAAACCCCGGGTGTTCCGGCTGGTAAAGGACCAGGCCCTGATCAACCGCATGGGCTTTAACAATGAAGGAGTGGATGCCGTGGCGGAAAGGCTGAAGAAATGGAAAAACCATCACCAGACGGGAGACACTGGTGCTTACAGGATGATTATCGGGGGCAATATCGGGAAGAATAAAGTGACCCCGAATGAAGAAGCCTGGAAGGACTATGAAATCTGTTTTAATACCCTGCATCCCTGGGTGGATTATTTTGTGGTGAATGTCAGTTCTCCGAATACACCCGGCCTACGTGAACTACAGGAAAAAGAATCCCTCCGTAAAATACTGACACAGCTGCAGGCGCTTAACCGTCAAAAAACGGTACAGAAACCTATCCTGCTGAAAATCGCTCCGGATCTCAGTGAAGCGCAGCTGGACGATGTGGCGGCGCTTGCCCTTGAAATCGGGCTCGACGGACTGGTGGCCACCAATACTACCATCAGCCGGGAGGGATTGAGTCCTGAGTCGGAAGCCGGGAGCCGGGAGACAGGCGGGCTGAGCGGAAGACCTCTTTTAAAGAAAAGTACGGAGGTACTGAAATACCTGATTGAAAAGACCAATGGCCGTATACCGGTAATCGCCTCCGGCGGCATATTTACCGGGGAAGAGGCCCGGGAGAAAATGAAAACGGGCGCCCCGTTGGTGCAGGTGTGGACAGGTTTTATATATGTGGGACCAGCTATCTGTAAAAAAATCTGCCGTCATTTACTCCGTGCAGCATCCTGATCCCTGTTTCTGATAATTTTTATTTTTTATACTATGGAGCATCTCTTTACCAGCGAAAGTATCATCAGTTTTGTCATTCTTGTAATATTGGAAGTGGTACTGGGTATTGATAATGTAATTTTTGTCAGTATTATCCTGAACCGCCTGAGAGGAGGTAAAGAACAAAGAAAAGCCCGCCGCACCTGGATGGTAACGGGGATCCTTATGCGCAGTGTGCTGCTGATGGGACTCGGGTGGTTACTGGCCCAGAAAGGCAAAGCGGTATTCAGTATCGGCGATAAGGGATTCGATCTGGCCAGCCTGGTCATGCTGGGCGGAGGATTGTTCCTGATTTATAAATCCGTTATGGAAATCCACCATAAACTGGAAGGCGAAGACCCCAATGAGGCCCTGAAGGATCAGCAACCTCTTTCCTTTGGCAAGGCAATCGGTCAGATTGTGCTGATTGACGCGGTATTTTCCTTTGACAGTATCATCACCGCAGGCGGTACGGCCAAACATGTGGAGATCATGATCGCGGCCGTGGTGATTGCGATGACCATCATGTTTTTATTCAGTCCGTCCATCTCGGCGTTTATCCATAAACATCCCACGCTTAAAATGCTGGCCCTCTCTTTCCTTGTTATGATTGGTCTCAGCCTGGTTATTGAAGGATGGAACAGCGAAGCGGCGCATGAACTGCACCTGAAAAATTATATCTATTTCGGCATGGCTTTCTCCTTTGTGGTGGAGCTGCTGAATATGACCATGCTGAGCCGCACTAAAAAGCGGAAAGCTCACCTCGTAAAACTGAACGAACCTGTACTGAAGCAGCCGGATGAAAATTTTTCGGATCAGGCCAAATAAATAACGGAGATCAGTTTAAAAAACTTCTGTTGTCATACCCCGGCCAGCGCGGCATGACAACAGAAGCCTGTTTTTGCACACATTTATTTCAGTCTTTTCACTGTCAGGGCCACGGAGCCCGTATTATCTCCATAACCCACCAGTACGTCGTTGGCATGGCACATCAGGTAACCGGAGATGGCTGCCGTATAGGTCCGGGATGTCCCGATCTTAAAATGCTGACCGGTATAGGAGGTGTTATTCAGATCACGGAATATTTCTCCCACCAGGGTCATCATATTATAGGAACTCTGCCGGCGGGCCGCATCCAGGATACCGGGCTGATAGCCATTGGCGGTGGTTTCGGTACTGCCGTTTTTCCACTTATCGGTACCGGAGACTGTAAACTGGTACTGCTCCCCGGCACTCATAAACAGGGTGGTATGGTTAAACGCTTCTCCCGCGCGGATCGTAAAGGTTTTGGTTTCATTTACCCCGAGTTTACTTGCGGCAAAACGAAGCGAACTGTTCCCGTCCACTTTCATCTTTGAACAGTCAATCCTTGTCATACCGTTTTCAATAGTCTGCATCCCGGGTACCAGGGTATAAAAAGGCCGGCTGGCTGCCCAGGAATCATTCGCCGCCTGGAGCGCAGTTTTGCCATTGATGACAAAATCGTTGAAGAAATAGGTAATCTGCGGCTCGGGCATATAATTATTGTTCACCGTTCCTACAACAGTTTTGGCCCCGATGCTCAGCCATTCATCGTTGGTATTGCCTCCCTTACAGTTGCACATATAGACCAGCCGGAGGTTGAAGTTAAAAGAGCTGCCTTCCCTTGCCCGGGCATCGCTGAGCAGGGTACTGATGCCTTTGAATGATTTTTTCTCTTTATTAACGATATAAGACGCATCTCTTTCCGGCAGGTATTCATCATTGTGTAAAAGCAGGGAAAAAAGCGTACCATCTTTATTCCCCCCTCCATGTCCGAGGATGAGCAGGTCAACCGTTTTGCCGAGTTTGGTCTGGGTTATCAGGTAACTCAGCAGGTTGGCCCGGGTACACTGGGTATTGGTGAGCAGGATTATTTTTTCATACCTGTCCTGCAGCTGGAGTTTGGTCTTCAGGTTTTCAAAACTCTCTGCCAGTCCGTCCACCACTTTGGTCAGGGCCCCGTTGAACGGTTCCGGAATATCCACGGCAATATTGATTTTACCGGTGTTCTCCTGCAAAACGAGCAGTACGGTATTTTTTCCCGGCTGCGCAGACAGCAACAGGCTGTAAAGGGAAACCAGTGAGAGAAGAAGGATTTTTTTCATTTTTTTCAGTTTATGTTAATGATTAATGATTACCTCATCATACAGGAAATGCCGGCAACGGGAATAAAGGCTCTTGAACGGCCATCCTTATCAATAATCCAGCGCATTCCGTAATTAATGATCACATTCCGGCTGATCCGCCAGTCGCCCCCGATACTCAGTGAATTGGGATGCACCACGGTCCACTTTACCGAAGAGGCCACGATCTCGGTCTGAGCCGGCTCGGTAAATGCATCCCGCAAAGCCTCCACAGGGGTCTTCAGGGCTTTTTTCTCATAGAGAAACTCCACAAAAAAACTGTAGAGCGGGCCGCCGTACCGTAGGTTCATACCCGCTGAATAGAGTTTGTTTTCCGCCACGGCGGAACGCAGGTTTTCTTCCTGGGTAACGGTATTGCGCAACAGAAAGTCCAGTTCTTCTTCATACCAGGTGGTACGCAGCAGACCTGAGAGCATCCATCTTTTTCCGATCGGAAATCCTCCGTTGATCCAGATGCCCCAGCCGGTATTCCGGTTCAGCCGCAGTTTTTTGAGGGAACCGGCACTGTCGCTCTGGTACGTATATACGCGTCCGGCTGCAATATCCAGGCTGGCCGCGTTCCAGTTTTCCGCGATAAATATTTTTGCCCGTTCATTGATTTCGGTATTACGCCGGCTGTTCAGGCTGAGCAATTGTTCTTCTGTTGCGGTTATTTCTGCCCGCAGGGCGGGTTTCTCAAGAATATTCTGCAGCGTGTCCAGTTTACCCTTTAGCTCCTGCAGTTTAACCTCCAGTGATTTTTTCTCTTCGGAGAAACGGAAACCAATGTCTTCATACAGTTCCCTGGCCAGTAAAGGATCTTTTTGTTTCAGCAGGTTCAGTTTCACAGCCCCTCCGATCCGCCGGTCGTTTTCCTCGTTCTGCACCGTACCAAGGGAAAGGTCCAGGGAGGCCAGTTTGCGCATAAAGGGAGATGCCTGCTGGTAGCGGGACAGGTCTTTGCGGTTAAAGAAGATTTCCCAGAATGGTTGCGACTGCAGGGCCAGGTTGGGATTCAGCCTCCAGGATTTGAATGACCAGTCCACTTTAAAATTCTTCAGGTCGGAGGTCCGGTTGATCTGCGAAGGGGTTACGCCCATCAGGTCAAACACCGGCGAGGGAGGAATGGAAAATTCGGAAGGGGTCAGGCGGTTGCCGGCCGGCTCCTTTTCCTGTGCCATAACCAGCACCGGTAATATCCCGAAAAAAAAGAAAATACTGCGCTTAGACATAACGATGAATTATGTCACCAAAGATGAAAGTTCAATTCACGGATTCCCATACCTGAAACCGTTGAAAATGCGCTGCCGGAACTACCTGAATTCAGGTAGTTCGCCGGTCGGTTTTAATCTGTATTTTTCATGATAATTTCAGGAACATGAACCATTACCGCCATTTCATCTTTCTTTCTCTCTTTCTTTCACTTCTGTATACTGTCACTGCACAAAAAATAAATGAAGACAGTTTGCAGCAAATCATTAAGCATAGCCGGTACGATACGGCAAGGGCGGATGCCTTGCTCGCTCTCGCGAACTACCAGTTAAAACATAAATCAGAAGACAGCGCCGGATTAAAAACGCTCGGCCAGGCAAATGCGTTATCAGAAAAGGCGGGGTACAAACATGGCCTGTTGCAGGTATTACTGACTACCGGCAATTACTACCGGGCTAAAAATAACTGGGCCAACAGCCTGCACAATTACCAGGAAATAGTCAACAGAACAGAAAACGATACAGATACGCTTTTGCTGAAGGCGCGTATGATGGCTTTTAATAACCTGGGGAATGTATTCAATTTTAACGGCGACTTTAACGGTTCTCTTGGTTACCGGTTAAAAGCCCTGGAGATTGCCGAAAAGCTGCCCGTAATTAATTATTCCTTCCTGGGAATAATCATGCTGAATATCACCAGTGACTACCGGAAACTAAACATTCCGGAAAAAGCATTGCACTACCTGCGTCAGGTAACAGCCTTTTATCCCCAACTGACGGAACGGCTGAAAATGGAATATTTTTATGAATATCATGAAGTCTATTCCCCGACCGACAGTGCCGCGCTGGCCTATGCCATCCTGGACAGCATAAGCTACGGACTAAAGCACTTCAACCTGAGTCCCTTTCAGCAGCAGGATTTTACTCAGATGTATTACAAACTGAGCGGACTCTACCACCTGGAGAAAAAAAATGATCCGGCATCGGCAATACCCATTTTTCAGCAATCCCTGGAATTTGCGAGGGAAATGAAAAGTCTGCCGGAAATCACGTCCGCCTTATACAACCTGGGCATGGCGTATGCCGGTCAAAACAGAATCCGGGACGCCCTGAATTATTTCCAGGCTTCCTTTGACTCCTCCGTGAGCCAGTCACTGAAGAACATGACGCTGAAAAATGCCAGGCAGCTGGCTAAATACTGGCAACTGGCCGGAAACAACGGCAGCGCGATTGCTTATCTGCAAAAGGCCATGGAATTACAGGAGCAGATTTATGATGATGAGAAAACAAGACAACTGAACTTTCTGGAGGCCCGGTACCAGGCAGAAAAAAAGGAAAATGAAATCAAAAGCCTGGAGCTGAAAAATGCCGAAGCCCGGCTGGTGCTTGGCCGAAGAAACAGGATTTTAGTACTAACCGGTATTCTCTCGGTTGCGCTCATTCTTGTTCTTCTGCTTCTTTACCGGAGCGCCCGTCAAAAAAGACTGCTCGCCGAAAAAGATAAAACCATTCAGCAGGATCATATCCGTTTTCTTGAACGCCAGCAACAGGTGGTTTCCCTGCAGTCCATGATCAACGGACAAGAAACCGAACGGACCCGTATCGCCCGTGATCTGCATGACGGGCTGAGCGGTATGTTCAGCACGGTCAGAATGTATTGCAGTTCGCTGGTGCATGAAAAAAAAGAACTGAAAGAAAACCCGGTTTTTCGGAAAACAGTGGGAATGATTGACCAGGCCGCTGAGGAGATCCGGCGCATTGCACATAATATGATGCCGGAAGTGCTGATGAAACTGGGACTGGTGCATGCCCTGCAGGACTTATGCGCCAATATCAGCGCGGGCAAACTGCTGCAGGTACGTCTGCAGGCTTATGGCATGGAGCAGCGGATGAATCCCTCCACGGAAATCATGCTGTACCGCATCCTGCAGGAACTTCTGAATAATATCATCAAACACGCGAGGGCTACGGAAGCGATCATCCAGTTCAACCGCGACGGTAACCGGCTGATGGTGACCGTGGAGGATAACGGCCGCGGCTTTGACCAGCTGAAAGAGGACGGGGCCTTACACGCCGGACTCGACACCGTAAAAAGCAGGGTGGATTACCTGAACGGGCAGATCACCATTGACTCACAACTGGAGATGGGTACCACCATCACCATGGAATTTCTGATTCACGAAGAAGTCTGATATCTTAGGGTATGCTGAATCTTTTTATCATAGATGATCATCCGCTGGTAGCCGGTGGCATTGCCATGATGCTGAAAGATGTTACCTATCTGCAGATTTGCGGCACAGCCCGGAGCGGGCAGGAAGCCCTGGAATTTCTGGAGCAAAACACACCCGATATCATCCTGCTCGATATCAGTCTTCCTGATACAGACGGGCTGCAATTATGTGAGCAAATACGCCGCAGCAATAAAGAGAGCCGGATCATCGGCCTCACGTCCACCAACGACGCTTCTATCATTACCCAGCTGCTGCAAAAAGGAGCCAACGGGTATCTCCTCAAGAATATGGAAAGAGAGGAGTTGCTGGAAGCGGTGGACAGAACCCTTAAAGGGAAAATTTATCTCAGCAAAGCGGCCAATGAAAAAGTACTGGAGCAGTTTATCTCTGTACAATCTGCCTTACAGAAATTCCCGGTTCTTACCCGGCGGGAAAAAGAGATTATTCAGCTGCTGAATGAAGGCCTGAAAGGACCCCAGATCGCAGAAAAACTGCATCTCAGTCCCTATACGGTAGAGACCCACCGCAAAAACCTGATGCAAAAAATGAATGCCGGCAGTACCCAGCACCTGTTAAAAATGGCCAGGGAAAGGGGTTTACTGTAAGCTTTATTTAATCTGCAGCAATACCGCTGCCACCACACCTGCCGTCTCCGTACGTAAGCGGGTAGCGCCCAGGCTGACGGGCTGAAACCCCGCCTGCAATGCTTCCCTGATCTCCTCCGGAGAAAAATCTCCTTCAGGGCCGATCAATATCAGGGCATCGTCTGCGGAAACAGCGTCAGCAAGGGATGTTTTATCTTCTTCCAGGCAATGTGCAATAAAGCGGTTCCCCTTTCTTACAGGGGAAAGGATATCCCGGAAGGGCATTGGCTCCTGCAGCCGGGGCAGCCATACCTGCTGACTTTGCAACATGGCGCTGATACAGATAGATTGCATCCGGTCATACCGGAACCTTTCTTTTTCGGTGCGCTCACATAACAGCGGAATAATCTCCGTGATGCCGATCTCTGTCACTTTTTCGAGGAACCATTCAAAACGGCTGGTATTTTTTACGGGGGAAATGGCAATACTGACTCTTCCAGGCGGAGCCGGATGCTGTTCTTCCGCCAGCACTTCTACCCGGCAGCTCTTTTTATGTGCCGCGGTGATCCGGGTCTGTAAAAGACGACCAAGCCCGTCTGTCAGCAGCAGCTTTTCTCCGTCTTTCATCCGCAGCACCTGGACAATATGGCGGCTGGTTTCTTCTTCCAGGACCAGCTCTTTCCGGCCGGGAACAAAATCCCTGATATAAAAAAATGGAACGCTCATGGTACAATCAGCTGAATTCCGGCGTTATCCTGCATAGTCAGCAGCATGGCCCCTTGAAAGAGTTATCCGGTTTTAGAAGGGTGTATCCTCATCATCCGGCAGATCATTCATCCGGCTGCCGGTTTGTACAAATACTTTGGCACCTCCGTCACTGTCCACATCACTTACCGGTTTCCAGTTACCACCCAGGCCCGAAGTGCCGAAGCCACCGTCATCTTCCACAAATTTCTGGATATGCAGCAGGGCTCTGAGTTTGATAGTTTCAAGGGAACCGTTCCGGTGTTTGGCTATACGCACATGTGTTTCGCCCCGGTTGTTCTCCCCCATTTCATTGGTGGTGATATCGTAGTATTCAGGACGGTACAGGAACATAACCATATCCGCATCCTGTTCAATGGCTCCCGATTCCCGCAGGTCACTCAGCTGCGGCATTTTATTTCCGTCTTTACCGGCCCCCCGGGTTTCCACAGCCCGGCTCAGCTGGGAAAGCGCGATAATGGGAATACTGAGTTCCTTGGCAAGTCCTTTCAGGTTTCGGGAGATATTACTGATCTCCTGTTCCCGGTTGCTGTTCCGGTTTTCACCGGTACCGCTCATGAGCTGGAGGTAGTCAATAATCACCATCCCGATATTGTGTTTATTCTTGAGCCGGCGGCATTTGGCGCGGAGTTCAAAAATGTTCAGGGCCGGTGTGTCGTCAATAAAGAGCGGAGCCTGCGCCAGCCTTTGTACCCCTTTGGCATAAAGCTGTTTCATTTCATGCTCTTCCATTTTACCCCGGCTTATTTTTTCCAGCCAGATCTCACTTTCAGCGGACAGGATACGCTGTACCAGCTGACCGGCACTCATCTCGAGTGAGAATACGGCTACACCGGTTGGCTTGGAAGGATTCATCACCGCGTTTCTTGCCAGGTTGAGGGCAAAAGCAGTTTTACCCACGGCAGGTCTGGCCGCCAGAATAATCAGGTCGGTACTCTGCCAACCATAGGTCACCCGGTCAAGCGAAGGGAAACCACTGGGCACCCCGGTCACATCTTCATTTTTATGCCGCAGGTCCTCTATCCGTTTGATGGTATTAACCAGCACCGAGTCAATGGTTTCAAAATTCTTGCGCAGGTTATTATTGGTGATCTCAAATAATTTGCTCTCCGCGACATCCAGCAGGTCAAATACATCGGTGGAATCTTCATAGGCATCCCCGATAATTTCGCCGCTGATCCGGATTAGTTCCCTTTGGATGAATTTCTGGAGAATAATCCGGGCGTGGGCTTCAATATTGGCCGCCGATACGACCGCATTGGTCAGTTTGGTAACATAATAAGCCCCGCCAACCAGATCTAGTTCCTCCCTGAAACGCAACTCTTCCGCCACGGTCAGGATATCAATCGGCTGGCTTTTATTGGCCAGTCCCTGCATGGCGCTGAAGATCCGCTGGTGGGCCTCCACGTAGAAACATTCCGGTTTCAGAATTTCCACAATGGTATCAAAGGCATTCTTTTCCAGCATGATAGCACCCAATACAGCTTCTTCAAGGTCTTTGGCCTGCGGGGGTACTTTGCCATACACCATTGTTCCCAGGTCAAGAGCTGATTTGCGTTTCGCTTTCCGGTCCTTATTGATATTTGTCAGATCCATTGTTACAGGGCGATAAAGATTCAACCATCAGTTTGCACTAATGACCACGGGCTTTTTCCAGGCTTGTTTTAAGAAAGGATTATTTCTTCGTTAAGGGAATGTTCCGTCAGTCAGATGGCGAAATAAAGTGCAAAACAGGTTTGGACAAAATTTTTCTTTCTTCACCAGTTTTGCACCCTGATTTGAGGGTTATCCACATTCACTTTTTACGGCCCCGGCCATTGACAATTTACTAAAAAAGTCTGGTAAAAACACCTAACCCCTTTACTTAGCCATTGTTTAATTTTACACTTAATTATAACTCTGTACACAATAAACTGTAATTAACCGGAGTTACAATAGCAGAAGTTCTTTTAAACCATTAACCCGCTGCAACCGTACCAATTTTTTATTTTAAAATCACTTTAGATTATGGAAACTAAGCAAACCAGCAGCCAGGCCCGCCCCGTTATCAGCCAGTCCCAGAACAACACAACCCTCTGGATCGGCCATCTGATGCCGCAAACCGAAGATCATCTTGCCGGCCAGACTTTTGTATGTCCCTCTGAAGGACTTGTGAATAATATCCAGGTTTTTGCCTCCGCGGTAACCCAGCCCGGAAAAGTAACCATGACCCTCCATGAATTTGACCCGCAGTCACGCACCTGGGGTAATGCCATTGCCAATAGTGAACGCCATGTGGACCGCAATGATGATACCCATTGGGTTCGTTTTGAAATGAATCCCGTAGAACTGAAAAAAGACAGCGCCTATGGGTTCCGTCTCCAGACTGAAGATGGTATAATCGGAATTGGCGAAGCCGCCACCGGCAACCGGCATCCTTTTACATTCGGACATGCCTGGAACGGACACAGCACGCATGACAAAGGAGATTTCTTCAGCTATTTCAGCCTGGCATTCAAAGTAGAACTTTGTGCCTGAGAAATACGCCTAGCTGAGACGGTAATACTATAAAAACCAATCGGTTGCAAAAATGCGACCCCCACCCGTAACGGGCTCCCTTCCGGAAGCTCCTTACGGGTTTTTTTTTCAGAAATACCGGAAAGTGGTATTGGAACTGAAAAGAAATTACCGCAATTTGTATGCAGGATTATGATCCGTACCGGAACTGCTATCAACTCAAACCGGTAACCAATACCAACGCATGCCTTTTTTTGACTTTCACCTGCATCCCGCCCTTAAAGCACAGTTTTCCTCCATTGCCCAAAAACCCTCTCCTTGGGAAAATATCCGTCTGCGTTTCCGGGACCCCGACCTGCTTTTACAAATACTGAAATGCCAGGGGATCAATGAGGTGGTGGATTCCCAGGCCTCCCTTGATCAGTTAATCAGCTCCGGCGTCAATCTGGTAGCGATTGCCCTGCATCCGCCGGAAGGAGCCATGATGCGGGACGGACTGATTCAAAAGATCGCGGAAGAGGAACAAACCCGTTACATTGATAATGATAAAACCGACTGGATTGCCACCGGGAATCATTATTACGAATTGCTGATCCAGGAACTGGAGCACCTGCAGCAGCACCAGGAAGCCGGCGGAAAGAAACTGAAACTGATCCGCTCCATCAACGAATATGACCCGGCAGCTGCCGACACCGTACATGCGGTACTCACCGTGGAGGGAGCGCATGCCTTTTACGGGAAAAAAAACAGTTCCGGCCACTATGCTGAAGCAGAGGCCCGAGCGCATTTTATGGATTTTACGGAGAACCGGGGAATCCGGATCTTTTCCATGAATATCACCCACCTGGAAAAGAATATTTTCTGCAATCATGCATTCGGTATCCAGATCTTTAAACCCCGGCCTTTTTTCCCGGAAAGCCGCGGCATCAGCCCAGCCGGTCTGCAGCTTTTACTGGACATGAAAGAAAAGGGTATCCTCTGTGATATCAAACACATGAGTCTTTTTGCCCGGCAGCAGCTTTATGCCACCGGCTGGCAGCAGCAGGGCTGGCCCCTGGTTTGTACACATGCCGGTTTAACCGGCATACCTTCATCCGGCCGGCGCAGTTATTTTCTGCATCACCGCAGAACGGCAGACGGCTTCCTCAGGGTCAGGCATTTCAAGCCGAAGGGGTATCTGGCGGGAACTTCCTTCAATGCATCCAGTATCAACCTGTATGATGATGATGTACTGGCCATTATCCGGTCGGGCGGACTGATCGGCCTGTCCCTTGACCAGCGGATACTGGGTGTACCGGAAGAACTGATGCTGGCGCCTGATTATATGGCGGACATTTATGAACAGGAAGTCATCAGCCCGGGGGAATGTGATTTTTTCCGGGATATCAGCAAAAAAGAACTGCCGGAAAACGCGGTGCTGGCTATTGAAGATATCCGCACAGAGGACCGGCAGCATTACCCGCTATACCATGCCCGTCATTTCTGGAACCAGCTGTTTCATCTTTTCCGTATTGCGCATACCCACCAGATACCTTTTACAGAAATGGCCAAAAGAATCTGTATCGGCTCTGATTTTGACGGCATGATTAACCCGGTGGATGGCTGCCTGAAAGTTACCGGCCTGGAAAGTTTCAAAAACAGGCTGCTGGCAGTTTTTGCCAGCTGTGAGGAGGAGTTCTTCGCCCTCGCCGGGTACCGGATTTCAACGGCTGTACCGGCGGATCTGTTACTGCATAATATTTTTTATCAGAATGGACTGGATTTTCTGAAATTGTGGTATCGTTAAAAACCCGGACAAAAAAGGTCAAAACACGGTTGACCTGTGCTGCCGAAAAGCTGAATATTGCTGAACCTGTTCCGATCAATCTTCTATCCGCTGATTAACCGGTTGCCGAAAGGCAATCATCCGTCCCGGAAACATTTAACCTAACCAGTAAACCATCCTGTATGAACAGCTTCCTGGAAACCGGGATTTCCCTGGTCCTGTTGTTTTTTATATTCAGCATCATCACGTATATCATTCAGGAACTCATCGCCGTCAATCTCCGCTACCGGAGCAAGATGCTCTGGAAATCTATTGAGCAGATTCTGGAAGGCAAATCCGTGGCCGAGGGCCGGGTACAGCTTATGAAAGCCCTGCCCGAGGATGACAAACCATTTACCCGTGAGTTTTATGCGCACGCGCAGATCAGAACGCTGCAAAAAGATCTGAAAAAGAAACCCTCCTATATCCCCGCTTCTTCTTTTGCGCTTGCAATAATTGACCTGGTAGCCCAAAGAGCCGGCAACAAAACGGCTGATCTCCTTACGGATTTCCGCAACGGTCTCCGGCATTACATCAATAGCGGTGGTCAGTTTGGCCAGGTACTCCGCAACCTGCTCGACCATGCAGTTTCCCTGCAGGACCTTAAAGGAAAAATTGAAGACTGGTACAACCAGTACATGCAACGGGTTACCGGCTGGTACGAGTCGCACACCGTGGCTTCCGTGCGGATCATTGCGCTTGCGCTGGCCCTGGTTTTCAATTTAAATGTCATTGAACTGGCCAAAACTATTTACCGCAACGGGGAACTGAGAGGAAAAATGACCGGCCTGGCAGAAAAAATTGCCGGCGGTACAGAAGGGGCTGCTCCGCAGTATTACAATGTATTTGAAAAAAAAGCGGCCGTACTTCAAGCTGACTATGATAAAAAAATCCGTGAAACGGCCGATACTGCTGAAAAGGAAAAATGGAAAAAAGAACTGAGTGATACGCTTGATACCCTGGCGGCCACCTATACCCGGCAGCAAATAATGTTAACCGATACGCTGCTCCGGCAACTCCGGGATACCGGTCTGCCCCTGGGATGGAAAGAGAGACCAGCCGTTTTCAGCGCTTCTTTCTGGAAAGAACAAGGACCCGGAACCCGCTGGTGGCAGAACCTGCTGCTGGCCCTGATTGGCTGGACAATCGCTGCGGGCTGTATTTCCATGGGCGCCCCGTTCTGGTTTGACATGCTGGGAAAACTGGTCAATGTGCGACGCAGTGGTATAAAACCTGAAAAAAAATAAATCGCTATGGCACGTTCAAAATTCACGGTGAATCTCGGCAATCTGCAACCCGGCTCAAAGGAATACCGGCAGATTATGGATGCCGTACACAAACTGGTAAGCAAACATGTAAAGGCCCCGGCTCAAAAGAAAAAGCCCCGGAAAAGCCTGACGGGAGAAACCGTCACACTACAAACCGCAACGATTACTATTGCTGTTACCAACACCGAGCCGGGCATGACGGATATAACCGTTAAACACGGAAACAACCAGCAGAAAGCCACCGAATCGGCCACGCTTATTTTTCCGCAGGTACAGGCGGGCGACCTGATTTTTATCAGTGGTAAAAGCCTGGGCAATACGGCTTTTACGATTGATATCCCGGCCAAACCCTCCCAAAAAAAATTTGAACCCGGCACCTTCCGGTTTTTCTTCCGGATTCTTTAACCCTCAACGAACCGTCTATGTATATACGAAGAACCGGGTTGATCCTGCTCCTGTTGTTGCTGCTGAACGCAGGTCTTTATGCCCAGCAAAACAAAACCGGTGTAAAAACGGTACTCACGGCAGATTCACTGGCCAGTGGCAACCTCAAAGACCTGCTCACCAGTTTTTTCCAGTTATCCTTTACAAATCTCACCGGAAAAAACAGGGAACTGAATTTCAGTTCCAATCCCTATGCCGTCATTCTGAAAACCAATCCGGCGGCTGCCAGTGACCAGCAATACCGGAAATACCGTATTCACCGGAAGTTCAATTTCGGGTTTGGGCTGAAACTGGATGAAGATTACCGTTTCAACGGATTCAGTTCCGGGATTAAATACGCCCTGATCAATAAACGGGACAGCACGGTATCCGGTTTTCTCTTTGCGGAACTGGGGAAAGACAGCCTGAACCGCGAACTGGATCAGCTGGCAGAGCCGGTAGCAGAACTGATACAGGAACTGGATAAAACAGAAGAGGAAAAAGACAAACTGCTGGATGAGCTGAATGAGGTGCTGACAAACCAGTCACTGGCCTTTTCCGGAATTGACAGCAGCCTGCAGCGACTGATCCGGCAGACCGCTGTAAAAAAGAAATTAATTTATCTGTCCCGCCTGCTGAAAAATAAACCACAGGTTATACTGGCCAAAGAAGCACAGCAGCCATTCAAAGAACTGAAGAAGGAATTACAGCAGAAACTCCTGTGGACCGTGAGTGTGAGTGATACCACCTATACCGACCAGTTCATGTTTTCCAACCTGGTATTCCGGTCGGATATATTAAAAGGAATGGGCCGGTCAAAACCAGGAGCTAACTGGGAATTCTCCCTGCCTGTTGCCCTGAATCTGCAGGATGATTCCCTCCGGGCCGGCAGAGATCTCAGGCGATCCGAATTCAGCTTTGAACCGGGTATCAACCTGGTAATCCGTGACCGGGATAATGAACAGTCTTTTCTGGAATTTAAACTGAGCGGCGGCTATTATCACCGGTTTGCCGGTTTATACCCCGGTGAGAAAAAAGACCGGATCCGCTTTGACGGAACACTCCGTGTACGCCTGATCGGGGATATCTGGATACCGCTTGTATTCAGTTATGATCCGAAAAACGGGAATGTCTTTGGTTTTATCAGTGCCCGGCTGAATTTCAGCGGGCAGTCAAAAAAATAATTAAACCATTAAACCTGCGATATGAGTCAAGCCTGTCCGAAATACCGCCTCCTGCGCGGTTATACCATTGATCCCGGTTTTTCCACCCGGCTGGATACGATGGGTGTCAATGAAACAACTTACAAGATCCGCTGGGAAGAAGATCTTTTACCCGGACCGATCGGGGAATACCTGGAGATTATTGACTTTGATCCCATCAATTATTGTTTTTATGAACCGGTTGATCTGAATGCCCGGGATGTGCTGGCCAGCAACGGGGTATCCCCCAGCGAAGGCAATGCAAAGTTTCACCAGCAGTTTGTGTATACCGTCATCATGCAGACAATTGAAAACTTTGAAAAAGCGCTGGGCCGCAAAATTATCTGGCGTTCCAATCACAAATGGGTAAACGGCCGGCTGGACGAATCGCAGCGGTATGTGCAGAAGCTGCGGGTTTATCCGCACGGCATGATGGAAGCCAATGCTTTTTACACCACTGAAAAAGTGGCCCTGCTCTTTGGTTATTTCCAGGCAGCCAACAATGTACAGGGCACTAATTTTCCCGGGGGGGCAGTTTTTACCTGTCTTTCTCCGGATATCATTGCGCATGAAACCACCCATGCCATACTGGACAGCATGTATCCCCGCTATATGGAGAATACCAATCCGGATGTGCCTGCGTTTCATGAAGCCTTTGCGGATATCGTCGCGTTATTGCAGCGGTTTTCCAATCCCCGTTTACTGGAACACCAGATAGAACAAACCAGGGGCCGGCTGGATGAGTACAATGTGATGGGAGAACTGGCCACCCAGTTTGGCCAGGCGGTGGAAACCGGCCGGGGTGCTTTACGCAGTGCCATCGGGCGGCATGATCCCCGTACGGGTAAATGGAAAAAAATGGAACCGGATCCCGGTGCCTATCCCCGTACCCTGGAAGCGCATGACCGGGGCGCTATCCTGGTGGCTACCATTTTTGAAGCCTTTATGCGTTTATATAATTTCCGGGTACAGGATCTTATCCGGATTGCCACCCAGGGTTCAGGCATATTACCGCAGGGCTCCATCCACCCCGACCTGGTACGACGACTGGCCGCAGAAGCCAGTGATATCGCTTCACACCTGCTTTCTATTTGTATCCGGGCCCTGGATTATTGTCCGCCGGTAGATATCAGTTTCGGGGATTACCTGCAGGCCCTGATTACGGCCGATACCGACCTGAGCCCTGAGGATAATAACGGTTACCGGGTAGCCCTGATAGACGCTTTCCGGGCCTGGGGAATTTTCCCGGAACGGGTCAAGACATTATCCGTTTACAGTTTGCGCTGGTCGCCCCCTGATTTCAATAAAAAAGAACTGAGCGCTGTTGAAATAATGGCCGGTTTCATCAAGGAAGATGTACGGGAAATCAGCCGGCTTACCGACCGGAAAAAAATCATGGAAAAATACCGGAACGTTCAGGCAAAACTCCAGCTTCTCCTTATGAATCCGGAAAAAATGCAGCCCCTAACGTGGAAGCGAAGCCGGCTGACTGCAAAAGACTGGACCGGGTTTCTGCATAAAATCGGGGTGGAGCATTACAGCCAGCCTATCCGTGTAAAAACCGGTGACACTGAACTTGAATTCTCTGCCAATCCCCCGCTGGAGGTACACAATGTAAAACACGCGTTCCGGATTGGCCGGGAAGAACGCCAGCTGGAACAGGTTATTATCAGTCTGACCCAAACGCATCGTACCGTAAAAAATTCCGGAGCCGGATTCCGGTTCCGGAGCGGCTGCACCATGGTACTGAATATCGCGAACGATGAGATGAAACTGGAATACATCGTACTGAAACGATTTGACCGGGACAGAAGACTGCCCCGGCAGGCTGAATACCAGCTTGGCACTGGCGCCGGTTTGACGGTTCCGGTTTCCGCCTATGCCGACAGCCGCGACAGCCTGCAACTCAGTTTCCAACAACTCCATTCACACTAAAAAAAAATACAATGCCTGTTACAGCCAATATTAAAATGTACCGCGTGGGAGAACTGGGAGACTGTTTCCTCCTTTGTTTTTCACAGCAGAACCAGCGTACGCACGTGCTGATAGATTGTGGTTCCTACTGGAATAAAAAAAGCTCGGTGGATAGAATGAAAATAATTGCCGAAGACATCGCCAAACAGGTGAAAGGCTACCAGCTTGATGTGGTAGTGGGCACCCACCAGCACAATGATCACCTCTCAGGTTATGTACATGCGGAAGCGGTATTTAAAAAAATTAAACCCCGGCAGGTCTGGCTTTCCTGGCTGGATGATCCGGATAATAAAACGGCCCGCAAAATCGGCAAGGACTTTAATAATTATCTCACCCGGTTGCGGCTGATTCAAAAGGAATTAAAAAGCAGTTTCTATGCCGGCACAGAGAAAATTCAGCAAAACATACAGCACCTGCTCGGTTTTTATGGCATTACCGGGGCAGAACGGTTTAATGCACGTACGGAAAAATTTCCCGCTGACTTGCCTGCCCGGGCTACCGGTATCCTGAAAACACTGGGAAAAAATAAACCAAAGTATTTATCTCCGGGAGAAGTTTTTGATTTGCCCGGACTCGGAAAAGAGACGGTGAAAGTGTATGTACTGGGCCCGCCCCGTGAAGAAGAATTTCTTTATAAAAAAGAGCCCGGCAAAGGTGAGACCTTTGATCATAAATTATCCCTGCACGCGGCCCAGGCAGAAAAAATGCTGACTGCATTAAAAAAAGCAACCGGCAGCGCGGGTGTACGGAAAGCGGAAGAACCTTTTCCTTTTGATGAGCCCTACCGGGAATCAGCCAATTTCAAACCGGTGGAAGACGCCTATTACGACAAAAAGAATGAATGGAGACAAATAGAACTCGACTGGCTGAACCAGGCGGAAGAACTGGCGCTCTGGCTGGATGGCTTTACCAATAACAGCAGCCTGGTACTGGCATTTGAACTGGTGGAAACGGGTAAGGTATTACTCTTCGCTGCAGATGCGCAGGCGGGGAACTGGCGCTCCTGGAAAGAAATAAAATGGAAAAAGAAACCCGCCGGCTTCAGCTGGCTGAACCTGATGAACAATACCGTATTGTACAAGGCAGGGCATCACGGCAGCCATAATTCCACGCTGGTGGAAGGGCTGGAAAACATGACACATGAGGAGCTGGTCGTAATGATTCCGGTTGAGAAATCCGACCCGATGGTGAACTACGGAAAAGGATGGAAAATGCCCGCTGTTAACCTGTATAAAGAACTGAAGAAAAGCAGCCGTAACCGGATCATCCGGATGGATGAGGGGATTTCAAAAGCCAAAGCCTGGAATGATCTTGCCGGTAAGGCAGGCGGAAACAGTTTGTACTGGGAGTATGACGTGAAAGGATAAACAGCTTAGTTGCGCAGCATTTCCCTGGCATTTTCCAGGGCGGCGGCAGTGGGTTTTTCACCGCTCAGCATCCGGGCTATACTGGTAATTCTTTCTTCTGTATTTAAGAGACGGACTCCGGTTTTCACCTGGTTACCGGCGATCTCTTTATACACAAAGTAATGCGCATCTGCCCGGCCTGCAATCTGCGGCTGGTGGGTGATACAAATGATTTGCCGGCTGGAGGCCAGTTCTTTCAGGATAATGCCCACCTGCCGGGCCGCTTCTCCTGAAATTCCGGTGTCTATCTCATCAAAAATCAGGGTGGGCAAATCCAGTGAGCGGGCCACCAGGGATTTGATACAAAGCATCAGGCGGCTTCTTTCGCCGCCACTGGCAACTTTACGAAGGGGCTGATACTGGCCTTCCGCTTTATTGCCTGTTGCCAGGTTGGCATCAAACAGAAACTCCACCAGGTCTGTGCCGGTTTCACCCGGAGTTGTATCTGTGATGGAAACCTGCAGCCGTGCATTGGGCATTCCGACTCTTGCCAGCAACTGGTTCACTTTTTCTGCAAAGGGCTTAGCCAGTTTTTTCCGGTTGGCAGAAATCCGGGTTGCGAGTTGCAGGGCCCTGGCACGGCTGTTTTCTGCGGCGGCTTCTTTTACCGCAATGGCTTCCCCGATATCCTGAACCGCTTTCAGCTTAACGGCGAGTTGTTCCTGGAGTAACAATAATTCACGGGTACTGCCCAGTCCGTGTTTCTTCTGTAAACGGTATCCGAGTGAAATCCTTTCACTGAGTTGTTCCAGCCGGGCGGGGTCGGCCTGGATATGGTCATTGATCCGGTTGAGGTCGGCCGCGATATCCTGAATTTCAATCTGGGCTGATTGCAGCCGCTGCAGCAGGGCCGGCAGATCGGGATGGTAGGCGGAAAATATCTGCAATTGTACCAGCATTGCTTTGAGTTGCTGCACGACGGGCTGTTCCGCTTCGTTTAAGGTGTAACAGGACTTACTGACCGCTTCGCGTATACCCTCCGCATGTTCCAGCATTTTCAGTTCCGTTTCAGCTTCCTCCAGCTCATTCTCCCGGAAACCGGCTTCTTCCAGTTCTGTATACTGAAACCGGTTATAGTCTGCTTCCTTTTCAAATTGCTGTTGCTGCCGGAGCAGATCTTCCCATTCTTTCCGGGCATGCTGCCATTGGTAGTATTGTTCCTGGTATTCGTCCAGCAGGGACTGATGCCCGGCCAGCGCATCCAGCACTTCACGCTGAAAACCGGACTCGCCCAGTTCGATGGTATCAAATTGCCGGTGGAGGTCAACGAGCAAACTGCTCAGTTCCTGTAACTGAGCCAGGTTCACCGGAGTATCGTTGATAAAGGCTCTTGATTTGCCGTTTATTCCGATCTCTCTGCGTACTACCAGTTCTTCCTCGATATCCAGTTCATAGTTTTTAAGAAAGCGGATAACGTTCTTTTTGGAGCCAGCCGCGAATACCCCCTCCACTACCGATTTTTTCTCTTTTTTTACCAGGGCAGTCATGTCGGCTCTTTCGCCGAGAATCAGTCCCAGGGCGCCCATAATAATGGATTTACCGGCTCCGGTTTCCCCCGTAATGATATTCAGCCCGCCGGGAAATTCAATTTCCAGTTCATCAATAATGGCATAGTTTGATATGGAGAGACGTTTGAGCATCCGGGAAGCAATTTAAGGGAAAATGGAAAGTAGTTAATGGAAAGTGGAAAGCGGGCAACGGAGCGTGGATAAAAAAAAGTCATCCCTCACAAGATGACATTTTAATAATTTACGTATCCCCACTCACTACTCACTACTCACCACTCATCACTCACTTCACTTCCACATTTCCATGCAGCTCTTCATCCACCAGGATGCGGCCGCAGTTTTCGCAGATCATGATTTTTTTATGCTGGCGGATTTCACTTTGTTTCTGAGGGGGGATAGCATTGAAGCAACCACCGCAGGCATCGCGTTCCACGGGTACCACGGCCAGGCCGTTACGGTAGCTGTGACGGATTTTATCGTAACTCGCAAGCAGGCGGGCTTCCACATGCACGCGGGCCTCTTCGGCCATCTTGGCAAAATGTTTTTCTTCTTTTTCGTTCGCCGCAATGATTTTTTCCAGTTCTCCTTTTTTGGTCGCCAGCACCCCTTCCTTAGCCGCGATATTCTTTTTGGCTTTTTCAAGCAGCACCGCTTTCTCCGCGATTTCCTCGGTGGCGTCTTTGATATGCTTTTCAGCCAGTTTCACTTCCAGCTGCTGCATTTCAATTTCCTTATTGATCGCTTCAAACTCGCGGTTGTTTTTTACATTGGCACTCTGCTTCTCGTATTTTTTGACCAGGGCTTCCGACTCCTTAATGGCTTCTTTGCGCTGCTCAATAAATTCAGTCACCCCATTGATCTCTTCCTCAATCCGGGTCTGGCGGGCATGGAGACCGGTGATTTCATCTTCCAGGTCGGCCACTTCCATCGGCAGTTCCCCTTTCAGGATCTTGATCTCATCCAGTTTGCTCTCAATTTTCTGGAGGGTCACCAGGGAGGTCAGTTTTTCTTCAACGGAAAATTCTTTAACGTGTGCCATTTGCGCTTTGATGTTTGAAGTTTGGGGTTGGGCTGGTTACCGGTTCTGGTAAGGTCTAACTAAAATACCGTACCGGGTTGGTTTCCACACCCGTTTTAAGGACGGCAAAGGTAGGGAATTTTTCGGCTAAAATATCCCGGAGCAGGTCAATCGTAAACTGCTCACTTTCAAAGTGACCAATATCGGCCAGCAGGAGCCGGTCGTTGGCATCAAAAAATTCATGATACTTCAGGTCGCCCGTGACAAAAGCATCCGCACCCGCAGATAAAGCCTTGTTAATCAAGAAACTACCTGCGCCTCCGCATAAGGCTACCTTTTTTATCTTTTTCCCGGAGAAACGGGTATGCCGGATCACCGGGCTGCCAAACAGTTCCTTCAGTTTACCCAAAAAAGCGGACTCATCCAGGGCCTCGGGCAGATAACCCAGCATCCCGGCGCCGGTTTCGGGATGAGGGTTGACCAGATCTACTACATCAAAAGCCACTTCCTCATAGGGATGGGCTGAACGGAGGGCTTCAATCAGTGTACCCTGAAGGGGGGCCGGGAAAACCATTTCCACCCGGATCTCTGTTTCGGTATGCCTTTCCCCGGTTTTTCCCACAAAGGGATTGGCCCCATCCCCTGCTTTAAAGGTACCCGAACCCGGGGTATTAAAACTGCATTCACTGTACTGACCGATCTGGCCGGCACCAGCTGCAAAAAGCGTGTTCCTGACTTTTTCCGCATGGGCTTCCGGAACAAAGGTGTAAAGCTTCTTTAAGCCACCTTCACGGGGAGACAGGATCTGCAGATCCCGGAGTCCGAGCCGGCTGGCCATTTTCCCGTTTACCCCAACTGCCACATTATCCAGGTTCGTATGAATAGCATACAGGGCCACATCATGTTTTATGGCGGCGATCACGGCTTTCTCTACATAGTTTTTCCCGTTGATCTTTTTGAGCCCGCCAAATACAATGGGATGATGCGACACCACCAGATTGCAGCCTTTTTCCACCGCCTCGCGTACCACTTCTTCCGTGGCATCCAGGCTGCAGAGTAAACCCGTACAGTCCCATCCCGGCTGGCCGGTGATCAGTCCTGCATTGTCATAAGATTCCTGGAGGGAAAGCGGGGCCAGGCCTTCAAGGTAAGAGGTAATAGCGGCTATTTTCATGGAGGAAAGTTACGGCATGCCGGCCAACCTGGAATAACCGGCCGCCTCCTGTATTTGTATTCCCTGAAAGTTTTGTACCTTTTCTCAGTATTCCGCACCCCGAATGCCACCTAACGATTGATTTATCAAATTTACCAACATGCTGAGGAGAACCACCGGCCGCCTCATACTCCTGCTACTGGTCATCACCGGATCAGCCGGCACAATCCAGAATCATGCGCTGAATAAACAGGAAAGGAAATACGCCCTGGGGCTGATGAAAGAAACCCAGAAAGAAGTAACCAGATCCGTAAAGGGTCTTTCTGCCGCCCAGCTTAGCTACCGGCCGGCTCCTGACCGCTGGACCGTGGAAGAATGCGTTTACCATATTGCCGCATCCGAGAAACTGCTGGGATCCATTTTTGAGGAGGCCATGAAAAAAGCGCCCAACCCGGAAAAGAGAGCGGAAATAAAAATAACAGACAACGAACTGGTGCAGATGGCAACAGACCGGTCGAAAAAAAACCAGGCGCCTGAATCATTACGACCCGGCAATACTGGTTTTAAAAACCTGCCGGAAGCCCTAGCGGCGTTTAAAGAAAGCCGCACAAGTCATATCAAATACATGCGTACTTCCACAGAAGACCTGCGTAACCGGGTAGTACAACTGGCTTTCGGCTGGATTGACTGTTACCAGCTATACCTGTTCATCGCCGCACACAATAAAAGACACCTGGCACAACTGGAGGAAGTGAAGGCTGCGCCGGGGTTTCCGGGGGAGTGACAAGTAATGAGTGATGAGTAATGAGTAATGGGCCTTCCGGTTAATTTGTCTGATCGCTGATAATTTTCTCCAGGTAAATCAGTTTTCCGTCTGTTGTCATTCCTTCCACCACCACATGAAAGCGCCGGGTCCGGTCATTATTGTAAAAACTGAAAGGAATCACCGGATTCACATTATTGACAAAGATATTCGGCCGCCAGTCAAGGGTAATACGGTTGTCAGGCTTAGTGGTTAAAGAAGGATCTTTTTTATAATCGGGGGCAAAAAAATCTTTCACCATTGTAAATCCGTTGTACCGGATAAGATCTCCTCTTGAATTGCCCATCACATCTGTGCCCTTCCTTGTGTAGATTGACATAGCACCCCCGGCTCCGGCACCGGGTGCTCCTGCAAAATGACTGTACACTTTTACAAGCGCTATTTCGGTAACGGGTAATGTAGCAATCACATTGGGATCTGTTTCAATTTCATTCAGGTAAATAATCATGGGAATCGGCCCCATTGAACTCACAGAAGGTCCCTGGCGGTAGTACACTTTATATTCAAAGTCCTCATTGGTAATATCCAGCCCGGGCAAAAGGGTCATCAGATAATCAAATATATTGGACTGTGAAATAAAATTATCCGTATTGACGAGATCTATCGTTTTATCAGCCATACCGCTGAACATACCGGATGTATATTTTTCGTCCAGCTGTTCCGCAGGCGTTTTTTTCCGGACCTTGATAGTCACTTCCTCCAGCATCAATCCGTTGGCTTTTTGTATTGCATCAAAATCTTCGGCTAATTTTTTCTGTTTCTCTGCCGGTACGGCAGCGGGAGGCTGCCAGACCGGTCCCGGGCTTACAACCGGATACCGGCGACCCAGTGAATCGCTGGTCATGCTGACATCAATATACTGGCTCTTTTTTCCGCGAATATCAAGAATAAAGATGCGGGCACTTCCGAAAAACAACAGGGAGTCAAGGGTGAAATTTCCCTGCTTGTCGGTCTGAATAAACTGGGCATTGCGTTTCATTCCTTCGGCGGTGATCAGGGCGACCAGCTGCTTTTCCGCAAAAGCACGGCTGCTGCCATCCAGGTTAACCTTTCCGGCAATCGTGATATAGGCAGGATCGGCAAAGGTCAGTCTGCCTTTTACTTTATCTGCCAGTTCCTCCCAGCGAAAACGGCGCCAGCCCTGTGTCATCATCAGCAGATCACGGGCTGTTTTAACCGTATCTTCCTCTGATTGCAAATACCAGGCGGGGTTATGGATATATCCTCTCAGATCGGAGCTGAGCAGGAGAGACGACTGAATCGTTTCTTCCCTGAATGGTAAAAGAGAATAGTCCGCATCGGTAACCGAAACAGATAAGCTGCCCTGGATCGTATCTTTCAGCCTGATCCGGAACCGGTTTCTCGCCCTGGGCCTCACACCCAGGGTATCTGCCTGAATTTCTCCTTCCCGCCGGTATTCACCATTATGGATAAAGAATAATCTCTCTGCCAGCGGTATACCTGATTTTCCAAAAACAGTCACCTGGAGAATGCCTGAATTTAGTTTCTCCGTATTCAGCACACCCTGCCATTCTTCTTTAGCCGGATTGAGTTCCTGACGAAACACAACACGGTGCTGCATCTGACCAATCATATAAGATGGCCTGAGCTGCGGATCATCCTGCCGGTGCCGGATTTCAAAAAAGGCTCCCTGCGGATGCGGAATCATGGCTAAAACGACTCCTTTCTCCTGAGACAGGGGAAGTGTTTTCTGCTGCCCTTCAAATTTTCCGGAGAACCTGGCGGTATAGGTCTCCCCTATTACCGGGTTTATTTCAAAAAGGCCCATCCCGTCGTGGTAACTGTTCAGTATGGCTATTTGTTCTCCACGACTGTTCACTACCCGGCCGCTGATATCCACCGGTCTGCCAGCAGCATCAGTGGCTTTAAAGGCAATGGTATTATTCAAACCGGTAATTAAATTGCCTCCTTCGGGGAAAAAATCAACCAACAGCTTATTTTCTGTAAGGGCAGCTTTCACACCGGTTGTTTTCCGGCCCTGCAGACTGATGCGCTTGCAAAAAATATATTCCACCCCATTATTGAGCATCGTAGGCGTATAGGCCCTGAGCAGGTATACTCCCGTTTGCAGCGTGTCCGGTATTTCAACCTGTCCCCAGGCTGCACCGATAAGCACCGGGAAAACACCCCGGCTGATCAGTTTGTCATTCTCACCAATCAATTCCACATAAAGCACACTGCTTAACGTATCGGGTCTGTAATCCGAAAAGAGATAGGCTTTAAACCAGGCGGTTTCACCCGCCACATAATTTTCCCTGTCGAGGTGAAGCCATACTTTCTCCAGGGGGGCTTTTTTGTCCCATTGTTCCAATAAAGCGGCCGGATCCTGCGCAAAAATCTGATTGAGGGAAATAAAGAGAATGGCAGTCAGCAGGAATAACTTTTTCACTGATAATGGTTAAGTACGCATGAAATTAATATATCTCACCCGAATTACGTTAGTCCCCTTGTTAATCCCTCCTTAAATAAAGGAGAAATCCGGGTTGTGGAAGCGGTTGATTCTTCCTATTTTGTGTACAGTTAACCGGAAATATGAAACGACTGATATCCATTCCTTTTCTTTTTTTACTTATACTCCTGTCCGGCTGTAAAAAAGCCATACAAAATGCCCAGGAAGACCTGGTGGTGCGGGCTATGGCCGACGGGCAATGGAGGGTCAGCAATTTTGTACTCAACGGCACAACCCTCACCAGCGATTTCAGCACTTACCGTTTTAAATTTTATACCAACCGTACAGTAGATGCCATTAAAAACGGCATCACTGAACAAAGCGGCACCTGGGAAGGAAATGCGGCTGCCATGACCATGCAGGCAAATTTCCCGGCTTCTGCCGCGCCTGTGTCCCATTTAAACGGCACCTGGCTGATAACCCGGAACAGCTGGACCTATGTGGAGGCCGGCCAATCCGCTGGTTCCGATTCAAAAATCCTGCGGCTGGATAAAGACTAAGCCGCTTTTGTCCTTTTCTTTCCGTTTCCTTTTTAAACAAACCGGCCGGCGCCCTGTCATAACAGGAAACCGGCACTACGAGAATTGAAAAAAATAATTGGCCGATTGGAACAGAGGAATAATTTTTGCTGTTATCCCGTTCCCGGCTTATAAACCAGTTACCTGTTGAAGCACCTGTTAAACCATATCCCGGCCAGAAACCTCCTGCTTTTCTGTCTTCTGACAGCCGGCTATTTCAGTTATGCCCAGCCAACAGCAAATTTTACAGCGGCCCCACTGGCTGGTTGTTCACCCCTGATTGTAAATTTCCAGGATCTTTCAACCGGCGGAGCCACCGCGTGGAACTGGAATTTCGGGAACGGCAATACCTCCACGCTTCAAAACCCGGTAGCCACCTATTTTACACCCGGCACCTATACCGTCACCCTGACGGTTACCAATGCAGGTGGCAGCAACAGCCTTGTACGTACAAATTATATAACGGTTTATGAACCGCCAACGGTGGATTTTTCCGCCAGTATTACCAGCGGATGTTTTCCGCTCCGGGTACAACTGACTGACTTATCCGTTGCCGGAGCAGGAAATACCAATGTAAGCTGGGACTGGGATTTTGGTAACGGAGTAACTTCCAATCAGCAAAATCCGCTTGTTACCTACACCAATGCGGGCGTGTATAATGTTACGCTTCGTGTTACCAACGATAAAGGCTGTACGCGCACGGTGAGCCGGCCGGCTTATATTACTGTTACCAGCGGAGTCCGGGCCGGATTCACACAAAGCGCACCCACTGTTTGCAGCGCACCTGCTTCCATCAGTTTCACCAATACGTCAACGGGTCCGCCGGTACTGAGTTACCAGTGGGATTTCGGAGACGGAAATACATCCACCGCCCAGGATCCTGTTCATGCGTATACCGCAAATGGTTCATACACGGTAACACTGGTAACTTCCAGTACAGCCGGATGCCAGGATACGTTTCGTTTCAGTCCCCTGCAGATCGGGGGTATTGTAACTGATTTTACCTACCCGCCGGCGGTCTGTATTAATGAGCCGGCTTCTTTTGTAAATACATCCTCGCTTGCTGCCATGAGTACAGCCTGGGATTTCGGCGATGGCAATACGGGTACCGGCAATACCACCTCTCATGCCTATGCGGCCCCGGGCACGTACACAGTAAAAATGGTGAATGTGTACAGCCTTTGTACCGATTCAGCTTTTCATACCATCACGGTTAATCCCCGACCGGCTGCCGCATTTTCTGCCCCGCAGCGGATCAGTTGCCAGCCGCCCCTTACAGTGAATTTTCAGGATAATACAACAGGTGGACCGGTAAGCTGGCAATGGGATTTCGGCGACGGCAATACCTCCATCGCGCAGAACCCTGTTCATACGTACACCAATTACGGTAATTATACCGTAACCCTGATTGTTACCAACGCCTCCGGTTGTACAGATACGTTAATTCAAACAGATTTTGTCCGCATCCGCCGGGCGATTATGAGTGTACCCGGCTTACCCGACAGGGGCTGTATTCCCTTTACCAAAGCCTTCAATCCCGTGGTAAATACCCTGGATGCAGTTACTTCCTGGGAATGGGATTTCGGCGACGGAGGCAGTGCCTTTGTATCCAATCCGGTTCATACCTATACCGTCCAGGGAACCTATACCGTAAGACTGATCATCAGTACCAGTACCGGCTGCAGGGATACCTTAACCCTGCCGGCTGCTATACGGGTAGGTACCAAACCCGTCACCAATTTTACCGCCGTACCCAGTCCGGTTTGCTCCCGTCAGCCGGTTCAGTTCACCAGCCTGGCCGCTCCGGCAGATGAATGGCTCTGGGATTTCGGAGACGGCTCCACTTCCACACTGGAAAACCCCACACATAATTACAGTGATACCGGGTATTTTGATGTACAGCTGATCGCCACCAACAACGGCTGTCCCGATACCCTAACCATTACCAACCTCGTATATGTGGATCCGCCCATTGCCCGTTTCACCCCTACGGCCGATTGCGGCAACAGGCGGCGTTTCACTTTTAATGATTATTCCATCGGCGCCCTTACCTGGGAATGGGATTTCGGAGATGGCAGCCCCCTGCTGCTGAATGTGCAGAATCCGGCACATATATTTCCCGGACTGGGCACCTACACCGTAAGACTGGTGGTTACCAATGGCGCCTGCTCAGATACCTCTCTTGTAACCGTACAGGCGATGGATGAAACCGCCAATTTCAGCGCCGACCAGACCGTACTTTGTAAAGAAGCGCTGGTGAATTTCACTTCATCCGGATTTAATGCGGCCAATATCACTGATTATTACTGGGACTTTGGCGATGGATTTGCCGTAGCGGGCCTGAATCCGGCTATCGCTCATATCTACCCGAACAGCGGCACTTATACTGTCTCCCTCCGGATAACTGACCGCAACGGTTGTACCAATACCCTGGTAAGACCCAATTATATCCGGATAAATGGTCCCATAGCCAATTTTTCCGCCAGCAATACAGCAGGCTGCAGCGGGTTACGCACCGGGTTTACCGATCTGTCTACCACCGACGGACAGAACAATATTGTCAGCTGGCAATGGGATTTCGGGGATGGCACGGTTCAGCAATTCACAGCCCCTCCCTTTGAACATACCTATGCAACTACCGGAACATTCACGGTAAAACTGGTCATAACAGATGCCAGTGGCTGCCGGGACAGCCTGACCCGGAATGACCTGGTTATTACCACAGATCCGGTTCCCGATTTTGTGGTGGATACCCTCACCTGCCCGGGGGCCGTTTTACAATTCACCAACACATCCTTACCGGCGGGCATGAGCAGTACCTGGGATTTCGGAGACGGGAATACGTCCCTGCTGGACAATCCCACACACAGTTATGCCGCCGCAGGACAATATACCATCAGGCTCAGGGTTACGGATGCCTATGGCTGCGCAGACTCTGTCACCCGCACCCAGTATATCCGGGTGGCATTACCGGTGCCTGGTTTCACCATGAGTGACTCCATCACTTCCTGTACACCGCTTGAAGTGCAGTTTACCAATACATCGGTTTTCTTCACTTCCCTGCACTGGGATTTTGGCCCGGGCCAGGGTATATCCACGCTGCCCAACCCGGTTCACTATTTTTCTTCACCCGGTGTTTACCCTGTAAAACTGGTCGTTACCAGTCCGGGAGGCTGTATGGACTCCGTGATCAGAAATGTACGGGTATATGATACATCGGGCTCCATACTGGACTATACCCCCATTGCCGGTTGCAGTCCGCTTACCTTGAATATGAACGCGCAGACCCAGGGTCCCATGGCCTCTTATTTCTGGGATTTCGGGGATGGCAATACACAGACCACAACCACACCAAGCGCCACCCATATCTATACCAATTTTGGAAATTTTGTACCCAAAGTGATCCTGGAAGATCCATCCGGATGTATTATACCGCTGGAAGGAACAGATACCTTACTGGTAAGAGGGGCACGGGCCAATTTTGGCGTGGATACGGCTTTTTTCTGTGATGCCGGCACCGTTCAGTTCACCGACTCCACCACGTTCAACGATCCTATTATCCAGTACAGCTGGGATTTTGGAGATGGCGGCAGCTCTACCCTGCAGGAGCCATCTCATTTGTATACCACACAGGGAATTTTTACTGTACAGCTGGCCGTACAGACACAAAGTGGTTGCAGGGATACCCTGCAGAAACCGGCCGTGGTGAAAGTGATCTACCGGCCGTTGATTGATATCAGCGGAGATTCGGTGATTTGTATCAATAACTCAATTCAGCACACCGGAATCTTTATCCGGCCAGACACTTCAGCCGTTAGCTGGCAATGGACTTTCCCCAACGGTAACAGCTCCGGCTTACAGGATCCGCCCCGCCAGACTTATACTACAGCCGGCACTTTCACGGCCACAGCCATCGCGACCAACAGCAGTGGTTGCCGGGATACGACCTTGCAGACCATACGCGTGAATCCCCTTCCGGTGGTCAGCATGCCGGCGGAACTGACGGTAACGGCCGGCAATCCGGTCACTATCCCGGCTGTCTATTCCCCCAATACCAGCAGCTGGATATGGTCACCGTCTTCCGGTCTCAGTTGCGCCAATTGTGCCACACCGGATGCGGACCCGCAGTTTAATACCGGCTACCAGGTTTATTTTACGGATGACAACGGTTGCAGTAATACAGGAAGAATATTTATCCGGGTATTGTGCGGAAACGGAAACCTGTTTATCCCCAATACTTTTTCACCCAACGGGGATGGCAGCAATGATGTGTTTTATCCAAGGGGCAGAGGACTGGAGCGCGTAAAACTGTTGCGGATCTTCAACCGCTGGGGTGAAGTGGTGTTTGAGAGAAGGGATTTTCCGGTAAATGATCCGCTGACAGGCTGGAATGGCCGTTATAAAGGACAGGACCCCAAAGCAGATGTGTATGTATACCAGGCGGAGGTTTTTTGCGCCAACGGGGAACTGATCCGGTTAAACGGTAATGTGGCTTTAATACTTTAAAAAAGATGCCGACGCGGTTTACGATATACGTGTTTATTCTTCTGCTGGCAGGGCCCCTGTTTACAGCGGGACAGGATGTGCATTTTTCACAGTTTTTTGAAGCCCCGCTCTGGCGGAATCCCTCCCTGGCGGGAATATTCACCGGCGATGTGAGGGTACAGGCTGTTTACCGCGACCAGTGGAACAGTGTGACGGATGCGTACCGCACAGGTTCGGTGAATGCGGAATATAAAATGCCTGTGGGGAAACAAAATGATTTTGTCACGCTTGGCCTGCAGGCTTTGTATGACAGGGCGGGCACGATCGGATGGACTTCGGTGCATATGCTGCCTGCACTCAATTATCATAAATCACTCAGCGCGGAGCGTAACCGTTACCTTTCACTCGGTTTTATGGGGGGCTGGGTGCAGCGGTATTTTGATCCCGGCAAGATGACCACCAACAGCCAGTATGAAAACGGCGGGCTGGGCGAAAACCTGCTCAATAACCGTTATAATTACCTCGACGGAAGTGTGGGGCTGAGTTATAATTCCAATCTCAATTACCAGCCGGAGAATAATTTTTATATCGGTGTGGCCTATCATCATTTCAACCGGCCCACTGCTTCCTTTTACCGGAATAACCAGATCGGGCTGCACCCCAAGTGGGTCTTTTCCGGCGGCTTACGGTTAGGCGTATCCGATTATGCGTACCTGACTTTACAGGGTGACCATTCCCGGCAGGGGGGGCATACAGAAACCCTTTTGGGCACCCTTTATGGCATTAAACTGGGAGAAGACCCGGATAAGCCGGCCTATACCCTTCACGGGGGCGCCTTTCTGCGCTGGAATGATGCCCTGGTACCCGTACTCAAACTGGATTATCCTCCCTTTTCCGTTGCTTTCAGTTATGATGTCAATATATCAAAACTCAGACCTTCCAGTTACGGAAGAGGAGGGTTTGAAATGTCGGTCACCTATTCCGGCTTTCTCCGCAGAAATGAAGGCTACCTGCTTTGCCCCCGGTTCTGACCAGTACAGAACTTTCCGGCTGCTTCTTTGTTTAACTCAGAAACATATTCATTATGGCTATCACCACCGGGCAGCAAGCCCCCGATTTCACCCTGTTTGACCACGAAAAGAATCCGGTTAAGCTCTCTGAACAGAAAGGGCATCCTGTTTTATTGCTTTTCTTCCCGCAGGCATTTACCAGTGTCTGCACCAAAGAACTCTGCAGCGTCCGGGATTCCATCAGCATCTATAATAATGCGCAGGCAAAGGTCTTTGGCATTTCCGTGGATTCCGTTTTTACGCTGGCCCGGTTCCGGGAAGAACAGCAGCTGAACTTTCCCCTGCTTAGTGATTTCAATAAAGAAGTGTCTTCCTTATACGGAACAATTTACCAGGACTGGATCCTGAACATGAAAGGGGTTTCAAAACGTTCCGCTTTTGTAATTGACAAAGAAGGGATCATCCGGTATGCTGAGGTACTGGAAAGTGCCGGGGATATACCCGACTTTGACAAGATTAATGAGACCCTGAACGGACTTCGTTAAATTTTTGCAGATAGTGTGCGCAAACGCGTTATAAATCATTGATTTATAACGCGTACTTTCCACCCGTAGTTTTACGATAGGTTTATCAAAAAAAGGGGCTACTTTTAGTATAATAAAAGTAAATTTGTTTCGTTGAGACGAGTTTTACCCATATTACTCATTTGCCTTTTTTCAGCACTGATGGGCTCTGCGCAGAGCATCGGGCGAAGCGGTTTGCCGGAGTCTGACCGGATCGTTAAGCTATATCCCAACCCGGCTACGACCTATATCACTTTTGATTTGCAGGATAATTACCGCCGGGGGCTGACCTTACAGGTGTACAACGGTGTACTGGGTAAAAAAATGTATGAAACACAGAACCTGCCGCAGAAATTCAATCTCAATCTGAATGATTATACCCGCGGTATGTATATCTACCACCTGCTTGACAATTCCGGAAAAATCATAGAGTCCGGTAAGTTCCAGGTTTCCCGTTAATTCCCTTTTTCCATCTTTTTTACTGCACCTGCACAATCAGGAATTTCAGGTATTGGGTATTCTCCTGTCCCCAAATAATGGGATGATCCGGCGACTGTGTCTGAAAATGAACCTGCCGGATACGACGGCGGGCATCTTTGGCTGCCAGGGAAATGATTTCAAGAAAAAGTTCCGGGTTTACCAGGTTGGTGCAGGAAGACGTAACGAGAAAGCCGCCCGGTTTTACCAGTTTCATACCCCGCAGGTTGATTTCTTTATAACCGGTAATGGCTTTCTGAATGGTTTCCCGGCTTTTTGTAAAGGCGGGTGGATCCAGCATCACCACGTCGTACTGGCGGCCGTCTTTACCCCATTGTTTCAGTACATCAAAAGCATTGGCGGCTTCAAAACGGCAGCGGTCGGCCAGGCCGTTCAGTTCCGCATTGCGGTTGGCCTGTGCCACCGCGGAGGCGGAGATATCAAGTCCCAGTACTGACCGGGCTCCGTAATAAGCTGCATGTATTTCGAAGGTGCCCGTATAGGTAAAGGCGCCAAGCACATCCGCCCCTTTGGCAATATGCTGTATGGCTCTCCGGTTATCCTGCTGATCCAGAAAATAGCCTGTTTTCTGGCCATTTTCCAGGTCAACATGAAATCTTAACCCGTTTTCATTGATTACAATCTGCGTATCAAATGGGGCCGATAAAAATCCTTTTTGCTGGGGAAGACCTTCCAGTTCCCTGACAGGAACGTCATTGCGTTCATAAATTCCTTTGGGACTGAATATTGTTTCCAGTGCCTTTACCAGGGCAGGCTTCCATACATCCATTCCCAGGGCCAGGGTCTGTATCACGAAATAATCATTGAATTTATCAATGATCAGCTGGGGGAGTCCGTCGGCCTCACCGAATACAAGCCGGCAATTTTCCGTGTAGCCGATTTTGCAGCGGTAGTCCCAGCATTCCTTTATTTTTTCAAGAAACCACTGTTCATTGATGGTATCGTTCTTTTTCCGGGAGAGTAACCGGACCAGGATCTGTGAACGGGGATTAAAATAGCCCTGCCCAATGAATTTATAATCATGAGCAAATACGGAGACAACCGCACCCGCCTCCGGATTCCCTTCCGTCTTCTCCACCTCATTGGCAAAAATCCAGGGGTGTCCGTTGGCAACCCGGGGGGCAATTTTTTTACGCAGAAATACTTTATACATGGGGGCCAAAGGTAAGGAAAGCGCCCCATGCCGGGAAGGAACAGGCTGTCATAAAGCTGGCTGAACCTGCTGACTTTCAGGCTGCGGAACCCGGTTTATACAGCCAATTTGTCCCTTTAAACCGGGTTGGCAGTATTCTTGACAATCGTACCTTTGCACACAATTTGCAAAAAATGGCAGCAGAAAAAAAAGAACAGGAGGTCCCGGTAAACGGGGATGAGAACAGCATGAATATTAATGCGGATGAAAGCATCAGCGGCAGTACCGGGCTGAATGAACCGGTAAACGAAGAGGATGCCGCAGAGAAACTGCAATCGGCCCTGGATGAAGCCAATGACAAATATCTTCGCCTCGCGGCTGAATTTGACAATTTCAGACGGCGGAATGCCAAAGAGCGTATTGAGCTGATTCAGACAGCCGGGCGGGATGTCATCAGCAGTTTGCTGGACGTGCTGGATGATTGTGACCGGGCGCAGAAACAGGTGGAAAGCAGCGGGGATGCGGCCGCCATCCGGGAAGGGGTATTACTGGTTTTTAATAAACTTCGCAGCAGTCTGCAGGCCCGTGGACTTAAAGTCATGGCCACCACCGGGGAGGACTTTAACCCGGATCTGCATGAGGCCATCACGGAAATACCTGCTCCTTCCGAAGAGCTGAAAGGAAAAGTAGTGGATGAAGTGGTGAAAGGGTATTACCTTAATGATAAAATCATCCGTCACGCCAAAGTGGTGGTAGGGAAATAATTTATTCTGCAACCTGTCAACAAGTTCCATGTCGAAAAGAGATTTTTACGAAATCCTGGGTGTCACAAAAAGCGCCTCTGCGGATGAGATTAAAAAGGCTTACCGTAAAGTGGCGATGCAATACCATCCTGACCGTAACCCGGGAGATAAGGCGGCGGAAGAGAAATTTAAGGAAGCGGCGGAGGCCTATGAAGTGCTGAGTGATGCGGATAAAAAAGCGCAGTATGACCGGTATGGACATGCGGGACTGAGCGGCAATGGCCGGGGTGGCTTCAGCGGCGGCGGGATGAATATGGATGATATCTTCAGTCAGTTCGGAGATATTTTCGGCGATGATCTGTTTGGCAGTTTCTTTGGCGGACAGGGCCGGGGCGGCGGCCGCGGACAAAAAAGCCGGGGTGTACGCGGAAGTAACCTGCGGGTAAAAATCAAACTCAATTACGAGGAAATTGCCAAAGGCGTTACCAAAAACATCAAGGTTAAAAAACATGTAACCTGCAGCCATTGCAGCGGCAGCGGGGCTAAAGACAAAGGCAGTGTACAAACCTGCAGCACCTGTGGCGGCAGCGGACAGGTTCGCAGGGTTCAGAATACTTTCCTGGGCCAGATGCAGACAGTGACCACCTGCCCGTCCTGTAACGGAGAAGGCACCACGGTAACGGCGAAATGCGGCTCCTGCAAAGGAGAAGGCCGGGTATACGGGGAAGAAACGGTGAGTATTGATATTCCGGCCGGTGTGCAGGAAGGCATGCAGATGAATGTGAGCGGCAAGGGGAATGCAGGGGAAAGAGGCGGTATGCCGGGCGACCTGATTATTCTGATTGAAGAAGAACAGCATAAAGAATTATTCCGTGAAGGGCTGAATGTGGCCTATGAACTTCACCTGTCCTTCCCGGATGCGGTATTCGGCACCCAGGTGGAAGTACCCACGATTGACGGACGTGCCAAGATCAAAATTCCGGCCGGCACCCAGAGTGGCCGTATTTTCCGGCTCAAGGGAAAAGGTTTTCCTGCTGTAAATTCCTATGAAAAAGGAGACCAGCTGATACAGGTGAATGTATGGACCCCGCAGCACCTGAGTGCGGAGGAAAAATCAATGCTGGAAAAGCTGGGGCAATCGCCGAACTTCAAACCTCACCCCGAAAAAAGCGACCGGAACTTTTTTGACAAACTGAAGGAACTTTTCTCCTGACAGCACCTCATATCTGCTGCTGTTAACAGGAAAGCGGGTTCCTGTCTTCAGCAATCCGTGTTTTATTTTTTCTTCTTGTTTTTTGTATACAGTAACCTGGCTTTTTCCACCAGGTTCAGAAATTCTCTCTGCAGCAGATCTCCGGATGAAGCGGCGGCCGGCTCAGCCAGCAGGCTGATATCGGTCCAGTTGCTGTTGCGTGTATGCGGAGAATGGCGGAGCAGGGAACCAAAGAGCGCCACCGCTGCCGAGAAATGATAACATTTCTGCAGCGAGGCAAAAGGTTTGTAAGCGAATGCAGCCGGTTTGGTATAATACCGGAGAAGGGTATCACCGGGTAAACGGTATTGAATTTTTACTTCCGCCACCTGGCCGGCATACTGACTGTCGGCCACAGCCTGCCGGTTCTGTTCGGTGGGCTCCAGTTCAAACATAGCCATCAGGGCATGACCGGAACCGATTTCTCCTCCTTCCATCACTGCTGCGGTATCGCGTATGGCCCCAACCTTATTGTCAAACCCGATGAGGCGGTATTGTTTTACCAGCGAAGGATTAAAGGTTACATGCATGTACACATCGTCGGCCACCGAATACAGGGTCTGGGTGAATTCCTGCAAAAGAACTTTTTCGGCTTCCCTGAAATTATCTATATAGGCATAGTTCCCGTTGCCCCTTTCCGCCAGCAAATGAATTTTTGAATCCTTGAAATTACCCATACCCACCCCCAGACAGGTCAGGTATACTCCCGATTCGCGGTGGACACTGATCATTTCCTCCAGTTCGGCATCAGTCTTTAATCCCACATTAAAATCCCCGTCCGTAGCCAGAATCACCCGGTTATTTCCGCCCTTTATAAAATGCCGCCGGGCCACCTGGTAAGCCAGTTTTATTCCCGCTTCACCCGGAGTGGATCCGCCGGGTATTAATTCATCAATCACCTTCATAATCTTATCCTTCTCTGCTCCGCTGGTCGGGCTCAGTAAGATGCCGGTAATGCCTCCGTATACCACGATGGCCACCGAATCTTTTTCCCGCAGATTATGCACCAGCAGCCGGAAGGCCGATTGCAGCAAGGGCAGGCGGTTGGGCATATCCATAGACCCGGATACATCAATAAGAAAGACAAGATTACAGGGCGGCAGTGTATCCAGGTTCAGCTTACGGGCCGACATATTGATATACATTAACTGGTTGGCCGGATTCCAGGGGCATTGCGTAAGCGTGGTATTCAGCAAAAACATATCGTTACCGGCCGGCGGGTCATAGTTGAGATTGAAATAATTCAGCATCTCTTCCGCCCGTACCGCGTCGGGCGGCACCTGGGAGTTCATGGTAATAAAGCGACGGATATTGCTGTACGAGGCCCGGTCAACATTGAGCGACATACCGGTTGCCGGAAACTGACGGGCACTCAGGAAACGGTTTTCCACCAGGCTGGCATAGGTTTCATCACCCGTAAACCAGGCTTTTTGCTCTTCACGGCCCAGGTCCCGGGTAAAGGAAGAAAGGCGGTTTCGCGGGAGGTGGCTGTTGCCGGTACGGGTGGGGCGCATTTTAACCCGCACATACTGATCAGCATGTACGAGCATTTTTACAGGACTGTAGCCGTCGAGGGTAAAACTGAAACTGTCTGCCGGCTGACGGGAGCTGATCCCAAAGGTTCCGTTTACGCCGGTGCGGTAAATATAACCGGTATTGTACTGCTTAATGATTACATTCTGCAATACATTTCCTGCTTCATCCTTTACCTCTCCCCTGACATAATATTCCTGTCCGCGGGTAAGGGGTGAAATAAGCAGGCAAACGGTTATATATAGTACAGCCCTGAGAATATTCTTTCTGTTTAGCTGCAGCCGGATTCAACCGGCCGGTATTATATGACCTGGTAGATCTCTTTCAGGTTCCTGCCCAGTCCGTCATAATCCAGTCCGTACCCCACTACAAATTTGTTGGGAATATCAAAGCCTACATAATCCGGATTCAACGGGAAGACGGTTGCTTCCGACTTATGCAGCAGGGTGGCGATTTTAAGGGACAAAGGCTGCTGGTGTGTGAGTTTGGGCAGAAAATGGTGCAGCGTTTTTCCGGTGTCCACAATATCTTCCAGGATAATCACCTCTCTCCCGAAGATATCCACTTCCAGTCCGATGGATGTTACCACATTACCGGTTGATTTCATTCCCTTGTAGGAGGCCAGTTTTATAAAACTGATTTCCGCGTCAATCGTCAGGTGTTTGAACAGGTCGGCCGCGAACATAAACGAACCGTTGAGTATCGCGATAAACAGGGGTTTTTTACCTGCATAATCCGCATTGATCAGCGCGGCCATTTCTTTAATCCGTTGCTGGATGCTTTCTTCTGGGAGATAAATATCAAATGATTTATCGTGGACTTTAATTACTGGCATATCCGGAATTTTATCAAAATAATCAGCGCAGGGGTTTATTGTTCCGTGTTTTGATCTGTTCCCGCGCTGTCAGCTTGTTGCGGCCCGTTCAGCGCCTGCAGGGTATATTGCTGCAAGTTATACTCTTCAATCAGTTTTACCAGAGCCTGAATATACCTGGGATTTGTGGCATAACCCGCTTTTTTAAGCCCTTCGGCCCAGCCTGTATAATCGGTGGGGGCCAGTGTGAAAAGGGATGCATACCGTTTGCTGTTTTTCAGAAAATCGGAATGATCCCGGTAAGAAGCTTCGGCGCTCTGGTACTTGCGGAAACACTCTCCTCTTGCGTCATCATCATGCGAAACCGTTTCACCGGTCCAGCCTGTTTTGCATTTAATCCCAAAGTGATTGTTTGATTTCAGTACGAGCACACTGGTACCGGCCTGGGTTTCATGAATACCCTGGGCCAGTTTGACGGAAGCCGGCACCCCGGTACGCTGCATCTCTGCAATGGCCAGGTCTTTATAGGTCTCAATATACCGGAGTATTTTTTCCGATTGCTGGGCCCTTACTGCCAAAGAACCGCCAATCAATATAAACAGAAATAGTTTTTTCATGTGCTCTTTCTCCGTTTAACTTTTCCGGATCAGGTACAACCCGTCGCGGATCGTGAGTAGTGTTGTTTCAATTCCGGGATACGTCCGGATAAAATCATTAAAAGCCTGGATTCCCCTGGCACTTTTTCCTTTAATCGTTTCCTGCAGCACCTGCCCGTGAAATAACACATTATCAGCTAATATAAACCCGTTTTGCCGCAAACGGGGGAAAACGAGGTTAAAATAATCAATATAAGCAGGCTTGTCTGCATCTATAAACACCAGGTCCCAGGTCTCCTCCAGTCCCGGAAGAATATCTAACGCATTCCCTGTATGTAATAGTATCTGGCCGCCTTTATCTGACCGGTCGAAAAAAGACCGGGCAACAGTTGCATCGGCCTCTCTTAATTCTATGGTATGCAGCAAACCCTCCGGCGCCAGTCCTTCGGCCAGGCAAAGCGCGCTGTAACCGGTAAAAGTGCCAATTTCCAGAATCCGGGCAGGGCGAAGCATATGACTCACCAGGGAAAGGAAACGGCCCTGGACCGTACCGCTGAGCATATGTTGTTCGGGATGGTTCTGCCGGGTCCAGGCAGCCAGTTCGCGCAGCAGGGGTGTTTCCCCGGAGGAATATTTCGCCGCGTAGCTCTCTGCCAGGGGATTGACCAGTTCCATTAAACCAGGTTTTTGGCAAAGTTAATCATACCGCAGCGAGCTTGCCCTTTGACGGATTTCCGGGCCGTGAAATCAGCCATAGGCCCGCAAATGTAAAGAGTCCGTTTATCAGGATAAGCTCATTTCCGATCCGGTAGTCACCGAAGGTAGCGGCAGACCACGCTTTCAGCCAGGGCATAGAAACATGCAGTTTGGCTTCGTACCAGGCAGGATTGCTCAGCATATCCACTGTAAGAGCGAGCAGGGGCGCAATGATACAGGCCACCCAGATCAGCCGGTCATTCAGCTGACGCCGGGTCAGGATACCAAAGGAGAAAAGACCGAGCAGCGGACCATACGTGACGCCGGCAAATTTCAGGATAAAGTCTATGATCAGCTTGTCGTTTATCCATTTAAAAAGCAGCACCATCAGGAAGAATATAGCGGCAAAAGTGAAATGCACTTTCAGCCGGGTTCTTTTCTTTTCCTTTTCCGTGCCGGCACTTTTATTGATGCCCAGTATATCAATACAAAAACAGGAAGTCAGGGATGTGATCGCGCCATCCACGGAGGGGAAGAGTGCGGAAATCAGCGCAATAATAAAGATTACCCCGATGAGTCCGCTGAAGGTATCGCTGAGGGCGATGGTCGGGAAAAGATCATCCGGGGGCACGCTGATTCCTTTTTCGGCGGCATAGAGATACAGCACGCCGCCCAGTACCAGGAAGAGAAAATTAACCACCATGAGTACCGCGGTAAATGTCATGATATTTTTCTGGGAATCCCGCAGGGTTTTCACACTGATATTCTTTTGCATCATTTCCTGGTCAAGACCCGTCATGGCAATGGCTATAAACATACCCCCGATGATATGCTTGAGGGCAAAAGAGCCTGAATTGACTTCCCAATTGAAGATCTGTGTATAGCCTTTATCAGCCATCATACTGAGCGCTCCGCCGAAATCTGTACCCAGGGTTTTAACAATAACCAGGATACAGGCCACCAGTCCCACCAGCATACCGGTAGTCTGAAGCGTGTCGGTATAAATAATTGTTTTCACCCCTCCTTCAAATGTATACAACAGGATAAGCACCAGGATCACCAGGGCAGTGGCGGCAAAGGGAATCCCCATTTCCCGGAAGATAAAGGTCTGCAATACACTGATCACAAGGTAAAGCCGGGCGGTGGCTCCCACTGTACGGGAAAGGATAAAAAAGAAAGCGCCGGCTTTATGGGCATTGATACCAAACCGTTTTTCGAGATAGGTGTAGATGCTGGTCAGGTTCATCCGGTAATAAAGCGGTATCAGCACAAAGGCGATGACCATATAACCGAGCAGGTAACCCAGCACGACCTGGTAATAGAAAAAATTTCCGCTGCCCACGCCGCCCGGTACACTCACGAAAGTAACCCCCGAAAGACTGGTGCCGATCATCCCGAAGGCCACCAGCATCCAGTTACTGTTACGGTTTCCGATAAAAAAAGATTCATTATCAGAATTACGGGACGTATACCAGGCTACACCCAGCAGGAGCAGGAAATAGCCGATCACAAAGGAAAAGAGAACAACGGGAGTCATGCGGGTTGGTTTCGGTTAGTCAATCAGCGTTGCAAATTAGACAATTATGAATTTTGAAGATACATAAATTTGTTATCCCTTTGCGGTAATATACAGGTATGGCATTACAATCACTGGCTGTCTTCTGCGGTTCCAAAAATGGTAAGAATCCTCTGTTTGCTGCCCATGCCCGTACCCTGGGCAGCCTTTTGGCCCGGCAGGGTATCCGGCTGGTTTATGGAGGCGGAAGCGCGGGACTGATGGGTATTATCGCCGACAGTGTGATGGCGGAGGGGGGCCGGGTTACCGGCATCATCCCGAAGCTGCTGCTGGAATGGGAAGTGCAGCACCGGGGCATCACCGAACTGCAGATCTGCGATGATATGCATGAAAGAAAAAAAAGAATCTACAGTATTTCCGATGCGGCGCTTGTTATGCCGGGCGGATTCGGGACACTGGACGAACTTTTTGAAATTGTCACCTGGAACCAGCTGACCATCCATGACAAACAGATTTATATTCTGAATACAGACGGCTTTTATGATGACCTGTACCGGCATATAGAGCGCATGAAAGAAGAAGGCTTCCTGTATGAGGAAGCCATTCGGCGTATTCACTTTATAAAGGAGCCGGAAGAACTGTTTCTTATCCCGGCAGCTGATTAATCCTTTTTGCCTTTCCGGCCAAAATAAAAACTGAAACCGGTGCGGAATACCGGTAATACCCGGCCAAACTCATCGCGGTAAGGAGAGTTAAGATCGTTCATCGCATCAATCATGATACTGGTATAGAATTGTCCCTGGCCAATCCGGCGGGTGCCATAACCAATGCCCACCAGCAGGCTGGGCGCTTCAGCTGTTGCCCGGCTGATCACACTGCCATTGGTTTTTTCACTGAGGGAAATCCGGTTGTACTCAAACTGTCCGCCGACAAAAAACTGACTCACGGGCCAGATACGCAGGAAAGGGCCGCCTCCGAGCGCAAGGTAACGGACCGTACTGTTGGCATAGCGGTAACGCTGGGTGATATAGTTCAGGTTGATGGCCACACCTGCATCAATGACTTCACTGATACTGTAGCCGAATTCCGGATTCAGCCCGATAATAAACCCGTTGGAAAAGCCAAGATTAAATCCCGACCCGAGGAAGGCATTGTTCCAGTTCCAGCCCGCAGGCTTTTCTTCTTCCCTTTCTTTACGCTGAGCATCCAGCTGCAATACTGAAAAACTCAGCAGCAATACTATGAAATAACGCAGACCTTTTTTCATGGAAAATAGTTGAGAAACGTTATGCAAGTTACGTCAGCCTTCTGAATTCGTAAAGGGTTCAGTATTTAAAAGAAGGGCACATAGACTCCCGTTTGTTTCCTTTGTATGAACCCAGAGATCCCATTTTTACCAGGGAAAATTCAAAGGCGCCCTGTGCATTATTAAAGGTTTTCAGACCGGAGGTGGTGGCATCATAGGAAAAACTGAACATGATATCCTTTATTCCCAGTCCGACAGTGGGGATTAAGGCATCCCCATACCGGTAATAGGCACCCGCCATCAGCACTTTTTCCCCATCACCGGAGAGATTATAATGCGCATTCAGCCCTCCCACCAGTTCCCAGGATTTTGCCTGCAGGGAAAAATAGGCATTGGGATTCAGGATCACCATATCATTCAGTTTGAAGCTGCCGTTGACAAAGCCGGTATACCTGACCGGTATCCGGTTATCAATGCCCGGCTGTTCGGTAAAGAAAGATTCTTTGGGCTGATTGATATGCATGGCAGAGAAACCGGCATTCAGGTAGGTACGGTTATCCGGGAAATAGGCATAATTCATCCCTACCTGCATATCAAAATAGCTGATATTGTTATAGTCCAGTTTAGGCGCCGATACGGTCTGGTGGGCATCAAAAAACTGGCCGTTCCACTGGCTGGGAAAACTCAGGTTGCTGGTATTGATATTTTTATTGGCCCATCCGGCATTAAAGCCCAGGCTGACCAGGCTGCCTGAACCGATCATCTGGTGATAGGCCACCGAGGCATATGCTTTGGTGGAGGTCAGTACACTGCTTCCGGCCACATCACGGAGAATGGTACCCCCGACACCCAGCCATCCGGTATTCTCTTCATTCTGCAGCACCTGCACATCCCCGTAAGCGCTCATGGTTTTATAGGGAAACGCGGTGACGGAAGCCCACTGGTTGCGGTAGTTGATTCCCAGCCGGTAATCCCCGTCAGGTATAAATCCTGTATTGGCCGGGTTGGTCAGCAGGGGGGCATTCATAAACTGCGAAAAATGCAGATCCTGAGCGGGCGCCTGCGAACAGAGGCCAGCGAGTATCATTCCCAATCCGAATAACTTGCCCTTCATAATCCTGCTTTATCTGATTAAGGTAATATCACCCTTCTTTATCACTTTGGTGCCGTCAAAAAATTCTGCACTGAGTGTATACGCATATACGTCCATTGGCTGGAGTACCCCTTTCACTTTGCCGTCCCAGCCTTTTGTCCGGTCATTGGTCTCAAATACTTTTTGCCCCCAGCGGTTCCAGATGGTAAACTGCATCCGGGCGATACCAAAACCTCTGACCGTAACCACACTGTTTATATCCCCGCTGTTCGGGGTAAAGGCATTGGGAACATCCACCAGGGGTTCAACGGTGGCGCTTACCGGCCGGCAGATCCGGTTGGGGCATCCGATTTCATTATAGGCTGTCAGACAGGCAGTGAAAGTACCGGTGGCGTTATACTGGTAATCAAACGGAGACCTGGAGGCAGTGAGTAAGGAATCCCCGTCTCCGAACTCCCATTTATAACGAACCGCATCCGCGGATGAAAGATTGGTGAATGTAACCGGCATATTAACAGCCGGAGTCAGCGGCGCAAAACTGAAATCGGCCACCGGTGCGGCCAGTACCTGGATGGTAAACCGGGCCGTATCCGACAGGTTACAGGTATTGGGATTAAATGCGATCAGGGTAACCGTATAGGTACCCGGTCTTGTATACGTATGTACAGGACTGGAAGCCGTGGAGGTATTTCCGTCATCAAAATCCCAGAAAAAGGTCTGGCCGGCCAGCGAGTTATTGGTAAAACTGGCGGCATAGGGTATACAGCCTGTAGCCGGCGTGGAAAACAGGGCCCTTACATTATCGGCCACACTCAGGGGAAAACTGACGGAATCGGGGGCATTACAATAAGCCGTATCCTGTAAAATCAGTTTTACCGTATAGGTGCCGGGGCCTGTATAGGTATGAAATACGGGACCGCCTCCGGCTGCCTCGCGGGGAGAATTATCCCCGAAATCCCAGATAAATGACTGGTTGGTGAAAGGTCTTGTGGGCGGCGCGATACTGGTATTATCAAACCGGTAGTTAAAGGTGCCGCAGGGGGGCAGCTTAACCGCATTAAAAGAAGGGGTAGCGATCAGGTCACCCACCCGGATATGCATATAGGAAGTATCACGCTGGTTACAGCTCGTCATATCAATGGCCACCAGCATGACGGTGAATGTACCGTTACTCGTATAGGTATGGGTGGTATTCGGCACGGTGGTTGTCACCATGGGTGAACCGTCTCCAAAATACCATTCATAACTGAGCCCGTTGGCGACGGTGTCGGTGAAATCAACCCGTAAAGGCTGGCAACCGGCTGTATCGCGGGGAACCCCGTTGATACTGGACTGGATACCGGCTCTCACCCCGGAGAGATTCATATCTATTTTGAGCATGGTGAGATCACACTGACTTCCGCCTACGGCGCTGTTATTGGGTGCCCAGGAACCGGGGGTGGTCGGGAATATACCTCTTGAGCCCAGGTTACAGTTTCCACAGATCGCCTGGTAGATTTTTCCGTTGCGGTCAAACCGGCTGGTGCCGCCATCCACATGGTCGCAGCCGGTATTTACAGGATTATTCTCTCCGAAGAAACTGCCGAATAACTGGGCCGTCGCGTCTTTGCGTAAAACAAAAAAGTAAAAGTCTTTTCCGTCGGTAACGCTTTTCAGCGCATCGGGTGTTACCGGCAGGCCATTGGTTCCGGCGCTGTTGAAATTATTTTCCGAACTGAAAAAGCCGCCCCAGCCCGAGATATATACATTTTCACAACGGTCAACCAGGAATGCGATGGGTGAAATATTCGGGGTGGAAGCTCCGGAACCAAAGGCAGTGGAATAGACAAACCCCGACAGGTCCGGTCTCAGTTTGCAGATAAATTGTTTGCCGGCCGGGTTATTGTATGTGGCATTCTGTATGGGCCATGTACCCGTTGTCTGTCCCATTATATAAGGGAACCCGTTATTGTCAAACTTCAGTCCGAATATCTGGTCATTACCATTTGTGCCGACATAGGCATACCGCAGCACATTTGTCCCTGCATTATTTACCACGGCCACAAAGCCGTCAATATTACCCCGGTTGGATGTGCCCAGGGCCCCGGCAGGAAAAGCATCCAGCAAATCCTCACTTTCTGTACCGCCAGCCACAAAAATATTTCCGGCCGGATCCAGGGAAAGCACATAAGCTGCGTCGTTGGCAGAGCCACCCAGATAACTGGAAAGCAAAATTGTATTCAGATCCGGCGTGAGTTTGAGTAATACGCCGTCCTGTAAGCCGCCTCCAAATGTACCCTGGAAGCAACCGGTGGTTACCGGAAAATTGGTGGACTGGGAAGAGGAAGCCACATAAATATTCCCAGCATTGTCCAGGATCACTTCACTGCGGCCGTCATCTCCGTAATTCCGCTGAAGGGAGTTGAGCCCCCTTCTTTCAGATATATTCACCCCGTCATCACCCGTGCCGCCGATTTTACGGGAGCCGATCAGCGCGGTACCGGTAGCATTGAGTTTGGTCACCACAATATCAAAACCTGTACTGCCCGCAGTTCCGTTATTGCGGGTGGGATAGTCTGTTGAATTGGTACGGCCGGCCAGGATCAGGTTACCCTGCGGATCTACAATCAGGCTGTGCGGTTGTTCTTTTTCCGCCCCGCCGATATACGTGGCATATACCCGGTTACTGCCATCCGGTGTCAGCTTGATGATACCAATATCAAAACTGCCTCCGCCATAGGTATTATCAAAGGCGCCGGGGGAAACCGGGAAACCGTTACCGGTATTAAATACGATACCTCCTCCGTAAAAACTTTCATCGGGACCATAGGTAGCCGTGAAGCCCCAGGTATCCGAACGGCTGCCGGAGAATGTACAGAATACAATGGAGGGGTCAATGACCAGGGGTTTGCTCCGGTCATATTCCTTTATATCAAACTGAACAATATTATCCTGAACTGTATAGCGGCAACCGATTTCTTTTCTGCCGGTGATATCGGGCTGAAAGGTAAAGGGGGCTGATTCACGGTACTCGGCCAGGGAGGTGCTAATGACCAGTTCTTTATTCCTGACCTGCAGTTTCTGTACCCCGTCATATTTCATCCGGATCCGGGAAGGGTCGGCGCCAGGCTGTACAATAATGTCATACTTCAGGGTACCCCGGTCGGTATAATACCGCAGATCAATCCCCGGATAAAGGCTCTGAATACTTATTCCCTGGTAAACCCGGCATTCGGAAGCCCATTTAGCGGGATTGTTACCAATAAAATAATTGTTGTAAGTGGGAAGGGGTTTATCGGGAATAATTGCGGGCTGACTGGAAGCTCCTATAAAATCCACATGCCAGGCGTGTGAGCGGACCCTGACCGTCTGATCGGTTGTGGCCAGTTTTCCTTCTGCCGTCAGCCCGTGTTTGAGCTGGGCAAGCCTGGCCAGATCGGCGGGGTGCTGCTGCAATACTGTAAAGCCCCCGTTGCGGATATAAAACATCCCGTTACTGACTTCTCCCTGGAAACGAACCCGCTCATCCCACTGGCCTTTGTTCTCGACAAATTCAATATTCCCCTGGGCAAACAGGGTACCGGCACAGATTAAGGCAAGGGCTATGGATAATGGTAATTTCAGCTTCAAGATCTTTTCTTTAAGGTAACAATTTTTTACGGTAAAGGCTCTAAAACTTCTGTTAAGAAACCGCTGTTTCAGGTAGCCCGTACAGGAAATCCATCAGGCAATTTTACTCCACTGAACCGGGCCTTTTCGTTCCTGCAGGTGTTTTTTTAACTGCAAATTTTCTGCCGAAAGCAGGTCGGGGTCCTTTTCCAGGATAGCTGCCGCCTTTTCTGCTGCCAGCGCCAGGATATCCCGGTCTTGGACCAGACTGGCCAGCCGGAAGTTTAACGCCCCGCTTTGCCGGGTACCTTCTATTTCACCGGGTCCCCGCAATTCGAGGTCTTTTTCCGCTATCTCAAACCCGTTACCGGTGCTGGTCATAATCTGAATACGTTCCCTGGCATCATTTCCCAGTTTTGACCCGGTAAGCAGGATACAATAGCTTTTATCGGCCCCTCTCCCTACCCGGCCGCGTAACTGGTGAAGCTGCGACAACCCGAATTTTTCCGCGCTTTCAATCACCATGACTGTGGCATTGGGTACATTCACCCCCACTTCGATCACGGTAGTGGAAACCATGATCTGTGTATCCTGTTCAACAAATCTTTTCATATTTAGTTCTTTCTGTTCAGCAGGTTGTCGTCCATGAACCATGCTGATCCAGTAACGGGGTTCCGGGAAATAGGCTTTTACGTTCTCATAGCCCTTCATCAGGTTTTCATAATCCAGCTTATCACTTTCCTCAATCAGGGGAAAAATGATATATACCTGCCGCCCCTTGTCAATTTCCGACCGGATAAAATCCATCACCCCGCTGCGCTGGGAATCTAAACGGTGAACCGTAGTCACCGGTTGCCGCCCGGGTGGTAATTCGTCAATAACACTGTAATCCAGGTCTCCGTAAGCGGTCATAGCCAGGGTTCGGGGAATCGGGGTGGCCGTCATCACCAGTACGTGCGGTGGCAATACGGCTTTTTTCCATAACCTGGCCCGCTGCTCCACCCCAAAACGGTGCTGTTCATCTATGATGACCAGTCCTAAGCGGTGAAACTGTACCGCCTCTTCAATAACGGCATGTGTACCGAGGAGAATAGGCAGGTTTCCGGCAGCAAGATCCGCCAGCATTTTTCTTCGTTCCGCTGTCTTTACTGATCCGGTAAGGAGCCGGACCGTGACCCCGGTATTCTTCAGCAGGCTGCTGACAGACTGGTAATGTTGCTGCGCGAGAATTTCTGTCGGCGCCATAAGACAGGCCTGGTATCCGTTATCAACTGCCAGCAGCATGGTAAGCACAGCCACGATGGTTTTCCCGCTTCCCACATCTCCCTGCAGGAGACGGTTCATTTGTTTGCCGCCTGCTGTGTCCTGCCGGATTTCCCGGATCACTCTTTTCTGGGCATTGGTGAGTTCAAAGGGCAGATCATTTTTATAAAACGTATTGAAGTAATCCCCCACTTTTTCAAATACAACTCCCTTCGAAAAACGGTGTCGCTGGCTGCAGAGCATTTTCATCCGCAACTGGGCCACAAACAGCTCTTCAAACTTGAGTCTTTTTACCGCTGCCTGGTATTCTGTTTCGCTTTGCGGGAAATGAATCTGTTTCAGAGCCTGGTAACGGTTCAGCAAATGCAGATTTTGCAGCAGCGATTCCGGCAAGAATTCAGTAATATCTTTTTCCTTCAGCAGCGTCCAGAGAAAAGCGGTGAGTTTACCGATTTGCCTGGCCCCGAGACCTTTGGATTTTAGTTTTTCCGTTGTGGAATAGACGGGTTCCAGGAAGTTTTTAACCAGTGGCTGCTCCGGCAGGAGTAATTCCATCTCCGGATGCACAATCTGTGGCTTCCCGTTGAAAAAGCCAATCCGGCCCCATACCAGGTAGGACCGGCCGGGTTCAAGCATTTTCTGTACCCAGTTGATCCCCTGGAACCAGGTAAGTTCCAGTATCCCTGTTTTATCTTTTAACCGGGCTACGAGCCGGCGGCCTGCTTTCTGACCGATTACAGTGGCTTCCAGCAAGACCCCCGCCACCTGAGCATAATCAGTGGCCGGCCTGAGCTCTTCGACCAATGTAATCTTTGTCCGGTCAATAAACCGGAAAGGATAATGCCCGAGCAGATCCCCGAAAGTATAAATGCCGAGTTCCTTTTTGAGCAGATCGGCCCGCAGGGGGCCCACCCCTTTCAGGTATTCAACTGGGCTGGCTAATATATGAGTGGCGGATGAAATGAAATGGGTATTTGGACAAAAATAACAAAGGGAAAAGTATCCTGTTTTGTTACCGGTACAGACTTCCCGGGTTTTCTTTTGCTGACAGCTTGCGGAAAATACGGAACCCCAACGGGAAAAAACACGGATTTTTCTGCCTTTTCCTGCAAAAAAGGCCGGAAAAAAAAGAATCCGTATAAACACAATAAAAAAGGGATTGCCGGAATGGGAAAACTGCTCTAATTTGACACGTAAATCCACCAACCAGGACAACCTAATACAATGAAAAACCCATTCCACCTGCTCCAACTGGATTTATTATTACCCGATTACCGGTATGCCTTACTGACACTGGTAACTGCCTTTGTGGTAGCGCTTTTCTGTATCCCCCCGGTGATCACCCTGATCCGCCGGTACCAGTTGTACGATAAACCCAATGCCCGGAAAGAACACAGCGCGCCTATTCCCACCATGGGAGGCATTGCCATAGTAGCCGGTATGGGCCTGTCCCTTTTTCTTTGGTTTCCTTTCAGTAAGGAGCCGGCACAAATCAGTTTCTTTTTATCCGTGCTGGTACTTTTTGGCCTGGGTATTATGGATGACCTGAAAGACCTCAGTGCCCGGTATAAATTTATCCTGCAACTGGCGCTCTCTTTCCTGATTGCGCTTTCCGGTATCCGTATCCAGTCATTTGAAGGCTTATTTGGCCTGTACGAAATACCCCTCTCTGCCCAATACACCCTGACCATCCTGGCTATTACAGGTATCACCAATGCCTTCAACCTGATAGATGGTATTGACGGGCTGGCCGGCGGACTGGGTTTCATGAGTCTGATCACGCTGGGGCTTTTCCTGACCTTTAACGGGGATGCCCAAACGGCCCTCGTAGCTTTTGCCCTCGCGGGAGGAATACTTGCGTTTCTGTATTATAATTTCAACCCGGCCCGGATTTTTATGGGCGATACCGGTTCGCTGGTGCTTGGCTTTGTAGTGGCTGTACTTTGTATCCGGTTAATGCAGGTAAACGGAGCGGCTGTACATCCGGCCCTGCCCAATGGCCCGCTGTTTATAACCGGTATTGTGCTGATCCCTGTATTTGATACCCTCCGTGTATTTGCCGGCAGGATGTGGAAGGGGCAGTCCCCCTTTGTGGCAGATAAAACCCATATCCATCATTTGCTTACCACCCAGGGATACAGCCATGCTTTTGCGGCCAAACTCATCTGTTATATTCACGGTGTTATCCTGATTGAAACCTGGCTGCTTCGCTACCTGAATCCGGTGTACCAGTTGCTGTTGCTGTTTGCCTTTATGCTGCTGATTACCCTGCTGCTGAAAAAACTGGGCCGGCTGCTGAGCTGGAATGAGAAACTGCACGGAGCCATTAAGGAGTTAATGAGCTGATGCTTCAATGCTTCCGGATTACAACCGCCTTCATTCCGCAGGGGCCATGGGCGCCGATGACCAGACTTTGCTCAATATCTGCTGTTTTGGAGGGACCGGCAATAAAGACGCCGAAACCGGTTTCATCCACTTTTATTTTTTCATAGGCCTGGTGGAGCGTAGGTACAATAGCCTCCTCATTTACTACAATAATCAGCTGCTGTGCAATAAAAGGCAGCAAGCGGTTACCCATTTCTTTTTCCGTAACCCAAATTGCCCCGTTTTCCGCTACGGCTAACAGGCCCCTCAGAATGGCCGTATCCACTTCAGCCAGTTCTTCCGCTTTACGCCCGGGCAAACCGGCCGGTACACTGTTGAGTGTCTGGATTACTGTTTCCCCTTTCTCCCAACCGGCAATCAGTTCCAGGGCAGCGGCTTCTGAGCCTGCTTCAAAACACTCTCCCCCGATGGCTTCCAGCACATTTTTAAACTGCGCATACAGATCGGGGTAAGTAATAGCGGCCTCCTTATCAATAACCGGCAGGCTGAGTTCCTGTGGTTTATTGCTGCGAATGGCATTCAGTATTGTATCACGGCTTGTCATTTCTTTTTGTTTTGCAGATACCAGTCACGAAAACTCTGTTTCGGCGCCTCCGGCAATTCCCGGCCTTTATACCAGGGATTCAGCCGGTGTTTGCCCAGAAAAGGCATATAGCGTAAAACCCATCGGGCTGTGGCTCCGCTGAAGCGGTAGAGTGCAGGGCGGCCCAGTACAAAGGCCATCCCTTTCATCATGATTTTTTTCATGAATCCCACATGGCCCGCTTTGCTGAGTTCCTGTCTCCATTTCCACAGCTGGTCATGGATATCAATCTTTACCGGGCATACATTACTGCAGCTGCCGCAGAGAGAAGAAGCAAAGAGAAGATCCGCGTATTTTTTGGGATCAAAATTCGGATTGAGAATGGAGCCGATCGGTCCGGCTACCGCGGTATGATAACTGAAGCCCCCGCTGCGCCGGTATACCGGGCAGGTATTGAAGCAGGCTGCACAGCGGATACATTTGAGGCTGTTCCGGAAATCAGGTTTACCGAGGATAGCGGAACGCCCGTTGTCCACAATAACGACATGGAGTTCCTGGCCGGGCGTGGGTTTGTGAAAATGACTGGAATAGGTGGTAACCGGCTGCCCGGTGGCACTGCGGGCCAGCAGCCGGAGAAATACGGATAAATGTTCCGCTTTGGGAATCAGTTTTTCAAAACCCATACAGGCAATATGCACGGCCGCCGCATGGGTGCCCATATCCGCATTCCCTTCATTGGTACAAACCACCAGCCCGCCGGTTTCTGCAATGGCAAAATTCACCCCTGTAATAGCCAGTTCGGAAGCGATAAATTTTTCGCGGAGATGCTGCCGTGCGGCACGGGTGAGGTAAACCGGATCATTATTGCCTTTTTCGGTATGCAGGAAAGTATGGAAAGTGTCGCTCACATCCTTTTTCTTCAGGTGAATAGCCGGCAGTACAATATGACTGGGGGGCTCTTTCCGGAACTGTACGATCCGTTCTCCCAGGTCGGTATCCACGACCTCAATCCCTTTCTCTTCGAGGTAATGATTGAGATGACATTCCTCGGTGAGCATACTTTTGCTCTTTACAATACGGGTGATCCCCTTTTCCTTTATGATGGCATGGATAATCCGGTTATGTTCGGCCGCATCCGCTGCCCAGTGTACTTTTACCCCGTTGGCCAGCGCGTTTTTTTCAAACTGTTCCAGGTAAAAATCCATCCGGGATAAAGCATGGTTCTTTATCTGCGAAGCCCATTCGCGAAGTTGTTCCCACTCGGGAAGGGTATGGGCCGCCTTATCCCTTTTCTGGCGGACAAACCAGAGGGTCTCGTCGTGCCAGTTGGTCCGTTTCTCGTCCTGTATAAAGCCGGCAGCTAAGGTGGCATGGTCTTTCATATCAGGCCTCCGCGTTTAAAATTTCTGCAATATGCATCACCCGGGTACGGCTGCCCTGTCTTTTCAGAATACCCTCCAGGTGCATCAGGCAGCTCATATCCACCCCGGTTATTACATCCACCCCATTGGCCTCGTGCCGGGCGATCCGGTCTTTTCCCATTTTCACACTCACCGCTTCTTCAAACACCGAAAATGTGCCGCCAAAACCACAGCATTCATCATTCCGTAATGGTTTGAAGAGCTGTATACCCTTCACTTTGCCGAGTAAACGTTCGGGTTTGGAAAAAACAGGCAGCACCCGTTCCGACAGGGAGGAAAGTCCCAGGCCCCGCTGGCCGTGACAACTGTTATGCAGTCCCACTTTATACGGGAAGAATGCCTGAATGGCTTCTGTCTTCAGGATATCCAGGATGAATTCGGTCAGCTCATAGATATGTGACCGGATATGGGCAGCGGCTTCCGGCTGCTTTTCATCTTTCAGGTGTTCTTTCACATGCAGCACACAACTTCCGGAGGGACCCACAATATATGCACAACCGGAAAAATTGCGGACAAAGTTCTGATCACAGGCGCCGGAGAGCGCGGCAAAACCGCTGTTGGCCATTGGCTGCCCGCAGCAGGTCTGATCCGTTGGAAAAACCACTTCACAGCCCAGTTTGGTCAGCAGGGACAGGGTCGCCTGTCCTACCTGCGGATAAAACTGATCAATATAACAGGGAATAAAGAGTCCGACTTTCATAATACGGCCGATTATAACGGTAACGGCTAACCGATTTTTTGCAGCCTGACCAGGTTACCGGGCAGGGGCTGGTTGTTCCAGTGCTGGTGGAGGGCCATTGCGGCGCCCAGTGAACTGGCCTGGGCTACTTCCGCACCGGACACTTCCAGTTCCGGAAATGCTTCTGCGAGGTATTCCATATAAATTCTATTCCGGCTGAAACCGCCGTCCACAAATAATTGCTTTACGGGGCTTTCTTTAATAACCAGCCAGCTGCTTTCCACCTGCCTGGCCACCAGGTCGGCGATAAGCCGGTGATAGGCTTCCTCATACCCGGAAAAATCAGCGAGGTTGCGGCTGCTGAATCCCGAATCCGGCCGGAGGTTGTCCGGTTTTGCTGTTTTCAGCTGATCAAAGGGGGGACGGAATTTATCCATCAGCCGGCGGACAGCTTTTACCTTTTTGTAGGCCTGTATCTCCTTTCCAAAATGATCCGCCAGTCTTTTTACCTGTTGTTCATGTTCGTTACCGGCGAACAACCGGGATGCTTTCACCGGGCGTCCTTTATAGGTCAGGTAACAAAGACAGTCATTCTTCAGTTCTGTTTCTGTCAGGGGCTGGTCATTAAAGGGGTTGAGCGTAATACACCAGGTACCGGTGGAGAGCAGCACAAAGGGCACTGTAAAGGAAGCCAGGTAAGGAATCAGGGCAGCGGAGCTGTCGTGCAAACCGGGTCCGACCGGTATGCCTTCCCTGGAAAAACCGGCCAGTTCATCAGCAGGTGTCAGGGCGGCAAATTTTGATTCCAGTCCTTCTTCGCCGACCCATTTATGATAACGGCCGGTTTCAAAATTCCATAGCTGTGTATGGCATCCGATACTGGTGATATCGGTACAGGTAACACCGCAGAGCGTATAACTCAGGTATTGGGGGAAATGCAGCGCTGTTTTAATTTTTTCAAACAGGGCCGGGTTTTCTGCCTTCAGCCGGTAGACCTGCAAACCGGAATTCAGGCTGCCCAGTGCCGGCGAAGCGGTTTGCCTGGCCAGGGTATCTTCCCCGCCCCATTTCTTATAAAAAGCTTCGAGCAATGAATGCGGGTAGGGTTTCAGGTAATTGTAAAGGGGCAGCATGACCTGTCCTTCCTTATCCAGGTACACAAAACTGGCTCCATAGGCGGAGAAGTTCACCGCTTTCAGCAGATACCGGTCACTCTTCAGCAGTTCCAGGTAGTTTTGAATCATCCAGCCGGTCAGCGCACGGAGATCCTCGCAGGGAAATCCGTCTTCATCACTGATTTCATCAAAATGCAGACTGGTTTCCTGCATCACGTCATAGGTCTCGCTGAAGAGCAGTAATTTCTTATTGGTCTTCCCGATATCAAAAACCGCTATAACCGGAATTTTTTCCATCAGAGTCCGGTAGCGATTGTGTGAGTACCTCTTTCTTTTGTCAGGCCTTCCCTGATTTTTTCTTCCCGGAAGAATTGCAGCGGGTTCAGGGCACCACCGCTCCGCAGCCGGGCTTCTGCTACCAGGGCGCGTACATCGGTATGGAACACCTGTTTCAGGATTTCCTGCGCCGCCACCACATCATTGTTTTCCTGCGCGGTATTCAGGGCCCGGCGGTCTACCAGTAAGGCATGCGCATAGGCCATCATGATCGCTTCCACAGATTGCAGCAGGTCTTCCAGGGGGTCCTTCACATTGTGTGAGGCGTCAATCATCCAGCCAAGGTCCCTGGCATGATCCATCCCTCTTGCATCCATACCTTCCACCAGTTCATTAAAGATCAGGAAAAGCTGATAAGGCTTGATGCTGCCCACAGTTAAATCATCATCGCCGTATTTACTGTCATTGAAATGAAAACCGGCCAGTTTCCCTTCCATCAGCAGCAGGGATACAATCTGTTCAATATTGGCATTGGGCAGGTGATGCCCCAGGTCTACCAGTGTATAGGCTTTGGCACCGAGCTTATTGGCATAGAGCAGGGATTGTCCCCAGTCGCCAACGGTCATGGAATAGAAATTCGGTTCAAAGGCTTTGTATTCCACGAACATTTTCCAGTTATCCGGCAGGGCGGCATAGATTTCCTGCAGGCTTTCCAGGGTATGCTGAAATGCTTTCCGGAAATTCAGTTGTCCGGGAAAACAGCTGCCATCTGCCAGCCATACGGTGAGGGATTCGGAACCCAGTTCCACCCCATGACGGATCACGTCAATATTATGCGCGATGGCCTGCTGACGGGTAGCTTTGTTTACGTTCTGCAGGGAACCGAATTTATAGGTATGAGGCTGACCGGGCTGGTCCTGAAAGGTATTGGAGTTTACCGCGTCAAATTTCAGCTCCAGTTCTGCTGCCAGTTTACGAATGGCTGCATAATCTTTGGGAATATCCCAGGGAATATGGAGGGAGATCGCTCCGCTGGAACGGTTCAACGCATGCAGCAACCCTACGTCTTCCATTTTTTGTTCCAGGCTGCCGGGTTCACCCGGACCGGGGAAGCGGCCAAAACGTGTGCCCCCTGTTCCCAGGGCCCAGGAAGGAATAGCCACCTGGAATTTCATCAGTTTATCAATTACGGGATCAAGGTTGCCAAGTTCGGATTGCAGAAAGGATAAACGCTGATGATGTTTATGCTGAAATTTTTCGTTATGCCGGCTGATCAGTTTACTGTCAATTCTCATGCTGTGCTGGTTTGAATAAATGTAAAGAAAAAGTCTGCCTTCACCGGTGAGCGGCAGCAGGCAGACCTGGAAATATTGCCGGTTTTACCGGTAGAATCCCATGGCCACCCCACCGTCCACATTCAGGGAGTTGCCGGTGGATTTTCCCAGCAAGCCTCCCACAAAAACGAAACAGGCGTTGGCTATATCTTCCGGCAGGATGATTTCGTTCAGCAATGTGCGCTTGGCATAATAGGCCGGCAGTTCATCAACACTGATGCCATAGGCTCTTGCCCGTCCTTCCGCCCATCCTCCTGCCCAGATATTGGAGTCGGAAATCACGGCATCGGGGTTAACGGTATTCACGCGGATTTTATCCGCTCCCAGTTCGGCGGCCATCAGACGGGTCAGATGGGCCTGCGCGGCTTTGGCACTTCCGTAACCGGGATTATTGGGCCCGGCCACTACGGCATTTTTGGAAACGATATTGACGATATCACCGCCAAATCCCTGTTTACGCATCACTTCAATTCCTTTTTGCGAAACGAGGAACTGTCCTTTAACCAGGATATCATAAAGCCGGTCCCATTCTTCAAGAGTATGTTCCGCAATGGATTTGGAAATACTGATACCCGCGTTATTGATCACAATATCCACCCCGCCGAAAGCCAGTACGGCATCTTCATAAGCCGCCTCCACGCTGGCGGTATCGGCTACATTCAGCAGGGTGCTGGCCACCGCATCCTTCCCAAACTGTTTGGTCAGTTCTTCTTTGGCACCGGACAGGCGTTCGGCATTGATATCATTGATCACCACACAGGCGCCTTCTTCCGCGAATTTTTTTGCAATAGCTTTCCCGATGCCACCTGCACTGCCGGTAACCAGGGCCACCCGTCCGCTGAGGGGTTTGGGTTTGGGCATCCGCTGCAGTTTGGCTTCTTCCAGTAACCAGTATTCAATATCAAAAGCTTCCTGCCGGGGCAGGGAGGTATATTCCGAAACCGCTTCCGCTCCGCGCATGACATTAATCGCGTTAATATAAAATTCCGCGGCCACGCGGGCGGTCTGTTTATCTTTTGAGAAAGTAAACATACCCACGCCGGGATAGAGGATCACCACCGGGTTGGCATCCCGGATAGCGGGACTGTTGGCATGTTTGCAGGTCTCATAATACTCCGTATACATTTTCCGGTACGCGTCAAACTGGGGAGCCAGTTTTTCCTTCACCGCTTTTACATTCGTCAGATCCGCATCGGTGCCGAGTTCCAGTACCAGCGGAGAAATTTTTGTACGGAGAAAATGATCCGGGCAACTGGTGCCGAGCGGAGCCAGCCTGTCCAGGTCATGGGAGTTAATGAATTGCAGTACCCGGTCATCATCGGTGAAATGGCCGACCATTCTTTGTTTGGAGGAACAGCATCCTCTCAGTACCGGAGCCAGCTGCGCCGCTTTTTTCCGGCGCTCTTCCACCGGGAGCGCTTCTCTTTTCTGTCCGCCGAAAACGGGTCTTTTTTTCCCGGTATTTTCTTCCAGATATTGTGCACAGCGTTCGATTACCTCGAGGGTATTGATATAACTCTCATAGGCGGTATCCCCCCAGGTGAAAAGGCCATGTGATCCCAGCATGATGCCGCGGATTCCCGGGTTTTCATCCAGGCACTGTTTCAGTTTCAGGCCGAGGTCAAAACCGGGCCGCTGCCAGTCCACCCAGCCGATGGTACCGTTAAACAATTCCTGTGTTATTTTTTTCCCGTCTTTAGCCGCAGCGATGGCAATAGCCGCATCGGGATGCAGGTGATCAATATGTTTGAATGGCAAGAAACCATGCAAGGGGGTATCAATTGAAGGGGCTTTGGAAGCCAGGTCATAGATACAGTGATTAAACAGTTCCACCATTTCATCTTCATGGGCGAGTCCGCGATATACATTCTTCAGACTGCGGAGCCGGTCTACATACAGCGCTGCCAGTCCGTTCCGTTTCATAGACCCGAGATCACCCCCGCTCCCCTTGATCCACATGATTTCAGTTTCCTGGCCGGTGAGCGGATCTTTGGCTATGGCTTTACAGGAGGTATTACCGCCCCCGTAATTGGTGAGGCGCAGGTCGGCACCCAGCAGGTTGGAACGATACACCAGCAGGGCTACTTCATCTCCCGCCATAGCGGCGGCTTTCTCTTCGTTCCAGAGATAGCTGACGTGTTTAAAACTGGTTGTTACGACTGACATAACTTACTTCTTTTTCGGTTTTATTATTCTCGTGCAGGCTGTTTCCTCTTCCTACTAACAAAACAGAGAGGATAATGATGACAATACCTGCCGTGATAGTCATTTTTGTTTTCCGGCTCACCCCTTTCCATTCCCGGAGTACCAGTCCCCACATATTCGTCACCAGGATAATAAAGGCCATATGCAGGATCCAGGAGCTCGGTCCATTTCCCAGTTTGCTCTCACCCATTCCATAGAAGAAGAACTGGAGGAACCAGGTGGTGCCGGCCAGGGCGGAAAAAAGGTAATTTTTTAAGAGCGGGCTCTTTTTATCTGTATAATCACCAAAGGATTTATTGCGGGCATTCAGGAGCATACACCAGATAAAGTTGGTGGTCAGACCGCCCCAGAGCAGCACCACATAGATTACATTGTTGCGGTACAGGAATTCGCCTTCACCCGGATGAGCCAGTTTCCAGGCATCATTGGCCACAACGGCCATGCCCTGCCCGGCTTCCAGCCCGAAATTAAAACAGGCGCTGAGTACCCCGGAAACGACCGAAACAAACATACCCAGCCCGAAGCGGTATTCGGTTTTTACGGCCGTGCCGTGCGGATCGCCCGCGGCGCCGTTCACTTCTTTTTCTTTCATCATCCCGGCTTTTCCAGAGATGGTAATCCCCACGATACATAACAGCAGTCCGGCAAGAATGGTAAGCCCCCATTGCGAGCTGATCATTTCCCCGAATGTGTCTTTACCGGCAACCGGGAAGAAGTCGTAATAAATAGCGGGGATCAGGGCCCCGAAAACCATACAGAGTCCGAGGATAATGCTGCTACCGAGCGACACACCGAGATAACGGACGCCAAGACCATAGGTCAGACCGCCGATACCCCATAATACCCCGTACATAAACGTATATAAAAGGGTGCTTTGTTCTGTTCCCGAAATAATTTCGGCAAAACCCGGAATGGTAAACCAGGCGGCCAGCGGAGGTACGATCAGCCAGGAAAACAGGCCACCGGTAATCCAGTAGCTTTCCCAGCTCCAGCCTTTTACCTTTTTATACGGAATATAAAAACTGCCGGAGGCGAAACCGCCCAAAAAGTGAAATACAACACCTAAAATAACATTCATAAGGGAAAACAGTTAGGAAGCAATCATTTTGTACATTATAAAAATAGGAATTGCCCTCCGTCTCCCGTCCTGCCCCGTTATGCCTGCAAACCGGACCAACTGACCGGGAGACCCATTTGCCAAATAATTGATACTTTCAGCCTTCGATTGCTTGTTTACCGGCCCCGGTAAATAAATCCGTCTGCGGGCCAAAAAAGGACTGACGATGAAAAAAAATGCGCTATTCGACTATATCCTGATTGATTATCTCTCGGCCACCCCGAAGTATATGCAACTGGCCAATTCGGTCATCAAGGCCATCAGTGCCGGCAAAATCGGACAGGAAGATCTCCTGCCTTCCATTAATGAACTGAGCTTTGAATTTGAGATTTCCCGGGACACTGTGGAAAAGGGCTACAAGTACCTGAAACAGATCGGGGTGCTGGGATCCGTTCCAGGCAAGGGTTATTTTGTCAAATCCACGGAAGTGGAACAGCCGCTCCGGATATTCCTGCTCTTTAACAAACTGGGCGCCCATAAAAAAATCGTGTACGATTCATTTGTGCAGGCCCTGGGAGAAATGGCCCTGATTGATTTTTATGTGTACAACAATGACTTCACCCTGTTTAAAAAACTGATCCAGCATCACCGGAAAGAATATACCCACTATGTGATCATCCCGCATTTCCTGGAAGGCGGCGAAAGCGCCTACGATATCATCAACCAGATACCCACGGAAAAATTACTGGTTATGGACAAACTGATACCGGGGATCAAAGGCCAGTACGCGGCTGTATATGAAAATTTTGAAAAGGATATTTACGCGGCCCTGGAGGAATTGCGGGAACCCTTAAGCAAGTACCATACGCTGAAGATCATTTTCCCTGACGACACGTATCACCCTGAAGAAATTCTGAAAGGTTTTACCAGGTTCTGCAAACAGTATGCTTTTAATCACCGGATAGTGCATGACATTTCCAAAGAGCCGATCAAGGAAGGAGATGTCTTTATCAACCTGATGGAAGAAGACCTGGTCACCCTGATTGAAAAAATTCTCGTTACCAAAATGAAAGTGGGCAAACATGTGGGAGTAATATCCTACAACGAAACACCGCTGAAGAAAATCATCCTGAACGGCATTACCACCATCTCCACTGATTTTGAGTTTATGGGTAAAAAAGCCGCAGAGATGATCCTCAACGGCTCTACGGAACATGTGGAAATTCCTTTTTATGTCACCAACCGCTGCTCCCTGTAGGATCAGCGCAGGTAGCGGGCGATATTGCCCGGGTTGAGCTCTTTCAGCTGACTGATTACGATATCCCTGTTCAGCAGCGCTCCTTCCTGGTTGGTATGGGTATGGTCGCCCTTAAAAAATCCTTTTACTTTCTCCTCTCCCAGCGCATCATACTGATCCGCCACCAGGCTGTTCAGGTCAATAAAGGCAGCGCCTTCTTCTTCCGCCACCTGCCTGGCCCATAATGCCCAGGAGTCGGCTGAGCGGCTGATTTTTCCGTTTTTCCAGTTCTCCCTGGGTATCAGCGAACACACAATGGGGATGGCGCCTTTTGCCTTTGTATCCCGTACAAATTTGCGCATATACCAACCATAGGTATACACGGTCTCCTGCATTTTCCGGATCGGGTTATAGATCAGGGTATCCTGGTTTCCTGTTCCCCGCAATACGCCGCGGGCCCGGGCGGTATCATCCAGCGGACTGGCATCATTGTGTCCGAATTGCATAATCACATAATCGCCTTTTTTAAGCGTCTGCAGAATTTTATCCCAGCGGCCTTCTGTCTGGAAGGTGCGGCTGCTGCGGCCACCCATGGCATGGTTCTGTACAGACAGCTGCAGGGTATCGGTTTTATCCGCGATAAAACTCCCCCAGCCCCACTGGCCGTTGCGGCCGGTGCCGTCTCCGTTGCGAACGGTACTGTCGCCGATAATATAGAAGACGGGCTTTTCCTGCTGTATAAAATAAAATGAAGTCAGCAGGATAAACAGAACGGGATAGAAGGCTTTTTTCATCGGTCAGTTATTTTTTAAGTACGTGTTAAGTCCGAGGGCGGGCAGGCGACGGATGCCCTCTGCCACTGAAGCCGCATTCACGCGGGCGCCTTCCTCATTGGTATGAGTATGATCTCCCTGGAACAGCGTTTTCACTTTTTCGGGGCCCCACTGGTCAAATTTATCTGCCGAGAGGGCATTGAGGTCAATAAAGAATACCGCCTCCTCCCGCGCGATGTCAGCCGCCCATTTGCCAAAGTCCTTCTCTGCCCGTTTTACTTTTCCGTCAGTCCACTGGTTACGCGGAATCATGGAACAGATTACGGGCACCGCCCCTTTGGCCCTGGCCTCCCGCACAAATTTGCGGAGGTACCAGCCGTAACTGTGTACGGTTTCTGTCAGGGTATCTCCCCAGTTGAGCTGCACGCTGTCATCTCCGGTGCCCCGGAGCACTCCCCGGTAACCGGCACGGGATGTATCGGGCTTGCCTCCTTCATTATGCCCGAACTGGATCAGCAAAAAATCACCCGGATGTATAGCCGAAATAACCTTCTCCCATCTTTTTTCCTTTATAAATGTGCGTGTACTTCTTCCGGCCATTGCCTGGTTGCTGATCCGGATACGGGTGGTATCCAGCCATTCACCGATCATCTCCCCCCAGCCGCACTGGGGCCGGTGGGTATTGCGTACGGTTGAATCACCAATGATATACAAAACCGGTTTCTGTGGCGGTTTCCACGCTGCTGCCAGCACCAGCATAAACAGGAAGAGAATAATTCGCATGGTTTTACTTTTTGCCTGTTGTTATGATTTTCGGCATGGGGGGCATCTTCATCCCCTGACCGGTAAAATAGCTGAGATGGGGCGGCTGGTTATAGGCCACGTTCTGCCAGGCGATACTGAGCCGGTACTGTGGGTTGTGCATCAGGGTGTACAAACGCATACTGGTGGGGATAGCCGTGGAATAGATCCGCAGTTCTTTATTGTCTGCTGTGCGGCAGATCAGTTCTTCGCGCCAGTCGCCGAAAATATCCGCGCTGAGACAGGGATTGGCCTTGGTTCCGTTATTGCTGGCACAGCCTTCGTCCCGGGCGTCAAAGAGTTTTTTTGTCCGGCTGCTGTCCCAGTCCCATTTACTTATATTCACGCCATTCAGAATTTCCCGGAGCGGATCGCCGTCCCAGTAAATGCCCATATTGCAGGCCGGTGTGCGGTCGGCTATCTTATTTCCCTTCGCATCAAAGAGTCCGCTGATACCGGCGCCGGCTACCCAGCATTCAAAACCTTCATAACGCGGATCAATATCGAGGGCAAGGCCCCGGCCGGGTCCTTCCCCGTCCTCTCCTGCTTTTACGGATGGTTTTTTCCAGATGACTTCCCCGGTGCGGGCATCCCGGAAATTAGCCCCGGCATCTCCGAAGCGTTCCTGTATACTGAACACTTCCAGCCCGGGCCGGGAGGGATCGAGGTCGCTCACATGCATGGCATCCGCGTGACCGATTCCGGTTGTATACAGCCCTTTGCCGTCATCATCCACCGTCATTTGTCCGTAAACAATTTCATCTTTTCCGTCACCGTCCACATCGGTTACACTGAGATTATGATTACCCTGGCCGGCATAGGCTTTATTCCCCGGGGTATCCGAATCAAAGACCCAGCGTTTTACCAGTTGTTTATTTGTGAAATCCCAGGCGGCCAGTACCGTTCTGGTATAATACCCCCTGCACATGACCAGCGAAGGGTGCACGCCATCGAGATAGGCCACACAAGCCAGGTAGCGGTCCATGCGGTTCCCGTTTCCGTCGCCCCAGATACGGCGGAGTTCGGCCGGTTCCGGGTTAAGGGAACCCGGATGACGGGGCGGATCATAGGGCACCGTTGATAATGCGGCGCCGGTCAGTCCGTCAAAAATGGTCAGGTATTCCGGGCCGGCAAGGATAAATCCGTTTTCATTCCGGTAGTCCTTTGTACTGTCTCCGATCACTGTTCCTTTTCCGTCAACGGTCCCGTCAGCGGTCTTCATAGCTATTTCCGCTTTTCCGTCGCTGTCAAAATCATAGACCATAAACTGGGTATAGTGCGCTCCTTCACGGATATTCTTTCCGAGACTGATTTCCCAGAGAAAACTGCCGTCCGCTTTATAACACTGAAATACCGGCGGATCAGTGATTCCCCGCTGGGAATTATCGCGGGCCCTGCCAGTCATATGGATCACGATTTCATATTTACCATCGCCATCCATATCGCCCACACTGGCATCATTGGCGGTATACCCGGCCGGGGTTCTGAGCGGGATGGCCAGATAAGGTTTTGCGTATGGCTGTAATAAATATGAGGTTCCTGTTTTTTCTTCTTTCTTGTTCAGCACCTGCTTAACCAGGTACTGATGGGCCTTTGCTGAATCCGCTTTGTCGAGGAAGGAAGTAACGGTTTTAAGCGGCTTTTTATTCAGCTTCACTGTTTTATTGTCTGTAACCCGGTAGAGGGTAAAGGCGGTCTGCGGATCATCGGTACCCAGCAGCCGCCAGCTTACCAGTACATTTCCCTGCCGGTCGGGTACCGCGATCAGGCCCCGGTCAAGGTATTCCATTTTTCGCTGGGCGACAGCCGCTCCCCGGAGGAAGGATACCGCGAGCAGTATCAGTATTAATTTCTTCATAGTATAATTATTGCAGCCGCTCCTGTTCTTCAATACCGCCTGTTTTTTTCTTTGGCTCTTCTTTTTTGGTTATGACGAGGCGGAAGCCGTTAAAGTTCCAGTCTTCGGCAAAATTCATCTCCCCCAGTACTGCCGCAGCTACATAGGAGTTGGTGAAGTTGAAATTCCGGATCCGGGAATTTGTCAGCCCGTTTACTTCAAAGGCTTTCTGGGCGTTGGTGATTTTAACATTCCGGATATAAAAATTTCTTGTCTGCGGGATCCCTTTTTCCGGGGGATTCACTTTCTGCAGCATGGCTTTCCAGTGCTGCGGAATGGAATCATAGTTATACCCGGCCGGTAATTCACTGTAGCTGTAGGCAGGGTACCAGTTCAGGTTGAACTGGTAAGCATTGCGGACAGAATCCAGCACGGAGTTGACAAAATATACGTTCTCCACTATGCCGCCCCTTGTGGTGGCGGATTTGATCCGGAGACCGTTATCGGTATGTTTGGCATAGAGATCCGTACAATAGATATTCCGGATGGAGCCGGAGGTTTCGCTGCCCAGGGTAACCAGACCCGCGCCCCGGCGGGCCACTGATTTACGGATGACCACATACTCAGTAGGTTTATTCACCCGCAGACCATCCCAGTCGCGTCCGGCTTTCAAACAGAAGTTATCATCGTTGCAGTCAATATCACAGTTCTGGATCAGGGTCCAGCTGCTGGAGTCCACATCAATACCATCGGTACTGGGGCCACTTCCGTCTTCATTATTCCGGATCACTACGCCGTCAACCGTAAGCCGGGTTGAATACAAAAGCTGGATGGTCCAGAAACCGGCATTTTTAAATGTGAGCCCTTTGATGCTGATATCGGAAGAGGATTGCACCAGGACGGTACGTACCCGTTTGGCATCATAGTCCACAATCCAGCGCAGCCCCTTTTTGTCATAGTCCTTCCGCATAGTCCAGTAGAGATCCCAGCAGAATTTACCGCGGGCATTGACTACTCCCTCCCCGGTGAGGGCCGCATTTTTTACTTCCAGGAAATTGATCAGGGCCGCGGGCCAGGTGGTTTCTATGCCGGCGATCCGGGATGCCATTTCCGGGTAATCAGCAAAATTCACCGAACCCAGCAGCCATACGCCCTTGTCTATTTTCAGCTGTACGTTACTTTTAATAAAAAGGGAACCGGAAACATAGGTGCCCGGTTTAAACTGCACAATTCCCCCGCCCGCAGCCGCGCATTTATCAATAGCGCGCTGTATGGCTTTTGTACTGACCACGGCCGTATCGCTCACCGCGCCGAAATCATTCACCCAATAAACTTTTTTCCCGGAGGGAAAGGACAGGGCGCCGGTTTTGGATACCCAGGAAGGAACCGCCTGTGCACATATCACCCCGGGAGCCAGCAGGCAGCACAGCAGCAAAACAGCAACATGTTTTTTCATCATATAATTATTCAGATTTATCCGTACGGAATGGAATACAGGGCAGCCCCGCCGCATTGACAAGGTTGGGCTGAGCCTTTTCATCCCAGGAGAAACGGAGGTATGTGGGTTTTCTGATTTGTGCAGACGTTGTCAGGGGCAGAATGAATATGAGCAGAACACTAAACAGGCGTCGCATAACAAGCAATTAGGAGAGTAAAATACTGGAAGTAACCCGGCCCAGCATCCTGATGCATCCTGCGGTCAGTTCGCCAGGCGCACCATATCATCGAACTCAGTCTTACTCACCCGGAAAATCGTACCATGCCGCAGTCCTGCCGGAATACTGATCTGGCCGGAGATATCCGTCCAGTTTACCAGATCGGCCGACTTCACTGCCCCGTATTTATGATCCCGGTATTTATCGAAGTAAACGATCCACTGACCGTCTTTATACAACGCTGTGGGTCCCTCAGCCCAATAATTACCGGTAATGGGGGCTGAAGGAGCGGAAAAGCCACGGTTTAGTTTTTTGCTGAAAGCCACCCGGATATTCTTTTGTGGCGGATAACGGGTCTCATCTTTGAGGAACATTACATATTTTTTTCCGGCCTGCAGGATACTCGCATCAATCACATTGAAGCCCTTGTCGTATAGCAATTTTGTTTTGCTGAAGGATGTAAAGTCTTTAGTCGTTACATAATACATCCGGTGATTATAGCCATTCTCCACAGCCGGGTCAGCCGGGTATTTCCCCCGGATGGTGGTAGCCCAGTAGATCATGTATTGCTTTTTCTTCCGGTCCCGGGTTATCTCCGGGGCCCAGCAATTACGGGCAGAGTCTTCGTGCATCATAACGGGGATGAATTGCTGTTCGCTCCAGTGTACCAGGTCGGAGGAACTGGCATAACCAATGCCGCGTTCATTCCAGCTCACGGTCCATACCATATGGAATTTGCCATCCTGTCCGCGGATAATACAGGGATCACGCATGAGTTTGTCTTTGGAGACAGCGGGACGAAGAAAAGAACTGTCGTTCCGTAAGGCGGTCCATTTCAATCCATCTGTACTCGAAGCAAAATGTAATCCGTCCTGCCCGTTGTTTTTAAAATAGGCAAAGAGCCATACACTATCGGCCTGGGCAGAGAGGTTTATGCCTGTATGAATTGAGATGAAAAGAAATAAAATATTTTTCATAATTGTTATGGATAACAAATTTAAATACTGCCTGCACTAATTCCATTTGATAAACCACCATACACCCCTACAGGGTGTGCGGGGTTATTGGGGTGAAATACAATTCATCCGGCATTTTTATACGGATTTTTCTATCTGATTAATGTCAACCCCATCAGCCCGATCACCACATCATTGGCAACGGCTTTCAGGACCAGGTTCTTCAATGTTTTATTTTTATTCAACGGCATGTTAAGTACGGTGGCAGCGCCTCCGTCTATTCCAAAATTGGAGAAGCCCTTGATCCCGGTGTATTTATAATTGGCGGGAATTTCCTTTCCCGACTTCAACGACACCCGTAACGGTCTCGGCGCATCGGTGGTAAACGCAAACCCATCCACATAATAATCCTGTTCAATGGGCCACCAGTTTTCCGGATTGCGGAGTTCCAGTATAGCGGAACTGCCATCGGTATAGTTTATCCGGATCAATCCATTGACCAACCGGCTTTGCATGGGATTGGTGGTACCGGCCATCAGGAATGCGGCTTCTGCGGCGTTGCCTGTTAATGGTATCACTACTGAATCCGGATACACATCCCACATAGAAGTAAATACTATGTTATTCTTCGCCGTATCGGAGGGTGTGCTGAATGACAGGCCTGCCGAAGTCGTCCATTCATTTTTTTCACCCGCTTTTGCCCGGAGCCCGCTGTCACTCACATTGAACTGGACGCTGTGATAAGCCCAGTTTCCTATACCATGAATCGGTAACTGAAGTGTGGGAAAAACAGGTCGGGGCGAAAGATATTGCGGCCTGAAGATATTCGTCACTTTGTCATTGAATGCAGCGCTGATATCAATTTTATCAGCAACCGGATTAGAACTTTTGGTTATCTCATTTTCAGCCGGCATGGGCTGATAAATTGTAATATCCACCGGCTGCCACCAGCTGAATGCACCTTGTTTTGTTTTTACAAATAACGTATGATGTCCAGGCTCACAATCTTTTCGTATGATCAACATCTTTCCTTTGATCACGGGCTGCTGCAGTATGCCTTGCGGATCGGCTATGCTGAACTGACTGAACAAGGGTGATTCCGGGCCGATATATTCACCGGGTATCACCGACATATCCATATTTAAACGAACGGGTTGCTTACCGGCCCATGCCAAAACAATCGTGTGAGTGCCTGCCCCTGCTGTTTGTATTTCGATCAGCGGGATACCTACTGCGTCGGGCAGTAGTTTCCAGTTAACTTTTTTGCCATTCACCAGCACCTTCACCAGGCGATCTTTACTAACCGGCAATACAAGTCTAACCCTGCGGGCTGTATTGAACTGACGAATCCGGTATTCATCTTTATCCCCCTTACGAACAAAATCAAACCGGATATCTGCTGTGGTAATCCCTGCTTCATTCCAGCTTTGCGGAAAGCCCGGCTGAATGACCAGTTCATTGTGCAGCCCGTTGGGATTGATACCGTACAATCCTTCCACCAATGAACGCGACACCATCCCGATCCCATCGGCAAAATCCCGATAGAGCTCACCGCGTATGGCATCATAAAAACTCAGCTGCTGAAAATTACCCGGACCTGCACTGAGGTACATGGTCTCGAGTATGGCACTGCACCAGAGCTGAAAAGCTTCTTCCTTGCGATTTCCCTGCCAGTAGGCTAAAGCCGTGTGCAGGTTCTCACTGGTCACCACATTATTCAGACTCCAGGTATAAGGCTGCCAGTTGGTCTCACTATAGAGGTACAATCCTTTTTCCTTCCAGCCTTTGGCGATAACAGGTATACGGGGAATATGATTGTCGATATACCGTAATGACTGATACGCCTGGAAAGGATCCGGCACTTTACTGTCAATGGCATGGTAGATGGTCCAGAGTCCGGCGGCGGGATGCAACAATTGATTTCCCAACAGATCCTTGTATTCCGCATACCAGCCCTTGTCTTTTATCCACAACTGCCGGTTCATCGATTTCAAAATCTTGTCTGCTTCCTGTGCATAAGCGGAACCGTCTTCACCAATGAGTTTTGCCAATGCCGCAGCCTCTTTAAACGCACGGTAATTATAAGCACTGCTATGGGTCACCCCTCCCCCGCTGTATTGCAGGGCGTCACTGGCCCAGATGGCGGCATAGGCATCATAAAGACCATCTCCATCCATGTCAAAATTCTTTTTCTCCCAGGCCAGGTGACGTTTGAGCAGGGGCCACATACGACGTACATAAGCCGTATCACCGGTGTAGTTGAAATGATTCAGCAACTGATCAATAAAGACCAGGTTCATATCATAGTGATGCGCCCGGATATCACCATTGGGGTTGCGGCAGATATACCCTTCACTGAATAATTGCGTGCCAACTTTCTCAAGATGACGGGCCAGGTTGAGGGCCGTATCCATCACCACACCCGTAACCGGGGGCGTTGTAATCTGTGATAATGCATAGGCATCAAAGTGCCGGCGGGCCCGGTCATGCCAGCCCAATACATCCGCGGTATAGGCACCCCTCCAGCCGGGTAAACGCATGCGCCAGGCTACAGCCCCATGCATAAAGGAAGGATCTTCCCAGATGGCATCGGCCGCTATGGATAAAGCACCACCGAGTGTATTGAGAAAAGAATCGGGAGTTCGGACATCAATACGGCTGGCCAGTTGCCGCCGGGCATTTTCTGCTGCCGCAAATTCCGCAGCCGCATTTCCCTGTAAAGCGGTAGCGGTATTGTGGATGAGGATATAGTCTTCCTGTGACGGAACAAATAATCCGGCAATACACGGGTTAATCTTTGTTGTATCCGTAGCGGCAAACAGGTCATTCAGGTTTGCGGCATTCAACAGACGAACGGTTGACGTGGCGGGGAAATAGCCGCTGAGTTTTTTTGCTTCTCCCTGTTCTCCTTTTAACTGACTCTCCGGTTTGGCCTGTATCTCGTAGCGCTCCTCTTCGGTGTGTACTTTACCGCTGCCATAGGAAAGAATAAAACTGTTTTCGTTAATCCGGTATACATTATCCTTACAATTCTCCGCCTTCAGGTAAAAAGAGGATTCGGGATCGGCCCCCACATCGCCATCACGGGAAAATTTCTTTCCGGAAGCACCTCCAAAGATCCAGGCGAGCTTCAACGATTCGGGCAACTGATCGCCGCTGATCTTCACGACCATCCCTTCTGCAGCGGAAAGGGCAAGTACCGTGATATGGAGTGTCCCTTTTTCCAGCAGCGGATCGTTGATCGTATAAATCATACTGCCCGGTCTGTAGCGTGTATGAATTGTTGTTGCTTCGATCAGCCATTTATGCTTGTCTTTATTGATCAAAGCAAAACGGAGGTTACCACCCATACCGGGCATATATAGCGCGAACTCAGGCAGATCACCGGCTTCCACCCGGAAGGCGGTATTGGTTCCATAAAGGGCCCGGTTAAAGCGCAGGTGCGGATTCACACAGACAAAATCTTTGCCTTCCGGCAGGTAATGCACTTTCCGTTCTTTATTGTGCCATAAACGCAAACTGTCACCGGGCTGCGCAAAAGCAGCAAGGGGCCATAACAGTATAAGGAGAAGTCCCTTTTTCATGGTGCTAAAACATTTTTTTCAACCCCTCCCAGCGTACTTTCCAGGTACCATCTTTCGGGAAACCGATATTTATTTCCTTATCTGCATCAGCGCCGGTACACATTAATGCGACCGCGTTTAATAAACCCCCATTACCGGGCAGGTAGATCGTTAGCCGTTCATCCTGGTAATTATGTCCGTTGACCAGATAGGTATTTGTACGCACAGGCATCAGCAGGGCATTTACCGCATCTTCCGGCCGGTGCAGGCGGGCGGCCGTCATGGCCATCAGGGGATAATCCCAGCCCCAGGTCTCCTTCCAGTCCCACATTTTTAATACGATATCATAGGTCTTATTCATCACCGCGGTATCCAGTCCGTTAGCAGCCGGGATGGTACTGTAGGCGCCTAATACAGCCGGATGATCGGTAAGGTATTTTGAACCGGGGGTATAACAGTCAGGCGTATTCGCAGCGGCGAGATATACGCCATTCAGCTGCGGAAGCGGCGCGAGTTTTTTGATGATATAATCCCATTTCTCCTGGCGGGGCAATCCGGTCCGGATACGCCATTGCTGGGCTACTTCCAGGGCCCAGCTCCAGTAGGCCAATTCGTAAGTGGGGTTATAGGTCTGCACGGCATCAAAACATTCCTGCGCCGGGATCAGTCCTTTTCCCAGGTTATATTTCTGCGTTACCGGATCTTTTGTGGGGAAGGAAGCCATGAACTCCGCTGTTTCAAATAAAAGCTGACTGTATTTCTTCAGCACAGCCGGATCCTTTTTCTGCCGGTAAAGTTGTTCAGCCATATAAATGAAATGCGGCTGCTGCCAGATCAGAAAAGCCCCAACGGATGAAGGGGTTTCTTCTCCGCTATGATCTGTCATCTTTTGCCAGCGCAGTCCTTCAAAACCCTGGCGTTTGGCAATGGCCCTGGCTTTATCAGCCACGTTGAAATACCAGTCAAGACTGCGCTCCAGCAACTGCGGTCGTCCCCACTGGGCATAATGCGCGGCATGCCACCAGTGCATTTCGAGATGGGGTTTGCCATACCAGCTGTTGTAGGTAAGTCCTGTTTCCTGGGGAGGATAGGCTGAAGCACATTGAATACGGGTGAGGTACTGGGAGAGTATCACCCTTCTTTCCAGTTCAAAGGCACGGGAATCGGTGCTGCCGGAAAAGTCAACCGCGCCACCGGAATTCCAGAACCGTTTCCAGAAAGCCTTACTGCTTTTGCTGATCAGGGCAAAACTGCCCGCTTCCTTTTTGGTCAGCTGACAAAAATTCACCACGACCTCCCAGCTGTTCTGCTTAACCATTGCCGGGGTCAGTAAAAAATAATGCGGTCCCGCCTGTTTCCATTGCGAACTGCCGGTCCAGAAGGTATTGACCCGGTAGGCCGTGGAATCCAGTGTACGGCGGATCAGTAACCCATTGTCCCGAAAAGCCAGCGCGGTTGACTGATGCTGTTCATCCCGGCCCCAGTTATTCCCCACATCCTTGAATTGTCCGTTGGGATAAGGGAAACGCAGCCGCACACTGATCCGTTGCTGATTCAGTAAAGGCGACAAAATCCGGAAGGCCACGGCTTCCTGGAACTCATCACAGGCCGTAAAGACCTCCACCGGCACCCCTTCCACGGTGAATTTGCTGTGTATGATGCCGGTCCACATATTGAGTTGCTGGTTGATATCTTTTATATCTGCAGGTCCGGCCAGGGTACCGTCTTTCTTTTTTATTTCCATGCCCACATTACCGAGTTGCAGGCGGTGCGGGTTCACCCGGAAATACTCTACCGTTTTTCTGGCCCGTTCGGGTTCTTTGGGCTGCACCATGTAGGAAATTTGTTTTCCTTCCAGGGTATAGGTTTTTAACGCATCATTCCGGTTGAGGTTTTCCGTATTGGGGAAGCTGTGCCAGCCCCAGGCAGATTGGGTGCCCAGCGGCACGCCTTTGGCATAGGCATCCGGGAATGATTGCATACCGGTGACATCCACCGTAAAGGCAAAATTCCCGTTGCCCACACTCAGGGAAGAAAGGGAATCCAGTTTATTCACCTTAACCGTATGCCTTTTTACCAGCGCTTCCCGGTTGATGGGCTGGGCAGCTAAAAGGTTTGATAAAAAAAGAAAAGACAACCAACCCAAATTCCTGCTCATATCAATAATTTAAAAATCATTATAGCATTGTACCCACAATGCACCCCTACAGGGTGCTCCCCACTCCCTAAAACACATTATCCACCGCCGGCCGGCTATACTGCTCCTTACTATTCGTTGTTTTCGGCAATCCGAAATAGAAATACAAGGTACGTTTCTTACTGCCGTCGAGGTGGTTGAGTTCGCTCATAGGACCGTAGACCTTTGTGTTGGTGGTAAGACCGGTAGCCAGTTTGGTGCCGATGGGCGGAATGCAATCGAGGAAAGAGATATTACCCACCGGTAATTCAGGGTGGGGCCTGGTGCCGCTGCTGAGGGCATAGAAATCAAATAAGCGGACAAAGAGCCCGTTATCGGGAGAAGCAAAATAGAGCTTGCCTTCCACGGTGCTGAGCTCCATCCAGGTGATCTCACCGTAATAACCTTTGAACTCGGGATAGATATGGGCGGAATAACCGGTATGGGTATTGTTATAGATCTTCTGCCACACATTCACCGGGGTGCCGGCCATACGGTTCTTCCACTGACGATAAGGTCCTTTACCCAGCCAGCGGGCGCCGAGGATATAATTCTCGGGGTAATTAAAACTGATACCGGCAAAGGGCAGATCGCCTTTAGCGTTGTACTCGTATTCTAACGTAGTCCAGCCACTGCTGCTGATCTTCCAGCGGGTATATTTGAGATCACCACTATAGGTGAACTCCACTACGGCCTCATTGCCCTCTTTCCAGGCTTTGGAACTGGTGACAGCCGCCGTGCCTTTTACCAGCACCGGACCATTGTTGAAGGATAAGACATAATCATTGGCGGTATTCTTCGTGGTGACCAGGTTACCGGATTTTTTATCGAGTACCACGGTTACTTCGCCACCACGGATGTTGTACACGGTATCGGTCTCCGTGATGAAGGTGGAATCATTCTTTATCGTTACAAAATTCTGTAACTGATCTTTCTTCGATTTTACTTCAGCCGTCCATTTATACAATTCACGACCGGAAGGATCTTTGGCCACGATCACCAGCGCATCGTAGTTTTTGTAATCCGCAGGAAGACTTAATTGCAGTTCGCCTTTCTGTACTGGTGCCACTGAAGGAGCCGCGATGGATCCTTTTGTTTTGACCACATAGCCATCAAAGCGATCAAAGGGTTTGGAATAATCCACCAGTGCCCAGTAGAAAGTACAGGCATTGAGGTTGGTGAAATGAAAACGGTTTTCTACCGGGATCTTTCCATCGAAGCCGGCTGGCAATTGGGCGGGCAAACTCAGTCTCACGGGAGAGAATATCTCCCGCAAAGCATAGAAGGAGCCTTCTTTTTCCCGGTGCGGACCCAGGATACCATCATTGGCATTGAGTCCATTGGCATCAAGCGCATTGCTGAGATCGGTACGCACCACGGCTTCATCCACCATCGCCCAGATAAAGACGCCGCCGCTCTTCTGCGATGTCCAGTGCAGGTTCCAGAAATCTTCCATGGAAGCCCCGCCGCCGCCATCATCCTGGGCATGGAGCATTTCGGTGGGCATATAGATCAGCGAATCGTTCAGAATTTTCCGGGTGCTGTAATAATCTTCGTAGTGATTGCAGTCAATACCGTTGAAATGATTGCCCGGCCGGTGATGCGGGTGAATCACGGGACGCTGCTGAAAATCCCATTTTACAAAATCATCATCGAGGTCTTTGTTGGTGCCCCCCTCATTGCCATTGTCCCAGAAGATGATGGAGGGATGATTGAGGTCACGCAGCACCAGTTCTTTTACCAAGGGTTCACCGGCTTTGGACGAATAATACTTTTGCCAGCCGGCGAGTTCATTCAGCACATAAATACCCAGACTGTCGCACAACTCCAGGAAATATTTATCGGGAGGATAATGCGAGGCCCGGACAGCATTCATATTCATCTCTTTCAGCAATAAAGCATCCATCCGTTCCTGTTCTTTACTGAGCGAACGGGCGGTCTCGGGCCACCAGCAATGGCGGTTGACACCCTTAAATTTAACCTGTGTACCATTGATGTATATCCCCTGTCCGCGTCGTATCTCAATGGTCCGGAAACCGAATTTCTCCCTGAGCTCATAGAGCTTCTTACCCGCCGCATCCTGCAATTGTACAGTGGCGGTATAAAGACTGGGAGATTCGGAGGTCCAGGTTTTGATTCCTTCCAGGCTTGTATTTACGACCACATTCGCTGCACCTTTGGGCAGGGGAGTTTTGATCTTTCCCACTACTTTCTTTGCCGCATCGGTAATGGTAGTCACCACAAACGCGTCTTTTGTCAGTCCTTTTGGCCAAACCTGCATGGCAAATTTCCCATCGGCTCTGGCATCGATGCCTATATAATCAATATAATTCGCGGGCATGGCCTCCAGGAAGACCGGACGGAAAATGCCGCCAAATACCCAGTAGTCGGCGAGGCGCTCGGCATTGTTCACACTGGCATCGCTGCTCATTTTACTCACCGTTACTTCGAGGGTATTGGGTTTGCCGTAATGGAGCAGTTTACTGATATCATATTTAAAGCGGTAAAAAGCGCCGCGGTGTGTTGCCCCGGCTGACTGCCCGTTTATTTTCACCTCTGTATCAGTCATACTGCCGTCAAAAACGATATTAACCACTTTCCCTTTCCAGGAAGCCGGCACATTAAAACGATATTTATACAGCCCGCTTTCATCATAAAAGCGGCTGTTTTTGCCATTGGTTTTATAATCCCGGCCGTAATTGTAATTCCCAAAACCCTGCTGTTCCCAGCAGGAAGGCACCTGTATCTTTTTCCATTCTCCGCTGTTGCGGCCGGCTGTGCAGAAGAAATCCCATTGTACCGTGTGCGCCGCATCGGTGCCGGAGAGATACTGAATCTGCTTTTCCTGGGCCAGAGCCAGTAAGCCGGCAAACTGCAGCATTCCAGTCAGTAAATATTTTTTCATGTCAGGCTTGTTTATTCGGTCAATTAATTATTGCTTCAGCTTTTTAATGGGTTTTAACTCATCCGGACTGTCTTTGGTATAGGCATCAAACACAAAGCGGGAGGATTTGCCACTCAGGTCACGCACCCGTTGCGGATCAAGCTCTATTCCGGTCCATTTTTGGGTAAACAACAGGTGTTGCAGCAGGCTGTAATGCAGTTGTTTTAACACCGGACTTTCCTCTTTGCCGGAAAAATCAATACTGGTCACCAGCAGTCTTCCATTCCCGATCCGGCCCTCAACTACCAGGGCCAGCCGGCGGTTCATGAACCAGGTGTCAATGGGACGCACAGGTACCGGAATCGTAGCGGGAAAATCTTCGAGGTGCATCACCTGTGAGCGGGTCACCGGTAACCACCACTGCAGATCGGAATGAAAACGGGTGGGGAAATGAGCCAGGGCCTTACTGCTGGTATCTATGAGTAAGCCAAGCGTATGCGGGGGCCGCATCTTGAACCAGGACGTATTCCAGAACACGGGGGTGAAAGCCTGTATCACTTCTTTTCCCTTATTCACTTTACCATACAGTTGCAGGAAGACTTTTCCCCCGCTATTCAATAATTCAATTGCTTTGGCATCGAGTGTATCGGTGATCAGCAGGTCTGTACGCTCTGCATACTCCTCCCCTGGCAACTCAGCCGGAAAAACCCAAACCGGCCATTGATTCCGGTAATCCGTTCCTCTCACGGAAACGATTAACTGCAGTTCCTGCGGACCAGGAATATCTTTTAAGGAGAAACTGAATGTGCCGGCTTCGTATAAACCACCTCTCTTAAAATCCATAGCGGCTGTGCTGTCTTTACGCAGCGTTTTTCCCTGCTGATCCAGCAGTTCAAAGTCAAGGATCGTTTGCTGCAGATCCACCGGACCGTACTGATACAATTCAAAGCCTGCCATCAGTTCTTCGTTATTGGTATAGGTAAACCGCGGCAGGCGTACCAGGGGCACCACATTATTGCAAAACTGACTGAACTGTGAAGCACTGATATACCCCTTCTCCGTGTAAAATGCATTCAGCACGCCCACCAGGGCCGTACCCTGACCGGGGAAATCCTGCAGCCCGAGTAACTGGAAACCGGCCAGGTCTTTGGTACGCAGCGACCGTTCCATTTCCATTTTATAACAAAGGGCCTGCAGTTTACCTGAAGCCTGCAGGAAGGCAGGGGCCAGTGACAATAATCCCTGTTCATCCATGTCCTCGCGGAACAATTCAAAATTCCGGGCCTTGTAAGCACCGGTATATAAACTGATCTCCGAAAAATCGGGAAATACACACCACTGTCCCTGTTCATGCTGTACAAAGGGAACCGGATATTTCAATATCGTCTCATTATAATCGTCCATAGACGTGGGCGGCTTATTGCTCCAGTCAAGACCGCGGGCGCCGGATTTCACCATGAATTCATTCTCCGGTACCAGGGGCCAGCTGCTAGCCACCGAAGCACCGGTATAAATCCGGCGATCATCTTTTTTCTTCCAGTAATCAATAAAGCCGGCTAAATATTTCGATTGATTCTTTCCGGCCGGTTCATTACCCGCTGCCAGCATCACAAAAGAAGGATGATTGCCATAGGCTTTTACCATCCGGTTGGTTTCTTCATAGATATACTGATCAATAAACCGGCCATCGCCCACGGAAGCTCCATGATTGGGCCAGGTGGGCGCTTCGGGTTGTAAATAAAAACCAAGTTCATCAGCCGCGGCAAATGCGGCTTCGGGCGGACACCAGGAATGAAAGCGCACATGATTAAGTCCGTAGTTCTTCAGTGTTGTGAACAATTTCCGCCAGCTTTGCAGATCCATGGGCGGGTGACCGGTGAGGGGAAACTCACAATTGTTCAGATCGCCTCTTAAGAATATTTTTTGTCCGTTGAGCAGAATGGATTTCTGGTTAACCCTGATCGTCCGCATGCCGAAACGGTATTCTTTTTTCGGATCCTGCCCGATCTCCACATACAAACGATACAGATAGGGATCAAATTCATTCCAGTAGCGCAGGCTGTCTTCCAGTTTCACTTCCAGTTCACCGGTGGTTGCAGTACCTGGCAATAAGGTATGCAGTTTCTGTCCGGCATAAAAAACCTTTCCGCTGGTACCCGGAATTCGTACTATGATTCCACTGTACTGATCCTTCCTGGATGTATTGCTGATCGTGTACTTTACCTTTACTTTCCGTTCCGCCGGCATCGGATAGATCTGCAGATCGGTCAGTTGTAATGCCGGTATTAGCTGCAGACTGATCTTCCCGATGATCCCGTTCCAGTTGCCCTGTGTATGATCCGCCACACTATGTGAGTCCTGTCCCACTTCAGCCACCTGCAACCGGTTGTCGATACGGACGGTGATGGTATGTTTTCCGGGTATGACAGAAGAACTGAGTTCATAAACATGGGGCGTGGACAGACTGTTCTGAAAACTATCGATGCGTTTGCCGTCAAACCAGACGGCTGAGCCAATATGCACCCGCTCCATAAAGAGCCGGACGGGTTTGCCTTTCCAGCTGGCTGGTATCATAACTTCCTTCTGGTACCAGGCCGCTCCCGCATAGTATTTCTGCGGGGTGAGCCAGAAGGGGACTTTATAATTACCTGTCTGACGGAATTTTTCTAACCGGGGCTGAAAGAAAAAAGAACTGTCATAGATACTGGCGGTCCATTTTGTATGCAACCCGACTTCCTCTCCCTTATTACGGGTGATCATCGTACCCGGTAATACAATCTTATCCGTCAGCTTCTTCCCTTCCCAATGCTGCAAGATGCCCTCATCACGCGGATCCATGGCGAAGCGCCAGTTGCCGGCGAGGGAGATCTCCTGAGCAAAAAGGCATTGACAGAGCAACAGCGATAATATGGTCCATGAATAACGCATTAGTCTTTAGCCCGGGGTTTCTTCAGTTTTACTTTCACCGGTTTATCCCGGTCACAAACAATCTGTCCGTCCTTATACTCCAGCTCCGCCACCTGTATCACACTCCGTTTATCATCATAAGATCCTCTTGCGGCGGGTTTATCTTTACGACGACCGGGATGCGTGAAATAATACACATAAGCACGACCGTTATTCACGATCACTTCACAGTGACCACCAATGGCCTGATCATCCTTTCCTTTACCGGGTGCTTCGAGTATGCGGTCTTTTTGTTTGGTCCATTTTAATAAATCTGTGGAACTGTATACTTCCATCCCCTTCCAGGCATCCACGATCATGAAGTACTGGTTCTGCCAGTAAAATACTTTTGGCCCTTCCCCTCTTGCTGCAATAGCTTTCCCCTTATCCGTCCAGTTGCAGAGATCGGGTGATTCAGCATACCAGATGCTCTTGCCGTCTTTCTCGTTGTTATACCACAAGCGGTATAAAGTGTCATTTACTTTATAGACAGATGCATCGATCACTTTCTGGTTTACGAGTTGAAGAGTTGACTGGGTTGACCAGTTGACAAGGTCTGTACTTTGGAGATGCACTATAGTTCGGGGGTGGTTCCAGTCGGTGAAGGTGCCAGGGACATACGTAAGATACATATGCCAGCCATCCTTTGCTTCAATGATATCGGGTGCCCAATGGGTATAACCGGAATCGGGACGATAATTAATGTTTGCAGTATCGACATATTTCCACACACGGCCATCCTTACTTTCGGCAATTCCAATACGGGTGCCATGTACCCAGGCTACGGTGGAGTCCTGAATTGAAGCCCGTCGGCTGGTATAAAACATCCACCATTTCTTTACCGCTTTATTGTACACGATCACCGGATCGGCGGCGCCATGATATACGGGATCATCATACAGGGGTTTGGGGGCTGCTTTTTGTGAAAAGACAGTGAGGCAGAAAAAGAGCCCTGCCAGTATTGTGATTATTCTTTTCATTCTTCAAATACCAAAACAAACCCGTCATTGGGTTTTAATAAAAAGTGATTATGCCCTTTGCGTAAAGCTGCCGTGTATTCTTTTGCTTTCAGTAGTCCAATGTCCATCGTAAAGAGCTGTCCTTTCTGTGCTTCTTTTACAAAGGGAAAATCAAGTTGCAGGGCAAGGTCAGTACTGTCGCCATTGATACCGGCCACAAACCATTTGGTGCCGGAGCGACGGGCAACCACATAAGACTTTCCGGGATAGCCATCCAGGAAAATGGTTTCATCCCAGGTTACGGGCACCTGCTGCATAAACTTTTTTACTTCAGGTTCTACAGTGGCCATACCTTCTGGTCCTTCAACAAAATGTTGTATGCCGGAGAGGAAGATCACGGAAGTGGCGAGTTCAAAAGCCGGACTGGTACGACGATTGATCCGCGGTATCTTATACAGATTTACCGGTGTGAAGTCCATCGGGTCAAAAGCATTGCGGACAAAAGCACTCATGACCATATGCGGGGCGGCCAGATCGGCATCTTTCTGATTAAAGGTGATCATCTCGTACCCGTACACAGCTTCGGTGGTCATGAGATTGGGATAGGTACGCTGCAGTCCCCGGGGTAAAGTGGCGCCGTGAAAATTTACCAGTAACTGATTGGCGGCCGCGTCTTCAAGAATATCCTGATAATAATTAATCATGGACTGCCCGTCTCCCGCAAAAAAATCCACTTTCACGCCCTTTATTCCCATTTTATGAATCCGGCCGAATTCCTTCATCCGTCCTTCATGGGTGAGCAGTAAATCCTTCGGCGTATACTTCACCGTGTTCCATCCGCCGGCAGAATTGTACCAGAGTATCAGTCCGACTTTTTTGGTAGCCGCATAATCCGCCAGAATCTGTATACTGTCGTACCCGATCTTTTTATCCCAGGCGGCATCCACCAGGCAGTATTCCCAGCCCATACCGGCTGCATAGTCAATATATTTTTTCTGCTCGCTGAAAATGATGTAATCATCCTTACTCATAATCCAGCTCCAGGAAGCTCTTCCGGGTTTTATAAAAGAAGATTCCATCGTAACCGCCGGTAAAGCCAGATCAGTTCCCAGGGTGGATTCGGCAATGGTCTTCAGATCGCCCACCACTATGATCCGCCAGGGCGTATACCAGGGAAGAACGGATTCCGGATACAGGGCACCATTGGTAAACCGTTCCGGCTCCTGCGGAAACTGTACGCGGTATTCATTACCGGGTGCAAACTGCGCCAATGAGGTACCGCAATAGGTTCGGCCCAGGCCCGCTTCCGTCAGCAATACCCAGGTGCCGGCATAATGAAAAAGCGCCGGGTACACCCAGCCATTGGCGCCCGGGGATGAAGTGCCGGCAGGAATATCCATCTTGTAATGCGCCTCGTATGAAGGGTTGGTATGCTCCCAGCCGCTCTGCGCTTCTGTTTTGGGTTGCAGCCAGGCCCGGGTGCCTTCATAAAAACGGAAACCGGTATGTTCCGCAGTGATATATTTTTTATCCGAACCGGTACCCGCACCGGGAAAAAAATACCGGAAAGCCAGCCCGTCATCCGAGAGCTGAAAAATAATATGCATCTCTTCTCCGGTGCTGTTTTTCAGTCGAACCGTTTTTCGGTTAGCCGTATACGTTATATTCTTCCGCTTTCCGTTCGCCAGCACATACGATTCGCGGATACGTTCTGTTTGGCTTGTCCCCTGCCATTGCAGCGACCCGGAAAAGTCCGCGTCTTTCCGGGTAATTCCCAGGGAAGATGGCAGCAATACCGCTCTCCCCCCGGCTGTCACTGAATAAGTAATCCGCCCTTCATCAGAACGGTTTACTGCCAGTTCGAGATTTTTTCCCGGACTGCTCAGTTTCATTTCCTGGGCCTGCACAGAAATAAGAAACAGGCCGGACAGAAGTTTTGCAGCAAACAGGGCAATAACACGCATAGGTCTAAGGGTTCATTTACGATTACTTCAACGGTGTCAGGGTAACGGGCCCCATCAGTCCGGATGGCAGGGGCGACCAGGCTTCCGCGCTGAAAAATCCGTTCCGGAGGTTTTCTTTCCTGCGGGCCTGCATATTGGTATTGTAAAATATTTTCCAGGGAATCCTGTTCTTGTCCATCCAGCTGATCCGGTTTGCCATCAGGCTGGCCACGTGGATTTCAATCAGGTTTTCTTCTTTCATCAGTCCTTCCGGTATTACCACATTGAAAACCGGTCCGATGAGGGATCCCAGCGATACCCCGTTCAGTTTTACATCCGCCGTAGCGCTGAGCTGGCCCAGGTTGAGCAACCATCTGCCTGTATGCGCCGCCGGTTTCGGAAACCTGAGTGTATACAGCGCCGTACCGGAAAAATTCTTACCCGCTTCCCCGGCAATTTCTGTCCAGGAGCCCAGCGCAGCGATTTGCAGGGAGGAGGGTATTACCGGACCACCTTCCTGGAAATCAATCCGCCAGTCACCCGTCAGCGCTATGGCAGATCCGGCAGGTTCCCGGTAGGCAAATGGATTTGCTTTCTGTGGCAAAACCGAAAGGGCTTTGAGTAACACGGTGGCGAATGAATCCAGTTCAATCCAGGCCTGCAGCTGTCCCTTCTCATCGCGGCGGGTACGGGCAAGTCCTATTTCACCGGACATGGCATCATAAAGCGCAGCTCCTTTGAGCTGACCGGGAAGGGTCACCCATTTTGCCACTGTTTTTTGGGTTCTGTTATTAAGCAGCCAGAACGGACCTTCATTTGTATTCCGCTTCAGCACCCTTAATTCTTTTTCTTCGGGTAATACGGTTGTGATACCCGCTTTTTCCATAAGCAGGTCAAGCTGGTCGCTGATAATGATCTTACCGGCCCCCAGCCTGGCCACCCGGCTCTGTCCTTCATGGGTAAACCTTATGGCCGATAAGAGTTGCTGAAACTGTTTTCTTCTGCTGTCCAGTTGCCGGAACCCGGGCACATCCGCCGGCAGGTCTTTATAAGCCAGCAGGGTGGCGCCCGCTTTTACCAGGCTGAGAAGTTGCTGAAAACTCTTCAGCTCCATGAGCCTGCTGGCCGGGAGCAGGATGGTTTTATACTCCGTGCCCCCGGTGCGGATTTTTTTTCCGCTCACCGTGAATTGCGCTAACTGCCGGTCGCTGAAAAAATCAAAGCCATAACCCTCCTCCATCATCCATTTCGCGCTGTGTTCAAAATCCGTTTTTTCAAAATTCTTTTCCATTCCGTCAAAATGCTGCAAGAGCACATTACCGGGCTGGGCATAACGGTCGGTTATCGGGTAATACAAGAGGATATCATTGGCGGGCTTTCCCTGCTGCAGAAAACCCTGCGCCCGGGTGATATAGGTATTCAGTTGCTGAAAATCCTTCCACTGGGGATTGGAGGGCTGAAACTGTACGGCGGCATAAAAAAGCCAGCCGGGCCAGATCACCTCTTTGGGTGAATAGGTGGTGCCATGGTATACGATATGATTCACCCCGCCGAGAAAATAGAGATCAATCGCCTTTTTCACATCGCCCCAGGAAGAGAGAAAATGTTCGTTCAGCCAGGTGGCCGATTCGGCCGCCACCAGTTTTTTTCCGCTTACATTGGCTGCCGAACTGGCGAATTTGAAACGCAGTACATCCGTACCTTCTGTTTCCGGAATATCCACCACACTGTACAGATCAAGGGTATTGGCGGGCGAACCATGCGACTGGTTCCGTACTATTTTTCCCTTTGCGGATCCCCATTTTTTCCAGGTATGGGTGAAATTATACAGGATCAGTTCGTCAATCACTGACCGGTAATCATAGATCACCCTGCTGTTGAGTTCCGGATTGGCTTTGCCGAAAAGGGCCGGCAGATAGCGGCGCAGGTCATAGCCCTTTCTCTGCTGAAACTCCGCAAAAAGATGCTGCGTCCAGTTGGCCTGCCCGCGGGCATCATCCACTTCGTACGAATCATTGAAGAATCCGCGAAGCCATGACAGGTCATAGCCCTTAAAGGCCTTATCAAAGGGTTTGAAATAATTTTTCGCGGCCGTAAGGGAAAAATGATCAATCGCATACCCTTCCCCGCCCGGTGCGGCTCTTTCCACCATCTTGCCATGCAGGCCCTGGAATAAACCGAATAATGTCCAGGTACCCGCCGGGGCTGTCCAGTTAAGTTTCCCTTCCTTATCCACTTTATTCGTCAGATCCAGCACCGCTCCTTTTTCCTCATAGGCCATCAGGCTTTGCAGGGGCAGTTTTCCGGGAAACTGTATCTGGTCAAGCGCAAGGGCCTGCAGATTTTTATTTTTAGCTACCGGCTGCAGCAGGCTGTCCACCGACACGGTTTTATTGTTGGCGGTACGGACCCAGCTGTCCCGGAAATATTCAACCGGCACAGTAAGCGACTCTCCCTGCTTCAGGCTCCATGTTTTGTAATAGACCGATTTGCTCGCCTCCGCATCACTTACCCAGGGACCGCCAAAGGGCCAGCCCGTGGCATTGGCAAGGTCAACCCATATTTTCAGTCGTTTTGATTCGTTGAGCGTATGCTGCAATAATTGCATCCAGCGGGGCGTCAGAAAGGGTACAAACTGTGCCTCCACACCATAAATACCATAGATCGGTGTAATCTCCACACCACCCAGTCCGGCTTTGCGGTAGGTTTCCAGGTTTATGCTGAGATCCTTTTCATTGACTGCACTGCCCAGCCACCACCAGCGGGTCCAGGGCCGGCTTGTCAGGGTGGGTTCGGGCCATTGCAGGGACTGAGCCCCTGTACCAGCCATCAGCAGCAATAAAAAACTCAGCAGATAAATTTTTCGCATCCTCATTTTAATAAGCAATTATGGAAAGATCTTTTATGGTTTCCGGTAACCAGACCGACATTTCCCCTTTACCCCGGTTGGCCCAGGCATAATAAGGTATGGCCGTAAATGGTTGTTGCCGGCTGGATACCGACAAGCCGTCTTTGCCGGTCTGCACCGAAATGGCTTCTCCTTTTATAACGGTCACTCCCCGGAGCAATGAAGGAATAAATTCCGCAGTCAGCCTCTTTCCGGCCGGCAGAACGAGGTTGGAGGTACGTCCTTCATTATCGGCCCACTCGGCACAATAGGTTAATGGCCCTCTTTGCAGGCTGACCAGTCCCTGGTTCTCTTTTAATTTATCGTTGCTGTACACCCGCTGCACCTCCATCGGCAGTTCCATCTCCACCTGATCACCGGTTTTCCATTCGCGGTTCAGCAGGGCATATCCTTTTTCGGTCTGGTACGTGACCGGAATACCGTTGACTTTTATACGTATATCCGTTTGTTTTTTATCGCCGAAATAATACAGATCCGAGGCTATGGCTTCCTGCCTGGCCCAGCCGGGAATACGCAACCGGAGGGTAAAGGGAATTTTTCCTTTTGTTTTTACCATAAACCGGAGCTGGCCGTTCCACGGATAATCATGCTGCTGTTCAATAGTGAATGTCTGTTTACCGAGTTGCAGGGAAGCGGTACTCGCTGCAAAGAGATTTACATATACATCGCGGTCTCTGATGGCATACATATAACCCGGCACCGAAGGGAGCAGGCGGCAGACATTGGTCGGACAACAACTGCATTCAAACCAGCCGCTGCGTTCCGCCTCCATATCATTGTGTCTGAAATTATGCCGGATCTGCAGGGCATTGGTGTAAAAGAAGGATTTCCCGTCCAGCCCCACCCCGCTGAGCAAACCGTTATACAGTATCTTTTCCAGCAGGTCAATATATTTTGCTTCCCCGTGCAGCTGAAACATCCGCTGGTTCCAGTATACATTGGAAATAGCCGCGCAGGTTTCGTTATAGGCCGTGGCATTGGGCAACTCATAATTTTCGCCGTAACGCTCTCCTGCCCCCACCGCCCCGGCTCCTCCCTGTACATAGATCTTTTTGGTAACCAGGTTCACCCAGATACTGTCAATCGCGTTGAGCAGGGCGGTATCTCCGGTCAGGGCTGCCACATCGGCCACCGCCGAATAAAGATAACCTGCTCTCACCGCATGGCCCACGGCTTCTTTCTGTTGCAGCACCGGCAGGTGATCCTGCCAGTAAGCGCCGTTGCGCCAGGGGTCTTTGTTTTTCGGATCGTAGCCCTTGTAATTTCCTCTTTCGAGGATAAAGAATTTCGCCGTGTTCAGGTATTCTTTTTTCCCGGTCAGCCGGTAGAGTTTCACCAGGCCCATTTCCACTACCTGGTGACCGGGAGCGGTATGCCGTTTATCCGGACCAAATACACTGCAAACGAGATCCGCATTCTTTAAAGCAATATCCAGCAGGTTTCTTTTACCGGTGGCCTGAAAATGCGCGGCAGCGGCTTCATAGAGATGACCGCTGTTGTACAATTCATGACTGAGTTCCCTTTCTTTCACCCAGCGTTCGGGACCGGCCCATCCGTGGGGACTGGCCGGGTTGATGGTGCGGGCGGTATAGAGGTAGCCGTCCGGTTCCTGGGCCCTGGCTACAATCGTAATCAGGGAGTCAATATACCCTTCCAGTTTTTTATCGGGAAAAAGGCTGAGAGAAAAAGAAGCCCCTTCGATGGTTTTGTAGATATCGGTATCGTCAAAGGGATAGGTGGTACAGAACTTACCGCTTTTCTCCGCGGCCATGATAAAGTTTTTGATCCGTCCTGTCTTATCACAGCGCTCAAAGGAAGCAGGAATGGTAACCGAATGATTGATCTGTATTCTGGGCAGCCAGAACTGATCGGTCAGTTTTACACTGGTGAATGGCACCGGGGTAAAGGGATAATCGGTTTGCTGTGTGTTGCCGGCAAGGTTTCCGGTCAGCGCCAGCAAAAAAACAAATACATTCTTTTTCATACCTGTGGCGGTTTATTTCGGCCGGTTGTAAGCTAATTAATTTGGCTGTGCCGCAATCTCTGCCGCGTACACATTTTCAATTCCTTCAAAATTGGCCCGGAAAATGACCCATTTACCATCAGGACTGAAATGCACATTGGGTTCCAGCCTGTAATTATGGTGTTTCATATTCACCAGGCGGGTGGAACTTAGATGATCGCCATCGGGTTTGAATAAATAGATCCAGCGGCCATCTGCTGCCCGGGCCACCTGTCCGGGGTCACCGCCATCGCCGCAGAACAATGTCTGCTCTTTATTACAGTTAAAATGGATGGACCATTCATTGCGCTGCAGTTCGTATTTCGTCTGTTTGCCATCCTCCAGCCGGGTGCCCGCCACATAGAATTTCACGCTGCGGGGCTGCTGCAGATCAAACCAGATAGTTTTCCCGTCGGGGGCAAACCACTCGTGCCCGGCAATCTCCATATCCATGGTCCGTTTATGGATCAGGGTGGTGTCCCTGGTTTTAATATTGATGGTCCAGATCCGGTTTACTTTATGCCAGGGTCCTTCGTGACAGAACATCAGCAGGTCCGGATCGGTGGGGGAAAACTGTACATGGTTGAGCCAGGCCGAGTCGGTAAAGATTTTTCCGAGAGCGCCGGTTTGGGTATGGATGGTAAACAGGGTTCTCGGGAGTTTTGCTTCATAGATAATGTTGAAATAACTGCTCTTTGACGGGTTCTGACGAAACAGCTCTTTCTCTTTATCATCCGATTTAGCTCCGGCGAGTAAGGTACCGTCTGCATTAACCGTAGTGATGCTGCCTTTGAAATCAGCGGGGAACACATAGACCAGGCGGGATTCTTTGGTTTTTACATTCACGCACCAGACAGAATCTTTGATCTGGTAATAGACCCTTCCGTTTCCGGCGTCGACGATTTCGCCGTTCATCGGGGAACGGTGGCTGGTGAGGGGTTCTGACTGCAGGGTGTTCAGGTCAAGCATATGAATCTGCCGGTTGGGCGATACATAACTGGAGATCTCCTGTTTGGTGGTACTGTCCACTTTATTTTTGTTACTGCTGTAGAAGACCATTTTATTCCCGATAAAGGGATTATTGTGGAAATAAAAACTGAGATTGCTTTTGCCCGGCATCCGGGTCAGTTTCACCACGCGGTGCCGGGTATCTTTATCAATCCATTCGTCGGGCATGGCTTGTCCGCCGGTTTCCATCACGGGTTGTGCGCAGAGGGGCTGACTCAGCAGCAACAGCAGGAATAACCGTACAGTTGTTAGCAGCAATTGACGGAGCCGTTTCATATAGCAATCTTTAGCCTATAAAGTACGTTCATCAGGGGGGGAATGGTGTCCTGCACTGACCTGTATTTCTGCTGGTCCTCCCTGTAAGGCTGATATATTGAAAAATATTGATCCCAAGGGCTCACGACCTGCATTCTGCCTTTGTGCAACGGCGCAAAGGGGTTAATTTTGGGCCGGCCAAGTTTGATAAACCCCACCCCATTCATGAAGGAAAAACTGAGGCAATTAGCCGCGCAACTGGAAGGTGTTTTGTATGACGATGTAACCATGCGTACCCTCTATGCCACGGATGCGTCGGCCTACCGGGAAATGCCCCTGGCCGTGGCCATTCCCAAAAGCAAGGAAGATATCCGCAAACTGATCGGGTTTGCCCGCGATAACCAAACCTCCCTGATCCCCCGTACCGCAGGTACCTCCCTGGCCGGACAGGTGGTGGGCAACGGGATCATTGTGGATGTATCGAAACATTTTACCCAAATTATAGAGCTCAATAAGGAAGAACATTGGGTAAGGGTACAGCCCGGCGTGATCCGCGATGAGCTGAATATGTTCCTCAAACCGCATGGACTCTTCTTTGGTCCCGAGACCAGCACCGCCAACCGCGCCATGATCGGCGGGATGGTGGGGAATAATTCCTGTGGTTCCAATTCCGTGGTCTACCGCAGTACCCGGGAGCACCTGCTCGAAGTGACGGCTTTTCTCAGTGATGGCAGTGAGACCGTGTTCAAAGCCGTGAACCTTGATGAATTTCACCAGAAATGTGAAGGCGATACATTAGAAGCCAATCTCTATCGTTCGGTGCGGAGTATGCTCAGCAATTATGAGAACCAGGTGGAGATCCGCAAAGAGTTTCCCAAGAAATCGGTGGAACGCCGCAATACCGGTTATGCCATTGATCTGCTGCTCGAGACCGCTCCCTTTACGGCCGGTGAGGAAGATTTTAATTTCTGTAAACTGATCGCGGGTTCGGAAGGCACCCTGGCTTTTATCACCGAGATCAAACTCAATGTAGTGCCCTTGCCGCCGAAGGAAACGGGACTGCTCTGTGTGCATTTCAATACCATCGATGAATCCCTCAGGGCCAACCTGATCGCGATGAAGCATAAGCCCTCGGCGAGTGAACTGATTGATCATTATATTCTCGAGTGTACCAAGGAAAATAAAGAACAGGCAAAGAACCGCTTCTTTGTACAGGGTGATCCGGGGGCCATTCTCGTGATCGAGTTTTGCCGGGAGACAAGAGAAGAAGTGAAGGCCATGACCGACGCGGTGGAAGCCGAGATGCGGGCGGCCGGGCTCGGTTATCATTTCCCGGTATTGTACGGGGAGGAGAGCAAGAAGATCTGGACCCTGCGCAAGGCCGGGCTGGGACTGCTGAGCAATCTGCCCGGTGATGAGAAAGCTGTACCCGTGATTGAGGATACGGCGGTGGATGTGAATGACCTCCCTGATTTTATCCGGGACTTCAATGAAATACTGAAGAAGCATGGGTTGTATTCCGTGCATTATGCCCATGCCGGTTCGGGAGAGATCCATTTACGTCCCATCATCAACCTCAAGACCAAAGAAGGCAATGCCTTGTTCCGCACCATTGCCGAGGAGATCGCCACGCTGGTGAAGAAGTATAAAGGTTCATTGAGCGGGGAGCATGGGGATGGCCGTTTACGCGGGGAGTTCATCCGCCAGATGGTGGGGGATAAAAACTACCAGTTGCTGAAAGACTTAAAGCAGACCTGGGACCCGCAGCATATTTTCAATCCCAACAAGATCGTGGATACCCCGCCGATGGATACGATGCTGCGGTATATACCCGGACAGCAGACCCCGGCCTTCCAGACCATCTTCCGTTTTCACAACCAGGATATATTGCAGCATGCCGAGCAGTGCAATGGCAGTGGCGATTGCCGCAAGACCCATCTCAGCGGGGGTACGATGTGTCCGTCCTTTATGGCCAGTCGCGATGAAAAGGATACCACCCGTGCCCGGGCCAATATTCTGCGCGAGTTCCTGACGCATTCCAACAAGACCAACCGCTTTGATCATAAAGAGATCTACGAAGTGATGGAGCTTTGCCTGAGTTGCAAGGGCTGTAAGTCTGAATGTCCCAGTAATGTGGATGTGGCCAAGCTCAAGGCCGAGTTCCTCCAGCATTATTATGATGCCAATGGCGTACCCTTTCGTTCCAAGCTGATCGGCAATTACAGTCGTCTTTCCGGACTGGGTGCCCTGGTGCCTTCGCTCTATAATTTCGCGGTTAAGAATCCTGCTACCGGCAGCCTGATCAAACAGATCGCCGGGTTCAATACGAAACGGAGTCTGCCCACGCTGTACAAAACGACGTTGAAGAGCTGGTTCAAAAAACATACACCCCACGCCAATGCCGGCAGCAAGGGCAAGGTTTATTTGTTCTGCGATGAGTTCACCAATTACAACGATACGGAGATCGGCATCACCACGGTGAACCTGCTCGAGAAGCTCGGTTATGCCGTTACCATCCCTGAGCACAAGGACAGCGGACGTGCCTGGCTCTCCAAGGGACTGATCCGTAAAGGCAAGGAGATCGCCGAGCAGAATATTGCATTGCTCTCCCCCATCATCACGGAAGCCACCCCGCTGATCGGCATTGAGCCTTCTGCCCTGCTGACTTTCCGTGATGAGTACCCCGACCTCGCCTCAGATGCCTTACTCGATAAAGCCAATACCCTGGCCAAGAACGCCCTGCTCATTGACGAGTTCCTAGCCCGTGAGATCGACAAGGGGAATATCACCAAAGACCAGTTCACCAGGGAGAAAAAAGAGATCAAGCTCCACGGTCATTGTCAGCAGAAATCCGTTGCCGGACTGACCGCCACGCAGAAGATACTCTCCTTCCCGGAAAACTATACCGTTTCCACCATTCCTTCAGGCTGCTGCGGTATGGCGGGATCCTTTGGGTATGAAAAGGAACATTTTGACCTGTCGATGAAGATCGGGGAGTTGGTGTTGTTTCCGGCTGTACGAAAAGCAGAGGCAGAAGTTATTATCTGTCTCTTATACACATCTGACGCTGCC
>JACSRW010000001.1 GCA_014879565.1 Chitinophagaceae bacterium
TCCGTCGTCGGCAGCGTCAGATGTGTATAAGAGACAGGCCGATATGTTTGTACGTGCCGCTGCCCTTGGCATTGGCAAAATGGGTCCCGGCACCCGATGTGCTGGACGCGGCACTCAGGGCCCAGTTGTATTTGTAGCCAGGCAAAAACTCAAAGCGCTGACTGGAAGAGTAAATATTTGAACCGGCATAGACACCGGTGTACACATTGTACAAAGAAGTGGCGCCGGTAAAATCCGATGACCATTTACCGGGCAGGTCCTTCTCCCCTACGGCAAACCTGTTGTAACCCGATAATTTCTGCAAGGGCTCCCATTCCGTAAAAAAATTATCCGGGTTATTAATGCCAAAGGCATTGACAAAGGTCTGCTTGTCGGGTGTGATGATCTCGATCCAGCCGCTCTTAGCCTTGCTGAATAAGGTTACCCAGACATCCTGGCCGGTACGGTTGTCTTTCAGCAAACCTCCCGCGAAATGGGCCGGCTCAAAAGAGGTATTATAATTCAGCATTTCATAATTGCGCAGATGGCTGTACCGCGGGGCCACAAGCAGGTTCCAGAACTTGCGGGTCTCCGCATCCTGCTGGGAAATATATTCTTTTTCCTCGGCCCGGGGGTAATGCAGCAATACCCGGATATTGCCTTTCGTCACTTCCACCCAGTCCTCCTTTACCACACTGGTCCAGCCATCATCAAAATCGGTTTTATTAAACTGGAAAGCCGTGGCGATGGGCTCCGCACTCTTCCCGGCCGGCTGAACGGGAGGCTTTGTATGGGCAGGCTCCTTTTGCGCGGGACTGCTCACCGGCAGGTCCGGACTGATCTCCACCGAAGCCATAAACTCCCCGATCGCGGTTTCAAAACCGGGCAGGTCGTTGGTATTGACCAGCAGACTGGCACAGCGGCCCGGCGCAGAATAGGTGCGCAGCAGTACCTGGGTGGACTGGTTTTCATAGGGAAAAATGCCAAAAGCCAGATAGGTTTTCCAGCCGCTGACCTCACTTGAATCGGCCAGTTGCGGGGATTGCTGCTGCTGAAAGATTTTCTCCACCAGCAACTGCCACTCCGCCTGCAGATCAGCCTGGGGATTTCCCTGTCCGGCGGTGCTTTTGTACAAAGCCACCCGGCACCAGTTGCCCTTTTGTTTATTGATCGTCGTAAAGGAGACGAATACATCCTTTTTTTCCTCCTTTGTCCAGCCGGCCGGGGCCGTATAACTGAACACATCAAATACCAGTTTCTGGGCGGAAACCTGCAGGGCGGTCAGGAGCAAGAGGGAACTGATAATTTTTTTCATAAAGGTTTTTGCGGATACAAATATTATTTTCCGGAAGAGTTTGCGGCGTCCCGGAAATCGGGGATTTTTTATCAGGCAATACGCAATGGGGAATGGGCAATGTGGAATGGTGAGTGGTGAGTGGGGAGTAGTGAGTGGTGAGTGGGGCTTCCTAAGAATCGTTATGCTGAATTCGAAACCTCTCAACCCCTCAACCTCTCAACCCTCAACCCCTCAACCTCATGTATAGCCCCCTAAACAAAAAAATTGTCAGATTTTCAATCTTCCCCGTAACATTTATCTCACAAAGAGCGTCCCACCAACGTTAAAAAAGCTTAAAATTCACCAGCGGCTGCCCGGGATACGAAAAAGGTCGTATATTCGGGGTATAAAACGGATACTATGTCAGCGCCCAAACTCGTAAAACCCACTGAAAGTGAACTGGAAATCCTTCAGATCCTCTGGTTAAAAGGAACAGCTACCGTGCGGGAAGTACACGAGGAACTGGCCCGCTTTAAGGACGTGGGCTATACCACCACCCTGAAGCTGATGCAGATCATGCACGAAAAAGGCATCGTAAAGCGCGATGATTCGATGCGCACCCATGTGTACCAGGCCGCCGTGAACAAGGAGAAAACACAGAAACATCTTCTGGGTAAAATGATTGACAGCCTTTTTGGCGGCTCGCCCACCCAACTGGTTATCCAGGCCCTGGGTGACGAAAGCCATAAGGCCAGCCAGGAGGAACTGGATAAGATCCAGGCCCTGCTGGACAGTCTTAAAAAACGCTAACCATGACCGGCACCAACCTGCTGCCTGCCCTCGGGTGGGCCCTTATTAACAGCCTCTGGCAACTGGCCCTGCTCTGGGTGGCTTACCAGTTTATTACGGCCATCCGGAAAAAAATGAGCGCCGCTGCCAAAACCAGCCTCGCCAGCACCCTGCTGCTGACCGGTTTTGCCTGGTTCCTGGTCAGTTTTATCACCGCCCTTTTGCAAATGAACCAGGGCTATTCCCTGGGAAGCAGTCCTGCCGCGGCTTTCAGCCAGCGCTGGCTCTCGCTGGCCCTGCCCTGGATTGCGGCCACCTACCTGCTTTTACTGGTTATCCCCCTCCTGAAATTTATCCGCAACTGCCGGTATGTACGCGTTATCCGGAAATACGGCCAGCATAAAATGCCCGTTCACTGGCGGCTATTTGTCAGTGAAACCAGTCAGCGGATGGGTATCGGCAAAAAAGTGAAGATCTGGATCTCCGATTTTGTCTCCTCCCCTGTTACCATCGGTTTCCTGAAACCCCTGATCCTGGTTCCGGCCGCGGCCATCAGTCAGCTGACACCCGCCCAGCTGGAAGCCGTACTGCTGCACGAACTGGCCCATATCCGCCGCCACGATTACCTGCTCAATCTGCTGGTGAATATCGTGAAGACGGTTCTTTATTTCAATCCCTTTGTCAGGGCCTTCAGTCAGATCATTGAACGCGAGCGTGAAAAAAGCTGCGATGAACTGGTCCTGCAATTTGAATATGATTCGTATGAGTATGCTTCCGCCCTGCTGACCCTGCAAAAATCGGCCCGGTCACCAAAAACCCTGGTACTGCCGGCCGCAGGTGAAAAAAATGACCTGCTGCACCGGGTTGAATCCATTATGGGTATCGAACGCAACCCGTTCTTCTCTTCCAAAAAAATTTCAGGTCTATTCAGTTTGCTGATCACCGTGGTGCTGATCCAGCTCTTCCTGCTTTTACCCGGACGTATAACCGAAAAAGAACCCGCCGCACCCCTGGCCGCGGTTCGTCCCGCTGCTTCCTTACTGATGGCGGATAACAACCTGCCTTCCGAACAGGATCATATTATTGTCAGCAACGGCGTGCCGGCCACTACTGATAACAATTTACCTGAACCGCCAGGCGCCCCCGCTCCTGCGCCGCAGGATCCCGAAACCCTCTCCGTACAGGATGTTTCTTCCCTGACCAATATGGCATTCCGGATGGCGGGTATTGAAGAAAAGCAACTGCCTGAACTGAAAAAGTTCCAGGAAGTCCAGGTGAAAACCGCGCTGGATGCCTCCCGCCGCGTATTACAAAGCGCGCAGTGGAAACAACTGGAACGGCATATCGCCGATGCCTTCTCTGAAAGGGAAAAACAGGAGATCAAAAAGACCTACGATAAAAAACTGGAGCAGTACAACTGGAACAAGGTGGAAGACCAGCTGAAAATGGCCTATAGCCAGATTGACTGGGAACAGGTGAACACCGAACTCAACAGCGCCCTGAACCAGATCCGCCTCGACAGTATCCGCCACGTGTATAACGATGTGGCCTTCCGTCTTGCCGAAGTGCAGCGCGAACTGTCTGAAAGCAAACTCAAAGGCATTCCCGATACCGATATTACCGTGAAAGCGGTGGAGGAAAAGAAACGGAAAGTGGAAGAGAGCCTGAAGATGATTAATGAGATGAGGAAGAAGAGGATTGTTTCGCTGTAAGAGAGGATAGAGATTTAACACATAGGGAAATAGGACACAGAGGTACACATAGAGAAACAGGACAGAGAAGCACACATAGTCAGATAGAGCACAGAGGGACACATAGAGAAACAGGACAGAGAGGCACACATAGTCAGA
>JACSRW010000016.1 GCA_014879565.1 Chitinophagaceae bacterium
GCTATCCGGCCAAAGAAAAAAGGAACTGTGTAGCGCAGCGAGAAACCTTAGAAAAAATGCCTCTAAACGTTTCTATCCGGCCAAAGGAAAAAGGAACTGTGCAGCGCAGCGAGAAACCTTAAAAAATACCTCGTAACGCCATCCGGCCATAGCATGCCAAAGCCGTTATAAAAAGCGACCAAACCTGTACCATGCTACACTAATCCGCCTCCCGCCGGTAGTTAAAAGCCTTTAAATACTTTTATTCGGTCCCGTATGCTGAAATGGCATTGAAGACATCCGGGTAGCCTATCCCGGTAGAACAGACGGCTTCCTTTAACTATTTTTTTGGGAAAATACTTGCGTGCTAAAATTCGTTGAGTAATTTTGCGGCTGAAAGAATCTGTATTTCCGGTACCCTGCCACCTTAATCTGATGGTCTCAGCCGGTTTTACTTTCTTATAGAGACTGTAACTATTCAAACGGGGCGGATACTGAAAAGCCTTACGAGTAAGTACCACTAATTGTAACCTGAATCATGAAAAAAGTTGTTCTGACCCTTGCAGCTGCACTCACATTGTCTTTGGTGACTTCTGCACAAACCTTCCGTTTTGGAATCGGACCCGCTATCTCCGTCCCGATGGGTGACCTCGGTGATGTATCCAGCGTGGGTATCGGTGCCGAAGTAACCGGTATTGTCGAGTTTTCCGAAAGCTTTGAGGCTTTTGCCCAGGCCGGCTACCAGAATTTTGCCGGTAAAAAAATTGATGTGTTCGGTACTTCCGTTAAACTGGATGCCCTGAACCATATCCCCGTTCTCGTGGGCGCCCGCTACAAAACAGGCGGTTTCCTGCTCGGCGCCGGTGTTGGTTTCGCTTCCTGGGGTGAAAACAGTTCCGGTTTTGCCTACAGCCCGCAAATCGGCTACAGCCTCGGTAATATTGATATCATCGGCCAGTACCACGGTACAGCCATGGACGGCGGCACCCTTTCTTATGTTGGGGTAAAAGCTTATTTTAAATTCTGATTTTACCAGGAAATAAAAAAGCGGAAAAGAGAAAATCTCTTTTCCGCTTTTTTTATGCCTATGTACAAGCTTGTTTAGTTTTTTAATTTGGAAAGCAGCCTTAACAACTCCAGGTAGAGCCAGACCACGGTGACCAGCAAACCAAAAGCACTGTACCATTCCATATACCGGGGCGCCCGCATCTCTACACCTTTCTCAATGGTATCAAAATTCAGCAGGAGATTAAACGCGGCCAGTCCGCATACCAGTACTGAAAAACCGATGCTCAGCGGGGTATTGGCACTGGTGAGCGAACTTAATAGCGCTGAACCGGAAAACACAAAACTCATCCACTGCACCAGGTAAAAAAGGGCAATGGCGCCCGTGGCCACCACAATCACGGTACGCAAACGACCAGTAACCCGGATAATCCGGTACCGGTAGAGGAGAAACATCAGCAGGGTTACCAGGAGGGTCAGGGCTACGGCCTGTACCGGCAAACCCGGGTAGAGATAATTATAAATGGCGGAAACCGATCCGACAAACAGACCTTCCAGGATCGCATAGGCTGGTGCGAGAAAGGATGACCATTTCATTTTAAATGCCATGACCAGGGCCAGGGCCAGTCCCCCGAAAACACCAATGTACAAAAGCGGCATGGGGTCACTTCCTTTGTAATACTGGGTCCAGGCAAATAAGGTAGAACCCATCATTAGCATCAGCAATACCCCGAATTTATTCAGGGTGCCTTTCAGGGTCATTTCTTCTCCGGTGGCAATGCCCTCCAGTATGGTACCCTGGTAGGTCTTTTCCTGCAGGGTTGGATTACTAGATCTGAAAATTGACATGATTATTTAATTTGAAATAAATATAAGGAAAGGAAATCATTGCTTGCCCTGCTTTTCCCGGATTTCCCTGCAGATATATTTTTTGCCCTCATAAACTTTCTGAATCGCTTCCAGTATTTCTTCGCGCGGAGAAGTTTTGGTGACATAACCCCGGGCGCCCGCTGCCAGCATTTTTTCCACGATACCGGAACCGGTCTCGATGGAAAAACCAATTACCCTGACAGCCGGAAAGTCCTGTGTAATCCTGCGGGTGGTTTCTATACCGTTCATCGGACTCATTTGTATATCCATCAGGATAATATCAGGGATGAGTCTCCCTGCTAATTCAAGCGTTTCAGCTCCCCCCGAACAGGTGCCGGCTATTTCCAGCCGGGGATCTGTTTCCAGAACCGCGCAGGCGGCTTCCCGGTAAATTGCATGGTCATCCGTAATGATAACCCGGATCTTTTTTGTCATAACACATCATTGCCTGTAACAGCATACTGCAAAAAAGTTTATTGCAGTTGCCAGACAGGTTCGTAATTGAATACGGATAAGATCCGGGTTAATGGCAGGCTGGTAATCGTACTGGATGAGATACAAAGGCAGAACCTTTGGAGTTACTTTACATACCTGAATACAAAGATGAGTCAGTAATTCCTGAAAAAAAATACCACTTTTGGGGTATACGTAAGAAAATATACGTACCTGAGCAGGGGGCGTTTGCTGAATATGGCAAATCTGCCATATTTTAATACTGCCAGCGAACAAAGGCCTCCATGGCGGCATAATGTGTGAGCCCCAGATCGGCATACAAGGCCGCTGTTGCTGCATTTCTTGCTTCAGCCCGTTGCCAGAATTCACGGGAATCGCTGCCCTGGAAGGGAACCATATCTTTTTGTGACTGGTGAATAAAGATGCCAAACCTTTTCTTCAGTACCTGGTCGGGGCTCATCGGGATGGCCATTTCGATTTCTTCAATATTCCATTCCTGCCAGGCCCCTTTATACAGCCAGAGCCAGCAATCACTGACCCAGGGATCTCCGGCCGCTTTGATGCGTTTCAGGGCTTCCAGCACCACATTAAAACATACGATATGTGTGCCGTGCGGATCAGCAAAATCACCCGCGCAGTAAACCTGCTGGGGTTTTATCCGGCGCAACAGCTCCATGGTAATTTTTACATCCTTTTCCCCCATGGGCTTTTTTTCAATAGCGCCCGTTTCATAAAAGGGGAGATTCAGGAAATGAATATTTTCCTCCTTAATACCCACATACCGGCAGGTAGCCTTGGCTTCCCCCCGGCGAATAAGTCCTTTAATCGCCCGGATGGCGGGTGTATCTACCTGGTTTGATTTTTTATTTTTGATGAACTTACGGGCATCGGCCAGTATCTTACCGGATTTTTGGGTGTCAATACCGGCTATCTCTTCAAAGCCCACCGCAAAATCAAGATAACGGGTCACAAATTCATCCGTTACGGCAATGTTGCCACTGGTCTGATAGCCTACATGCACATCATGTCCCTGGTCATGCAAACGCTGAAAAGTGCCGCCCATACTGATAATATCATCATCCGGGTGAGGAGAGAAGATAATGACCCGCTTGGGCCAGGGTTCACTTCTTTCCGGATGCCCGGGCAGATTTACACCCGGTTTGCCACCGGGCCAGCCCGTAATGGAATCCCGCAGCATATAATAAACCTGCAGATTGATTTCATACGCATCCCCTTTTTCCACGAGCAGGTCGCTTAAGCCGTATTCATTATAATCACTGTTGGTCAGACTCAGCACAGGTTTCTTCAGCCTGAGCGCCATATTGACAACCGCTTTCCGGATCATTTTCGGTGTCCATTCGCAATCGCCGGTCAGCCAGGGCGATTTATTCCGGGTCAGTTCCGCCGCCGCCGCATTGTCCACCACAAACTGTACATCGTCATGATTCTGCAGCAGGGAAGCCGGTACCTGTTCGCTGTCATCTTCTTCCACCGCTTTTTTAATCACCGGGGCCTTGGCACTGCCCCAGGCCATCAGTATAATTTTTTTGGATTTCAGGATGGTTGAAATGCCCATTGTGATCGCCAGGCGCGGCACTTCGGAGATATTAGCAAACTCATAAGCATTGGCAATGCGGGTAGAATTATCCAGTGTGATCAGCCTGGTTTTGGAATAAATGCCGGAACCCGGTTCGTTGAAACCAATATGCCCGTTATTCCCTATTCCCAGTATCTGCAGGTCAATACCGCCTGCTTCTTCAATCATTTTTTCATATTGCCGGCAATGCTCCTTGATATCCTCTTTCTGGATCTCCCCGTTGGGTATATGAATATTTTTCGGATGAATATCCACCTGGTCGAACAAATGCGTTTTCATGAAACGGTTATAACTCTGCAACGCGTTATTTGCAATCGGATAATATTCATCCAGGTTAAACGTAATCACATTCCGGAAACTCAGTTTCTCTTCCCGGTGCATCCTGACCAGTTCCGCATAAAGGGTCTTGGGAGTAGAGCCCGTAGCAAGTCCAAGGACACATTTTTCCTTTTTCTTCTGTTTTTCCCGGATAAAATCCGCAATTTGTCTGGCTACAAAATGGGAGCCGTCTTTCTGGTCGGCAAAAATGTGAACAGGGATTTTTTCAAAACTGTCTGCAAATGTCTGGGAGGAGGATTTTTTTGCCATTGCGTTGGTTTGAATACCAAAAATACAAATTTTTTATGATGGATTATGCGGGAATTTGCGGTTTTATGCGGGTTTGTTTAATGAACTATAATCTCATCCACAAAAAGCCAGGCTTTATTACCGGCACCTGGATTACCCGCTTTAATTGTTCCATGGTTTTTTACAACCACTTTCAGGTATCTCGTGGTAACCGGTGAAAAATTCAGCTGCATCTGACCGTTTCCGTTTCCGTTCTTCTCTTTTTCAAATATTTCCGTTATTCCGGCACGTGTAAAAACTTTTCCGTCTGATGATACCAGCAGTTCTGCAGAAGCGGGTTCCCAGATCCAGCTGCCGGTTTGTTGCAGGCAATGTACCTGCATAGAGGAAATTCTTTCTTCCTTTCCCAGGTCAATCAGCGCCTCGCAGTCCGTTCCGCTGAATCCGAGAAACTCGCTGCTTTTGGCTGTGCCTTTCCGGTTTTGCACTGCGTTGACCAGTGTTAACGCGCCATCTCCCGGATAGGATTTAGAAGGTGGGTGTGTGAGACTGATTTTTCTTCCTACTGCCTTGTGCAGTATAAACGCCTGCTCCAGCAAATTACCCTGGTTGCCGGCCAGCCGGGCATACCGTTTCCCGTTTCCGTTCACTTTTACCGGGCCTTTATAGGGAGTAAATTTTCCGGTTTCTCCGGTCCTGGTCAGGATAGCGGCCCCGGGCAGCCGGCTTTCCAGCGACCAGGCCACGCCATTGCCGGAAGAAGCGGGAATCACTTTGGCTTTTATATCAAAATAGGCCCTGCTGTAATTGGCCTTCCAGCTTTCATACCTGCGTAACTGCGTGGGAAGTTTTCTTTCAAATGCCTTCCAGTCTTTTTTGCCCTTTTCTGTCCATAATAATTCACTGAGTGCGGCCATCCGCGGAAAAATCATATACTCCACTTTAGATGGATTATCCATGTATTCCGTCCAAACATTGGCCTGTGCGCCCAGGATATAAGAATGCGCTTCGGCGGATAATTCTTTTGGAAGGGGGTCCCAGGCATATACCTTATCAAGGGGGTTGTATCCTCCAATGGTCACGCTGTCTTCATTTTCTGTTTGGGAATGGTCAAAATAAACAGGGTTACCGGGTGTCATGATTACCTGGTGGTTCTGTCTGGCAGCTTCAATGCCTCCGCTCTCACCTCTCCAGCTCATAACAATAGCGTTGGGGGCCAGGCCACCTTCCAGAATTTCGTCCCAGCCGATTAATGATTTGCCCTTGCTGTTCAGGTATTTCTCCACCCGCTGTACAAAATAACTCTGCAATTCATGTTCGTCTTTCAGCCCGAGTGTTTTCATCCGTTCCTGGCAGGCCGTGCATTGTTTCCAGTGTGTTTTGGGACATTCATCCCCGCCAATATGAAAGTATTTTGACGGAAAAAGGGCCGTCACTTCATCTATTACTTTTTCCAGGAAGGTGAACGTGGTTTCCTTCCCGGCGCAAAAGACATCATCAAATACCCCCCAGGTTTCCTGTACATACTTTATTCCTCCTCTTTTTTGTTCCGCTGCTGTTCTGGCAGAAATCATTTCTGCCGGAATATGGGTGGGTTTGTCCGGAAAACAACTCAGCCAGGGATAGGCAGCGATCGCAGCACTGCTGTGACCCGGCATCTCAATTTCAGGAATCACGTCAATAAAACGGTCCGCCGCGTATTTAACCACTTCTTTCACCTCTGCCTGGGTATAATAACCACCGTGCGGGATATTATCGTTCCCCTTTCCGGGATACCGGCCGGTAATAGTTCCGTTCCGCCAGGCGCCCATCCGGGTCAGTTCAGGGTATTCCCTGATTTCCATCCGCCAGCCCTGGTCTTCCGTGAGATGCCAGTGAAAAACATTCAGCTTATGATATGCCAGGTAATCAATATATTTTTTTATAAATGATAAAGGAAAAAAATGACGGCCCACATCAAGATGCATACCCCTGTAGGCAAAGCGGGGTTTATCTTTTATTAACAGGTAGGGCAGGGAATAACTGGCTCCCGGTTTGATTTTTTTCTGCGGGGGCAGTAACTGGAGCAGGCTCTGAATACCATAAAATACACCTGCGGCATTATCTCCTGCAATATATACACCGCTTCCGTTTACCGACAAGCGGTAAGCGCCTGGAACCGGATGATCCATCCGCTCATAATTCAGCCGGATTACATTCGGGCCTTTTGCCGCCGGGTTTATGGGCAGCCGGAACCCATAAAAGGTCTCGAGGTAATCATTCAGATAGGCAGCGGTATTTTCCAGGTTCCCCCCCTGTAACACCAGGGCCGTACCGGGACCCAGCGGAAAACGTTCCATGGTTTTCAGTAAGGAGAGGGAAGAGGGCTGGGGTATGATGGAAACGGATTGGGCGGAAATCCGGATAGCCGTCCAGCATACAAACAGCAGAAGCACAGTTTTTTTCATGTACATGGTTTGAAGTGTTAAATTTACAGATAACCTTAACATTGACAGGCATGCAAACGAGTGCGGAACTTATAACACGGTTTTACACCGCTTTTTCCAGGCTGGATGCGGAGACCATGATTGATTGTTATGCGGATGATATTGTGTTCAGTGATCCGGCATTCGGTTTATTGCAGGGAGAGGAGGTACACGCAATGTGGAGGATGCTTTGCGGAAATGCCCGGGATTTCAGTCTCCGATTCTCCGATATTGAGTTGCTGGACGAAGAATATGCCACCTGCCGGTGGACTGCCAGCTATACTTTTTCCCGGACAGGCCGAAAAGTGGTTAACCACGTTAAAGCATTCATGCGTATCCGTGACGGAAAAATCATTGAACACAGTGATGCGTTCCCGCTCAGTAAGTGGGCGGCCCAGGCCCTTGGCTGGAAAGGACAGCTCTTTGGCTGGATGGGCTGGTTCCGGAGAGGAATACAGAAGAACGTGAGAAAGAAACTGGAAGAATTCAGAGAAATAGAACCAAGAACCAAATAACAAGAACCAAGGCCTCCATTTCATAAGCGTCTCAGTCTCTACAATTGGTTCTTGGCTCTTGGTTCTTGGAAATTGGTAAAAAGAACCAAGAACCAAATAACAAGAACCAAGGCATCCTTTTCATAAGCGTCGCAGTCTCGACAATTGGTTCTTCGGATCCTGGATCTTGGAAATTGGGAAAAAGAACCAAGAACCAAATAACAAGAACCAAGGTCTCCATTTCATAAGAGTCGCAATCCCGTTAATTGGTTCTTCGGTTCTTGGATCTTGGAAATTGGGAAAAAGAACTAAGGCCTCCATTTCATAAGCGTCGCAGTCTCGACAATTGGTTCTTGGCTCTTGGTTCTTGGCTCTTGATTCTTGGCTCTTGGTTCTTGGCTCTTCTTTATTCAAGTGTCCCAAACTTCCCGCTATTAACATCCTGAATGGCCTGCTCCACTTCTGCCCAGGTATTCATCAGAAAGGGGCCGTAGGCGGCAATCGGTTCTTCAATCGGTTCACCGGATAAAATGAGTACCACACTCTCAGTGGTCGCTTTCAGGTGAATATCTTCCCCGTCGTTTTTAAACAATACAAAATGATCTGCGTTCACAGGCTGGCCGTTGATTTCCACTTCTCCGCTGATGACGAGAAAACCGGTATTGTAACTGGCCGGAAAGCTGAATTCAGCTTCCCCGTTTGTATGTAAACGGGCATTCATCATATGAATGGGGGTGAAGGTAAATGCCGGCCCCCGGGTGCCTTTATATTCACCTGCGATTACGTCAATCCGGCTGCCATCTGTCAGTGTATGTACCCCCAGGGAGGCCCGGGTAATTTCCTGGTATTTGGGCTTTGTCTTTTTGTGTACAAAAGGCAGGTTTACCCACAACTGCACCATCTGAAAGGGGCCGCCAGTTTTACTGTATGCTTCTTCATGATACTCTTTGTGTAATAATCCGGAGCCGGCTGTCATCCATTGCACATCTCCTTCGCCGATAATACCGCTGTTCCCGGCGCTGTCGTGATGGGCAATCCGTCCTTTATAAGCGATGGTGACTGTCTCAAATCCCGCATGCGGGTGAACACCCACACCCCGGGGTTCATCAGCAGGGGCAAAAGAAATTTCTGCGCCATAGTCCAGGAGGAAAAAAGGGCTCATTCTCTTTTTGTCAATCAGCCGCCCTCCGGGAAAAAAACTATGCACGCGGAATCCGTCTCCCACCATATGCGGGGGAGGCGGGGCAATAATATGTTCGATACTTCTCATGTTTCCTTATTTTAAAGGCTGACAGGAATTGTCAGACTGGCACCTCCATCAGTAAAATTTCCGCTTTATCATCGGCATGAATGGTAAGGGTGTCTGTTTCTGTAATACCTATTCCGTCCCGGCGGTTCAGGGTCTGTCCGTTTATAGTTACATCTCCCTCAATCACGAAAGCGTATATTCCGTTTCCTTTTTTGTGCAGCGAATACCCGATTGCTGTATTTTTTTCCAGGCGGCCCAGGCTGAACCAGGCATCCTGGTGAATCTGCACACCGCCGTCATTCGTTCCTAGAGGGGAAACAACGGTTTGTAAACGGTTGTGCATAGATTCAGCTGCGATTGATTGCTGGTCATAACGGGGCGCGACATTCCGGGTTTTAGGAAAAACCCAGATCTGGAAAAACCGGACCTCCTGGTCTTTATTAAAATTATATTCAGCATGCTGAATGCCTGTACCGGCGCTCATTACCTGCACATCCCCCTGGTGGATTACCTGTTGGTTTCCCATACTGTCCCGGTGTTCAAGGTCGCCAAATGTGGGGATGGAGATTATTTCCATATTATCATGCGGATGTGTGCCAAAGCCCATACCACCCGCCACGGTATCGTCATTCAGTACCCGGAGCGCTCCGAAATGCATGCGTTCCGGGTTATAATAGCCGGCAAAACTGAAGCTGTGCCAGCTTTTCAGCCAGCCATGATCCGCGTATCCGCGGGTAGCGGCTTTGTGTAGAATGGATTTCATTTTTTATGCTTTTACAGTTTCAGGAACCAGTTTTTCTGCCAGCCAGAGAAATTCCCGGATAAAATTCTGGGCAGCGGGCCGGAAACTTTCATCCAGCAGTTCACCTTCCGCACTGAATTTCTTATCCACCTGTGGGGTGATCAGCATATGCGGAGACGCAATTCCAAACAGGGCAGGTACCAGTAATAAAAGTTGCTGCGAAGCCCGCATGCCCCCCATCGCCCCGGTGGAAGCGGTAACTACCCCAAATGCTTTATAGGCCTGTTTGGGAAAATGGTCCAGCAGGTTTTTAAGGGCAGGGGAATAGCTGCCGTTGTATTCAGGTGTTACCAGGATAAAAGCGTCTGCAGCAAATACTCTTTCTGCCAGGGGGCGGAGATTTTCGGGTGCTTTATCTGCTGTTGTCCATACAGACTGCAAAGAAGGCAAATCCCATTCTTTCAGGTCAATAATATTTACTTCATGTTCAGTTTCCTTACTTAATTCTTGCTTCAGGTACAGTGCCAGGCGTTGTGTAACGCTCTGTAAGCGGGGACTTCCGGATACTATTTCAATATTCATACAAATGTTTTATGAGACAAAGGTAAAAATCAATGTTTAAACATCAAAATGTTTTTTTACAAGGTTCTGTTAATGCAGTATTTTTCCGGAAGAATCCCGGAAAAGATTCAATCATAACAGATTAAATACTAACAATGCTTGCAAGAAGAAAGTTCATACGTACCACCGTACTCGGATCGCTGGGGGTACTGGCAGCCCGACGGGCTGAAGGAGAAACCCATTTCGGGATAAAAGGGAGACCCATGGTGGTCTCTACCTGGGATGCCGGACTGGAAGCGAATAAAGCGGCCTGGGAGATTCTGGGAAAAGGGGGCCGGGCCCTGGATGCAGTGGAAAAGGGAGTGATGGTTACAGAAGCCTCACAGAACTGCTGTGTAGGGCTGGGGGCTAATCCCGATCGTGATGGATTTGTAACACTTGATGCCTGTATCATGGATGAATTTTCCAATTGCGGGGCGGTTGCTTTTCTGGAAAGAATAAAACACCCCATAGCGGTTGCACGTAGAGTGATGGAAAAAACACCCCATGTCATGCTGGTCGGCAGCGGGGCACAGCAATTTGCGCTGGCGGAAGGGTTTCCGCTTGAAGCCGCCACACTTTCCCCGGACGCAGAAAACGCCTACCGGGAATGGCTGAAAAAATCGGAATATAAACCCCCGGCTATTAATGTGGAAAACAAACAGGGGCATGGCCCCTTTGCCCCGGCGAAACTGAGCAACGGGGAGTGGAATCATGATACCATCGGGATGGTGGCGATGGATGCAAACGGCAACTTCAGCGGCAGTTGCACCACGAGCGGGGCCGGATTTAAAATGCGGGGTCGGGTAGGTGATTCACCGATCATCGGGGCCGGTCTTTTTGTGGATAATGAAGTTGGTGCCTGTACGGCCACTGGTCAGGGTGAGGATGTCATTCGCGTGGCGGGTTCGCATTCCGTGGTGGAACTGATGCGGCAGGGACTTAGCCCGGAGAAAGCAGCCCGTAAAATCATTGAACGGATCGTCCGTATAAAAAAGGAAAAAGCCAGAGATATTCAGGTAGCCTTCCTGGCAATAGATAAAAAAGGAAGACACGGAGCCTTCGCCATCCATCCCGGATTTAGTTATGCTTTGCGGAACGGAGAACAGGAAGTGCTGGTGAGGGCGAAGAGCTTTTTTGAAACTTGAGTAATGAGTAATGAGTGATGAGTGATCCTTTCTCTTCAAAATTCTTAGAAATATGTCATCTCCTATTTTCTATATTGAAATCGCCACTTCGGACTTTGCCACCACCCGGGCGGCAGTGGAAGGAGGCGCAGACCGGATAGAACTTTGCGCCAACCTGGCTGAAGGAGGAACAACAGCATCTTATGGAACAATCCGGCAATGCAGGGAAGCATTTACCCATACCCTCCTATACCCGATTATCCGGCCCCGGGGAGGAGATTTTCTTTATACGGATGAGGAGTTCAGTATCATGTTAAGGGATGTGGAACTTTGTAAGGAACTGGGTTGCGACGGCGTGGTGATCGGTCTCCTGCAGCCAGACGGAAAGATTGATAAACTCCGTTCTGCCAGGCTGGTCCATGCCGCTTATCCGATGGGTGTCACCTTTCACCGGGCTTTCGACCGTTGCCGCGATCCTTTTGAAGCACTGGAAGAGCTGGTGGAAATGGGCTGCGAGCGTATTCTCACATCCGGACAGCAGCCAACCGTAACGGAAGGAGCGGAACTGATCTGCTCCCTGCAAAAAGCAGCGGATGACCGGATCATCATTATGCCGGGCAGCGGGCTGCGGAAAGACAATATCAAATGGCTGGCAGAGAAAACCGGTTGTGCCGAATTTCATTCTTCCCTCCGGGCAAAGAAAACATCCGGGATGGAATTTATTCATCCGTCATTTGCCGGTTCGGCTGAATCCTATCAGAATAACTGGATTGATCCGCAGGAAGTAAAAGATCTGCGGGCTGCGCTCCTGGCTGACTAGATATCAGAAATTGAGTTTCTTCAGATAGGCGGCATTCTTTTTAGCTGCATCCAGCGAGCTGCCGTTCGGATAGGCTTCCTGTTCCACTATAAAATACTGCATGCCGTTTTTCACTGCAGCTTTCAATGTTTTTCTCCAGTCAATACTGCCCGTACCCAGGTCTACGGAATTTTTACCATTGTCCGCAACAGGTGTGCGGCTGCGGTCTTTGATATGACAAAGACGGAACCGGTTTTTGTATTTCCTGAACCAATCCTCCGGATTCACACTGGCCGTTACCACCCAGTAAATATCCATTTCAAAGTCCACCAGCCCGGGTTCGGTAAACTTCAACAGTATTTCCTGCGGATTTTGTCCTTCTGTGTCTTTAAAGGAATAATCGTGATTGTGATAGGCAAAACGAATACCGTTTTGCCGGCAGATTTCCCCTTTCTGATTGAAGGTTTCTGCGAACCGTTTATAGTCATCCGCTGATTTCTGGGGGCCGATCCAGGGGCAGATCAGGTATTTCATTCCGATCTCTGCCGCTTCAGCAGCTTTCCGCTCAAAATCCTTGTGAATGTCACAATGGGAAGAAACAAGGGTCAGCCCCAGTTCATGCATATAATCCCTGAATCCTTTATGTCCCATGCCCCAGAACATCCCCCCGGGACCTTCATAACTCTCTATCTGGGTATAACCATAAGCGGCCAGTTGTTTCAGCACATTTCGGGTGTCATTCCCGATAATATCACGGAGGGTATACAGCTGTATGCCAAAATTCCGTTGCCTTTTACCGGCTGCCAGTAAAGATAAATCGCCTGCCGCCAGTACCAGTCCGGCGGCACCGGTCATCTTAATAAATGTTCTGCGGGTATGTTTCATAAGTTTATTTTTTATTCAGCCCAGGCCTTGTCGCCTTTTATATACGGATAAGCGCCATCATAACTTCCGGGTACCGGATTGTGCCGAAGTGTTTCCGTCATACCTGTTTTGGAGGTAAAGAATCCCCAAAGGGTGAGCTGTTTCATCATGGTATAATAATGAGGGGGCGCCCCGGTAAAGGGTTGCCTGGCGGCTTTCGCAATTTCCTTTTCCTGCTTTTCGGCAGCATCCTTTTTTTCATTAAAGGCTTTTGCCTCTTTTTCAAGACTCAGCAGAAAATCATGTTTTTGTTCCGGACTGCATTCCATAAAGGATTTCCCGTACATTTTTTCCGCTTTTTCCAGCAGGGACTTTATACCAGTCATAAATACTTCCTGCTCTGCTTTTGTATAACAATCTGTAACCATTACCTGCATAAAGGCTCCGACGGCAGCGGCTTTGGCACCGGGTGTGGTGGTGGCAGGAAGAATGGTTTCGGCCACTTCATCAAGCAGGCTGATCGTGGCCGGCGTGAAGGAAAGTCCCGTTTTGGTGCTGTTGGTGCAACCTGTCAGAAAAACTTCACCTCCCACCATTACGGCCCCTGTAAGCAGGGTGATTGTCTTAATCAGTTCTCTTCTGTCCATTATAAACGATTAAAGATTTCCTTTTTTGAGTTCTGTAACGGCAAAGTCCGCCGCCCGGGCAGTCATGGCCATATACGTCAGCGAAGGATTCACACAGGAGGCACTGGTCATACAGGCTCCGTCGGTCACAAATACATTCGGCGCGTCCCAAACCTGATTATGCCCGTTCAGTACGGATGTTTTGGGGTCCCTGCCCATACGGGCCGTCCCCATTTCATGTATGCCCATGCCCACTTCATAGTTATTGTCATGTGTTTCCACATTTTTTACCCCTGCGGCTTCCAGCATTTCCTTTGCATCATTGATCATGTCAATACGCATTTTAAACTCATTTTCCCTGATCGCCACATCCATATCCAGCACCGGCAATCCCCAGGCATCAGTCATTTTTTTATTCAGGCTGATTTTGTTTTCATGATAGGGGAGCATTTCACCGAAGCCGGTAATACCGATCCGCCAGTAATCAGCGGCTTCGCTCAGCGCATCTTTTAGCGGAGCGCCGATCATGTTTTCGGCGATCTCGATCCCGCGCCCGCGGCTGGCGCCACCCTGATAGCCAAATCCACGGAGATAATCCCGCTTGTCATCATAAATATTCCGGAAGCGGGGAATATAAATACCGGTAGGACGGCGGCCATAGACATATTTATCACTGTACCCTTCCACTTTGCCGGATGCGCCGCAGCGAAAATGATGATCCATTACATTATGTCCCAGTTCCCCGCTGCTGCTGCCCAATCCCTCCGGCCAGATATCGGTAGCGGAATTCATCAGCACCCAGGTGGAATTAAAGGCAGAAGCACAGAGAAAAACAATTTTGGCCTTGTATTCGTAGGTCTTTTTATCCTGGGCGTCGAGTATTTCCACTCCGCTGGCTTTTTTTCTGTCCTTATCAAATAACACCCGGGTTACAATGGAGTGGGGGCGAAGGGTGAGATTGCCCGTTTTCATGGCTGCAGGCAGGGTAGCTGACTGTGTACTGAAATAACCCCCGAAAGGACATCCGCGCCAGCAACGGTTACGGTACTGACAATTAATTCTGTTTTCATGTGGCCGGGTGAGATTGGCACTCCGGCCAATGAACATATGTCTTGTTCCCTTAAAATGCGCTTTGATTTTAGCTGCCACATCTTTTTCCACACAGTTCATTTCCATGGCTGGCATAAATTCACCGTCAGGCAATACTTCAAGTCCTTCTTTACTGCCCTGGATGCCGGCAAATTTTTCTGCATGGCTGTACCAGGGTGCCAGGTCTTCATACCGGATGGGCCAGTCCACTCCAATTCCTTCCTTCGCGTTGGCCTCAAAATCCCATTTGTTGAACCGGTAACTCTGCCTCCCCCAGGTAAGAGAACGGCCACCCACATGATAGCCCCTGAACCAGGAAAAGGGTTTGGTTTCCGTATAAGGACATTCCTTGTCTTTTACCCAGAAATCAAGAACGGTTTCATTCAGGGGATAGTCTCTTTTCAGTACCGGATATTGCTGAATCATTTCCTGGGTGGGTTTTAATCCGCGGTGCGGAAATTCCCAGGCGTCTTTTGTGGCATTGACATAATCTTTGACATGCTCAATGTTACGGCCCCGTTCAAGCAATAATACTTTCAGCCCTTTTTCGGTCAGCTCTTTGGCGGCCCATCCGCCGCTGATCCCGGAGCCTACCACAATCGCATCATACTGGTTATCTGCCATTTTTCTTTTTTATTTGCTGATACAATCTATACATCACAAATACGCACCGCCTTCTTCAGCGCGGCAATCTTCTCTTTCGGTTCCTTATCAGAAGGAATAAATTCCTGCGCTACAAATCCCTGGTATCCGGTTGACAGGATCGCTTTCATAATTGCCGGATAATAGAGTTCCTGGCGCTCATCAATTTCATTCCGTCCCGGTACGCCTGCTGTGTGGTAATGGCCAAAATAGGCATGATATTCGCGAATGGTGCGGATCACATCACCCTCGTTAACCTGCATGTGATAAATATCGTACAGCAGTTTGAAATTCGGTGAGCCAATCATTTTGCAGAGCGCCACGCCCCAGGCGCTTTTATCCGCCATATAGTCTTTATGGTTGACCTTACTGTTGAAGAGCTCCATCTGTACAGTTACTCCTTCTTTTTCGGCCAGCGACATAATCTGCTTCAGCCCATCTGCACAGTTTTTCATGCCGGTTTCGTCATCCATACCGTTCCGGTTGCCGCTGAAACAGATGAGATTTTTGTAACCGGCTTTCGCCACCAGGGGGATCGCCTCGGTAAAATCTTTTATCAGCCAGCCATGGTTTTCTTTCCGGTTCCATCCCTCTGTCAGGCTGATTTTCCCGGCGGTATAACACATGGAGCAGGTGATGCCGTGTTTTTGCACGACGGGCCATTCCGATGGGTTCAGCAGGTCAATGGCCGAGAAACCGATTTTTTTGACCACGACACAGAGTTCCTCGAGGGTTAAGAATTTATAGGTCCAGGCGCATACGGAGTGGTGGATATTATTTTTCAGTTTATCCGCGGTAATTTCACCTGCCAGGCCTGTCAGCGGCAAAGCAGCTGCACCCGCAGCCAGGGAACCAGCTGCCATTTTTTTAAGCATTTCACGGCGTGTCTGCATATTATTTACTGATTTTTTCATCACGGAATAAAAGCGCGAAGAGGAGCAGCACGGCAGCGGCAATGGCAGAGGGAATCAGCCAGATCATCCGGTAATCCGTACCCGCAGCAGAGGTATACATATCGGTAATCATACCCGCTACTTTAAACCCGATCAGCATACCCACCCCGTAGGTGGCCAGGGTGATCAGTCCCTGCGCCGCGCTTTTATATGCTTCGCCGGCCCGGGCATTGGTATAAATCTGTCCGGAAACAAAGAAGAAGTCATAACAGATCCCATGAAGCGCAATACCGGTCAGCAGCATAAAACTTAGTTCTCCGGCATTCCCGTAGGCAAATAAAAGATAACGTACCGCCCAGGCCAGCATACCCACCAGGATAGTTTTTTTGAAACCGAATTTGGTGAAGAACAGCGGCAGGGCCAGCAGGAATAAAACTTCGGAGATCTGTCCGATTGTCATTTTTCCGGTTGGCTTATCCATACCGGATGCGACGAGAAAAGGATTGGTCAGCTGATAATAAAAGGCAAGGGGGATACAAATGGCTACGGAAGCGAGGAAGAATACGAGGAAATTTTTATCCTTCAGCAGTTTCAGGGCATCCAGTCCTATGATCCGGCTGAGGCTTACGCCTTCGCCGGCTTTTTTGGCAGGAGGTGTTTTGGGCAGGGTAAAACTGAAAAGTCCAAGTAGCAGGGAGGCGCTTCCCGCCAGCAGGAAGGTGTTTTTCAGTAAACCTTCCTTTATGTTTTCGGGAGAGTCCCAGTGAAAAAGAAGGCTGATCAGCCAGCCCGCCACGATCCAGCCGATTGTACCGAATAAACGGATGCCGGAGAATTCTTTTTCGGGATCCTTCATCTGGTTAAAAGAAACGGAATTGACCAGCGCGAGGGTAGGCATGTAAATGATCATATAACCAAGCGCCCAGGGGAAAAATGCCTCCACATCAGGTGCCTGGTACATTTGGTACAACAATATGGCACCGGCCAGGTGTAATACGGCGAGGATTTTTTCTGCATTAAAAAACCGGTCGGCAATAAGGCCGATAATGAACGGGGCAATAATCGCCCCCCATGACTGCGTGGAAAAGACCCGGCCGATACTTTCTCCGTCTGCCGACAGGTTGGTGCCGAGAAATGTGCCGAGGGTGACAAACCAGCCTCCCCAGATAAAAAATTCAAGAAACATCATTACGGATAACTGAATACGGGTGCTGAGTTGCATATACAGGCCTTTTAATAATCGTTAGTTTCGGGAATCAATAATTCAGAAAACTAAATGTACTATTTTTAAGTACATATTTTATTTCAATCCGTAGCAAATTTTATCTTCGGCCTGTTACGGCAGATTACGTGAAAAATTTCAAACGTTTGCAATGAATAACCGGAAACTCAGAATGGCCATGATCGGCGGCGGCCGGGAAGCCTTTATCGGTGCGGTGCACCGGATCGCGCTGCAGATGGACGGCCAGGTGGAAATGGTGGCAGGCGCGCTCAGCAGCCGGCCGGAAAATGCCCTGCAGTCGGGCAGGGATTTGTTTCTGCCGGATGACAGAATATATACCAGCTTTAACGATATGCTGGAAAAAGAGGCTACAATGCCACCGGAAAAAAGAATTGATTTTGTCAGTATAGTCACACCCAACCACCTGCACTTTGAACCGGCTATGCTGGCGCTTGGCAAAGGCTTTCATGTGGTACTGGAGAAACCTGCCACCTTCACCCTGGAGCAAGCAATCCGTTTACAGGAAAAGGCCGCGGCCGAGAATAAATATGTATTGCTCTGTCATACCTATACAGGTTACCCGATGGTTAAGCAGGCAAAACAACTGGTGCAAAGCGGCATCTTCGGCCGGATCCGGAAAGTTTATGTGGAATATCCGCAGGGATGGCTGAGTACCTTCCTGGAGTCTACCGGACAGATACAGGCTTCCTGGCGTACAGATCCGCAACGCAGCGGTAAAGCGGGGGCCATGGGCGATATCGGTACACATGCCTTTAACCTGGCAGAATATGTAAGCGGACTGCAGGTAACGCATTTATCGGCGCATATCAATACGGTGGTGGAAGGCCGGTTACTGGACGATGACGGGGCCGCCTTTTTGCGTTTTGATAACGGGGCCACCGGGGTGCTGATGGCCACACAGATTGCTGCCGGTGAAGAAAATAATATTAAAATAAGAGTATACGGTGAAAAAGGCGGACTGGAATGGAAACAGGAAGACGCCAACAGTCTGCTGGTAAAATGGGCGGACAAACCCACAGAAATCTATCGTACCGGTGCAGGGTATACCGGCTCTTTTGCCACGCATAATACCCGTACACCCGCCGGTCACCCGGAAGGATATCTGGAAGCTTTTGCCAATCTGTACCGCAACTTTGTACAGGCAATCCGGGCAAGGGAAAGCGGAGATGAACCTTCACCTGAATCGCTCGATTTCCCCGGTACCACAGAAGCCGTTCGCGGCATGGCATTTATTGAACACATGATCCGTTCCGGTCAGTCAGAACAGAAGTGGACAACATTTACTATTTGATTACAAATTAATATATCTCTCATGCGCACGATCAAAGGTCCCGGTATTTTTCTCGCCCAGTTTATGGGGGAAGAAGCGCCTTTTAATAACCTGCAGTCTGTTTGTCTCTGGGCGGAAACGCTCGGGTATACCGCCGTACAGATTCCTACCTGGGACCCCCGTTGTATTGATCTCAGAAAGGCAGCAGAAAGCAAAACCTATGCTGAGGAAGTAAAAGGGATCGTTAATGAATGCGGCCTGGAAATTTCAGAGCTGTCTACACATCTGCAGGGGCAGCTGGTGGCTGTACACCCGGCCTATGATACCCTCTTTGACGGATTTGCCCCTGCGGCAGTAAGAGGAAATGCGAAGGCCCGTACCGAATGGGCCATACAACAGGTGAAGTATGGAGCCAAAGCTTCCCAAAATATGGGCTTAAATGCCCATCCCACTTTCAGCGGTTCTTTACTCTGGCATACTTTTCATCCCTGGCCGCAAAGACCGGCCGGACTGGTGGAAGAGGGATTCCGGGAACTGGGGGCCCGCTGGAAGCCCATCCTGGACTATTTTGATGAATGTGGTGTCGATGTTTGTTATGAAATACATCCGGGTGAAGATTTGTTTGACGGCACCACCTACGAAATGTTTCTGGAGCAGGTAAACAATCACCCGAGAGCCTGTTTACTGTATGATCCTTCCCATTTCGTGTTGCAGCAACTGGATTATATTCAGTATATAGATTTTTATCATGAACGGATCAGGGCTTTTCATGTGAAGGATGCCGAGTTTAACCCAACCGGCCGGCAGGGAACATTCGGCGGTTACCAGAACTGGGCCAACAGGGCCGGCCGTTACCGTTCTCCCGGTGACGGGCAGGTGGATTTTAAAACTATCTTCAGCAAACTCACGCAATATGACTACCCGGGCTGGGCGGTCATGGAATGGGAATGTTGTCTTAAGCACCCCGAAGACGGAGCCAGGGAAGGAGCCGGTTTTATCCGGAACCATATTATCCGGGTTACAGAAAAAGCTTTTGATGATTTTGCCGGCACGGGAACAGACCTGCAAGCCAACAGAAAATTGCTCGGACTTGATTAAGTCCTAATTTCGCTTTTCATAAATCCTATTTATTCATATTAATTTTTACAGCATTATGAAAAAGTTGATGATTCCCCTTATGGCAATGACGTTTCTGATTTCCTGCGGCGGTGGTGATACGGCATCCAAAGAAAAGAAACCTGTGGAACCCACCCCGGCAGCTGAAGCGCCAAAGGATCCGGCCTATGAAGCGGGTCTGGCCCTGGTTGCCAAAAATGATTGCCTGACCTGTCATAAAGTAGATGAAAAACTCGTAGGCCCCAGTTACCGTGAAGTGGCAGAGAAATATGCCGGCGCCACCCCGGAAAAAATTACAGAAGTTGCGGGCAAAATTATCAAAGGCGGTTCCGGAGTGTGGGGCACTGTCATGATGACGCCGCACGCATCACTTTCACAGGAAGATGCGGAGACCATGGTAAAATATATCCTTGCTTTAAAGAAATAAAACATGAATTTCCTGACTCTCACGCTGGCCGTTTCTGCCGTATTGCTTGCTTGTCACAGCGGGCCCTCATCTGCTGATCAGCAGGAACCGGCTGACAACAGTATGGCAGTTTCCTCTGTAAACAGTCTTACTGCTGAACAGCAAAAGGATGGCTGGCAGCTTTTATTTGACGGCAAGAGTACTAAGGGCTGGCATAAATACGGGGGGCATCCGGTGGGCACAGCCTGGAAAGTGTCGGACGGAATGCTCTGGCTGGATACAACGGGTAAAAAGGACTGGCAGATCGCGGATGGAGGGGATATTGTTACCGACTCCGGTTTTGAAAATTTTCACCTGAAACTGGAATGGAAGATTGCCCCCGGGGGCAACAGCGGGATCATTTTTTATATTCATGAGGATACGGCAAAATATCAATGGCCCTGGCATACCGGACCGGAGATGCAGGTGCTGGATAATAATGGTCACCCTGATTCCAAAATCACCAAACACCGCGCGGGCGATCTGTATGACCTGATCTCCTGCAGTAAGGAAATGGTAAAGCCGGCCGGAGAATGGAACCTGGCGGAAATCAAATGTGTGAACGGTAAACTGGAACAGTACCTCAACGGGGAATTGGTAGTAACTACACAACTCTGGGATGAGAACTGGAAAAAAATGGTGGCGGCCAGTAAGTTTAAAGCCTTTCCTGATTTTGGTACCTATAAAAAAGGAAAGATCGGGTTGCAGGACCATGGTGACATGGTCTGGTACCGGAATATCATGATCAGGAACTTATAACTTCATCGCTATAAGTTTCAATAGTAACCGGGAAGAAGGTAAAGCGGAATGAATAATACTCAATCCGTCTCTCCCTCTTCCCGGTTTTTTATTAAACGGGATTAATCCACTTTCCCGATCTTGATTACATTGGTGGGCAGGTGCAGGTGTACAGGTGTACTGCCGGTATGCACCACAACATCTCCGCTGCGGACAAAACCTCTTTCTTTCAGAATATCTACCTGGTCGGAGAAAATATCGTCCAGGCTTTCTTCTTCGTCATAATGAAAAGCTCGGACACCCCAGCTCAGGCTGAGCTGATTGACCAGGGAACGCACCTTGGTGAAAATATAAAGGTGGGCCTTCGGCCGGTAACTGCTGAGCATAAAACCCGTATAACCGCTCTGGGTCATACCGATCAGCGCATCCGCATCCACATCTTCGGCGAGTTTGGCGGCATTATAACAAATCGCATCACTCAGGAAAGACGGGGAGTGGGATTGTGGTTTCAGCATTTCTTCCCGGTTATAATCGTATGCTTTTTCCTCGATCTCCCGGATAATTTTTGTCATGGTTTCCACCACCAGTCTCGGATATTTTCCGGTGGCGGTTTCGCCGCTGAGCATAACGGCATCGGCTCCTTCCAGCACGGCATTAGCTACGTCGGTAATCTCACTCCGGTTAGGTTTGGTCCGGTCAATCATACTCTCCATCATCTGTGTGGCCACAATTACCGGCTTGGCCCGGTGCAGGCATTTGCGGATAATATCTTTCTGGATCAGGGGAACTGCTTCCACCGGCAGTTCTACTCCCAGGTCACCCCGGGCAATCATTACCCCGTCACTTTCCACAATAATATCCCGCAGATTGGTAACAGCCTGAGGCATCTCAATTTTAGCGATGACTTTGGCAAAATGCCCGGCTTTTTTAATCCGTTCTTTCAGGTCTGTGATATCGGCCGGGTTGCGTACAAAGGAAAGCGCCACCCAGTCTACCCGCTGGCTCATGATAAACGCCAGGTCGGCCAGATCTTTTTCTGTAAGTGAAGGAAGGGAGATGCGGGTATCGGGCAGGTTAACCCCTTTTTTCGGGAACAAGGTGCCTCCCAGGGTTACTTCCACTTTTACTTCGCGGTTAGGGGTTATTTCCTTTACCACCACTTCCAGTTTGCCGTCGTCAATCAGGATTTTTTCCCCCACTTTCACATCGGAATGCAGATCGGGGTAGGAAACGTAGATGCGTTCCATGCTGCCTACCACTTTTTCATTCGTAAAAGTAAGGATATCACCTTCCCTGATTTCAAGGGAGCCCCCTTCCAGATCACCGACCCGTAATTTAGGTCCCTGTAAATCGGCCAGGATGGCAATATTGTAAGGTTCTGACTTATTCAGTTTGTGCACATACTCAATAATTCGGGCTTTATCCTCATGCGAACCATGGGAAAAATTCAGGCGGAATACATTCACCCCGGCCCGGACCAGTTCAAGCATCTGTTCATAACTGTCGCAGGCGGGGCCTACCGTAGCAACAATTTTTGTGCGTTTGAACGCATGTTGCCGGCCGGCTTCCTTATCAAATGTTTTATGCAGGTATTTGTCAATGTTTTTAGTCATAAGTGGCAGTAATTTACCAACGTGAAAACAGAGGTGATCCGGAAATAGCAATACTGGTTAGCTGGCGAGGATCTTTACAATCTTCATCCATTCTTCGCTGATCTTGCCTTTATTTTTAACGGCGGTTTCCAGGGGTATATAATTCATCCGGTTATTCTGAATGCCCACAAATACATTGTGTCTTCCTTCCAGCAGGGATTCCACCGCATGATAGCCCATCCGGCTCGCGATCAGCCTGTCCATACAACTGGGAGAGCCCCCGCGCTGTATATGACCGAGAATACAAACCCGGATCTCCGCTTTCGGTAATTTATCTTTCAGTACTTTTTCCACTTCATTAGCCCCGCCGAATTCATCCCCTTCAGCCACCACAATCAGGTTAACCATTTTTTTGCGGCGTTCTTTTTCCTGCAGGGAGGCGATGATGCTGTTGATGTCTGTACGGCGTTCCGGAATCAGAATATTTTCGGCCCCGGTGGCAATGCCGCTGTGCAGGGCAATATAACCGGCATCGCGGCCCATTACTTCAATGATAAATATACGGTCATGCGCATCCATGGTATCGCGGACCTTATCAATTGCTTCCACAGCCGTGTTGACCGCCGTATCAAAACCTATCGTAAAATCAGTACCGGAAATGTCTTTGTCAATTGTACCAGCCAGTCCTACACAGGGAATGTCAAATTCCTGGCTGAACTTAACCGCTCCGCGAAAAGAGCCATCACCGCCAATGATCACCAAACCATCAATGCCTCTTTTCTTCAGATTATTATAGGCAATCTTCCTTCCTTCCGGTTCATAGAATTCTTTACAGCGGGCTGTCTTCAGAATCGTACCGCCGCGTTGAATTATATTGGCAACAGAACGGCTTTCCATCCGGAAAATATCATCGTCAATCATGCCCTGGTAACCCCGCATGATCCCATACATTTCCAGTCCGTGATAAAGTCCTGTCCTGACCACCGCCCGGATTGCGGCATTCATACCGGGGGCGTCTCCGCCAGAAGTCAGTACCCCGATTTTTGTTACTTTCTTTTCCATTATACGTTTTAAAAACTGCGCAAAAATAAGCTTTTGCAATTAATGTGTATCCGGCACACAATCGTTAGTATCCTTTTGCCCGGCAAATATCCGCTTTATTCTGCTGATTCCGTGTAGAATCGGAGGCATTGTTAATAAATTAAAAAACCCGCCAATTTGCCGGTAACCGCTTATCCCGGAGATGGGGTGATAATCCGGATTACAACCTGCAATCCCTTCTTTCTGTTAACTTAGTGTCCTAATAATTTGTTATGAAAAAGATTTTTTTCCTGCTTTTTTTATCACCCCTGATCCTGTCTGCGCAGTTAACCTATCCGGTTACAAACAAAGGAGAGGTGGTAGATACTTATCATGGAATTACCGTGCCTGATCCTTACCGCTGGCTCGAAGATGACCGGAGTCCGGCAACCGCTGAATGGGTCACACAGCAGAATAAAGTGACATTTAACTACCTGGACCAGATTCCTTACCGCCAGGAATGGCTGGCCAGGCTGGAAGAAATAAATAATTACGCGAAGTATTCCAGTCCTTTCCGGAAACAGGATTTTTTCTATTTCTATAAAAATGACGGATTGCAGAATCAGTCGGTGCTTTACCGCCAAAAAGGATTACAGGGTAAGCCGGAACTGGTACTGGACCCCAATAAATTTTCAGCGGAAGGTACCACCAGCCTGGCCGTATTCAGCCTGTCTAAAAATGGCCGTTATGCCGTGGTGGGTAAATCAGCGGGGGGCAGTGACTGGCGCACCTATTTTGTGATGGATATGCTTACCAAAAAGTATCTGAAGGATTCACTGGCCTGGGTAAAAGTATCCGGTGCTTCCTGGCAGGGAGATGGATTTTATTACAGCCGTTACCCGGCTCCGGAAAAGGGTAAAGAATTGTCCACCAAAAATGAAAATCACCAGGTCTGGTTTCATAAAGCAGGCACTTCACAGGAGAAAGACAGACTGGTTTATGAAGACAAGGCCAATCCCCAGCGCTTTCATACGGTGTTTACCGATGAATCAGAAAGGTATGTATTCCTGAATATCAGCGACCGCGGTAAGGGAAAGGAAGGAAATAGTCTCTGGTATATGGACAGCCGCGCCGGGCAGGGCAGTTTTAAACCCCTGATCCCGGAAGTGGGCGATTTTCAGTACAGTTTTGTGGGAGAAAATGCCGGCAAATTTGTACTGCTTACCAATGATTCGGCACGAAATCGCCGGCTGATCCTGCTGGATCCGGCCAAACCTGCCCGGGAAAACTGGCAGGAAATTTTACCGGAGAAAACAGAGAATATTTCAGGGGTCAGTTTTGCCGGGAACCGATTGTTTGTGACTTATATGAAAGATGTGACCAGTCGTGTATATGTGTATGACCTCAACGGGAAGATGGAAAGAGAAGTGGTTTTGCCGGGACCAGGTACGGCCGGTGGGTTTGGAGGTGACAAGGAAGATAAGTTTGTGTTTTACACCTTCACGTCCATCACATTCCCGCCCACGATTTACAAATACGATATAACCACCGGGCAAAGCACCCTGTTTCGCAAGCCGGAAGTGAAATTCAACCCGGAAGATTATGTAACCGAACAGGTTTTTTACCCGTCGAAGGACGGCACCAAAATTCCCATGTTTATTGTATACAAACAGGGCCTGCAGAAAAGCGGAAAAAACCCGGCCATTCTCTATGGGTATGGCGGTTTCAATATCAGTACCACGCCAAATTTCTCACCGGCCCGGATTGCCTGGCTGGAACAGGGAGGGGTTTACTGTCTGGCCAATCTGCGGGGGGGCAGCGAATACGGCGAGAAATGGCATGAAGCCGGTATGCGCCTGAAGAAACAGAATGTATTTGATGATTGTATTGCCGCGGCCGAATTCCTTATCCGGGAAGGGTATTCTTCTCCGGATTACCTGGCCGTACAGGGCGGATCCAACGGGGGCCTGCTGGTAGGCGCCGTTATCAATCAGCGGCCGGATCTATTTAAAGTCGCTATACCACAGGTAGGAGTGATGGATATGCTGCGATTCCACAAATTCACCATTGGCTGGAACTGGATCCCGGAATACGGCAGCAGTGATAACCCGGAGGATTTTAAAAACCTTTTTGCGTATTCGCCGGTGCATAATATTAAAGATGGAATCAACTATCCGGCTACCCTGGTGACGACCGCGGACCATGATGACCGTGTGGTGCCGGCACATTCCTTTAAATATGCGGCCACCCTGCAGGAAAAATACAAAGGCGCGAATCCCGTGCTGATCCGGGTGGATGTTAATTCCGGTCATGGCGCCAGTAACCTGAAAAAATCACTGGAAACCACGGCAGATATCTATTCATTTATTTTTTACAATACCGGGGCTAAGCCGGATTTTTCGCAACTGCAAAAAGATAAAAAGGGATTCTGACGGAACATAACAATCATGTATAAACGAATATTGCTGACCGGGGCCAATGGTTTCCTCGGACATCATTTAGCTGCCCGTCTGCTGAAATGCGGTTATGTACTGATTGCCACGGGGCGGGGACCCTGCCGGTTGCCATTCAGCGGGTCTCCCGGTTTTATATACGAGGAGATGGATTTTACTGATCCGCAACAGGTGCAGGAGGTATTCACCCGTCAATCCCCCGGTTATATCATTCATGCGGGCGCTATGACCAGCCCGGATGCCTGTGAACAACAGCGGGAAAAGGCCTGGCAGGTAAATTGGGAAGGTACCTGCAACCTCCTGCAGGCGGCAGAAAGAACGGGGGTACCCTTTTGTTTTTTGTCTACCGACTTTGTTTTTAGCGGAACCACCGGTATGTACCGGGAAGATGAAGCCACTGCTCCGGTAAATTATTATGGGTATACCAAGGCGGAAGCGGAAAAAAAAGTACAGGCTGCAAACCTGCCCTGGTCAATTGTACGCACCGTGCTGGTTTATGGCGCCCCTCTTCAGGGCCGGGGGAACCTGCTCAGCCTGGTAAAAAACAAACTGGAAAAAGGAGAGTCCCTGCGCGTGGTGGATGACCAGTTCCGCACACCCACATTTATTGGCGACCTGGTTAATGGGATCTGCCTGCTGCTTGAAAAAAAACAAACCGGTATCTGGCATTTTTCGGGGGAAGAAATGATGACGCCCTATGAAATGTCTGTCCGGACAGCTTCATATCTCGGGCTTACATCCGGATTACTGGAAAGAGTAACTGCTGCCGAATTCCCGGAACCGGCTAAAAGACCGGTGCGCACCGGGTTGTCGGTGGAAAAGGCAAAAAAGGAACTGGGTTATTCCGCAACGGGCTTTTCGGAAGGATTAAGGCTGACTTTCGGGAACGGGGCCGGTCCGTCTGCATAATTTAATGAAGTGGTTTCATTTCTCCGGCACTAACGGCCACAGGAAGCCGGTTGGAGGCAGGGGGTAAGGGGCAATTATAAACATCGCTGATATAGGCGCAATACGGATTATAAGCTTTGTTGAAATCAAGAAAAACCTCAAAGGCTTCCAGTTCACCGGTACGCAGATCAAGATATCGCCCGTTCTCATAGGTACTTTCCCCGTTGGTAAGGTCTGTGAAGGGCAGGAATAAGTAATCTTCATACTCTTTTACACGCATAAGCTGCTGTGACTGGTAAACCGTCAGTTTCATTTTTTTACCTCCCATTTCAAAACGCACAATCGCCCAGGCGCGGAAAACCTTTTTGACTTTACCGGAGGTTTCCATCGCAAACCAGGGGGCATCCCAAATCCGTTCTGTGGTCACTTTTACACGGAATGAAGAGTCTGGGGCAAAAAAACGAAGCCGCTCTTTTTTATCCTTTATGACTTCATGATGCTGTATATAACGTTCCCGGAATGCCCGCAGGGAGTCTGTCCAGGGATTGTTCTGAGCCTTGCCCTGTAAAAAACAAAAAAGCAGTATGCCGGTTATGAAAGTATATTTCATCAGTTCATCATTAATACATTAACACTCCGCTGCAGGATATTAAAAGCGATTTCTGCCATCAGGTTTTCCTTGTCCAGGGTGGGATTGACCTCAGCGATTTCCAGGCAACATACTTTCCGGTTTTGCATGAATTTACTGATCAGGTCTTCAGCTTCTCTTTCGCGCAGCCCGTTACCCACCGGCGTACCGGTACCTTTGGAAATGGAAGAGTCCAGCGAATCCACATCAAAAGAAACATAAATATCAGTGCAGTCAGACAGGTACCGGAGTACCGATCGCACCACATTTTCAGCGCCTTTACTTCTGACTTCCTTGGTGCTGATCACTTTCATGCCGTATTTTTCAATCAGGTATTTTTCCTCTTTTTCAAAATCCCTCAGGGAAATAAAGACCACATCTTCCGGCTTTACCTTTGGCGCAATCTTGCCGATATTTTTCATGAACTCCCAGTGTTTGGTGGTCTCTTCGTCCAGTTCATGTACAGCACATTCTTCGTTGTCTTCGTTAATGGTGGCTGCCATCGGCATGCCATGTACATTCCCGGAAGGTGTGGTGTAGGGGGTATGCAGGTCCGCATGGGCATCAATCCAGATCACCCCCAGTTTGCATTTCGGTTTGGCCATTTTTATACCGGCCATCGTAGCGCCCGCAATACTGTGATCGCCGCTGAGTACAACCGGAAAGAAATTATTCCGGATGGTTTCGCTGACGGCTTTGCCCACCCGCTCATACAAAGTGGCCACACCCTTGATCCTTTTCGCGTAAGGAGATTCTATCGGCTCATAGAGTAATTTGTTTTCTGTTGGTACTTTTTCAGAGGGAAAGTGAATAAAGAAATTACTCATGAAATCAAGTGCAGCAATCTTTATAGCTTCAATACCCAGGCTGGCACCCCGTGTTCCGGCGCCGATTTCAGAAGGGACTTCAATCAGTTTAATATTTTTCATATAGTATTGTTACAGGTGGTTCCCGGCCTGCGGGAAAAGATAATAACCGGAAAATGGCGGTACTTAATCGGGAATATAGAAGTTGGCCGGAAGGGAGAGTTCGGCAAAGCGATAACCGCTGAAGGGTTTGTATCCGGACGATTTTTTCACCAGATAAAGATAACTAATTAGTGTTAGTGTATCAAGAGAAGCAAGGCGGAAAGTTTGGCCAATTTCTTTCGGAAATACTGGTGGTCAACCGGTTGTGGTGTTTTTTGTACTTGTTTGGGCCGCTGTTTCTCCCGGTTTGGTGAAAATAATAATATCTTTAAACCGTCTCTTACAACCAGATCCACCAGGTTTTCATCCCATAAAAGTGCTGAAGAAGAATTCATTTTTCCTGTTTTTGGTTCCGTTATTGGCGGGGGTCAGTTTTTTTTCGTTTGAAACTACCACCCTGCAAACCGATGGCCCCTATGTTTTTTATCGCGACAACCGGGTTTTTGTTCATAGGGTGATGGAACGAGACAGGCAGAAATTTCTGGAAACTGATTCTTTTTCGGCCCTGGTGAAAACAGATAAACCCCTGTTGGTGCCCACCGGAGAACCCGGGGAATATTTTACGGTCAGAATCCGGCCGGGACATCGCAATGAAAAGCCTGAGTACAGAAAAGTGAGCCGGCAACTGGTGATTTCGGATATGGAAGGGAATCTGAAAGCCTTTATCCGGCTGCTTCGTGGTACAGGCGTAATTGACAAGTCGTTTAACTGGACTTTCGGAGACGGCCACCTGGTGCTGGCCGGAGATTTTTTTGACAGGGGTGCCCAGGTCACCGAACTGCTTTGGCTGGTGTACAGCCTGGAGGAAAAGGCAAAAGCAGCCGGCGGGTATGTTCATTTTATCCTGGGCAATCATGAGATCATGAATCTGAACGGCGATTTCCGCTATGTGCATCCCCGCTATTTTGAGCATGCGGCCCTGATGAACCTCAGTTATTATGAGGTATTTAATGAAAATACTGAACTGGGCCGCTGGCTCAGGTCCAAAAATATTGTGGAGAGGGTGGGGGATATCCTCTATGTACATGGTGGTATTTCACCTCTGCTGAACCGGTTCAATATCCCGGCACCGGGTATTAATCAGCAGGCAAGGCCCTTTTATGCCGACAGCAGTTATTTATACCCGGATCTGTTTACAGAAGTACTTTTCAGTGACCTGGGCCCCTTCTGGTACCGGGGGTATTATACCGGTATGGAAAGACCCGGTATACAGCAGGTTGACAGTACACTCCGGTTATTCGGGGCCCGGTATATCACAACGGGACACACCATTGCGGCGGATACCATCAGCGTCTGGTATAACAATAAAGTGTTTAATACCGATGTGCCGCATTACAGTGGTAAATCGGAAGCGCTTCTTTATGAAAAGGGCCTTTTTTACAGGGTCAGTCAACACGGTGAAAAATTCAGGATCGGGGGATGAGCAGCCTGCCGGACTGTCCTAACCTGTCCTGATCTTTTAGGTTTTATGCCCCTCTTCGCTTAATTTTGCCCCACTTTTTAAAAAGCAAAACATGGCAAGATCTATAGCATTTCGTGAAGCGATCCGGGAAGCTCTTACAGAGGAAATGAGAAGGGATGAACGGGTATTCCTGATGGGGGAAGAGGTAGCTGAGTATAACGGCGCCTACAAGGTAAGCCAGGGAATGCTCGCCGAATTTGGCGCCAAAAGAGTGATTGATACCCCCATTTCCGAACTGGGCTTTGCCGCCATCGGAGTGGGAGCAGCCCAGAATGGTCTCCGGCCGGTGGTAGAGTTCATGACCTGGAATTTTGCCGTTCTGGCTTTAGATCAAATTCTCAATACGGCTTCTAAGATGCTGGCAATGAGCGGAGGGCAAATCAGCTGTCCAATTGTTTTCCGGGGACCAAACGGCTCTGCCGGCCAGTTGGGAGCCCAGCACTCTACCGCTTTTGAGGCCATGTATGCCAATATACCCGGTATTAAAGTGGTATCGCCCAGCAACGGGTACGATGCCAAGGGGTTGCTCAAGCAGGCCATCCGTTTTGAAGAAGATCCGGTCATGTTTATGGAAAGTGAGCAGATGTACGGCGATAAGTCGGAAGTGCCGGAAGAGGAGTATTATATTGAACTGGGTAAGGCTGATATTAAAAAGCCCGGACGCGATGTGACCATTGTATCCTTTAATAAAATGATGAAAGTAGCGCTGGGAGCAGCGGCTGAACTGGAAAAAGAAGGGGTGAGTGCGGAGGTAATTGATCTCCGGACCATTCGTCCCCTTGACTGGATGACAATTCTTGAAAGTGTAAAAAAGACAAACAGGCTGGTAATTGTGGAAGAGCAGTGGCCCTTTGCCTCTGTTTCCTCTGAGATCAGTTACCGGATACAAAAGGAAGGATTTGATTACCTGGATGCCCCGATTCGCCGGATCACTGCGGCTGATGCGCCCTTGCATTACGCGCCTAACCTGGTGGCTGCCGCTTTACCGGATGTAACCCGTACGGTAAAACTGGTGAAGGAGGTCATGTACCAGGAAAAATAAGTAAGGGTGCAAAAACCTGCAAATTTCCCGCTCCGGCGGGAATTTTTTTGCCCGGTAATAAAATAAAAAAAAATCCGGTTATTCTGCAACGTTTTGGCTTATATAGTGCATCTTTGTTATGGTTTTTCATAGGATATTGGATTTTAAAACGAGGCTGGGTTTCTACCCGGCCTCTATTATTTAATACATGGTAACTTCTGTTAAGCCCGCTGAATCAGTTATTTTTGTTTTTCTAAACCTGCGCTATGGCTGATATCCTGATTATTGATGATGAAAAAGCAATCCGCAAGACTTTATCTGAGATCCTGAATTTTGAAGGGTATAAAACCGAGGAGGCATCCGACGGGGAAGAAGGCCTGAAAAAGTTTAAGGAAAAGAACTACGACCTGGTTCTTTGTGATATAAAAATGCCCAAACTGGATGGAATTGAATTTCTCCAGCGTGCCGGGGAAGCGAATCCGGATGTGCCGGTGATCATGATTTCCGGGCACGGTAATATTGAAACAGCCGTGGAAGCCGTTAAAAAAGGGGCCTATGATTACATCTCCAAGCCACCCGACCTGAATCGCCTTCTCATTACCATCCGCAATGCGATGGATAAAAGTAAACTGGTGACCGAAACGCGGGTGCTGAAAAGAAAAGTCAGCCGGGTGCAGGATATGATCGGCGAATCGGAAGGAATCCGGAAAATTAAAGAGACAATTGAAAAAGTAGCGCCCACGGAAGCCCGTATCCTGATTACCGGGGAAAACGGGGTGGGGAAAGAACTGGTGGCCCGCTGGATTCATGAAAAAAGTAACCGTGCCAGCGGCCCGATGATTGAAGTGAACTGCGCCGCTATCCCGACTGAGTTAATCGAAAGTGAGCTTTTCGGACATGAAAAAGGCTCTTTCACTTCCGCAGTAAAACAACGGATCGGCAAGTTTGAGTCGGCCAACGGGGGAACCCTGTTCCTGGATGAAATCGGGGATATGAGTGCCAGTGCGCAGGCCAAAGTGCTCCGGGCCCTCCAGGAAGGAAAAATAACCCGGGTAGGCGCTGATAAGGATATCAGTGTGGACGTACGGGTGATTGCCGCCACCAATAAAGACCTGCTGAAGGAAACAGAAGCCCGGAATTTCAGGCTCGACCTTTATCACCGGCTGAGTGTAATCCTGATTCATGTGCCTTCCCTGAACGACCGGCGGGACGACATCCCGTTGCTCGTAGACCAGTTCCTTACTGATATCTGCACCGATTATGGCATTGCCAAAAAGCAAACCGAACCGGAGGCTATCAGCCTGTTGAAGGAATACAACTGGACCGGTAACATCCGGGAGCTCCGCAATGTGGTGGAGAGACTGGTTATCCTTTCCGGAAAAAATATTACAGCGGAAGATGTACGCACTTATGTAATGCCCAAATAGGCCTATTTTCCGGCAATGCGGCGGGCTGTACTGATCAGTTCTTCCAGCGAATGCAGGTTGATTTCTTTTTTTCTGTTTTCATCCGCTTCCGCGATACCGGGTCCTGAACGGATAATAATCCCCGGAAAAATCGTATGTAATTGCTCCAGGAAGTTTTCCGGTGAATACCCCTGCAGGTACGTAATTACATGCGTAAAGAGATAATCGGCCCTGTGTTCTTCCAGATAACAGGCCAGGCTCCCGGTGGAAGTATTGGTGCCAAAATATACGGTTCGGCAACCGGCCTGCCGGAAATAGTAATTGGCGGTTAACAGCGGTATTTCATGAAATTCGCCTTCCGGCGCGAAGATCACCACAACCGGGGTTCCCGGCAGGGCAGGGGGAAGCCCGTCGGTCGTTAAAATAATTTTTTTCCGGATAATATGACTGGCAAAATGCTCCTGTGCCGGAATGGCATGATTGGTCAGCCAGAGCATTCCGATCCGTTGCAGATACGGATATAGAATAAACCGGATACAATGATCAAGCCCGTTGCGTAACACCACACAACTGATAATTTTTTCGAATAGTTCTTTATCAAATTCAAGGCTTGCCGAAATAAGCTGGTGGATAAATCCTTCATCCCGGGTGTCGGACTGGCTGATCGCTTCAAACGCTTTTTCCATCTCCGGGAGATTCATGGCAGCGATGGCAGAGATTTTGTAACCACTGTGATAGAGATAGGCTACCTGCAGCCATTTTTTCAGGTCTTCATTGCTGTATACCCGGTGCTGGCCACCCGGCCTTTCCGACAGACCCAGTCCGTAACGTTGCTCCCAGGCCCGCAGGGTATGCGCTTTAACCCGGCACAAATGTTCAATATCACGGATGCTGAATTGCTGCATACAGGGTCTAAGATATAAAAAAACCCGGCCGGGCCGGCAGACGACTATTCACAAAACTTTGGATATCCGATTTTTGAGGGGGAAATATTTGTGATATTTTTGTCACCTTAATCACCGGACATGCCCCTGCAGCACTTTTTTATTGTTTACCTGATCAGCACCCTTATTGTCTTTCTGCCTGCTTTTGGGCTCGCGCCCCTGTTTACCAAAGCGGGGGAAAAATCCTGGAAAGCCTTTATTCCTTTTTACAACACCTGGATAATGCAGGGACTGGCCGAACGGCCCCGTCACTGGGTATTCTGGCAGTTTATACCCGTTATCGGCTGGTTTATCAGCCCGGGTATTTTTATAGAGTTTGCCAAAGTGTTCGGGCAGTTTTCACTCCGGTCACATACAGCGGCGGCATTACTGGCGCCCTTTTATTTTCCCTGGCTGGCAAAGAAAAATCCCGCTTTTGCCGGGGCTGAGGCAGTTAAAAAACATAAAAAGAAAAACTGGCGGGAATGGGTGGATGCAGCTGTATTCGCCATCGTGGCCGCCACCCTGATCCGGACATTCATCTTTGAAGCGTATACCATTCCTTCCGGGTCCATGGAAAAATCACTGCTGATTAATGATTTCCTGTTTGTGAGCAAGTTCAGCTATGGTCCCCGTATCCCCAATACACCGCTCTCCGTTCCCTTTGTTCATAATTATCTGCCGGTCACACAGTCAAAATCCTATACAAGGGCGCTTAGCCTTCCCTATATCCGCTGGTTTGCCTCTCCTGTCAAAAGAGGGGATGCCGTGGTATTTAATTTCCCGGCAGGTGACACCGTGATTCACAAACCGGGTTATGAATCAGCACAGCCCTATTATGATTTTGTGCGCACCATGGGCCGGGAAGCAGTGTGGAATGATCCGGAACTCCGGCCGATTGTAGCCCATCCGGTGGATAAAACCGATAATTATATCAAACGCTGTGTAGCCGTGGCCGGTGATACACTCCGTATCATCAATGGAGACGTATATATCAACGGACAAAAACAGGAAGTGCCGCCGCATGCGGGACGGCCTTACCTGGTACAAATGAAACCAAACCGGTATCTTGACCGCGATGCCCTGGAAGAGATGGGCATTGCCATATTTGAAACCGAACGCAGTTCTGACCTTATGCTGAGCGCTCCGCCGCCTTATCAGTATGTAATTAATTTGACACTAACGGAGAAAGAAAAGCTCATGCAATCCGGTTTTGTGGAAAAAGCAGATCCTTATATTGAAACCCAGCTGATGCCTACCCGGATCTTCCCGTATGATACGCTGCATAAATGGACTATAGATAATTATGGCAGTATCTGGATTCCCAAAAAAGGAGCGGAGCTGCAGCTTACACCGGAGAATTATTCCGTTTATGAAAGGGCTATCCGGGTTTATGAACAGAATGATTTTTTTGAAAAAGAGGGAAAGTTCTGGCTCAACGGGCAACCCGTAACCAGTTATACGTTTAAAATGGATTACTACTGGATGATGGGGGACAACCGGCATGGTTCGCAGGATTCCCGTTTCTGGGGTTTTGTACCGGAAGACCGCGTGGTCGGCAAGGCCTGGCTGATCTGGTTCAGCTGGGACAAAGGACCGAGATGGAAACGATTGTTCCGTACGGTTAAATGAGGTATATTTATCCACCCAGTCCGAATATCCGGTTATCCGGGGGTACCTCTGATACATAAGGCATGGAAAAACACAATTTCGGTTTTGACTACGAAGTGTACAACAGCAGCAGTGAGCTGAATCCTGGTGATGCCCTTTTACTGGAAAAGGCCCGCCAGGTTTCCGGAATTGCGTATGCTCCCTATTCCCGCTTTTATGTAGGGGCAGCGGCCCTGCTGGAAAACGGGCAAATTATTACCGGTACCAACCAGGAAAATGCATCCTACCCCGTGGGTATCTGCGCGGAAAGGGTTTTACTGGGCTCTGCGGCTACGCTCTACCCGGACGCAGCAATACTGTCAATTGCCATCAGTTACAATACAGCAAAGGAAAAAACAAACCACCCGATCTCACCCTGTGGTATGTGCCGGCAATCATTACTTGAATATGAAACCCGCTTTAAAAAACCGGTAAGGATTATCATGGGGGGGCTGACAGGAAAGGTTCATGTGGTGGAATCGGTCAGGTTACTGCTCCCTTTTGCCTTCACCAGTGAGGAACTGATTTAAAACAGGGTCTGCACTCCCCAGGCCAAACGGGCCTCATGATCCAGGAGCCATCTTTTTCTGCGTAAACCGCCTGCATAGCCCACAAGTTCCCGGTTGGAGCCAATCACCCGGTGGCAGGGTACAATAATCGCGATATGATTTTTTCCGTTGGCATTAGCCACGGCCCTTGTCGCTTTGGAATCACCCATTCTTCTTGCCAGTTCCAGGTAGCTGATGGTTTTCCCGAAAGGGATTTGCAGCAGTTCATTCCATACTTCCTGCTGATAAGATGTTCCCTCCTGGTTCAGCGGGAGTTCAAACTGGCGCCGCTGCCCGTTAAAATACTGGATCAGTTGTTCGGCACACTGAATCAGCAGGGGAGGGATATGTTTTTTGTGTCCCTCCGTTTTTTGTGAAGCATCATGAAAACTGACTTCGGTAATGAAGTCTTCCGTGCCGCTGATTTTCAGCAGTCCGATAGGGGAATGATACCAGGTATGAAACCGGTCAGACATAGTTGCAGTTACCCGATTTTTAAACCATTACCGGCGGGTTTATCCGGCCTCAGTAAAATTACATCCTTATTTTCATCATATACACCCAATACCAGGCATTCGGATATAAAATCCGCGATCTTTTTGGGCGGGAAGTTCACCACAGCAATCACCTGCTGGTTCAGGAGTTCCTCTTTCCGGTATAAAGCTGTGATTTGTGCCGATGAATTTTTAATTCCGATTTCAGGCCCGAAATCAATACGGAGCCGATAAGCCGGTTTACGGGCTGCCGGAAAATCCTCTGCGCTGATGATGGTGCCGGTACGCATATCCACTTTCTCAAAATCTTCCCAGGTAAGATTCATTTTTTATTTTCTAAGCTACATATTTGCCCTGATTCATATACGGGGTATTTTTTTTGCCTCTTTTGTTCCTTCCCATTAACTTACCGTAAAAATCAAACGATATGTCATCTGCCAGTAATAATCCCTCCTCCCGCAGGACCTTTATCCGGAATACCGCGCTGACCGGTGCCGGCTTTTTTATTGTTCCCCGTCATGTTTTGGGGCGTGGATTTATTGCACCCAGTGATAAACTGCATATCGCCGGTATCGGAGTGGGTGGTAAGGGCGCAGGCGACCTGGCAGAGTTTGCCAAAAGTCCGTTTGTAAATATCAGCGCTCTTTGTGATGTGGATGACCGGCAGGCAGCCGGAGCAAGGAAAAAATATGAGAAAGCCCCTTATTACCGGGACTTCAGGGAAATGCTGGAAAAGGAGAAAAACAATATTGATGCGGTTTCCGTTTCCACCCCCGATCATACCCATGCGGTGGCTACCCTGGCCGCTATGCAGCTGGGTAAACATGTTTATACCCAGAAACCGCTAACACATGATATCTATGAAGCCAGGGTGCTGACGGAAGCGGCCCGGAAATATAAGGTGGTGACCCAGATGGGTAACCAGGGAGGCTCCGGCGACGGGGTGCGGAAGGCGAAGGAAATGGTGGATGCAGGCCTGATCGGGGATGTAACCGAAGCCCATGCCTGGACCAACCGGCCGGTTTGGCCCCAGGGTGTACCCACCCCCTCGGGCAAACATGAAACGCCGAAAGAACTGGACTGGGATCTCTGGCTGGGTACGGCAAAATGGATAGATTATAATCCCGCCTACCTGCCTTTTGACTGGCGCGGCTGGTGGGCCTTTGGCACGGGTGCGCTGGGAGATATGGCCTGTCATATTATGGATCCCATTTACCGGATTCTGCCGATTCTTTATCCTGAATCGGCGGAATGCAGTGTGGCAACGGTTTGGCGGGAAAAATGGAATGATACCCAGAATACGGATGCCTGTCCGCCTTCCTCCATTATACACCTGAGTTATCCGCGTACCGACGGAAAAGGAAAAATCAGGGTCTCCTGGCATGATGGAGGGTTGCTGCCTCCGCGTCCGGAAGAACTGCTTCCTGAAGAGTCTTTCGGTAACTGGGACGGTGGGGTGCTGATGGTTGGGACTAAAGGTAAATTGTTGCTTGATTGTTACGGAGCAAATCCCCGCTTATTGCCTACCAAACTGATGCAACAGACCAGTCTGCCTAAAGAAACTATCAAAAGGGTACCCGAGGGCCATTACCTGCAATGGGTGAATGCCTGCCGGGCCGGCTATGGCAAGGCTGAAACCAGTTCTCCATTTGAATATGCCGGTCCTTTTACCGAAAGTATCCTGATGGGCAACCTGGCGATCCGCAGCTGGATGATAAAAAATCCAAAACTCAAAGGATGGGAAGACAAATACCTCGGCCGCAAAAAACTGCTCTGGGATGCGAAGAATATGAAAGTGACCAACTTTGATGAAGCGAATCAGTTTGTGAAGAGGGAATACAGGGAGGGATGGGGGTTGGGGTGGTGAATAACGAGTAATGAGTAATGAATAATGAGTAATGAATAATGAGTAATGAATAATGAGTAATGAGTAATGAATAATGAGTGATCAGTAGAATCCGAAAAACATAATTAAAACGGGCACTCCGAAATTCGAGGTGCCCGTTTTAATTATACAATGCAGCCAGCCGCTCATTACTCATTATTCATTACTTATTGAATCATTCGCCAGCAATCTCCGCAACTCCTCAATCTCTTCCATCTTGTACCTTTCTTTGTCATTATCAAAACACCTGCTGAACTCGCCAAGTATATGGGATATGACCTGCTGGTTCCGGGCTGGTTTGAAATGCCGGGACTCCGGATTTACAGCGATTCTTTTGAAATAACTGTCCACATCAGTATGGGAAAAGGCCTGTCCTGATGCGGGATCAATAAAGAATTCAATTTTTTGCCGGGGATCGGCCAGGTTTTCCTCGGAATAACCGGGTTTGAAATAGGCCAGGATAAACTGACGGGGTATAAAGATGGCCTGAACGGGAATATCCAGCAATTCGCATAGAGAGAGATATAAGCTGCCGTTGCCCAGCTGGTTTCCTCTTTTGGCCTCAAGGGTCTTGTGCAGCAGGAATTCATCCGGCTCCCGTAAATTTGTTTCTGTTCCTTTCAGCCCGTAATAACTGTAGAGAATACTGGTGACCACATTGATCTGCTCCAGGGGAGTAAGGTAGTTATTCAGTTCCAGCCATATATTTCTCCTCACTTTTTCCAGTTCCTGTAATACTTTTTCTGAATGTAAATCAGGATAACGGAACCGGCCGGTCAGCAGTGCGCCGGTGGCCAGTGAATGATGACCCGTAAGTCCCCATTCGCGAAATAAATCCCGAAGATCTGTAAAGTGAAGACGGTGAATCAGTTTTTCAATCCGCTGCTGCGTGGTTTCGTCTGGAGTGGTTTCCCAGAGATGTTCCAGGTTGGGGATAATAGTATGGCCGTAATTTACGATCTTGTTTGAGACAAGTCCGAAGACTTCCTCATCCGGATCATCAATCAGGCTGAACAGGGCAGATATCTCTTTGGTGGTTTCCAAGGTAGCGTTTCGGACACAAGTTCAGTTTTGCCGGCCAAATGCGGGAATGAATCTTTTCCACAGATGTGGGTAGCGGGACAACTTACAACTTATAACTAACCACCATCCAGTCCCAGGGTCCTGGTTTTTTCAGCTCAGCGGGGGGCTTATGAAATTCAGTGCTCCAGTCGTATTCCAGTTTATGGATCCTTTCTGTGGCAAATCCGGCTTCCCGCAGCAGGTGTTCCAGTTCTTCTTTCAGATAATGTTTATGAGGTATGTCATCAATCTCTGTGATGCCCTGCCGGATATGGTTCCATTTACTCAGGGCTTTTTTTCCGCTGGTTTCTTTGGGGAAATAGCGGGTATCAATCCGGTATTGCTGTTGCATGATATTGGTCAGCAGGTAGGATTCAAGCGAAGGAACCGTAAGTACCAGGCGGGCGCCTTTTTTTAAACAGGGGCCCAGAGCGGCAAAAAAACGGGCCCGGTCTTTCCGGTGAGGAGTAAGTATGGCATTAATGCAAATCCCGAAATCGGCAGCGGGAGCAGCTTTTTTCTTTCCGCTCATATCGGCCCGCAGGTAGTCCACATTCGGGTAGCTGCTGTGCAGTTTACGGGCAATGGCCAGGTTTTTGGCTGAGATATCCAGCGCGATCACTTTTTTGAATACAGGTGCCAGTACCGGGATCCATTTTCCGATTGCGCAGCCGATATCTATCACGGTTTTTCCCGGACCGGCCTGTTTGCTGATTACCTGCCGGATCAGTCCTTTTTTATCGTGATACAGCACATCAAATATTTCCTCCCCGTAAGAAGGGGCCATGTTTTCCCAGTAGGCGCGTTTCATACACTTCGTTTGCGTGAAGATAAATGTATATAAATAAAAAAAGAGCCTGTATGGGAACAGACTCTTCAGTAATGTTTAGTATTTCTTATTTTTTCTTCGCAGCCTTCTTTTTTACAGCTGCTTTTTTCTTTGGTGCTGCTTTTTTCGCTGCAGGCTTTTTTGCCGCCGCTTTCTTTTGTTTGCTGAAGGCACCGGGAACTTCGGCTTCAATAAAGGTCTTTACCTGTTCCAGGCTGAATGTGGCTGCTTCCTCCGGGGTATACCGGGTATCATCTGCTTTTTTGGGAAGTCGGATAATTTTCTTGCCAAACTTGATAATGGGACCCCAGCGGGCATTCTCCAGGGCAATTTTTTCATCCGCCCAGCGCTGAATGTAGCGGTTCGCTTCTTTTTTTATTTTGGCATCAATGAGTTCATCCATTTCCGCCTGGCTGAGTTTTGCGAAATTGTAACGTTTGGGCACATTAATAAACATGCCGTCCCATTTAATATAGGGACCAAAACGCCCGCTGCCTTTTGTAATGGGTTTTCCATCATAGGTGCCTACGGGCGCATCGGCTTTTTGTTTTTCCTTAATATAACCAATAGCCTTTTCCAGGTTCACTGTGGCCAGGTCGGTGCCCCGCGGTACGGAAACAAAATCATCTCCCCATTTTACATAGGGACCGAAACGGCCTACTCCGACGGATACATCTTTCCCTTCGTATTGCCCCATTGTACCCTGGGCCCCGAAAAGATTCATGGCTTCTTCAAATGTGATGGTTTCAATGCTCTGCCCGGTGGGGATTTTGGCAAAACGGGGTTTCTCCTCGTCATTGGCTTCGCCGATCTGAATCATCGCCCCGTAACGGCCCATACGCGCCACCACCGGTTTACCGCTGTCAGGATCGGTGCCCAGCACTCTTTCCCCTTTGATCCGCTCGGCAGTTTCAATGGTTTTTTCCACATCCTTTTTGAAAGGATCGTAAAAATCATTGATCATTTTATTCCACTTCATCTTGCCTTCCGCCACTTCGTCAAATTCTTCTTCAATCCGGGCGGTGAAGCTGTAGTCCATGATATCATCAAAGTACTGAATCAGGAAGTCGGTTACCACCAGTCCCAGGTCGGAGGGAAAAAGTTTTGATTTTTCCGCGCCGGTATTCTCCTGCTCCATCAGTTTGCTGACGGCATCTTTTTTCAGGAGAAATACCCGGTAATCCCGGCGGGTACCTTCTTTATCTCTTTTCTCTACATACCCCCTTTTCAGGATGGTGGAGATGGTGGGCGCATACGTGGAAGGACGACCGATACCGAGTTCTTCCAGTTTCTTTACCAGAGAGGCTTCCGAATAACGGGGTTGCGGGCGGCTGAAACGTTCTGTGGCGCGCATTTCTTTCAGGGGCAGCACCTGTCCGACAGCCAGCGGCGGCAGCATGCCTTCATTGGCGTCTTCTTCCAGTTCATCTTCATCCTTGTCTTCGCGGTATACTTTCAGGAAGCCGTCAAATTTCAATACTTCGCCGGCGGCTGTTAATTCTTCCTTGTTGGTGGAAATTTCAATTTTCGCGGTTGTTTTTTCCAGTTCAGCATCGGCCATCTGACAGGCCATCGTACGCTTCCAGATCAGTTCGTAGAGTCGTTGCCATTCCGGTTCCTTCACCATGGTATTGCTCATATAGGTGGGACGGATCGCTTCGTGGGCTTCCTGGGCACTTTCGTTTTTATTCCTGTATTTCCGGAACTGATGATACTCCTCCCCATACATGCTTTTAACATTCTGTGTGATATCGCCAAGCGCGGTATTGCTCAGGTTTACACTGTCGGTACGCATATAAGTGATATATCCGTTTTCGTACAGTTTCTGCGCAATCAGCATGGTGCGGGAAACACCATAACCCAGTTTGCGGGAGGCTTCCTGCTGCAGGGTGGAGGTGGTAAAAGGCGGGGCGGGGGAACGTTTGCCGGGTCTGACCTGGATATCGGTAACCTTGTATTTTGCTCCTTTACATCCGTTGAGAAATGCTTCCGCGTCAGCTGAAGTACTTTGTTTTTTGCCCTCAGCGGTAAAGGTGACATTTTTGCCGGTTACGTCATCTGCTGTAAAGGAGGCTTCGATTTTAAAATTGCTGACCGGAACAAAGGCATTGATTTCCCTTTCCCGCTCTGCAATCAGCCTTACGGCCACACTCTGCACCCGCCCTGCACTCAGGTTGTTTTTCATGCTCATTTTACGCCAGAGTACAGGAGAGAGCTCAAATCCTACAATGCGGTCCAGAACCCGGCGGGCCTGCTGGGCCATTACCAGGTTCATATCCAGTTTGCGGGGATTTTCCACAGCTGCCTGGATGGCTGGTTTGGTTATTTCATGAAAAACAATCCGTTTGGTGGTTTTGGGATTCAGTCCCAGTACCTCACATAAATGCCAGCTGATAGCCTCTCCTTCACGGTCCTCATCCGTTGCCAGCCATACTTCTTCCGATTTTTTGGCGAGTGATTTCAGTTCGTTCACCACCTTTTCCTTATCAGCGGGTATAATATAACTGGGTTCAAAGTTCTTTTCCATATTGATCCCCATCCCGGCCTTTTCCAGGTCGCGGATATGACCAAAACAACTTTTTACCTGGAAATCTTTGCCAAGGATCTTCTCTATCGTTTTAGCTTTCGCAGGGCTCTCAACTATCAGTAAATTTTTCGCCATGATGGATACTGTCTTTTATCAGTCTTACCGGCCTGTATAGCAGTTTTTTGATATGTAAAAACCGCTGTAAAGCGGCCGCAAGTTAGGACAAGGATAATAAATTTTTCCGGAAACATTTTTTTCACCGCTCCCGGCCCCCTTGTATATAAGGGAATGAGCTTTTTTAAAATCCTGAGCGTCAAAGCAATTGAGCTTCCCAAAGCACCAGTATACGCGAAGCCCAGCGTTGGTATTCTTTCGCGGAGGGATGTAATCCGTCTGATGCCAGCAGGGCAGAATCGTTTGCGGCTTCCCGGGTAAAATCTGTTATATATAAATAAGGTATACCGGCCACCTCTGTTATCTGCCGGTTCGTCCTATTAAAGGCATCAATTTCAGTCCTGATTTTATTCCTGTCAGCATTAGCTGCAAATGGGGTAACCCCCCAGTCGGGAATAGAAAGCACCAGCACCCTTTCTTTTTTCCCGCCGGCAAAACGGAGGGCCTGGTGAAGTAAATGTTCAAAATCTTTACGGTATTCATCTTCACTCCGGCCCCGGTACTGATTATTCACACCAATCAGCAAACTGACAAAATCATAATCAGGCAGGAAAAGATGCCGGTCAATACCATTCTGCAATTCGTCAGTTGTCCAGCCGGTTTTTGCCAGGATCTCCGGGGCGGCAAATGAGTGCCCTTTTTCACGCATCTGTCTTACCAGTTGGTTGGGAAAATTTTCCTGGAACAGCACCTGTTCCCCGATTGTATAGGAGTCACCAAGGGCGAGATAGTGGAACATGATGATTAGCAGATTTGCAGATTAGTAGATTAGTAGATGTGCAGCGGTGCAAGTTAGAGAAAGTCAATAATTTTTTTGGTCACATTGTTTTCCCGGTAGATGCGGCGGTGGCCAAGACCTTCTGTGATCATAAATGAGACATTCGGATGATTGTCTTCCCGCACTTTCAGGGCATCTGCCAGGGGGGTAACAGCATCGTCTTGGTCATGAATCCATAAAACTTTTGCCCGGATATGCCGCATTGCCCGGCGGATAGAATACCAGGCTGGACTCAGACCACCTTTACGGATAATGACTTTTTCAAATTCCGGACGGATCGCTTCGTCCAGTTTGAGAAAACGAAAGAAACTGTCAATAGCCGTCGAGGTTTCTGTAGCGGGAGCCACCAGTGCTATTTTGTACCCTTCATCATGACTGATTTCTTCCAGGGCCAGGGCAAGCGCCAGTCCCCCGAAAGAATGGGCTAAAAAGGATTGCACAGGCCCGTATTTTTTATGAATATCCGTGATCATCTTCCGGTAAAGCGGGGCATTGATAAATTGTCCACCGCTGCGGCCATGCCCGGGTGCATCAAAGGCCAGTACTTCGTACCCTTTTCGCATCAGGGGGCGTACATAGCGGTCAAAATTGATGGCGGATGATTCGAAACCATGGAGAATAAGGGCCTTCCGGGGAGCAGGATGATTCCATCGCCAGCCATTTATCAGGATCCCCTCCGTTTTGAATTGAAGGGTTTCCGCTTCAGAAAAGATTTTCGGGAACTTTTTGGGTTTTCGCCGCTGCGGACTGCAAAAAAGACGAAATGCCTGTTCGGCTGCTTTCTTTTTGGAGATGGCGGAAAGAAGTTTGAATTTTGTTCTGATATAACCGATGGCCAGCCGCTGCGCGAGTTTCATGGGGCAAAAATAGGCAATAGGCAGGAGGCAACAGGCAAACATAACTAATCCTCAAACATCAAAAATGGATATTGTATTATTGGGTTCCGGAAATGTGGCGGCAGTGCTTGGAAGGAAGTTCAAGGCAGCGGGGCATCATATCGTGCAGATTTATTCCCGTAATGCTAAAGCCGCATCGGAACTGGCCTATGAGTGGGATACGGAATCCACCAATTATATCAGCACCATCAACCGGCAGGCCGATATTTACCTGCTTGCCGTGAGTGATGAGGCCATTGCGGAAGTGGTACAGGATCTTCGTTTGCCGGGAAAAGTAGTGGCGCATACGGCCGCCTCTGTCAGCAAGGAGGTACTTAAAAATGTAAGTGATCATTACGGGGTATTTTATCCCCTGCAAAGCCTGCGCTCATCCATGCCGGGCCTGCCCGAGATCCCGGTATTTGTAGATGGCAGTGATGAACTGGCAAAAACCAAATTGATGACCCTGGCAGCTTCTGTATCTCCGGCCCAATCATCGCTGGCCGGAGGGGACGAACGGTTGAAACTTCATGTGGCTGCGGTACTGGTCAGCAATTTCACCAATCATCTTTACCGGCTTGCAGATGAATATTGCCGGAAAGAGGGACTGGATTTCCGGCAATTACAGCCGTTGATTGAGGAAACGGCCCTGCGGTTGCGGGAAATAAGTCCGGCAAAGGCCCAAACCGGTCCGGCCATACGGAATGACCAGGAAACCCTGCTCAAACATACCGACCTGCTGAAGAATTATCCCCGGTTGCAGGAAATATACCAGCTGATGACCCGGAGTATCCGGGAAAGCGGAATCTGATTCTTTTCCCGAACAAGTAAACCGTTTAGGCGTTTTTCAGGTAAATTTGCCTCCCGAAACGAAAACAGCTACGATGTACACGATAAAATTCAACTTTGAACAGAAAGGACTGGAACCGGTAACGCTCAGTAATGTGGAACCTGGGCAGTCAATCCTGGAACTGGCGCTGAAAAATGAGATAGAATTACATCACAATTGTGGCGGAGTCTGTGCCTGCACAACCTGTCACCTGTATGTGGAAAAGGGAATGGAGTTTATAGATGAACTGTCCGATCGTGAAGAGGATTTTATTGACCGGGCGGTGAATCCCCGGCTGAATTCCCGTCTCGGCTGCCAGTCACTCCTGCTTGAGGGCAGCGGGGAAATAGAAGTCACTATTCCTGACCAGACGCAGTTTTTGGGTGAATAATAATCGCCCGAAGCCGTTTGGTTCTTTGGTTCTTGGTTCTTTAATTCTTTCGTATTAAACAAAAAGTATGCAGCATTTTGAACCCCCGATCAGCTGGAATGATCACGAAGATATAGCCCTTAAACTCTATGAGCGTTTTGGGGATGAATTTACAGAAAGCAAGATTTACCGGATTCGTTTTACTGATCTGCTGGAATGGGTACTGGAAATTCCCGGCTTTGAAGGAAAAAGGGAAGAGAGCAATGAAGGGCACCTGGAAATGATCCAGAGTGCATGGGTGTATGAATGGAGAGATAATCAGAAGTAGTTGAGGGGTTGCTGCGTCCGCCGGAGCCGGTGGCGTAGGTGGGAGGAGTAGAGAAAACACTGTTCAGCAGGATACTCATTATTCATTACTCATTTCTCATTTTATGCTACATCATTTCACTCCCATAAAAGCCTTTGTCTTTGACGTGGATGGGGTACTCACCGATGGTACGGTGCTGGTGCTGGAGAATGGATTGCAGGCCAGGCGGATGCATATAAAAGATGGTTTTGCCCTTCAGATGGCATTAAAGCATGGCTATAAGGTTAAGATTATTTCCGGCGGGCATTCTCCCCAGGTGGCCGACAGGTTGCTTAAACTGGGTGTTACCGATGTACAGATGTCGGTGCTGGATAAAGCCGCCTTTCTGCAAAGCTGGATGCAGGAGCAGGAGCTGAAAAAAGAGGAAGTGCTGTTTATGGGGGATGACCTGCCTGACCTGGAAGCGCTCAGTCTGGCGGGGATGCCCTGTTGCCCGGCCGATGCCGTACCGGAAGTACAGGAAGCCTGCATCTATATTTCACCCCTGAATGGCGGATTTGCCTGTGTACGGGACGTGATTGAAAAGGTACTCAGAATCAACGGTCACTGGCAGATGCATAACCACATTGCCTCCCGCTGAAGCCTGACCGCTTTTACAACTCAGGTATTAGAATTATCTTTCCGAAAATTATTTCATGAGATTCACAGCCGCCTTTTTCCGATTGGTACGACTGCCGAATCTTCTCTTTATTGCCCTGACCCAGGGCTTGTTTTATTTTTGCATTCTGCTGCCCCTGGTAGAGCGCACCGGGCATTCACCCCGCCTCACTCAGCCTTACTTATGGCTGCTGATGCTGGCCTCTGTATTCATTGCCGCAGCCGGTTATATTATCAACGATTACTTTGATATTAATATTGACGAAGTCAATAAACCCGAAAAAAATGTGGTGGATCATATCATCTCCCGGCGATGGGCTATGCTGCTCCATCTCTTACTGAGCAGTGCAGGACTGATGCTGAGTTTGTATGTATCCTGGAAATCGGGCTCCTGGTATATTGTGTTCGTAAATTTTCTTTGTATCGGGCTGCTGTTTGGCTACTCGGCCTCATTAAAAAGAAAACTGCTTTCCGGTAATGTTCTGATTTCACTGCTTACTGCCTGGGTTATCCTTGTGTTATGTTTTACAGAAACCCGGCCACTTGTTTTCGCTGATGTGCCGGCTGTTTCTATGCAGGCTGCTTCCAAAATTTTCAGGCTGGGAGTACTTTATGCAGGTTTCGCATTTATCAGTTCCCTGATCCGGGAGGCCATAAAAGATATGGAAGACAGGGAAGGGGATGCCCGTTACGGATGCCGGACTATGCCGATAGTCTGGGGACTGAATGCCACCAAAGTTTATGTGGCCGTCTGGCTGGTAGTGCTTATTGCTGTCCTTGTTATTGTTCAGTTATATGTACTTCAGTTCCGTTGGTGGCTGCCAGCCGCATACAGTATTCTGCTGATCATTTTGCCGCTTGTTTATATATTCACCCGGCTGTTCCAGGCTGTAAAAACAGCTGATTTCAGAAAGTTGAGCCGGCTGATAAAAACCGTTATGCTGACCGGAATACTTTCTATGGTCTTTTTCTATTATTATTTATGACGACTCCCATAATACTCGCCTCCCAATCGCCCCGCCGCCGCCAGTTGCTCGAATGGGCGGAAATACCCTTTGAAATTATGGTCCGGGAAACAGATGAACATTTCCCGCCCGGTCTGAGCCCGGAGGAAGTGGCGGTTTATATTGCCCGTAATAAAGCCCTGGCTGTACAAACAGAAGCCGGACCCGGTAAGATCATCGTGGCGGCAGACACCATTGTTGTGCTCGGAGATTCCATCATTGGGAAACCGGTTCACCGCGAAGATGCCGTGAGTATCCTGCTTGCACTTTCCGGAGAAAAACACCGGGTTATCACCGGAGTGGTAATCCGGAAAGGAGAGGAGGAAAGGGCTTTTGCAGATATCACCGAAGTGGAATTCCATTCCCTGGGAGTGCAGGAAATTGAGTTTTATGTGGATAAATACAAGCCCTATGACAAAGCCGGCGCCTATGCCATCCAGGAATGGATAGGCGTAGTGGGTATAAAATCAATCAACGGTGATTTTTACAATGTCATGGGTCTGCCTGTCAGCCGGGTGGTACGGATACTCGGGGAACTGCAAGCCCATTGATCGTTCAGTTTTACCTGCCGGTCGCTGATTTACTGAGCAGCCGGTTGCCGGCCATACAGTCCAGACATCTCTTTTGCGTGCAATACGCATTCTTTAGTTCCAGTATAGCCTGGCTTTCAGCAGCATTCTTTACCGGCAACCCCAGATCCTGAAAGTTGCTGAGTATATGGTTTGCTTCCGGCGGTGTTTTCTCCAGCCAGTCAAGGGCTTTTTCTTTCACCCGGTTTTCCCGGTTCAGCTGGCCCCAGGCATAAAGCAGCGGACAAACCGTGTTAATCAAAATAAGACTGGCCAGACTATCACCCGATTTTTTGGGTTTAAATGCGGAGGTTTTGTCGAAACTGTAATGATAATGCCAGTAATCATTGGCTGTCAGGTCAAACATCCGCCGGATTTCATCCGGTTGTTGTGCAGCAAGTAAAGCGCTGAAAAAACGCCCGGATGCTCCCGTCTGATAAAGGAAGACAGCCAGCTGAGCCAGCCGGATTGTGGGAAAATTACCCGGACGCATCCGGAGAAAATGCACGGGGATATCAACCGGTACCAGGCTGTGCTTTTTTTGCAGAAACCGATATTCTTTTTGCAGAAGGGTATAATAAGGGTCTTCTTTTTTTTCTGTTTCCAGCAATCCGGCCTGTCCCATAAGCAGGGCTTCCAGGGCAGTCAGTTGCGCCTGTCTGCCAAGCAAAGACAACGGAAGGGAGCGGGCAATCGCTTCAAAGGCATCAGCATTGACCTTACTGCCAAAGTTCCGGGCAAGTAACCACCAGGCTGTTTCTTCCCAGTGATTCCTGCTTTCAGTATTAAAGTGCAAAACAAGTCCCGCTTTACGTTCCATCCTTTCCGCCAGTAAACGGTCCAGCCAGCTTTTCCAGGTGAGGGCGTCCACCAGGTGCAACTGGCTTCCGCAGGGTATGGAGGGACCTGATTTCATCAGTTGTTCATATCGTTCCAGGAATAATCCCGGAACCCTTCCTTTCAGTTCTACTGCCGGAATATCCGGGCCGGTTTCATCCGCTTCCCAGACGACATGCAGGATTACATTATCGTAGTTACGATCAGCCTGGTGATGGTGTTTTTCCCAGTCAGACAAACGTACATGCAATTCAACATGACCGGCCCAGGTTGTGCCGGCAATACGGATTCTGGCATTACTGAAATCAGGCCCCTGGTTGGTATTGTATTGTCCCTGGTAAATAATTTCCACAGGTTCTCCCGTTGTGGTAAAAAGGCTGCGGTTATCAAATAACCGGAATTGCCAGATGTACTGGAGTAATCGCTCATTCATACGATAAGGTTTCGCATGAATGTAGGGAGAATGGGAATACAATACGTTTTCACCCCCCTTTTGTATGACAGAAGTTAGGAGTAATAGCCGGCAACCACGGAGTGTCTGCTGTCAGCGAACTACAAACTATAAAACTACTCCCAATGTCCCCAGTTGATTTTCACTTCAATATCCGGATGGATACTTTTTATCACCGGGCAGGTTTCCCCGGTATTTTTCAGCATTTGTATGGTTTTTGTTTCCAGTGACCGTAGGGATTCGGGAATATGGAAACTTAGTTCAATACCACCCACCCGGCGCGGATCGGCTTTCATGATTTTTAAAACATCAATTTTGATGTCATTCAGGTCAAAACCCATACTGCGCGCCTTGATCCCCATCACGGTAATCATACAGGCAGCCAGGCTGGTTGCCATCAGGTCGGTGGGGGAAAAACGTTCCCCTTTGCCGTTATTGTCCACCGGGGCATCGGTTTCGAAAGCGGACTGGCTGCGGAGATGGGTACAGGTAGTGCGGAGTTCGCCGGAGTAATACACAGAAGATGTCATTATCGCTAATTTGCCCTAAATTTACGGGAAGAGTTTCATTGCGGATATACGGGCAGGTTTGTGCTGAACGGCAGCTGTGCTGGCTAAACCGCTTTAACTCTTTTTTTCAGGATTTAACCTGTAGCTTTAAACTTTGGTCTTCGGACCTGCGTCTATTTTTAATTAAAAGGAATTCTGTGAGAAAACTAAGCCTGTCCCTTTTGTTATGCCTGCTGGCCCTTTCCATATTCAGCCAGGACACCAGTTCCCGCCGTTCAATAAAGGCAGACAAAAAAGAAGCCCGGCGGCAAAAACTCAATAACCTGATGCGCCAGGCGGAAGAGGGGGTGCTGGTATATCATAAGCAAAGTGTATTCGGAATTCAGGGACGAACCAACGGGTATGGCTTTTTTTATGAAATGGGCCGGATGAAATCTAACCGGAAAACCACCCTTTACCGGGTTGATTTCACGGAAATCAAACACCCCAAGGAGAACAAGGTGCAGAATACATCCAATGGGTTTATTTTTTTCAACAATCCTTTTATTTACGGCAAACTCAATAATTTTTACCAGCTTACTTTTGGTTTTGGTCAGCAGCATATTCTTGGCCAGAAGGGGAATAAAAACGGGGTGGCTGTTTCAGGTTCCTATATGGGCGGATTATCACTCGGTTTGCTCAGGCCTTATTACCTGGAAGTGGTGGATCCGGTAAGCGGTGATCCGAAAGTGATTAAATATTCCCAGGCTGACAGCGCCGTTTTTCTGGGGCCGACCATTATAGGAGGGGGCGGACTTGGAAAAGGATGGGGGGAGATAAAGGTAAAACCAGGCCTTTTTGCCAAAACATCCTTACGGTTTGATTATGGGCGGTTTAACGAGACTGTATCCGCTATTGAAGTGGGGCTGAGCGGCGAATGGTACACTCAAAAAATCCCCATTGTAGCCCGTCAGGACGATAAACAATTCTACTTCCAGGCTTATATCGCCCTGCTGTTTGGCAGGCGCAAATAATGCCCTAATTTTGCGGGCTATGACCGAATTACCTGTTGTACCTGCGGTGAATGAAAAGGACTCAAAAATCCGTAAGCCGGACTGGCTGCGGGTAAAACTCCCTATCGGCGATAATTACAAACATGTACGGGGGCTGGTTGATAATCATAAGCTCCATACGATCTGCGAAAGCGGCAATTGCCCGAATATGGGCGAATGCTGGGGGGCGGGTACAGCCACTTTTATGATATTGGGCAATGTCTGTACCCGGAGTTGTGGATTCTGTGCTGTGGCCACGGGTAAACCGGAACCGGCTGACTGGGATGAACCTCAGCGGGTGGCTGAAGCGATCCATCTCATGAAGGTAAAACACGCAGTTATCACCTCGGTTGACAGGGATGAGTTGCCCGATGGCGGATCAACTATCTGGCACAATACCATTAAAGCCGTTAAGGCCCTAAATCCGGGAACAACCCTGGAAACCCTGATACCCGATTTCAAAGGGAAGAAAGAAGATATACAACGGGTGATTGACGCGGCTCCTGAAGTGGTCAGTCATAATATTGAAACTGTAGAACGGCTCACCCGCCAGGTGCGTATACAGGCTAAATACTGGCGAAGTATGGACGTGATCCGTAGCCTGAAAGAAGGGGGTATGCGCACCAAAAGCGGTATTATGCTTGGCCTTGGTGAAACCAAAGAAGAAGTGATTCAGACCCTGCGTGATCTTCAGGCCTGGGGTTGTGATGTGGTGACCATCGGCCAATACCTCCAGCCCACCAAAAATCACCTTCCTGTTCAGCGCTTTGTACACCCGGATGAATTCGCTGAATACCGCGAAATCGGATACAGCCTCGGACTTGATTATGTGGAAAGCGGCCCCCTGGTACGTTCTTCCTATCATAGTGAAAAACACGTTTTCCGCGGCATAGGCCGGCAGGAATGGGAGCGTTCTAAATAATCTAATCTGTTACATACGAATACCGGCTTCCAGTGCCAGTTCCATCATCGGCAGCAGCGATTTCTCCCGCTGATCTGCTGAAATTTTCTCGTGAGTAGGTATCACATCTGAAACCGTCAGCAGGGTGGCTGCATTTTTCCCCAGTTGCAGGGCATTGGCAAATAAGGCAAAGGCCTCCATTTCTACCGCCAAACAATGATGTTTTTGCGCCACGGGCGGGGTGCCACTGTCTTTCCGGTAAAACATATCGCTGGAGTGAATATGGCAGGTTTTCAGCGATTTTCCCAGCAGGGCAGCTGTTTCATTGATCCGGCTAAAGGCAGGCCCCTGGTGGGGAATGCGGTCCTGCTCTATCCCCCAGGCATGAAGGGCAAAACTGGATTCACTGCAGGCATGATCAACATTGACCAGATCAAATAACTGCAGTTCCGTAGTATAGGCTCCGCAGGTGCCGATCCGGATGATTGTTTCCGCTTCATATTCGGTGAAAAGTTCGTAGGAGTAGATGCCAATCGAAGGACATCCCATACCACTGGCGCCTACGGTTAGTTCTTTTCCTTTATAGCTGCCTGTAAAATAAAAAGCGTTGCGGGTCTGGCTCACCAGCCGCACATCCGATAAAAAATGATCAGCAACATATTTGGCTCTGAGCGGATCACCCGGAAGCAGTACGGTTTTGGCAATTTCGCCTTTCTGTGCAGCAATGTGGATACTCATAATGGTTGGTAATGGTGCGACAAGATAATATTATTGGGAGTAAGAACCAAGAACCAATTAGTAAGAACCAAGAACCAAATAACAAGAACCAAAGCCTCCTCTTCATAAGAGTCGCAGCTTGATAACTGGTTCTTGGATCCTGGTTCTTCCTCTTTTCTTATCTTTAATTATTAAAATTTCATAACGATGCCCGCCATTTCCCGCCCATACGATCCCGTAAAATATAAGACGCCAACCGGAACAAAATTATCCTGCAAAGGCTGGATTCAGGAAGCAGCCCTGCGAATGCTTCTGAACAATCTGGATCCGGATGTGGCCGAAAGACCGGATGAACTGATTGTATATGGAGGCCGGGGTAAAGCAGCCCGGAATTTTGAATCGCTTGACCGCATCATTGCAGCGCTTAAAATACTGGAGAATGATGAATCCCTGCTGATTCAGTCTGGTAAACCCGTTGGAATCCTGAAAACACATCCGGATGCACCCCGTGTGCTGATCAGTAATTCTCAGCTTGTACCTAACTGGGCTAACTGGAAACATTTCACCGAACTGGAACAGAAGGGACTGATGATGTATGGCCAAATGACAGCCGGATCCTGGATCTATATCGGTTCCCAGGGTATTGTGCAGGGCACCTATGAAACCTATGCCGCCATTGCAGATAAACATTTTGGCGGTTCATTAAAAGGTACCCTTAATGTAACAGCCGGTCTCGGAGGAATGGGTGGAGCTCAGCCCCTGGCCATTACCATGAATGAAGGGGTGGCCCTGATAGCCGAAGTGGAAGAATGGCGGATTGATAAACGGATAGAAACGCGTTACCTGGACGAGAAACATACCAATATTGATGATGCCATTAATGCCGCTATACATTACAGAAGGGAAGGAGAGGCGCGGAGTATCGGGGTGCTGTGCAATGCGGTTGACCTGCTTGACCGTCTTATTCAGCGCGATGTCATTCCGGATACCCTGACTGACCAGACCTCTGCACACGATCCCCTGATCGGGTATATTCCGCATACCCTTAGTAATGTGCAGGCAAATATACTGAGAGAACAAAACCCGGAAGACTATATCCGGCGCAGTTATGAGAGTATGAACCTGCATGTACAGCTGATGCTGCAGCTGATGGACCGGGGCGCCATCACCTTTGACTATGGCAATAATATACGGGCCCGTGCCATTGAACATGAACAAAAACACGGGCATATTGAAGCAGGGTTCAAATCACTGCTTTCCCGGTCGCCCAACGGGGAAACGAGCGGATTGTTTCCTGGTTTTGTACCGGCCTATATCCGGCCCCTGTTTTGTGAGGGAAAGGGACCCTTCCGCTGGGCAGCCCTCAGCGGGGATCCGGCTGATATTGCCGTCACCGATGAACTCATCGCATCTCTTTTCCCGGAGAATACCTCTCTGCAGCGCTGGTTAAAACTGGCCAAAGAAAAAATTGCTTTCCAGGGATTACCGGCACGGATCTGCTGGCTGGGCCAGGGAGAAAGAGAAAAAGCAGGTCTAGCTTTTAACGAACTGGTGCGTTCCGGGAAGGTTAAAGCGCCAATCGTGATCGGCCGGGATCACCTGGATACCGGTTCCGTGGCATCCCCCAACCGGGAAACCGAATCTATGATGGATGGTTCTGATGCAGTGGCCGACTGGCCCATCCTTAATGCCCTTGTCAATACAGCCGGGGGCGCCAGTTGGGTTTCATTACATCATGGAGGGGGCGTAGGCATGGGCTATTCTATTCATGCCGGAATGGTAATTGTAGCCGATGGCAGCCCGGAGGCCGATACCCGCCTGCAGAGAGTATTAAGGAATGATCCGGGTATGGGGGTAATCCGGCATGCGGATGCGGGGTATGAACTGGCCAGACAAACTGCAAAAACACATCACCTTAATTTATAAGAATGGATTAATTCGGGAACTTTTTAATCGGGTCGGTTTACTGGCAGCCGGCATGGTATCATTTCAATGTCCGGTAGCAGAATTTTAAGCATATTGCATGCTTAAAAGTTTACGATTAACATGTTCAATCCCGCTCCTTCACAAATTGCAGTTTTGTCTGTGCATTTTGTTGGCAATAAAGTAGCTGATGTCCTGCCCGATCTTTCTGCAGCCCCCCTGGATCTGAATGATATCACCCGCGAAGTGCTTAAAAACTACTTTACATCCCCCTTTGCCCGCTTAAATGGATTTGAAACATTTTATCATTCCTCCAGTCTTGAATATAATACCTGTTTTAACCTGGCAGGAAAAATTTTTGACGGGGAGATGGATTTTCATAAAGCCAGCCAGGAATTGGCCAAATGGCTCTATGAACAGTCGGGATCCCACTTTATCAAGAAAGGAGAGTTTTTTGTCGTCTTTTTTAAAGATGTACTTATTGACGGGATGAATGTAGATGCATTGGGAATGTTTAAATCGGAGAACAAGGAGAAGTTTATTAAAGTGGGCGGCAGCGGAAATAAATTGTCACTGGAAGTGGAAGAAGGGTTATATGTGAACAAACTGGACAAGGGCTGCCTGGTTTTTAATATGGACAAGGAAAGCGGATACCGGGTGCTGAGTATTGATAATACCAATAAGGGCAGCGATGCCCGGTACTGGGTCAATGATTTCCTGGGTCTGCGGCCTGCAGCGGATAATTTTCATCATACCGGCAATGCAATGGATATGGCCCGGCTTTTTATCACACAGACTATGCCGGAGGAATTTGATGTCAGTAAAGTGAATAAGGCAGAATACCTCAACCGGTCGGCAGATTATTTCAAAACAAGGGACCAGTTTCAGGAAGAAGAATTCGCGCAGGAGGTTTTTGTGCATCCCAACCTGGTCAGTTCTTTCGGCCGGTTTAAAGAACAATACGAACGGAACGCCGGCACAGAACTGGCGGAAGAATTTGAAATTTCAGCACCGGCGGTAAAAAAGAAATGGTCAGGTATGCGCAGTGTACTTAAACTCGATAAGAATTTTCACATTTATATTCATGGCGACACCCGCCTGATTGAAAATGGGTATGATGAAGCCGCCGGAAAAAAATTCTATAAACTCTATTACGACACCGAAAGCTGAACCACTGACCGGTCTATCGGTTATCAGCCTACTTGCTTATCAGAAAACTATACCTCCTGTTGGTTTTCCTCGCCACGCCCGCGCTGTTCAGAACCGGGTTAAGTTTGGGGGTGTCAATGGATAGTCTTTCCTTCAGCTGCATACGCAGGAATTCGTTGTCGGGGCTGACAAAAATATTGCCAACCGTTACAGTACCGTCTGTATTGATGGCATAGTCAACCATCACGGAATAATCGCCCTTTTTCACTTTTTTATTCTGCAGGGATTCGGCCTTGATACTGCTTAGTACGGTATCCACAAATTCTTTCCAGATTTTATTATTATCCTTTGCGGTGCCGGTTAATGCAGCCGGGGATTCTTCTTTGGGTGTCAGCCCTTCAGCGGGTGCAGGAGGCAAAGCTGCCTGGACCGGGTTCTGAACAGCAGTGCTGTCCTTTTGAATGTTAGCGGGAACAACCTTCGGTTTTTCCGGAGCGGGGGCAGGTTTTTTAGTCGTTGTGTCAATTTTTTCCTTCAGGTCTTCCCCTTTCCGGTGTACGGTATTGGAATCGTTTTTCATTTTGCCGCTGAAAAGCAGGTCTTTGAGCGATTGCCCGTTGACCAGGCCGGAAACCAAAACAAGGGCGATAACAAGGAGTCGCTTCATGGAGAAAATGTTTGCCTGTAAATTACTGTAAATTTTTAACTGGTTTGTTAAGAGTTTGGGAAGATTGAGTATAGTTACTCCAACCGGGTGGTTCCTGCTGGAAAGTAGCAGGGAAACCTGCTGACCTGCTGAGGAATATCATTGTATTTGACCGGCCGGCACAAATACATTTGCAAAAATGCCGCATATGGACAAACGAATCACTCTCTTGCTATTTACAGGTTTGTTGTGTTTAACCTCCGCCGGTCAGGTGACAGGCGTTATACTCCGCGTGAATGTTCCGCAGCCGGATACACTGAACAGACCGGTTTATATTGCCGGGAACTTCAATCACTGGTATGCCGGTGACAGTTTGTTTAAAATGGATAAAATGGGTGATGGTATCTATCAGCTGGTATTACCTGTATATAAAGGAAAAATATATGAGTACAAGTATACAAGAGGTAACTGGGACCGGGTTGAACTGGCGCTGAATGACAGCAATGCAAAAAACAGGCGTTTGCTGGCTACTGAAAATCTGTTCATAAATGATACAGTGATAAAATGGAAAGCACCTGTCATAAAAAACGAACCGGCCGCAAGAGCCGCTGCAATTAATGCGCGGCTGGATACATTAAAAGCGCAATTACCGGAGAAAATGGAACAGGTTAACCGGGTGCTGAAACGGTATATGATGAATATGCTTTCATCGCAACCCAAAAAAAGTCTTCACCGGAAACTGGACAGAAAAGCAGCCCGGGAAGTTGGGAAGCTGTATATAAAAATCACCGGACTGGTCTGGGATGTCATGACAGCCCTGAGTCCGGAAGAAAAACAAAAATTGCGTGATTTTCTCTCAAAACCTGATGCGCAGAAAGACTTTATGAAAGCCTTCGGGAAAGTGCTGGATGGAAGTGCCGGATAGAATGTAGAAAAAGTATCAGGAACCAAATAACAAGAACCAATCCGTCCTCTTCAGATGCACGTAAGCATGATAATTGGTTCCTGGATCTTGGTTCTTTGGATATTGGATCTTATTCACTGATTTTCTTCATTTTCACTTTCATTCTGTTCTGCTGCATTTCAATGGCCTCCATTTTCCCGGTCCCGTCGCGCAGAATCCGGAACAGTATATTGGGCTGTTCCCGGATAATGAAGGTGTCGGGATCGGTAAAATATGTCTGGTATCCGTTTCCGGGTTCACCGGCTTCTTTCATGCAGAGATTTTCACCACAGAGCTGAAGAATAATTGTATCCTGCATCAGCTGGTAAGTGCCGCAGAGCCGGCGCAGGCTATCTGTGGGTACACGGACCGTTTTCCGGAACTCCGGTTTGTAAAAATCCTTCCAGCCGTAAACAATCGCCACACTGTTGAGTAATTCACCGGCTACTGAAAAGTCTTCTCCATTTATCATAATGGCCACGCCTTTCCCGTCTTTCATACTGCCCCAGGATGTACACAGAAATCCCTGGTTGCCGCCATTATGGTTAAACCAGTTTTCTGTCCCATTTGTTTGTATTATGACTCCCAGTGCTGAATACTTGTCTATATACGGGGTCATTCTTTTAAGCATGGTTTCCTTTTTCAGAATTTTACCCTTGTCTTCCTTTAATGTTAGCTGGCAGTCAATAATATATCTGGCCAGATCGGTGGGGGTGGTCCACAAACCTGCGGCTGCCAGTTCCGGGTAAATAAAGTAGCGGCCTTCAATGGCTTTGCCTGACCGCAGATAGCCCGTAGCCAGTTGCCAGCTGTCTGCCGGTGGTTGCCGGAAGGAACTGTTTTTCATCCCAAGCGGCCGGAGAATATTTTTTTTCATCCATTCTGCATAAGATTTTCCAGTGATATCCATCAGCAGAAGCTGGCTGATGGTCGTTCCGCCCCCCGAATACTTGAACATTTTTCCCGGTTCAAACAGCGATTTTACGGGTTTGCTATTGGCCGGTTTTTCCCCCTTAATAATCTGCAGTAATGCGGGAAGGCTGTCTGTTCGTTTGTATCCCAAAAAACCGTGAATGTCCAAACCTGCGGTATGACTAAGCAGATTATTGGTACTGATTTTCTTTCCCCGGGAGAGACTGTCATAGGGAAATTGCCAGGATTTTAAGTAGAGATTGATATCAGCTTCCGGATCCAGTTTTCCCTGTTCAGTAAGTTTCAGCAACCCCATGCTGTTAATCGTTTTACTGATTGATGCTGCCTGAAACCTGGTCTCAGTACTGACGCTGATTTTATTTTCTTCATCCGCCCATCCGTATCCTTTGGCCCATTCAATCCTGTAGTTGCTTATTACTGCAATACTTAATCCTTTTATGCCCGTTTCGCGCATCCGTTGTTCCAGGTTATAGTTAGGGAGACTGTCACCGAAAACCAGGCCGGGATTTAATGAATTCTCGACTTTCCGGATCCGTTCCAGTAATGCAGGATTGGTCTTCTGGGCTATAAGAAAGAAGGGGTAGAGGAGGAGGCTGAGATTGAGGCTGAGGCTGAGGATGAGGCTGAGGTTGAGGCTGAGGTTTAGGTTAAGTTTTTTCATGTTGGTGAGTTTAATGGAAAGGAAAAGAAACAAGAAACAAGAACCAAAGAACCAAAGAACCAAAGAACCAAGAGCCAAGAACCAAGAGCCAAGAACCAAGAGCCAAGAACCAAGAGCCAAGAACCAAGAGC
>JACSRW010000009.1 GCA_014879565.1 Chitinophagaceae bacterium
CCCCTCGACTTGCATGTATTAAGCCTGCCGCTAGCGTTCATCCTGAGCCAGGATCAAACTCTCCATTGTAAATGATGTTTGATACTGACATTTAAAATTCTCAAGAGAAAATTAACGTGTCAAATCTAATTGTATTTAGCTTGACTTACCTTTTGTTTTCTTGCTGATTTGCATCAGAAAGAAGTGCTATTGTTTCCCAACTTTCAAAGATCTTTTGCCGTTTTACCAGCACCCCGTTTTTGATTGGGAGTGCAAAGGTAAGGGCTTTTATATTCCTGCCAAATTTTTCTTCATTTTTTTTGAAAAAATTTCAGAAGCTTTTGGCGTGAAAATCAAACGTTTTGAAGAGCTTTTGCTTCCCGTTTTTTGGAAGCGGACGGCAAAGGTAAGGGTTTGTTTATTACCAGCAAATTTTATTGCTTTTTTTCTTTCTTTTTGCCTGCTTTTTTTCTTCGCAACCTTCAGAGAACTACCGCTTTTTGCAAGCGGGACGCAAAGATAGGGAGGGACAGTTTACCCACCAAGATTTTTTACCAGAAATATTGACGCTCACGCCGAAATGCAGGCGGGACGGCCCTTTCAGCGCCTATTTTTTTCGGCCAAAACCTCCTTTTACCCCCGCTGGCCCGCTCAAATCCACCCTCCCCCACTCTTTAACCCCTCCCAAAACCGCTGTTCACAGCACTGTATAAAAAGAAAAAAGGGGGCCGAGGCCCCCGAAAATTTCTATTTAAACCCTTGTTAACGAAGATTCCCTGCCCCTTCAGGGTCTCAGCGCCCTGCTTACTGCATACCCATACCCCACCTCCGTATAGGTGAAATCCAGAAACGTGTTATGCGCCGGACCGGTAAAAGCACCGGCTCCTCCGCTTACCCGGTAATTACCGGCCTGAATCCGCCCCCCGCCCTGCCGGAAAGATCTGACCACGTACTCCTGCACCCGTTCCTCTGTCATTGAAGCTCCGGCCGTATAATCGGTACACAAATCACAACCTTTATGGTGAGACCCGATCCTGGCCTTTACCTCCATCCGCAACTCTCCGGTATATAGTGATAAGGAATCAAAGTAAATCAGTTCATAGGGACGGTCTCCATCGAGCGGCTGCCGGAATAACCAGGACTTTTTTGACTGCTCCGGCTGAAGCCGGAACCCCGATTCCGGATGATATACATTATAGCGCTGCAAATCATACACCTGCGGATCTGCTCCTTCAGCCCCGCTTTCCCGGTTATACACCGTTATCCAGCCTTCCGCATCCTGACGCGAGGGATCCGCCGACCGGCAAACCGTCCGGATCATCCCGTTCCGGTCCCTTTCCAGCAACCGGATCTTTACCGTGCCATACATACGCCGGCAGTCATTGTTATGAATATCCGTAACGATCCCGTTAAACCGCATCCGCACCGCCAGCTTCCGCTCCACCCGAATGCCACATACTGCCGTTGTATGGGTTACCAGCCGCTGACTCTTGTCAATCACCGTATACCCCTTTGCTGCACCACAATTAAGGGAAAAACTCACCCTTGTATTTTCATCACTCAGCCTGACAGAAATCCGGCTTAGCGGAAAAGGCAGCCCCAGGTTCTCCCGGAATTCCACCGCCTCTGTAAACTTCACACTGCGACCCCGGAAATCAGGGAATTCAAAAACCTCGGCATAAGGCAGCCATTCAAAACTAAACCCGTTAATCCCCCCGTTATTGATCCGGATATCCGGCACATCCTCTTTAATCTCATGCCGGATATACCCGGTCATCTCCGTCATCACAATCCGCAACACCGTATTCTTCGCCCGCTTTATGGATATCCGGTCAGGCGAAAAAGGTAATGCCAGGGGTGAGCCGGAAACCGATCCGGTAAAGCGTTGCATACGCCCCTGGTACCCGGGCAGTTCATATACTTCCACCCAGGCTTCCTTTTCAGCCGGATTGTTTGCTGCCAATACGGTTTGCCCGGTGGAAACAACCGGCAAAGGCTGTTTGCCTTTTGTAACCGGCACCTTACTGACCTGAACCGGTTTTTGCGAAAAAGCAAAACGCGTTCCTGCCAGCAGAAAGAAGAAGGAGAAAATGATTATTTTTTTCATACCTGTGTTTTTTAATAATTAACCTGATCGGGTATCCCGTCCCCGTTACTGTCAAATCCCGTTACCTTAATCTTCACGGTGAGATATCCGTTCTCCCCGGTCGTCCCGAAATGACGGAGTATACAGATCAGCCCATAGGCTGTACGATCCCCCATTTCTGTTTTTACGGCTATCACTTTCCCCTCCAGTTTGGCCCGGCTTTCCACTTTCGGTCCATAACCCCTTACCTGTTTCAGCACGGCCATGAGCTGGTTATTGTCTTTAATTTTTTCAAACTGAGCAGGTGTCAGCGAAGTCATGGCTACCTCCGACTCATTTACCTCCTCCCAGCTCATTGGCGGAATATTCTTGTCTTTATACTTCACTCCCTTGAAAAAATTATAGGCAAAGGCATCATGCCGTGCATAGGCGGGTGTCAGGAAGGCATACATCGGCACCTGCTCATTAAAGGCACCGGTAGCCGTAAAGATCAGGTCAACCGCCCGGGCATTCCCCGCCGCGTCTATCTCATCCATAACCGCTCCGCGGGTCATATCCAGATAACAACCAAATGTTTTATGATTCTGGCTGCCCAGGTTGGCGCTGCCATCACTGTTATACAACGCACTCTCCGGTATGACCGGCACCCCCTGCAATAACTCCTCCTGGGTGACCCCCGTTTGTATATACTGCTGTGGCTGCACCTGTACGGCTTGATCGGGCTGTCCGGGCGGAACGGCATCTGCCACAGGCTGTACCGGTACCGTATCAGGGGCCGTCGTATAAGCCAATTCTGCCGATCCGCCCGGTTGGTTTACTTCCGGCTCCTTTTTCTTCAGCCGGAAACGAAGGATTGGTTCAAAGACTTTGACCACTGCCTTTACATTGGACACCGCCTGCTGTATATTGGCAGCCACCTGCTGTGACTCATTGAGCACCTGGTTGCTGGCTTCCGTCAGTTCCCTTGATTTTTTATTCACCGATTCCGCGGCTTTTACCGCTCCGGATTTCCGCGCGGGCTCCTGGGCAGCAAGAACAGTTTGCATCATGATACCTGCCAGGAGAAGAAGGAAGCATTTGAATGTATTCATAGCTTATTTTTATTTACAGGGTTGATAATTTATTTCTATCGCCGTCATACATTTCCGGTCATTCAGCCGGTAGCGTACCAGTACCATCAGTTTATCATCAGCCGGGGGCGACTGGCCGGCATCGGTGGCAAACCCGAGTGATATACCTTCCTTTTTTCCACCCGGCGGGGTATTAAAAGCCGGCACTTCCACAGTCTGACCGTGAACGGTCACGGAAAGAAGATTCAGCACACAGTTACTTTTATTGAAAAAGTCAAACTTCAGTACATAACGTCGCTGGTTACCCGCAGCCGGCATACATTCCAACTTTCCGTGAAGGGAGAAATCTGCAACGGTCACAACCGGCGGAGTTCCGGTAAAAGAACAGGTACAGACCCGGGACACCGGCGATCCCTGGGCAGAGACCATGGACAGCGCCAGCAGACAAACGGTTATAAAAGGCAGACCCCGTTTCATAGTAAATTCATTATCCCGTGATCAGAGAGAAAAAGAAACCCCAAACACATGATGATGGTTTATAAGACGGAATTAATTGACAGGCTAAAAGTAGTGCCGGTCCCTTCCGTTAACAATCCCATAAACATGGTATGAAAAAACTGCCGGATGAAACTTAATGAAACCCCTGGCCGGCTTTGTATATTGCCTCCGTGGCGCTGTTGACCTGCATTTTGCGGTAAATCTTTTTGATATGTGACCGTACGGTTTCCAGGGAAATACCCAGTTCGGAAGCAATCATTTTGTAACTGTACCCGCGGATCAGCAGGCGGAGAATATCCGACTCCCGCTCAGAAAGCTGGGTATCCGTTCCGGATACCTGTTTCTCCGGCCGGGGAAAAAGCGCCAGCACTTTTTTGGCAATACTGCCCGTCATGGGCGCCCCGCCGCTGAGCACTTCCTTTATCGAGGAAAAAAGGAGATCAACATTATTTTTCAGCAGGTAACCACTGGCCCCTGCACAAATAGCATTGAAAATATTGTCGTTGTCGTCAAAAACAGTCAGCATGATCACCGGCAGCTCCGGGTGCCGGGAACGGATCAGCCGCAACGCTTCTATGCCGGTTAATATCGGCATATCAATATCCATCAGTACCACATCGGGCTGCAACGCATCCAGATCTGTCAGCACGGTCTGCGCATCTGGAAATACCGCAAGCAATTCCACTTCCCGCTGCAAACGAAACAGCGATTCCAGGCTGTTACGCAGGTTCTCATTATCCTCATACAATATTGCTTTCAGCGGCATCGCATCAAATTTATAAAAGTGGCCGGTTAACCGGTTCCCATATTTATGGGAGGGGCAGCGCAATCCTCACCTCTGTACCTGCCCCTGTAATCAGCCATTCTGCCCGGCCACCCAGAGCCTCCGCTCTTTGCCGGATACTCCCGGTGCCGGTACCGGTATTGTGGGGATTGTTTTTCCAGTTGCCATCATCCTTAATACTCAGCACCAGTTCGTTCCCCTGTTTCCCGGAAAGCGTAACAATCACCATCCGCGCGTTGGCATGTTTTACTATATTATTGACTGCTTCGCGAAACATCAGCAGCAGTTCCTTCCGGTACGTCATGGGTAAGCTCAATTGCATCATTTCCTCGGCCGCGCTGAAACGGGTTTCAATCTGCCGGGGCTCCAGGGTCTGGCCGATAAATTCCAGCATCCTTGAACTGAGATTACCCACTTTATCATTATCGGGCCGGATCGCCCATACAATATCATTCATGTTCTGCTGTATGGACCGGCTCTGCTCCGCGATCTCGCCCAGCAGGTTACGGGCCTGTTGCGGATCGGCATTTACCACCTGCTGCGACACTGAACTCATAATATGAATACTCGTGAGCGTGCTGCCGATATCGTCGTGCAGATCGCGGGAAATTTTATTCCGTACTTCCATCATCCGGGCCTGTTCCTGTATTTTTTTCCGGAGCTGATAGCGGTTGAACAAAAGCCCGCCGATCAGCAATACCGCCAGGGAAAAGACCAGCAAGCCATTACGCAGCAGCTTTTCCCTTTCCAGTTGTCTTTGTTTTAACTTCTTTTCATTCTCTGCTATCTGCAGGCTTTGCAGTGACTGGAGCATTTGCTGCTCCGATTCGCGGGCCAGCAATTCCTGCTTTTCCAGCCTTGCTTTCTGCTGCTGCAATTGCAGACCGCGCAGTTCTTCCTGTTGCCGTAGCAGCCGGATCTGGTCCCCTTTTCGTTTAGCTTCCAGCAAGTGCCCTGCCGCCAGCGCCTGCTGTTTTTCCAGTTCCAGCTGCCGGATCTGTTGGTCGGTTTTGAGTTTCAGAATTTCGGCGTCTTTTTTTTCTGTTTCATACTGCACTTTCAGCTCGTTGATATTGGCCGCCATCCGGTCATTAAACAAACTGTCTTTTACCGCTACAAATTTTTTGTACAACTGCAGCGCTCCGTTATAATTGCCCCTGGCGGTATAAAAAGCGGAATGGGCCTGGTACACCGACTGGGAAAGGGGTTTATTCCCCAGGGTGGCCGCTAAACCTGCTGCTTTGGCGTAATAGTTTTCGGCGGTAACGGAATCTTTCAGCTGGTCATAATAACCGGCCATCACGATATAACGATTGCCTATTTTCTGCTGGTCACCCATCGCCGTATACAGGGTCACGGCTTCTTTCTCATGCAGTAGTGCTTCTTCATACTGCTGTTGCCGGGCCAGTAACACCGAACTGTTGGTATGCGCCTGCGCCAGCGTATTTTTCACGCCGGTTTTCTCCGCATTCAGCAGGGCCAGTTCCTGATAATGCCGGGCGGAATCAAGCTCTTGCAGTGAACTGAAGGCCGTTACCAGGTTACCGTAAACCGCGGCCAGGCCTTTAACATCCCGGATACTTTCACGCATAGCGGCCGATTGCCGGAACAGACTGATTGCCTCCTGCTTTAATCCCATCCGGTAACGGGTGATGCCCAGGTTACCGGTGGTATTGGCTGCTTCCTTGATATTATTATCCTTTTCAAAAAACCGGATTGCCTGGAGGTACATGGCCGTGGCGCTGTCATACATGCCCTGTCTTTCCATTACAAAACCCCGGTCATTATACACGATGGCGGTATAACCGGCCTGATTACCGGCCGCATAATACCGGATGGCTTCCTGCAGGGAATGAGCCGCTTCTTTATATTTTGACTGATCCCGGAAATACTGCGCCTGCTGGTGCCAGGCCAGACCCAGTAAAAAACTGTCGCGCAACCGGTAACCATACCGGAAAGCCTCTTCATATAGGGCCGGAAGACCTTCGGTCCCTTCTTTTTTAAGTTGCAGGTCGGCAATTTTCAGGTAAGCAAATCCACTGCCGCGTTGCATGCCTTTTTTCAAACCCAGCTCAAGCGCTTCCTTGGCATGCTGCATGGCCTTATCCAGATTGCCGGCAAAATCTTCCTGGTCGGCCAGGTCAAGCAACTGGTATATACGAACGGAATCCTGTTGTGTGTAGGATTGTGCCGCACCGGCAACGGGAAGCAGGGGCAAACAAAACCAGATCAGCCGGAATAAAACAGGCCGGAAAAGGGGCATAAGGAACAGGGTTAATGTTCCTTAAATGTAGAGAAAATAATATTCTCCTGCAGCAGGGGTAAGACTAAACAGGAAGGTTATTGTATTTCACCTGCAGGAGGGTAAGTCCGTGCGCCGGAACCGAAAAATCGGCCCTTGTACAGTCCCGGGCTTCAATGATGGCCGCAAAATCATCCAGACTCAGTTTGCCGGTACCCACCCGCAGCATCGTGCCGGTCAGTCCCCTGACCATTCCCCGTAAAAAACGGTTGGCTTCCACGCGGTAAACCAGGCACTGTTCCCTTTTTACCCATTCGCTTAAAAGGATCCGGCACTGAAAAGTTTTAACCTGGGTATTGCGTTTAGAGAAACTGGTGAAGTCAGTATACTGCATCAGCAGGGCAGCAGCCTCCTGCATCCGTTCCAGATTAATCCGGTAGGGAAAATAATAAGCCCGGTCGGCCAGGAAGGGATCTTTAAAATGATACAGTGAATATTCATACACCCGGCTGAGGGCGTCAAATCGCGCATGGGCTTCAGGCCCTGTTTCCAGCACCCGGTGTATCACAATATCCGGCGGCAGGATGGCATTCATCTTATAGACAAATTGAGGGTGCACCGGCCGGTCAAAATTAAAATGAAAATAATTCTGCTTCGCATGTACCCCCGCATCCGTACGCGAAGAGCCGGTCAGTTGTACCGGCTCCCGGTGCAGTACCGCAAAGGCTTTCTCCACCTCTTCCTGTACTGTGAGCGCATTCTCCTGTGTCTGGAAACCGGAATAGCGGGTGCCTTTGTAAGATAGTTCAATAAAATACCGGGGCATGATGGATTCCTGTTGTTGATTTAAGCTGCCGGGCTTTCGCTGCGATGAATGTTGTTACCGCAGCATGGCTTTAAAACGATTGATATAATACGGGTCCTTCAGTTCATTGACCAGCAAGGCAAATGCGTCTTTGTCCCTTACATATTTATAGGCCGCATCAAAGAAACTGTACTTCCCTTCATCCTCCAGGAAGAGGGTGCTGAGGTTTTTCAGCTGCGCCGCGGTAAAACATTTCTCCTTAAAATAGCTCCTTGCCTGCTGCAGCATCTGTTCATCTCCTTCCGCGGCCGCCATATTTTTGCGCAGGGTACGGAAATCATGATCGGTGGCTGTATCCGCGCAGACGGGGGCCGGCATGGGAGGCAGCCGTTCCGGTTCCGAAGCGGCTTTCGGTATACTGTCTGTTTGCAGGGACTGCCGGGAAAGGCTATCGGTTCCCTCCGTTTTAACCGGCTGAGGAATGGTATCTTTTACGGCCACGGCCGGAATCTCCAGGAACTTCTTCTCCTCCCGGGGTATTTCCTTAACCTGCGCCTGCAGCAGTTTGGGCTGCGGGATCAGCAGACGAATGGTATCAGTCTGCCCGTCTTCCCAGTTATCCAGGTATACCAGCCCGAAACCTTCGGTGGTTGAACTTTCAGAACGTTTTTTAATTACAGATTTTTTTAGGTTCACCATTGTATTTACCGGCTCCTCTAGTACTGTCCGGACCGTATCTGCCGTGACAGTCCTTATCGTATCCACCGGAACAGCACTCACCGTATCCACAGGGGTAACGCGGACTGTATCAACCGGTATCTCTACGGCAGTACCGGCCGGCTGACTGTACACTGTATCGGGAACAGCGGCTAAACTCTTCTCTGTTTTTATACCCGTTTCAACAGGTTGCTGCACCGGTTCGGCGGTTGGCTTTACCGGCTCCGGTTCTTTTTTTGCTATAAGTGTATCGGGGGAAACAGGCCGGGGCGCCTCAACCGCGGCCACTGCTATGATGGTATCTTTTTTTTCCGATATGGTGACCGGAGCCGGGATTGTTTCCTTTTTTGCTACAATAGCCGGTTCGGTTTTTACCGGCGCAGGCGGCGTGAGCAGGGATGGATCACCGGTTGCCTTGGCCAGCAGGGCGGTAAAAGCAGACACTTTAGCTGCTGTTTCATTGGGAACAGGTCCGCTTTCCTTTTCTTCCTTTACCGCGCTGATGATTTGTTTTGAAAAGAGGTCATAGAGTTCCCATCCCTGACCCGGCTTTTCCCTGAGCAAATATCCATGATCTCTTTTTGCCATGGTGATCACAAATTGTTCCTCCGGCCCCTTTCTCCCGGGAAAACCCAGGCGGAGCGTATACACAGAATCAGCAAGTCCGGGCAGGATCAGGTAACCGGTGCGGGAAGAATGAAAAGCTGTTTCGCGGAAACGGATATAAAACTCCTGTTCTTTCTCAGCCTGCAGGTACACAAAAAAGTTCCGTTGGGAAAAAACGGTCTGGCTAAGAAGTACCAGTAAGACAAGGCTGAGGTTTTTCTTCATTGTTACCACTGATTGGCGGCTGAACAAATTTACGGGAATGAACGGAAAGCCAGCGGGTTAAGCTGGTATGAAACAGGCTTAACGGCCGGCTTTCCGGTAAAAACTTGTTAAATAAAGTCTCCGCTGGTCCTATTTCCCCGTGTGGTAAAGGGGGCAAGGATTATTTTTGCGCACCTAAACTTTATGATTCGTATGAACAAATTTTTGCTCGCCGCTGTCTGTATCCTGGCTGGATTCAGCCTGGCTGCACAAACCAAACCGGCAGCCGACAGCACCTGGAAAAAGGAATACCGTGCCACTGCCACCAAAATAAACAACCTGGTGCATACCCGGCTGGAGGTAAAACCCGATTTCAGCAAATCCTGGCTATATGGTAAAGCATGGCTCACCCTCCGGCCACATTTTTATCCCACCGACTCCCTGCACCTCGATGCCAAGGGAATGGAGATTAAAAATGTCAGCCTGGTGAAAGGTACCCGGCAGGTACCCCTGAAGTACAGTTATGATGACTGGCAGATGCGTATTACACTTGACAAAAACTACAAAGCCGGAGAAACCTATACGGTATATATTGAGTATACCGCCAAACCCGATGAATTTGAAGAAAAATACGCACAGGGCGCCATGCTCGGCATAAAGGGCATGTATTTTATCAATCCCCGCGGGGAAGAAAAAAACAAACCCACCCAGATCTGGACGCAGGGGGAAACGGAATCATCTTCCGCCTGGTTCCCCACGATTGACAAGACCAATCAGCGCTGCACACAGGAACTGACCGTTACTGTAGACAATAAATATGTCACCCTCAGCAACGGCAAACTGGTATCGCAAAAGAAAAATGCCGACGGCACCCGCAGTGATTACTGGAAAATGGACCTGCCCCATGCCCCCTATCTGTTTTTCCTGGGCGTGGGTGATTACGCGGTTGTCAAAGACAGCTGGAGAGGGAAAGAAGTGAATTATTATGTGGAGAAGGAATACGCCTCCGTGGCCAAAAAGATTTTCGGGAATACACCGGAGATGATGACTTTCTTCTCCAAAATCACCGGGGTGGATTACCCCTGGATAAAATATTCCCAGATCACCGGACGGGATTATGTGGCGGGCGCCATGGAAAACACCACGGCCACCATCCACCAGGAAAGCGCCCAACAGGATGCCCGTGAACTGGTGGACGGCAACAACTGGGAAGGCACCATTGCCCATGAGCTCTTTCATCAGTGGTTTGGCGATTATGTAACCACCGAGAGCTGGAGCAACCTGACCCTGAATGAATCCTTTGCGGACTACAGCCAGACCCTCTGGGATGAATACAAATATGGTAAGGATGCCGGGGATGCAGAAAACTACAATGGCATGCAGGGTTATCTGATGAGCGGCAGTGATAAAAAAGACCTGGTACGTTTTCATTATAAGGACAGAGAAGATATGTTTGATGCGGTGAGTTACCAGAAAGGCGGCCGTATCCTGCATATGCTGCGTACCCATATCGGCGACAGCGCTTTCTTCAAAGCGATTAACCTGTACCTGACAACAAATAAATTCAAGTCGGCCGAAGCCCACCAGTTACGTCTCGCCTTTGAAGAAGTAACCGGCCGTGACCTGAACTGGTTTTTCAACCAGTGGTATTTCGGGAGCGGACATCCCACCGTGGATATCCAGTACAATTATGCAGACAGCAGCGGCCTTGCCAGTGTGATTGTAAAACAAACACAGCGCACCGGTAAAATTTTCACCCTGCCCATCGCCATAGACATTTACACCGGCAAGGAAAAAACCCGGCACTATGTATGGGTGAAAAACGCGGCCGACACCTTCCGCTTCGCCTGCAAAACAAAACCCGACCTGGTGAATGCCGACGCAGAAAAAGTGATGCTCTGGGTGAAAAAAGAAAACAAGACGCTTGAAAACTATATCCACCAGTACCACTATGCCGGTAATTATTTGGACCGCCGCGAAGCGATTGATTTTGCTGCAAAAAAACAGGATGATCCCCAAGCCGTGGAATTGCTGAAAAGCGCCCTGAATGATCCTTACCAGGGACTTCGCCGGTATGCCATCAGTAAACTGAGCCTCAGCAAACAGGCGGTGAAGTCAGCCATGGAATCCAGCCTGGCCACACTGGCACAAAAAGATAAATACGCGCTGGTAAGGGCCGAAGCGATTGCCAAACTGGGCGAATACCGCAAACCTGAATACGCCGCCTTATTCAAAGCAGCCGTAAACGATTCTTCCTATACCGTTGCCGGTAACGCGCTGGATGCGCTGGGTAAACTGGAACCGGATGCGATGGCGGAACAGGTGAAAAAACTCTATGGCTCACCCATGAAAGGGGTACTGAAACAGGTGGTGATGAGTGAAATTCTGAAACTGGGTGATGAAACGATGGCTGAAAAAATTATCGGTGATTTCGCCGGTATGCCCCTGAGTCAGGGTAAGTTTGAAGCCCTCAACGGACTGGCCACTTATCTTTCCGCTATCCAGGACAAACAAAAAGTAAAATGGGGTGTGGAAGAAGTGGTGAAATTCCGCGACCAGATACCTGAAAACTTTCGCAACCAGACCGATCCCTTTATCAATGGCATGGTGCTGAAAGGCATCCTGGCCGCCAAAAGCAAGGCCCTGAAAGAAACCCCGGATGATAAAGCCCTCGCCGAACTGGTGGAGTATATTAAGGGAGTTTTACCGGAGGGGGATAAGAAGGGATTTTGAGGGAAAGTAGTCAGTGGGGAGTTGTGAGTGGGGAGTATGGCGTGATAATGGAAGATTTATTTAATGATTCAGGCCCTCCGAAAATCGGAGGGCCTGAATCATTATACTGACCCATTAAATTTAAAGCAGCCACTCAACTTCACTCTCCGGCACACCCGCCTGCCGTCGAGGCAGACTCCCGCCTTCATTGAACGTCGGTCGGCCCGCTTCGCCAAAGCTTTGCGAGGCGGGCAGGCAGGGTTACATCCGTGTAAACCCCTCAACCTCTCAACCCCTCAACCTCTCAACCCCTCAACCTCTCAACCCCTCAACCTCTCAACCCCTCAACCTCTCAACCTCTCAACTTCCTCCTTACCAGCTCCCGCTCGATCCACCGCCCCCAAACGATCCCCCGCCGAAGCCGCCAAAACCGCCGCCACCGCCACCGCCTGACCAGCCACCACCTCCTGACCAGCCACCGCCACCTGTCCAGCCGCCGCCGCGCCAGCCGCCGAAGCCACCCCGTGAAACATAAGTGCCGCCGCCGGCACCGGCGCTGAAAATGATCAGCAGAATAATAACCACCGCTACAATTACCCAGGTTTTGACTTTCTTAAAGGATTTGCCGTAATTCTCGGGTGCCTTGTACCGGCCTTCCGCGGCCTTGATCAGTTCATCCACCCCTTCATCGAGTCCGCGGTAATACTGGTTCTCTTTAAAATAAGGCCGGATGGTATTATCAATAATACTTTTTGAGGCGAGATCGGTAATGGCGCCTTCCAGTCCGTATCCTACCTGTATGGTCAGTTTACGGTCGTCTTTGGCCACGAGGATCACCACCCCATTATTAAATTCTTTGGTCCCCACGCCCCATTTACGGCCCAGTTCAATCGCGGCATCTTCTATAGAATAACCGCCGGTGCTGCCAACAATGACTACGGCGAACTGATTGGAGGTGGAATCGCTGTACAGTTTGAGCTTTTGCTCCAGGGCCTCCCGCTGAAGATCGGTTAAGGTCTTTGTGTAATCGTTCACCAGTTTCGGGGGACTGGGAGGCGTATTGATGATCTCTTCCATCTGTGCCCGGAGCAACAGGGAGAGGAAGAGCAGCGGTATCAGGAGCAGTTTCTTCATGGGTCAGTTTCCGAATACTATCTGATCGGGCAGTTCATTTTTATCCGTGTCTTTGTCGTAAGGAAAATGGGTGGTGAGGGCCTCCCCGATCTGAATCACACATTCGGCAATCCCTTTGGCATAATCCGATTTATTGAAAGAAGAAATCATTTCCTTCACCACCTTATCCCAGTATTCCGCCCCGGTTTGCTGATAGATACCCTGGTCGGCAAATACGGCCAGCTGGTGATCTTTCAGGGCCACATAGACCAGTACCGCGTTGCGGTCTTCGGTTTCCTCCATTTTCAGGGAAAAGAAAAGTTCCGCGGCCCGGTCAATAGCGTCCATATAGCGGCAGCGGCTTTCCACAAATACCCGCACTTCTCCGCTGGTTCTTTTCTCTGCCTGCCGGATCGCTTTAACGATCAGGTGGTTTTCCTCGGGATTGAGGAGCATCTTGTTTTTTTGCCAGGGAAAGAGTTTCACGACGCTGGGTTTATGTGTTGACTGATCAGAATTTTATTTCCACTGCTTTTTCGGCTCCGGCGGCCGCTTCAAATCCCTCTTTTTGTGTAAACCCGAAAAAGCCGGCCACCAGGTTGCCCGGGAAGCCCCGCACTTTCTGGTTATAATCGGCCACGGCGGCATTAAAATCCTGGCGGGCTATTTTCACGCGGCGTTCGGTGCCTTCCAGCTGGGTTTGTAAACCCCGGAAGGCATCGGTGCCTTTCAGTTCGGGATAACGTTCCACCTGGGCCAGCATCCGGTTTACCGAGCCGGCGAGCCGGTTCTGCATTTCTTCCTGCCGCTGAATATTCTCTCCGTTCAGTTGCGGGTTGGTTAACCCGGAGGCCGCGGCGCTGCGGGCTTCGGCTATCTGTTCGAGGGTGCCTTTTTCAAATTCCGCCATCCCCTTCACCACATTCACCAGGTTGGGAATAAGATCCAGACGGCGCTGGTAGGTGTTCTGCACTTCTGACCATTGCTGTTTCAGTTTCTCCTCTTTCACCACCAGGCCATTATAAAAAATGACGAGCCAGATCACGAGGAGCAGGAGCAGGCCTCCCCCAATGAGGTAAACGGTATTCTTCTTTATCATGGAAGCCTCAGAATTTTACTTTGGGTGCTTTCTCTGCCCCTTCATCTGCCTTAAAGCCTTCTTTGGCGCTGAAGCCAAACATGCCCGCCAGCATTTTCATCGGGAAAGAACGGACGCGGGTATTATACGTGTTGATCGCATCGTTGAAGACTTTGCGGGAATTACGCACGTCGTTTTCAATTCCTTCCAGTTGTCCCTGTAGCTGTTTAAAATTTTCCGTGGCCTTCAGGGCGGGGTATTGTTCCACCACCACCATCAGGCGGCTAAGAGCACCGGTCAGTTGACCCTGCGCTTCCTGGAATTTGGCCATATTTTCAGGCGTAAGCTGGTCAGCTGTAAAATTGACCGAAGTGGCTTTGGAGCGGGCTTCAATCACATCGGTGAGGGTTTTCTGCTCAAAGTCGGCTGCGCCTTTTACTGTCGCTACGAGATTGTCAACCAGGTCGGCTCTTTTCTGGTATTCGGTATTGACGTTATTCCAGGTTTTTTTGACGTTTTCATCCTGTTTGATCACGCTGTTATAGCCATTACAGCCCCATACGCCCAGGATCAGTAACAAGCCTATGATAACAAACAAACCGATATTACGGGTTCCTTTCATATTTGGTGGTTTTATTTCCTATTAAAATTAGGGGGTTTTGGGATAGGAAAATGCTGATTTTCGGTAAAACGCATGCGGGCAGCGGCAGACGGGAGGAAGGAGGCGGGAGAAGGGAGACGGGAGGCGGGAGTATGGAGTTGGGAGTTAGCAGATAGAAGTTAGTAGTTAGTAGCCAAACCTCAAACGCCAAACCCTGAATAAAACACAGCCGCTTTAGTCCAAAACGATTTTCAGACTAAAGCGGCCTGCTTAAAACTTATACCCTAAAACTTACGACTTCACCGCAGCAATCCCCGGCAGTACTTTTCCTTCAAAATACTCCAGCATCGCGCCGCCACCGGTGGAGACATAACTGACTTTATCGGCGAACCCGAATTTATTGACAGCGGCTACAGAATCGCCCCCGCCCACCAGGGAGAAGGAACCAGCCTGGGTGGCTTCGGCAATGGCTGTGGCCACCGCCTTCGTACCCTTTTGGAATTTTTCCATTTCAAATACTCCCATCGGGCCATTCCAGAGAATGGTCCTGGATTTTTTGATCACTTCGGCGAAAATTCCTTCAGCCTTGGGTCCGATATCCAGTCCCATCCAGCCATCGGGGATGGCATCACTGGGCGCTGTGGCGGTATTGGCTTCCGCATCAAACTTATCGGCAATCACGGAATCCTCGGGCAGGTGAATGCTGACATTGCGTTCTTTGGCTTTTTGCAGAATTTCCATCGCGGTATGCAGACGGTCTTCCTCACAGAGGGAATTGCCGATCTTTCCACCGCGGGCCTTCATAAAGGTATAGGCCATACCCCCGCCGATGATGATATCCGTAGCTCTTTCCAGCAGGTTTTCAATGATCAGGATTTTATCGCTCACTTTGGCCCCGCCGATAATGGCTACAAAAGGTTTCTCGGCCGAATGCAATACTTTCTCCGCGCTGTTCACCTCCCCTTCCATCAGGTAACCAAAGAGACGTTTTTCGGGCTGGAAGAATTTGGCGATCACGGCGGTGGACGCATGCGCGCGGTGCGCGGTGCCAAAAGCGTCGTTTACCCAAACATCCCCAAGACGGGCCAGCTTGGCGGCAAATTCTTCATTGCCTTTTTCTTCTTCCTTATAAAAACGGAGGTTTTCCAGCAACAGCACTTCGCCCGGACGCAGCATACCGGTAGTGAGCCAGGCCTGTTCGCCGATGCAGTCATCCGCAAAGAATACCCTTGTGCCGCCCAGCAGTTCACTGAGGTGACTAATCAGGTGTTTAAGCGAATATTTTTCCGTGGGACCGTCTTTCGGGCGGCCGAGATGACTCATCAGAATCACACTGCCCCCGTCGTTCAGGATTTTTTTAATCGTGGGCACGGCGGCGCGCATACGGGTATCATCGGTGATTTCAAATTTGTCGTTCAGGGGGACGTTGAAGTCCACGCGGATAAGGGCTTTCTGATTTTTGAAATCATAAGCGCTGAAACTGGACATAGTACAATGTTTTAAATGATTGAATCGGATTTGCTGCGGGCGCGTTCGGCTTCCCGGAAGAGGATATGCCCGGCTACGGTGGACAGCACTTCATCTGTCACGTCTTTACCCCCTTTCAGGTTGGTACGGAGGGCTTCGAAACTGTATTTAGGTCCCCAGGGCAATCCCCACCAGCCAAAAAGCGCGGTGAGCATTAAAAAGGGCCAGGAGAACTTCAGACGGCTTTCCCCGGCACGAACCAGGTATACGTCTGATGTACGTTTAAACGTTACCACTCCCAGGGAAATGGTAAACGGAAAATAGACAAAGCGGCCACCGTTTTCCCCTTCGCGCTGGATATCACGGGCGGAGAGGCCGGAGATGTTTTTAATTTTCATGGACGAGGATCAGCGGAAAAAATGATGAGAAATGAGTAAACAGTAATGAGTAATGAATAATGAGTAAAGATACAGTCACCGGCTGCCCGCTGTAAGGGGCAGCCGGTGAAAGCTCATTTCCTTATTTGCTGATCAGTTTGGCAAAAAACTTCACGGTGCGCACGAGCTGGCTAACATAGCTCATTTCGTTATCGTACCAGCTGACGGTTTTTACCAGTTGTTTATCGCCCACGGTCATTACCTTGGTCTGGGTGGCATCAAAGAGCGAACCATAATGGATGCCGATGATATCGCTGCTCACGATTTCGTCTTCGGTATAACCGAAAGATTCGTTGGAAGCGGCCTTCATGGCGGCATTGATTTCCTCCTTCGTTACGGATGCATTCAGGATGGAAGTCAGTTCAGTCAGGGAACCGGTGATGGTCGGTACCCGCTGGGCGCCTCCGTCCAGTTTGCCTTTCAGACCGGGCAGTACCAGTCCGATCGCTTTTGCCGCCCCGGTAGAATTGGGAACGATATTGGAGGCAGCGGCGCGGGCCCGGCGCAGGTCACCCTTGGCATGCGGGGCATCCAGGGTATTCTGGTCGTTGGTGTAGGCGTGGATGGTGGTCATGAAACCGGCGGCGATGCCGAATTTTTCATCCAGTACTTTGGCCATCGGGGCCAGACAGTTGGTGGTGCAGGATGCGCAGGAGATAATGGTTTCGGAACCGTCGAGAATCTCATGGTTTACGTTAAAGACCACGGTTTTCAGGTCACCGGTGGCGGGCGCGGAGATCACCACACGTTTGGCGCCTGCGGTCAGGTGCGCGGAGGCCTTGTCCTTGTCGGTAAAGAAACCGGTACATTCCAGTACCACGTCCACATCATGGCTGCCCCAGGGAATCTGGGAAGGATCTTTCTGGGCGTAGATTTTCAGTACATCTCCGTTAACGGTGATGGAATCCTCACCGGCTTTCACATCGGCCTCAAAGCGGCCCTGTGCGGAATCGTATTTCAGGAGATGGGCAAGCACTTTGGGACTGGTCAGATCGTTGATTGCCACCACATCAATTCCTTCCATATTGTATATCTGGCGGTAAGCAAGGCGACCGATACGGCCAAATCCGTTGATAGCAACTTTAATTGTGCTCATAGTGCGTGTAATATTTAAGGTTATAAAAAAACATTTAATCGGGTCAGCTTTGAATCGGCTAAGCTGGTTGAAAGAGCTGATTGATCACAGGCAAGAATTCTGTTAATTTGGCGCGCCGAAGTTACACCAATAGCGGGGAAAAAGGGGGCTGATTTTGCTCGTTGTGACACCTGATCCAGATTTGTGGAAAACAGGGTTAAAAACATTTGGCGGAAAAGAGGGAGAGGGCTATCTTTGCCGTCCTGAAAAACGGATAGCCGGTTCTAATCAACTGAAAATCTGTAAATAAGGCTCCGGGCGATCAAAGCATTCGCTTCGCCAGGACTACGGAAGATGAGGCCCGTTCGTCTAAGGGCTAGGACACCACCCTTTCACGGTGGTGATACGGGTTCGAATCCCGTACGGGCTACAAAGCCCCGCTGTAAAAACAGCGGGGCTTTTTTGTTGGACAACGCCGGGAGCTTGCTCCCAGGCGGTGGACAACAAAAAAGACCGCAGACGCGCCAGCGGATGCAAGGGGCTTTGGGTAAATCAAATGCGAAAGGGAAAACGTTAGTAATCCCGACAAAAAAAGACCGCAGACGCGCCAGCGGATGCAAGGGGCTTTGGGTAAATCAAATGCG
>JACSRW010000004.1 GCA_014879565.1 Chitinophagaceae bacterium
AGATGTGTATAAGAGACAGGAGTATGTGGAAGCCACACTTACGTTGTCACGGAATGTTTTCGTGATGATATCACCCCGGTCAGTTGCCAGCCTGAACTGGGGAACAACAGTACCACCCGGAACCAGTGAGTTCTGGTTGGTCGGAACCAGGATAGCACTGGCATTGACAGCTTTCAGTTTGCCCCAATCGGAATTGATGATGTTGCCGAAATTAAAGATATCAAGGGTGAACTGAATAGTGTTCTTTGTCTTGCCAATATTGGTAAAGAGATCCTGTACCAGTTTAACATCCAGACGGTTCAGCCAGGGAATCTGGGCACCGTTTCTTTCCGCATACTGACCGCGGTGAGCGCGCAGGTATTTGTCCTGCTGGATATAGTTTTCAAACAGGTTGCGCTGGGCGGTCTGATCATATACCACACCGTTTACGGTCTGACTGGCAAACTGCATGGTTTGTACCTGGGCAGCAGTCGGGATATAAATCAGGTCGTTATTGGAAACCCCATCACGGTTAAAGTCGCCGCCATAGGTATAGCTGAAGCGGCCGGTGATGGCACCATTATATACCATGGATATATTCGTAGCCAGGTGTTTGAAATACTCTTTCCGGTAGGAAAGAATGGCAATTACGCGGTCGGGCAGCACATAGTCTGTATAACCCAGGGGCGCTGTGTTGGCTCCATTAACAGTGGTAGTAATCTGCCAGGCAGACTGGGGCTGGTCACCGCTGCCGTCATGCAGATTGCCGGCCAGTGATTTCGTATAGGCCACTGATGCGTAGAAGCCTTTTGCAAAGGGTTTCTCCACTTTGGCAGTCAGGGCGAAATAGAAACCTCTTTTTCCGTTAGTGATCAGCATCGGGTTGAAAGCGCTGGTACCACCCACTGTCGGCACACCCGCACTGTTCAGGGTATTGATAAAGCGGGTCGGAACACTGGCGCCGTACATCAACCGGTTGTCAGGATAGCCGGATACATTCAGGGCAGCCGGTGTCCGGAGGTTCGGGTTCATAAAGAAGGCTGTGTTCAGATCTTTCGTAAAGATCGCCTCAATGGTACCGATTAAACCACCCGGCATACGTCCGTCAATAGCCAGTGTGGATTTCCAGGACTGGGGGAAACGGAAGTCACGGTCCAGCGCAGTAACCGTACCCGGAACAATGGTACCGGCCTGAGGTACACTGGAGGGACGGTAAGCAGCCGGATCGGGGTTGAATGGACGGTTCACATTATTGGAAAGACCATTAAAGGACTGGGTGATCTGGATCATTCCATTATCACCCGACTGGCTTACGATCCATACAAAAGGAACCTTTCCGGTGAAGATACCGGTACCACCACGGATCTGGAGAGAACGGTCGCCATACAGATCCCAGTTGAAACCAAGACGGGGAGACCACATAAGGCGGGTGGAAGGCAGTTCACCCGTATTCATCTTGATGCCGTTGTCGAATGTCATAGCAGCCACCAGCGGGTGGGTGATAATCTGGGGAACATCAGGATAGGTTGCCCGGTCAACACGCAGACCCAGGGTCATACGGAAATTGCGGTTAACGGTGATCTCATCCTGGCCATACAGCGAAAGCTGGGCAAATTTGAAGGAGGAGAAAGCCGGCGCAAAGTTTTTGGAAAGGGAATAAGTGATAGCGAAATCACGGGGATCACGGCCATTCACAAAATCAGACCAGGTATTGAACACATAATAGCTGGTGGCGAAACGCTGGAAACCGTTGATGGTTTCACTCAGGTCAAATTGACCACCCACCGTCCAGTTATGTTTGCCGGTTGTCCAGGTCAGGTTATCAATGATGGAATACATCTTAACCTTACGCAGGTTACCAAAGCTGAACGGCTCATACCCGAACGAGGTATACGGCGCAGAGGCAGAAACGCCGCTTGTGCTCAGGATATCCACAAAGGGGAACACCTGGCTGTCAGATTCCCGGGAATCATTCTGGTAAGTAAATGTACCGCGCAGGGTATTGGCGATTTTACCCCAGCTGGAGTTCAGTTCCGCTGCCAGGGAATAAAGGTTCGCCCCCTGGAAATAGTTTGAGTTTTTATACCAGAGAGAGTTGTTGTTGGTACGGCCAAGTCCGCTTGCATAGGTGAAACCGGCACCGGAGGTGGAGGAACTGGGACTGTTGGGTTCCCCGCCTTCCACCTGGCTGTAACGGACATTAAAGCGATGACGGCTATTGATATTCCAGTCAAGACGCATCATATATTTGGTGCGTTCGATATTCGGAGTGTAATTGTCCCAGGGACCGGTTACATAGCCGTATGTGTTATACAGATAGTCGCTGATAATACGGAGGGAGTCGGCAGAGGGACGGGCAATATTCGGAGCGCTTCCGTAAGCAGCAGAAGCGGAGGATGCAACCAGGGTCTGGATTGCTTTGGGCTGTTCTTCTTTTTCATAGTTAAAGAAGAAGAACAGTTTGTTTTTAATGATCGGGCCGCCGATCCGGAAACCAACCTGCTTAAATTCTTCGCTCGGCCTGGTGAAACTGGTATTGCCCACTTTGTAACCACGCTGGTTCTGGTTTCTCCAGTAGGAATAAACAGAACCCTGAAACTGGTTTGTACCGGAACGTGTTACCGCGTTGATGGCACTGCCGATAAAGCCGGTCTGACGGATATCAAAAGGAGTGAGGTTTACGGAAATTTCCTCCAGGGCATCCAGGGAGATCGGGGTACCGCCGGCGGGCAGGTTACTTCCGATACCAAAACTGTTGTTGAAATCAGCTCCGTCAACCGTAAAGTTGTTCTGACGGTAGTTACCACCGCCAATGGAAGCGCCGTTGGCCTGCGGAGTGGCACGGGTCAGATCATTGATACTGCGGCTGATCGTGGGGAGCTGGTTAATCTGGCGGATACCGATATTGGTAACCGATCCCTGGCGGCTCGCATTCAGTACAGAACTTCTTCTGCCTGTTGTAAGTACCACATTTTCCAGGGAAGCAGAGGTCTTGTTCAGAAAAGGATTCAGCAGGAAAGATTCCGCCAGTTGCAGATAAACATTCTCAAATTTACCGGCATCATGACCTACAAAACTGACTTCAATCAGGTAGGGACCACCGACCCGCATATTCTGAATGGTAAACTGACCACCCGCACGGGAAATAGTGGAATACTTGGTGCCTGAAGGCTGGTGGGTGGCAACAATCGTGGCGCCAACCAGCGGCTCATCCGCATTATTCTTCACCGTACCATTAATGGCAGAGGTCGTAATCTGGGCAAACAGTAAAGGGCTTGCCAGAAAAGCTACAAAAAACAAAAAGACTATTCTCTTAAGCATAAAGATTGGTTTTCGGTTGCAAAGAAAGGGAATATTTCCAAATTAAATATAGGCAAATATTAACAAACGGCTATTGTAATTTAATGCGTTAGAAAGACAATCCGGCCCCCCGGAATGCTGCCCCGTACCCTTCGCCGTGGCCATAGGTCCGGATTCACCTATTTTTGCAAAAAAATCCGGATGTTAGATTCTATTGAAAGCGCTATTGAAGATATAAAAGAGGGGAAACTGGTTATTGTGGTGGATGACGAAGACCGTGAAAATGAAGGGGATTTTGTGGCGGCCGCCCGGCATGCCAGCCCTGAAATGATCAATTTCATGAGTAAATACGGACGCGGCCTTATCTGCGCGGCACTCCCGGAAGAGAGATGTAATGAGCTGGGACTCAGCTTAATGGTGGATCATAATACGGCCCTGCATGAAACCGCATTCACCGTTTCTGTTGACCTGCTTGGGCAGGGTTGTACTTCCGGTATTTCTGCGCAGGACCGCTCCAAAACGGTTCAGGCGCTTGTTGATCCCGGCACCCGGCCGGAAGACCTGGCCAGACCCGGTCATATTTTTCCCCTCCGTTCCAAAAAGGGGGGCGTACTCAGAAGAGCCGGTCACACTGAAGCGGCGGTTGATCTTGCCGTTCTGGCCGGCTTTGAACCCGGGGGGGTACTGGTAGAGATAATGAATGAAGACGGCACCATGGCCCGTTTACCCCAGCTGGAAGAAGTCGCCCGGAAATATAACCTGAAGCTGATCTCTATAAAAGACCTGATCGGGTACCGGATCCGTACCGAATCCTTGATTGAAGAAGTGGTCCGTGTCAATATGCCGACTCAGTACGGAAATTTTGAGTTGATTGCATTCCGGGAAAAAAATTCTGCAAATGAGCATATGGCCCTGGTAAAAGGTACCTGGAAAAAAGACGAGGCCGTTCTGGTCAGGGTCCATTCATCCTGTTTTACCGGGGACATCCTCGGTTCCCTCCGCTGTGATTGCGGAGAACAATTACACCAGGCTATGCAAATGGTGGAAAAAGAGGGTAAGGGCGCTATATTATATATGAATCAGGAAGGCAGGGGCATCGGCCTGATGAATAAACTGAAAGCATACCGCCTCCAGGAAGAGGGGATGGATACCGTAGAAGCCAATCTGCACCTGGGTTTCCCCATGGATCAGCGTGATTATGGGGTGGGGGCCCAGATGTTGCGTCACCTGGGTATCACCCAACTCCGTCTCATGACCAATAATCCACGTAAAAGGGTCGGTCTGATCGGTTACGGACTTGAAATTGTGGAAAATGTTCCGATTGAGAGTTGCCCGAATCCGCATAATGAAAAATACCTGCAGACCAAGCGGGATAAAATGGGGCACGAAATTCTGAAAGGTTAATCTTCTTTTTTGGTCTCCCGTGCAGGCGGATTTTCTGCTTCCTGTTTGGGGGGAACCGGCGCGGGACTGACTGGTTTCCGGTTCCGGCGAAAAAGATCTCCCAGTTTATCAAAATCTTTCCGGTAGGAAAGACTGGCACCGGTACGACGGGCCCTTGTCGTTGCCGCATTGGAACTGGTGCTCAGAAAATCGGCATTTTCCCGGTAAAAGAAATTGGCCCGGATCGTTCCGCTTGGATTAATCAGCCATTCCAGGGTTACATCTGGCAGCAGCATAATGTTCTGCTGCAAATTGTTGGGTCCCGACTGACTCAGCGGGGCGTCAAAACCAACCCCGGTACTGATGATGAAACGGTTATTAAAGAAAGACCGGCCGATGGAAAAATTGACATTGCTGCTTAGGTTCAGCGCCGTTTTATTGGCATCCACAATATTACCCAGGTTCCGGTTGTAGAAAGAGGTATTGAAATTGATATTATACTTATCGCTTTGCAGCAATTTGCCAAAAAGTTTATTCAACTGGTCACTCAGTACTCCCAGTAACATACCGGAAATTGTGCTCACGCCGATCAGTCTTTCTCCTGATACATCTCCCGACAGTTCACTGGGCGCAAAACTGTTGAACACAATCAGATAGGTTACCTGCCGGTTGATTTCATTAAGATTCCGCTGCATTTGCTGAACCAGCAGTCCCAGTTCCGGATCTGTCCGGGCCACACTGTTGGCCGGAAAATCCAATGCAAAATTGATCTGGGGTTTAAATAGTTTGTCTGTAAGGGTAGCTACCACATATACATCTCCCCGTACATTGTTCAGGTTGGAAGACAGGTTCAGGGAACTGGCCAGCGGGGCGAAACTGACGCGGTCTGCGGTATAGATCGCCTCGAAACGGATATTGGCGTCATAGGGATCTCCGTTCCATTCAATATAATTCTGTCCGCCTTTTTTAATCTGGAAAGGCTTTTTAAAGAATGACTGAAACGTAAACAGGTAGTCACCTTCATCTATATCAAACCGGCCCCGCAGGGTGAGTGGTTCGGAAGTTCCGGAACGGATATTCAGGGTGCCGGATCCCTTTCCTTTAATTTCATCCCCTGTCAGTTCATCCAGTACCACTTTTACGGTTACCATCGGGTTGGCCGTAACCTCCACATCATAGATGATACTTGTTTCCGCACCGCTGATATCATCTTCACTCATTTCCCGTCCGTATTTCCTTTCTATCAGGAAATCGGCGATTCCCGATTCCCTGCTGGAGGAGGGAGGCAGGGTGACATAACTGCTGTCACGGTCGGAAGCGCTGGCATTAATGGTCATAACCATTTCCGACTGGGGACCCCGCAACTGCAGTACACCGGTGCCTTTAACGTTTCCGTAGAACTGCTGGTTATCCTGGAAGGTGGTATTCAGCAACTGCACCGGTTTGTTAAACTGGTCACCACGGGTGCCGGGTTTGCGGGTGCTGATATCCAGGTCATAAAACATATTTCGGAAGGACGCATGATCAATACCACCTGTGATGTATATCGGGTTTCTGGTTACACTGTCAATAAGCACAAGTCCGTCCAGGTCAATTTTTTCTTTTGTCAGTTCAATATCTGTATCCGGTATCCGGTAATAACATTGGGTGAAGTTTACACGGAGGCCGGCATCTTTCAGGCGTCCTTTACCGCTTACTCCGAGATTACTGAAGGGACCACTGATGTCCACATCCCCGGTAAGGTAGCCCCGGATATCACTGAAAAGGCTGCCCAGGAATCGTTCCAGTACCTTGATCGGGAAGGTTCTTGCTTTCAGTGCAATCAGGTTGTTTTTGGCTTTTTCTTCATCGGCAAAAAAGAGGTTGATGTCATAACCCAGAAAACTTTCCTGATTAACTGTGCTTCCGTTTATCTTTAGTTGCCTTTCCGGATGATCATACTCTAGTTTAGCCGTCAGCTCCCCGATAGAATCATTATCCATCCGTAGAAAACGGGTGGAAATATCATCAGCACTGATTCGCAAATGCCCTCCCGGATCCTCCACCAGCAGGTTCCCGGAAAGCAGGCCTTCCAGCCGGTTATTGGGCAGGAAGAAAGGGGCAAAGTCGTTCAGGTTTACATTGGTTAACCCTACTTTCAGATCACTCCAGTCGCCAATATCGGAGGGCCTCGTCTGTAAAAGAATTTTCTGCATTCCTTCCGACAGAATCAGATCGCCCTGGGCCGGATTGTTTTTACGGAATACCAGTTCCCCGCCTTCATCAATCGTCCACAGTTTGCTGTTAATCGTAAAACGCGATTGCCCGATATCAATCTTCACCCCGTCGTTATATGTAAGCAGGAGTGCATTCAGATTGGCTCTTTCTTCTTTTTCAGTACCGGCTCTCAGGTGAATCTGGGAGGAATCATTCCGGGCGGAAATCCTGATGCTGGCAGAAGGTATCCGCAAGCTGTCATTGATCTGAATGGTCTGTGTCTGCCCGTCAAGCACCAGGCTGTCGTAATTTCCGCTGGCAGAAAAAAGAACATTGTCAAAACTGTATTGCTGGTACCGGAAGCGGGGCAACCGCGCGGTGAAATTCAGTTCATTCCTTTCCTGGTTCAGCCAGCCTTCAAAATGGCTGTTGTCCAGCCCGCTGATGCCGGGCAGCCATATTTTCGCATATTCATCAACGTAATAGGTGCGGATATCAAATTTTATATTCCGGTTAAGCGGCGGATGTGCCGGGGGGCGGATATAGGAAGGGTAGTAACGGCTCAGGAAATAGGAAAAGGATCCGGGTAGTTCTTCCAGGCTGAAATCGCCTCTTACACCGGCCGTAAATTCGTTGGAGGCTACCTCCAGCACTTTTTCACCCTCCTCGCTGTAAAAAGATTTTACAAGTAAGGAGTCAAACGGAAGGCGCTGCCCTTTGTGCAGTAATTCGGCGCCGGTTATCCTTGCTTCACCCATAAAATTATCCAGTGTACTGCTGGTAAAATCGCACTCAATCCTTCCGCTGAATTCCAGGCTGTCGCGCAATAAATTCAATTCGGCCAGCTTTGCTTTTGTTACATCAGCCTGGAGACGGAACCGGGGATCAGGTCCGTTAAAATCAATCAGTCCGGTCATATCCAGTTGAATATTGTTATCCCGGATAGCCGCTGAACCGTCAAACAGACTTTTGTCCAGTTTGCCTTTGACAATTATGTTATTGTATTTATAACGGTTATAGTCAACCGAATGAATGGTACCGTCCAGGATGGTATTCCGTGTATTTTCACTGAATCCTCGGCCTTTAACGGTTCCGGAAAGAGAGACCAGTCCGATCGATGGCTCTCCCAGGAACTCACCCAAACGAAAATTTTCCGTGGCGATGGAACCGGAATACAATGGCTCCTGACCCGCCGGCAGTTTCATATTCAGATCACTCCGAATGGTGCCGATATTGGTTTGGATTGTACCATATGTGACAAAGTCGGAGATAAAGCCAGTGAAATTGCCGGTAAACCGGAGCGAACTGATTTTTTTCAGATCCGGTTGGGTAATGTTCCGGAGTGCCGGAATGATTTGTACGGCATCGGTATAACTGGTGCGGAAATCATTGGCTTTAAAGTCTATAAAAGTCTGCTGAATATCCGGTAAACCCGTCAGGGTAATGTCTCCGTTCAGCAGGGTGCTGTTCCCGGCCTGCACCAGTAAATCCCTGGCGGCGAGTTCTTCCACTGTTCCCCGGATTTTTCCTTTCAATGAAATCTGTTTTTTCCAGCTGCTGAGTTCAGGGGCAAAAAAGGCGATATCATCACTGTCCACCCGCGAATCGTCAAAGACAGCATTCATTTTCACCCGGCTGATAAAATAACCCAGGTCATTCATGTCGTTGTAGGACATGGAAAAATAATTCCGCAGACGGCTCCTGTTGGTGCTCAGATCCAGGTTCTGGAAGGCCATTCCCTGGGGTGTCATTTTCATATCGGCCGACAGGTTCTTCACTTCCAGCCCGCTCCGTTCCCGTGCTGCCAGCTGAAGCCGGGCAAAAACGGTATCACCGCTGATAGTGGAATTACTGAGATTGGCTTCAATACCGGTAAATAAGATATGTTGTCCGTCAAAATGGTCAAAGGGAGCCCTTTCTGTTTTACGGTCTGCACGAAACTGACCATTCAGAATCTTCAGGTCAGCGATTTTAAAAACTGTCCGGGCCTCATTCCATACATCACTGCTGTCAGTTTTTATTTCTTTTTTTCCGGCGGGACGGTCCGGTTTCTTTTTATCATAACTGAGAAGGGATACCACAGGATCTTTCAGCAGCAATGAATTTATCTCATACCGGTTACCCGTGAGGGTCAGGTTACGGGCATCCAGGGAAAGGGCTCCCAGGTACACGGTCATATCATCTCCCAGCCAGGCATCCTTTTTTTCAAACCGTACATTCTTTAATTCAGCCTTCCGGAGGTTTAGTTGGAGTCCGCTGCTTTTTTTCGGAGTCGTACCGGAGGAAGGGGGGGCGAAATAATCAAAAATGAACTGCTGCCGCCAGACGGAATCCGTTCGCTGGAATTTCACAACGGCATCAGTCAGCCCGATATATTTCAGTTCAATATTTTTTTTGAAAAAGAACCAGTCTGTAATCTTTACCTGCATATCCCCGGCATAAAGCAGGGTGTCGCCTTTACGGTCTTCCAGCAGTACACCTTCCAGGTGCATCCGGTCAAAAAGGGAAAAATCAACATGCCGGATCTGAATTTTGGTTTGCAGGTCTCTGGACAAACGGCTGGTTACCTGTTTTACAATCCAGTTTTGTCCCCAGGGAGTCTGGATAAAAATATATACCCCCAGCAGCAGGAAGAGCAGGATGCCCAATATCCAGAGGACTATTTTTTTAAACCGCTTCAGTCTCAGTTATTTACTTGTAAAATTACAGATTCATCCGCTACAGGCAAATACAATACCAATCCCCGTTTCCTAAGAATATAATAAAAAATGGGCCGGAAAGCCCATTTTAGTCTTGTACCGGTTTGTGTGGCCGGTTTATATTTTAAAACCAAGGGTCAGCAACACATTCCCCCCTGTTTGTTTTAATACCGCCGCACTGAAAGGCCGGTTTTGAAGCCGGTAGGCAAAATCAGTGTCTTTTCCCATGGTATGCACATAAGCCAGGTCCACGAAAATGCCTTTGTTCCGGTAGCCCAGTCCGCCGGATAACTGGAAACGGTGCCCATTTTCCCCGGCAATATCCTTATAGGGATTTCCATAATAAGCGGCACCGAGTCTGACCATCAGGGTAGTGAATTTCAATTCCCCACCGGCCCGTACATTAATGGCTCCTTTATAAGCCTGATCAATGGCCTTATTCAGGGATTTCAGATACGCTTTTGTTTCCGGTGAGTCATCTCCTTCAGGATCGGTGGTATATGAGGCTGCCTTATAATTTACATATTCAATATCTGCGGTAAGAAAACCTTTCTGTTTTCGCACATCTTCAATTTCTCTCAGTACGTACGAAGCGCCGGCCATAATCCGGTACGGGCTGAACATCCAGTAAGAAAACTGACCATCCGTTCCATTGGTGAAAAGCGATGACTCCTGGGTAAGAATTCCCTTATAACCCTCTGTATTGGTGGTTACCGAGGCACTATAGCGGTCTGTCAGGCGATAAAAAGAAGGGCTGTGAAAAGCGAATCCCAGGCGTACAAATTCAGAGGGTTTGTAGATCATTCCCATTTTCAGGTTGAGACCGGTTCCTTTTGTATTGAGATTTTGGGTGATAGAAGCATAGTCAAAATTATTATTCGGGTTGGTGCCGGCATCGGCTTCAGTGAAAACGGATTCCCGGTCATACTGCAGAAAGGGTACCCCCAGGGTGAATCCATAAAAAAGTTTATCATTTCTGGATCCGGCAAATGCCAGGGCCATTTCCGTAAGGCCCCCGGTGGAAGTAATAACATTTTCCTGCAATAAACCGCTGCTGAAGGGGGCCCTGGTCTGAAACTGGTAATTGCCGTTGCTGCCTCCGTTGATGGTGTCAATCCAGTAGGTATTAAAAGCCAGGCTGCTGCTAAACGGATAATTGCCGGCCACGGCGTTGGCATCGCCGATACCATTAATCTCTTCCAGGAATTTATGTGAGTATGAGCTTTGATTATTAGCCCCCCTGTAAAGAATGTTCTGGCCAAAATTACCGGAGCGGTTCACCGCAAAGGCAAAGGCTGAACTGTTTTTACGGCCCCGCCGGTCTTTATCTTCCCCCTGGCCGAGTACGAGACCAGTGGCGCCGAATGAAAGGTATTTCCGGCTGTCTTTTTCCGCCCTCCCCAAATAGGTGGCTTTATTATTCCAAAGATTGAAACCAGGGCTCAGTACAAAATCTCCGGTCTTGTAGAATGCCAGTCCGGCGGGGTTGACATAAGCGGCTGAAAGATCTCCTCCGAGGGAGGTCATGGCGCCCCCGATTGCCTGCTGCCGGGCTGTTCCGGATTGGATCGTCCAGGAATACCGGAGGGCATCCGTAGGATCCTGGGCAAATAAAGGCTGGGTAAGGGCACAAAACAGGGGTATGAAAAAGGTTCTTTTCATAAAAAAGCTGAATTACAGGTAGTAAAAGTAGGTTTACCGGGTTCTTCGGTCTGTACATTTCTCTTCATCGGGCAGGTATTGAAGATCAGAACCTGCGCACGGGAGCACTGCTGCCGGAAGAAGATCCTGAACTGCCGGAACTGCTGCTGCCGGAAGTGGATGTTTTGGTACCGCCGGAACTGCCGGATGATGACGAACCCGAATTGCCGCCGCTGAAAATGGTACGTAACAGGTTGCCGGTGTTGCTGCCGGATCGGGTGCTGCTGTTGCGGGGGGCATTATTATTGTTGTTCCCGGTATATGTCTGATTCTGACCGGGTATGCCATATTTAGGGTTACTGAAACTGGTTTTCGGATTATTCACCGCTGTGCCGGTATAGGTTTGCAGGTTTACGATCCGGGGTTTGGTGTATGTACGGGGGAACCCGGTGTTTACAAATACCGTATGGGAGCAATAGGGATTATAATAATAATTCCAGGTATTATAGGGATTGTAATAGGACCCGTAATAATAATTGTGACCAAATCCCCAGCGTTCATAATAGTACCAGTCGTTAAGATCATTCCACTGATAGCGGTTTCTGACTTTCATGCGGAGATAGCGGTCATCATAATAATCTTCTTCATACCGGTACCGCCTGTCATCTTCCCTTTCCATGCGTACATATTCATCTTCCGGTCTTGCCGGGGAATAATAGACATCATCGGGGGTTTGCCCGGTTTTATAGGCTGTGCTGCAGCTGCTGAAAGCCGCCAGGGTTATAACCAGCACAAAAAGAGATGATTTCATGGCAAATGGTTTGTCGGGTTAATGATGAAGTTACTACTTTTGTGCGACTTTTATGGCGGCACAATCGTTTGCGTTAACAATACAAAGTTTTAACCTTTTTACGAATTATTGTATGATCGCCTGTTAAATTAGATATAAAGCCGGAAGGGCATTTAAACCAAGCAGTATGAGCAAAGAGATCACTCCGAGGAGTACCGATTATTCACAGTGGTATAATGATTTAATCCTGAAAGGGGAATTGGCGGATTATTCAGCTGTAAGAGGCTGTATGGTCATAAAACCCTACGGATTTGCCCTTTGGGAGCATATGCGGGATGCCCTGGACAAAATGTTTAAGGATACCGGCCATGTCAATGCCTATTTCCCTCTTTTTGTACCCAAAAGCCTGTTTGAGGCAGAGGAAAAAAATGCGGAAGGTTTTGCCAAGGAGTGTGCCATTGTTACCCATTACCGGCTCAAAGCGGATCCCGCGCATAAAGGTAAACTGATCGTGGATCCGGAAGCAAAGCTGGAGGAAGAACTGGTTATCCGGCCCACCAGTGAAGCCATCATCTGGAATACTTATAAAGACTGGATTCAGTCCTACCGGGATCTTCCGATCCTGGTTAACCAGTGGGCGAATGTGGTACGCTGGGAAATGCGGACCCGGCTTTTCCTGCGAACAGCCGAATTTCTCTGGCAGGAGGGACATACCGCCCACGCAACCCGGGAAGAAGCAGTGGAGGAAACGGTTAAAATGCTCCACGTCTATGCTGATTTTGTGGAAAACTGGATGGCTGTGCCTGTCATTAAAGGAATCAAATCCGAAAATGAACGGTTTGCAGGAGCCGTGGATACCTATTGTATCGAGGCCCTGATGCAGGACGGCAAAGCCCTGCAGGCCGGAACTTCTCATTTCCTGGGGCAAAATTTTGCCAGGGCCTTTGATGTGAAATTCAGCGACAAGGACAATAAACTGGAATATGTTTGGGCAACAAGCTGGGGCGTTAGCACCCGTCTGATCGGGGCGCTTGTGATGGCTCATAGTGATGATCAGGGACTGGTACTGCCTCCCCGGATCGCTCCTCTCCAGGTTGTGATTGTTCCTATTTATAAAGGTCCGGATCAGAAAGCGGCCATTGACACCCGGGTTAAGGCCATTATGGATGAACTGAAATCCCTCGGCATACGGGTGAAGTATGATGACAGCGATAATGCCCGGCCAGGCTGGAAATTCGCCGAATACGAAATGAAAGGAGTGCCGGTCCGTCTGGCTATTGGGGCCAGGGATCTTGAAAATAATGTAGTGGAAGTAGCCCGCCGGGATACAAAGGAAAAAAACAGTGTGAGCCTGGATGGCATTGCCGGGTATGTAAAGGAATTATTGGATACAATCCAGGCAAACATGTATAATAAGGCGCTGCAGTTCCGCGATGCGCATATCACAGCGGCCGATTCCTGGGAAGAATTTGAAAAACTCCTGGATGAAAAAGGAGGTTTTATTGCCGCCCATTGGGATGGAACATCGGAAACAGAAGAAGCCATCAAGGAAAAAACAAAAGCCACCATCCGCTGTATCCCGCTCGGTAATCAGCAGGAAGCCGGCCTTTGTATCCTGACCGGTAAACCCTCTTCACAGCGGGTACTGTTTGCCAGGGCCTATTAAGTATTGGTTATTTTCTTTTATAACTCCGGCCAGACGGTAAAATTATTTGCACCGTTCTGGCCGGAGTTATATATTTAAGCAATTAAACCCAACTGTATATGGAATCAAACCAGGATCAGTCCCTGTTCGATACGGGCATGGACCATCTCACCGAATCACATCTTCAGACAATCAGTAAATGGACCCGTTTTATTGCCATCACCGGGTATGTGGCCATGGGCCTTGTTCTCCTCATGTTCCTGCTGATCGGTGGCAAACTGGCAGAACAGATTTCTGTGCTGTCCACCTTCTCCGATATGGGATTTGCAGGCGTTATGCTGGTGGTTGTAATCATTGCACTCGCAATTGCCGGTCTCTGGCTCTATTTCCTGCTGAAAGGATCCAGCCTGATCCGCAGCGGGCTGCAAAACAGGGATTCTGTGATGCTGGCCGACGGCTTCCGGGCTTTAAAGACCTACTTTATTTTCAGTGTTGTATTTTCCGTACTAAGCTTATTCACAACACTGGCAACCATTTTCTGATTTTTAAAAACAAGACACAATGGAAAATAACTCGAATGATCAATCGCTGTTCAATATAAATTTTGATGAAAACGTCAAAAGCAGCCTGAGAGATCTGGCTTCCTGGGCCGGAATCGCGGCTATTCTTTCCCTGGTTGGTTCTGTGCTGGGACTTGTTCAGCATTTTGCGATGAAGAACAAGCTGGACAGGGCCTTTGGGGACCTCCAGGTTCAGCGTTCCGCTGATTCAGGCGGACTGATTTCAGCTTTAATCAGCCTTGGTATAGGGATAGCACTTTTCGTATTCCTGAACAAATTTGCCCGGATGACAAAAGCCGGGGTAGCTGCCAACGACGCCTTCCAGATCAACGAAGGACTGAGCGGTCTGGCTACTTATTTTAAAGTACTGGGTGTACTGATCATTATTGTACTGGTGTTTTTTGCCCTCGCCATGCTGGTGGCCCTGGGTTCCGGCATTTGAGAAATTAACCGCTGACCGGGAAATTGCCTTTCTTTTTTTATTAAAAGACCGGCAGTTTCCCTGTTTTTATATACCAGAGAAATCAGTTGGTGGAAAGGTAATTATAGTCTTTCAGCAATACATCCAGGAAGTCAAAAGGAGGGAGGTCTGATTCAATTTTAAGATGGGCCTTAATCCGGGCTGCGGCCGACTCTGCCATATAGCTGTCCCCCCGTTTACGCGCGTTTTCCAGGATCCCTTTGACCGCATTAATGTCTTTATCACTCAGCTGCATGATCTGCGGAAAAGAAGGTACATAACTGTCAGCCACTTCAATAAAAACGGTATCGCTGATACTGCCTTTGGTATGGGTCCTGATCAGGATCGTCCGGGCTAACAGATCGCCGATCCGCTGGCCTTTTTTTGAAGAGGCTACCAGGATGATATCAGTGATAAAATAGGCCATCACGGCCACAATCAGGAAAAGGGATTCCGCCTTTTCACCCATGTATTCCTTATTGAGGCCAATCAGCAGGATAATCAGGAACCAGATATCCCGCAAGAGCCAGCGGATCAGGAACTGGCTGATACTGGCTTTACCGCCGTTTTCATTCACTACCCGGATCTGCATGATTTTTTTCCCGATACTTTGACCGTTAAGGGTAATTTCCATCAGCACATGATACAACAGTACAGGTCCCATGATCAGCACAATGGAAAGCCATTGCAGGTTATACTGCCCGTCGGTACTCCAGATATCCATCCCGTTGGCCAGGGCCTTCAGGATTTCAATAGCAATCTTGACATAAAAAAATAAGAGCACATAATCTATAATCACCGCAAACAGGCGCCGGTAGAATTCGGGCACTTCAAATTCCAGGTCAATATTGAAGTTGGTGGGAATTTTTAATACAGCCATCCTCGGTAATTATAAGCGCCCTGTTTTTTTTACAGGCGCAGGTGTTTCTTGTCTTAAAAATAGTATTTTACAAGCGAAATTCATTCATTGAGGGAAGCCCTTTTTATAAAGAAAAATAAGGACCGCTGGTTGAAAGACCAGCACCTGCCGCCGGATGACCCCGATGAAATGGCCGCATCTTTTACCCAGCTGGTGGATGACCTGGCCTATGCAAAAACCTTTTATCCCTCCGGCAAAGTCACTTCCTACATCAACGCACAGGCCTCCCGGATTTACCTGGATATTTACAAAAACCGAAAGGAAGACAGCAGCCGGATATGGCGTTTCTGGAAATATGACCTGCCGCTGACCATCCGCAAACATCACGGGGTGTTGTTTTTTTCTTTTTTATATTTCACTCTTTTTTTTGTGATTGGCTTTTTTACGGCTGCGGCTGATGAATCGGTGGCGGCCGACGTGCTGGGGAGCCGCTATATTGAGCATACCCATGAAAATATTGCCAAAGGAAATCCGTTCGGTATCTATGAACACGGAAACAGCCTGCTGACCTGGCTGGGTATCATGGTCAATAATATTGCCGTGGCCCTGCGCATTTTTGCTTCCGGGCTCCTGCTCGGTCTGCCCACCCTGTATGACCTGGCCCAGACCGGGGTGATGGTGGGTGTTTTTGATCAGTTGTTTGCCGCCAAAGGGCTGGGGATTGATTTCTGGCTGGTGGTATTTGTGCACGGTACCCTGGAGATAACGGCTATCATCCTCGCCGGCGGGGCCGGACTCATACTCGGGAAGGGTTATCTGTTTCCCGGTACCATCCGGCGGATGGATTCTTTCAGACAGGGCGCCAAAGACGGAATGAAAATTATCATCGGGTTGTTGCCGGTATTTGCGCTGGCTGCCTTTTTTGAAGGCTTTATTACCCGTTTGTACAATGATCTCAACTGGCTCACCACCGCGGTATTTGCTCTTTCCGTGATTTTTGTGATCTGGTATTTTGTGCTGTATCCCATCCGGCTGCATAACCGGTTATCTGTTCAGTTAAATGAGGAGGAAGCCTGACCGTGAAACATTCTTTATCCCTGCCCATATCCGTCCTTTCTTCTTTGCGCAAAAGGGGGTTCTTTTTGCTTTTACTGCTGTTTTGGATTCTTCCTGTAAAGGCACAGGTTGTCATTGATACGGCCGGAACAGGCGAAAATGAGGAGACTGTCATTGAGGAAGACAATGAGCAGCAGGAGGAAGGGAACACATCCCCCTTTTTAACCCTTGGATCCTCAGATTCCCTGCAGCTGCACAAGCGGATGCTGGGTGAAACGGCCCGTAAAAGGTATACACAGGATCCTGATTTCTGGTATGCCGATGCCCGGCTGGATAAAAAGAAGAAAACGGAAATTCCGCCAGCCTCGGTTCCCTATACTCCCATCTTCAAACGTGACTGGTTTAAGACCCTGCTCTGGATGGTCATCATCATTTCTTTCGCGGCTGTTCTTTTATATTATCTGTCCGACAGTCACCTGGGACTTTTCCGGCGCAGACGTAAAATAAGACAGGAAGAAACCGGTGCTGAAGCGGAAATGCCGGAGGATATATTTTCAATCTCCTATGACCGGGAAATACAAAAAGCAATTTCCGCCGGCAACTACCGGCTGGCAGTCAGGCTGCATTATCTTCGGTTACTCAGCCGGCTGGCAGAAAAAAATATCATCCGGTACCAGCCGGATAAAACGAATTTTGATTATATCCTGCAGGTTCAGCAAACGCCCCTGTACGCTGATTTTTTCCGGGTTACCAGGTATTATGAATACAGCTGGTATGGTCAATTTGATGTAAGGGAAGATGTTTTCGGACTGATCCGGAATGATATTGTACAACTGGAAGAAAAAGCCGGAAGTTGAAAAAGTACTTACCATATCTGCTGGCCCTGGCGGGACTAACTGCCATCCTCGTGCTTTTTCTGACGGGCGACAAGCGGAACAGGAAACAACTGGATGAACGGGTAACCCTGCACCGGATGGATAAACGGCCCTATGCCACCTGGGTCTTTTTCAGGGAACTGCCGGTTCTTTTTCCGGGCGCGGAGGTGAGGGTCAACCAACATGAACCAGGCAACTGGGACAGTGTGCGTACCGGTGAAGGCCGGCAATTATATATCAGTATCAGTGACCGGTTTGGAGCAGACCGCGAAGAACTGGATGAATTAATCTCATTTGCCCGCGCCGGCAATGATGTACTGGTTGTGGCCCGGTATATTTCAGCGGCTGCGGATGAATGGCTGGGCGTCAGCAGTTCTTCCAGTGAGATTTCCTACAATCCGGATCTGCCGGACAATGATGTACAGGTTACCCTGCGGACCCCGCCATTTACGGATACCGTTTATTTTCAGTATCCGGGCAGAAGTTATTTTTCATTTTTTAC